>BNBH01000006.1 GCA_014655195.1 Streptomyces cellulosae | reverse complement strand
GGTGAACACGATCAGTGGGTGACCATCAAGCAGGCGTACGACACCGCCGACGTAGCCGCCTCGCTCGCTGACCCGGTGAAGAACGACGGTCACCTGTTCAAGTCGCTCTCCTTCGTCACCCCGTACGAATGGTTCCTGACCTGGGTCAATGGCCCAGAGGGCCGTCGCCTTGGGCTGGCGCCGATCCCCGAGGTGCCGGTCAGTCTGCGGATGCTACGGAGAACCCTCGCGGTGGAAATGGCGCACCGGCCCGGTGGTCTGCTGGCCGCCAAGATCCATCTCAAGCACATTTCCGTGGTCACCACGGAGGGCTATGCGGACCGCCCTGGTGGGGCCCAGTCCGTGCTGATGGCCGAGTTCGGCCAAGAGGAGCGGGAGCACAAGATGCGCGTCGCCCTCGACGCTTTCCACGACTACCAGAACGGTATCCGCCCTGCGGGGCCTGGCGCCAGCGACCTCCTGGACTTCTTCGCGTTCGTCGACGAACAGCTGGATTCCTCCGGGGCGCCGAACATCAAGCGCAGCGACCAGGAGGTGACGAACCTGCTCGCCAAGCGGGCCAAGGCCCTGCACCTGGGGCCGGCGAACTACTGCTGGTTCCTCGATCCGTCCAAGGCGCTGTGCCTCAAGCTCGCAGGGGCTCAGGCCCGCGGGGCGACGGAGCCCTTGATCGGCATGTGCGATTCGGCGCGGTGCCCGCAGGCCACCCACCATGCCGGGCACCGCCCGGTGTGGGCGGCCAGCGCCGAGAGCAAGAAGGTGTTCATCGCCACCATCGGGCGCGCGCAGCGGACGGAGCAGGCCCGGCTGGGTACGGAACTCGCCCGCGATGAACGGGTGCTGGCCGAGATTGACGCCCTCTGCGGAACGGGGGCATGACGTGGCCCGTATCAGCGACGAGACCCGGCGGAACAACGAGACGGCCATTCGGCACGTCATGGAACGGCTCCTTGCCGGTGACGTTCCCCCGGGCGGCAAGTGCGACATCAAGACCCTCGCGACCCAAGCCGGGGTCGCCCGCACCGGCTTCTATCCCAAGAAGAACCGCGACGGCTCGCCGCGGCCAGGCCCCTACCAACACTTGGCGGAGGAGTTCGAGCGCCGGTTGACCGAGCTTCGGGAAACGGGCGTGATTCCGGACCCGCGGGCGGCACAGATCGAGCGCCTCAAAGAACAGGTCTCCGGGCTGAAGGAACGCCTCGCCGCGCGTGACGAGCAGATCGGCGGTCTCACTGACTTCAGGCAGCGGGCTCTGTCGCAGATCGCCGCCCAGAGGATGGAGATCGAACGGCTCCGGGAGGTCCTGTCGGCGCAGTCGAATGTCCGGGCACTCACCCGTGTACCGAAGGCCACCATTCCCTACGGATCACACAGGTGAGGGGCTCACCGCGACGTGAACGTGCGGCGGGACAGCCGGGCGAGGCCACCGACTGTCATGTGAGGGCGCCGGCGCTTCAAGTGGACCTCGGTGACGAGCCGACCGCCCGTTGGAGTCCTTCGATCCAACAGTGACCCGGTCCGCACGGCGCCAGCTTTGCGATATCAGCAACGTGCGTCGTTGCTCGCTGACAACCGCGTTCGCAAGATCGTCATGGTCAACTCCACCATCGACAACACCGGCTACCTGTACGGGGTGGCCCTCGCGTTCACCGAGCGCGTCCGGGCGCCCGCGCGGGATCGTCGCCTGAGGGAACGTCGGCGCTTGTGCGCGGTGGTCATTGACCCGAATTCGGACGCTGGGCGCCCAGCGGCTTCGAGGGATCTTGTCCTCGGCCGAGGACAGGAAGCACAGCTCGTTCCATGAGGTACAGCCCAGGGCCGGGCCGGCTTCGAGTCCTCATCACGGGGCGAGTGCCACTCTCGCTGCGACCGGAAGGTGGTCGCTTCCGGTAGCGGGTAGTACCGAGGAGGAGACGGGTGTGATGCCCTTGACGAGGATCTGGTCGATGCGTGCCATCGGGAAGTCGGTGGGCCAGCTGAAGCCGAAGTCGTCGCCGGCGGCTCCCTGTGCGGACCGCATTTGGGATGTGATGGGGGACAGAGCGCGGTCGTTCATGGTGCCGTTGAGGTCGCCGAGGAGGATGGTCCGGGGCAGAGTCTCGCCGGCGATGGCGTCGCCGAGTGCGTCCGCACTGTTGTCGCGCTGGTTGGCGGTGAATCCCGCGTTGAACTTGACGCGTACCGACGGCAGATGGGCGACGTACACGGCGAGATCGCCGTTCGGTGTGGCGACCGTGGCCCGCATGGCCCGCGTCCAGCCGAGCCGGATGTCCACCGGCTTCACTGCGCTGATGGGGTACTTGCTCCACAGTCCGACGGTGCCCTGCACCGAGCGGTACGGGTAGGCGTGTTTGAGCTGGTTGACGTACGTGGGCACCTGAGTTTCCGGCAGTTCCTCCAGTGCGACGATGTCGGCGCCGTCGGCCACGACGGCCTTGGCGGTGCGGACCGGGTCCGGATTCTGCGCGTTGACGTTGTGGGTCAGGACTGTCAGGTCGCCGCCCTCGGCATTCTTGTCCACAATGAGACCGCCGAACAGGTTGATCCACACCAGCGCCGGGAGAAGGAGCGCGGCCGAAGCCGTCGCCGATCGCCGAACCAGCGCGAGGACGAGCAGCAGTAGCACGCCGAGGCCGAACCAGGGCAGGAAGGTCTCCAGGAGGCTGCCCAAGTTTCCGATCCGGTTGGGCACTTCGGAGTGGAGGGACATCAGCAGTGCCAGGAGCACGGCGAGTACCGCGACGACGATCCCTCGCCGCCACATCCCCTCCCTGCGCCATCTGAAGCGGGCCCTCTTCGGCGTATCCATCACCGGTTGCCTCTCACGCGCCTTGTCGCCCGTCGACAGGTCCG
Source organism: Streptomyces cellulosae (assembly GCA_014655195.1). Taxonomy (GTDB): domain Bacteria; phylum Actinomycetota; class Actinomycetes; order Streptomycetales; family Streptomycetaceae; genus Streptomyces; species Streptomyces cellulosae. Next base: position 316,325 of record BNBH01000006.1, on the reverse strand, counting down.
CGCCGTACGCCTGTGTCATGGGGGTCCTCACTGCGATGCTCTCCTGCGCTGTCGACCCTAAAGGACGCGGGAAGCGAGAGGATCCCGCTTCCCCCTGCCCGCCTACGGCCGTAAATGCGTGCAGTCGCGTGTCCTGGGCGAGGTCAGGGGTTGGGGGCGACCTTTTCCTCCGGGGTGGGCGGGCGGCGCCAGGACAGGGCGACGACGGCGATGCCGCCGCAGACGATGAAGACGTCGGCGAGATTGAAGGTGGGCCACCAGCCGGTGTGCAGGTAGTCGGTGACGACTCCGTCGCCGGCGCGGTCGATCAGGTTGGCCGCGGCCCCGGCCAGGATGAAGGCGAGCGCCGCGCCCGCTGCCTTCGACTTGGGGGCTGTGCGCCAGGCGAACACGCCGACCCCGATGGTGATCAGGGCGGTGAAGGCGACCACCACCCAGGAGGGGAGGGTGTCGCCCATGGAGAAGGCGACGCCGGGGTTGAAGGCCAGGCGCAGCTGGGCGGAGGCGGGCCCGATCGGTGCGTCGGCGAGAGTGTCCTGGGCCCAGGTCTTCAGTGCGAGGTCGGCTCCGGCCAGGGCGGCGGCGCCGGCCGCAAGGGCCGTGCGCCGCCGGGTGGCCGAGGACACGCGGGTGGTGTGCTCGGACATGGTTTTAGACTCCTGCCGGGGCGGGGATGGGCTGCTGGGCCGCGGCGGGCGCCGGGGCCGGGGGCAGGGGGCGGGTGCGTCCTGCTCGGACGCCGTTGCCGATGACGACGATCTCGAAGAGTTCGTGGACGGCGACGACGGCGGCCAGCCCGAGGACGCCGAAGGCGGCGAGCGGGATGAGCAGGGTGATCAGCCCGAGGGACATGCCGACGTTCTGCAGCATGATCGCGCGGGAGCGGCGGGCGTGGTCGAGGGCCTGCGGGAGGTGGCGCAGGTCCTCGCCCATGAGGGCGACGTCGGCGGTTTCGATGGCGACGTCGGTGCCCATGGCGCCCATGGCGATGCCGGTGTCGGCGCTGGCCAGGGCGGGGGCGTCGTTGATGCCGTCGCCGACCATCGCGGTCGGCCGCTTCTCGCGCATGGAGCGGATGAGGGTGGCCTTGTCCTCGGGGCGCAGGTCGGCGTGGACCTCGGTGATGCCGGCCTGGGCGGCGAGGGCGGCGGCGGTGCGCTGGTTGTCGCCGGTGAGCATGGCCACGGTGTAGCCGGAGGCGTGCAGGCGGGAGACGACCTCGGCGGCCTCGGGGCGGAGTTCGTCGCGTACACCGATCGCGCCGATCACGACGCCGTCGTACTCGACGAGGACGGCGGTCGCCCCCGCGTTCTGCAGGGCGGTGATGTCCTCGGCGAGGGTGCCGGGCTCGATCCAGCCGGGGCGGCCCAGGCGTGCGGGACGCCCGTCGACGGTGCCGGTCAGACCGGCGCCGGTGACCGCCTCTACCCCCTCGGCGTCGGGGTGTTGGGGGGCTGCGGCCAGGATCGCGCGGGCCAGGGGGTGCTCGCTGCGGGACTCCAGCGCGGCTGCGATCTCCAGGACCCGCGTCTGGCTGCGGCCGTCGAGGGAGACGGTTTGGATGACGGTGGGCTCGTTGCGGGTCAGGGTGCCGGTCTTGTCCAATGCGACAGCGCGGATGCGGCCGAGGGCTTCGAGGGCGGCGCCGCCCTTGACCAGGACGCCGAGCTTGCTGGCGGCGCCGATGGAGGCGACCACGGTGACCGGGACGGAGATCGCGAGCGCGCACGGGGAGGCGGCGACCAGGACGACCAGGGCGCGTTCGATCCAGGTCTGCGGGTCGCCGAGGATGCTGCCGGTGACGGCGATGATCGCGGCCAGGATCATGATGCCGGGCACCAGCGGCTTCGCGATCTTGTCGGCGAGGCGCTGGGCGGCGCCCTTGCGGGACTGCTCGGCCTCGACGATCTTCACGATCCGGGCCAGGGAGTTGTCCGCGGCGGTGGCGGTGACCTCGACCTCCAGCACGCCGGTGCCGTTGATCGACCCCGCGAACACCGCCTCGCCCTCGCCGGCTTCGACGGGCACGGACTCGCCGGTCAGGGCGGAGACGTCGAGCGCGCTGCGGCCGGAGCGGATCGTGCCGTCGGTGGCCAGGCGCTCACCGGGCCTGACCAGCAGCACGTCACCGATCTTCAGGGTGGCCGGGTCCACGGTGACCTGCGTGCCGTCGCGCAGCACGGTGGCCTCGCTGGGCACCAGGTCCAGCAGCGCGCGCAGGCCGCGGCGGGTGCGGGCCAGGGAGTACTCCTCCAGGCCCTCGCTGATCGAGTAGAGGAAGGCCAGCATCGCCGCTTCCTCGACCTGACCCAGGACGACCGCGCCGACGGCGGCGATCGTCATCAGCGTGCCGACGCCGATCTCGCCCTTGGCCAGGCGGCGCAGCGTTCCGGGCACGAACGTCCACGCGCCGGCGGCCAGCGCGATCGCGTTCAGGACCAGCTCAGCGGTCTCCGACCCGCCGGCCAGGCCGGTGAGGAAGCCAGCCAGCAGGAACACTCCGCCGACAGCGGCCCACTGCAGCTCGCTGACCTGCCAGATCTTCTCCGGCGCTGCCTCTTCGGCCGTCTCACCGGTGCGCGGCTCGTCGCCGCTGCATCCGCAGGCGTCACCCATGGTTGTTCTCCTTGCGCTGGGTGGCCGCCGGGGTGCGGCCGTAGGTGGGGCACAGATCCACGGCCTCGCCCGTGGCTGCCAGCAGATCCTCGGCCGAGGCCAGCAGGTCCAGCAGCTCGGGGCGGGCCAGGAAGTAGAACGAGGACCGTCCCTCGGCGCGCGAGTCGACCAGGTTGCAGTCCCGCAGGCAGGCCAGGTGCGCCGAGACCGTGGACTGCGCCAGACCGAGCGTCCTGACCAGGTCCACGACACGAGCCTCGCCCTCCGCGAGCCGCATCAGGATCGCCAGGCGCGCCGGTTCGCCGGTTCGCCGAGGGAGCGGAACAGGGCCACCGCCGCCGACGGCGCCCCGCATGCCGTCGGAGTGGCCGCCGGGGCCACCCCTGCGCTATTCATCGTCATGGGGCGATGATAACCGCGAGTGCCGATGGGATGGCAAGCAAGCGTGCCGTGTGGCGGGGCGACCGGAGGGGCGCACCGCAGGCATCGGTGTGCGCGCCGCCCTGCTACCCCGCGCCTCCCGCGCCGGGGGCGAGGACTCCGGCGGTGACGAGGGCGATCAGTACGGCGCCGAGGATCACCCGGTAAATCACGAACGGGGTGAAGCTGTTGTGCGAGATGTATTTCAGGAACCAGGCGATGGCGGCGTACCCGACCAGGAAGGCGATCGCGGTGGCCAGCAGGGTCGGACCCCAGGCGGGGGCGGGCCCCTCGCCGATCTTCAGCAGTTCCAGCATTCCGGATGCGAGCACGGCGGGCATGGCGAGCAGGAAGGAGTACCGGGCGGCCGCTTCACGGCTGTAACCCATGAACAGACCGGCGCTGATGGTTCCGCCGGAGCGGGACACTCCCGGGATCAGCGCCAGCGACTGCGCGCAGCCGTAGACCAGCGCGTGCGGCCACGTCAGCTCCGTCAGCGGCCTTGGGTAGCGGATCGCGCGGCTGCGGTCGGCCAGCGCCAGCAGGACGCCGAAGGCGATCAGCGCGGTGCCGGTGATGCGCAGGTCGCGCAGCGACGTCTCGATGGTGCTCTGAAAGGCCGCACCGAGCACGCCGATGGGCAGGGTGCCCACGATGACGAACCAGCCCAGCTGCGCGTTGGGGTCCTTGCGTCGTTCGGGTCGGTACAGTGCCGTCGTCCAGGCGCTGATGATCGAGGCGATGTCCCGCCGGAAGTAGATGAGTACCGCGGTCTCGGTGCCGAGTTGGGTGACCGCGGTGAATGCGGCGCCCGGGTCGGGCCAGCCCATCAGGGCGGAGAAGACGCGCAGATGGGCGCTGGAGGAGACGGGCAGGAATTCGGTCAGCCCCTGCAGCAGTCCCAGGACGGCCGAGTGGGCCCAGCCGATCACGGTGCCTCCGTACGGGGTGCGGTGGGGGTCTCACTCACGTCCCGGCCGGCCACGGCGGACCGGGCCGGGCCGCTCTCGCCGGCGCTCGCCGTGTTCCGGCGCGTGTCCGCGTGCGGGCGCAGGGTCCCGCCCGGGGGTTCGACACAGTAAATCGTCACCACGCGATGATATCTATCAGCGGCGATTAAAAGTCTGGTGTGAGAGCGGGCCGTTGTGCACCGGGAACACCGCCGCAGGGCGTCGCGGTCGCGGGATTTCCCGCCCCGGGGCGCGGAAGAACGCCCCTGCGCGGCCGTGCGGCCCGGTTGGGAGTCCGGTCTCGATGCGGTCGACAGCTCGGCTCCGGCCGCCCCGAGGGTGTAGCGGACCGCAGGGCCCTCATTTCTTCAGTCGGCCTGACGTTCCTTGTGCCGCTTGCCGCTTGCCGGTTGAGGGGGCGCCGATGCGCGCACGGGTGGGCCGTCGGGTCGGATTGCGGCGCTTGAAGCGGCCGGTGTGTGAGCGCAGGGCGGCGCGGGCGGCGGGCTCGTTCCTGGCCAGGGCCAGCAGCAGCCCGACGGCGAACATGGTGGGCAGCAGCGAGGAGCCGCCGTAGGAGAACAGCGGGAGCGGAACTCCGGCGATGGGCAGCAGGCCGAGGACGGCGCCGATGTTGATGGTGGCCTGGGCCGTGATCCAGGTGATCACCCCGGATGCGGCGAGCCGCGCGAACGGGTCCGGGGTGCGGGCGGCCAGGCGGATGCCGGACGCCGCCAGCAGGGCGTACAGCGCGAGCACCGACAGTGCGCCCACCAGGCCGAGTTCCTCGCCGGTGACGGCGAAGATGAAGTCGGTGTGCGGTTCGGGGAGTTGGCCCCATTTCTCCACGCTCGCGCCGAGGCCGGTGCCGAAGAGCCCGCCGCTGGCCAGGGCGTAGATCCCGTGCGCGGCCTGCCAGCACTGGTCTGCGGGCCCGGGGTCGGTGGCGCCGACGCAGGCGAGGCGGGAGACGCGGTGGGCGCTGCCCAGGACGAGCGCGACAGCCGCCAGGCCGGCGACGGCCAGGGTGCCGCCGAAGAGCCGCAGCGGGGCTCCGGCCGTCCACAGCAGGCCGAACAGGATCGCGCACAGGATCATGGCGGTGCCCATGTCTCCGCCCAGCAGGACGAGGGCGAGCAGCAGCATGGCCTCGGGGACGAGGGGCACCAGCAGGTGCTTCCACTGGGTGAGGAGATTCATCGTGTGTTTACGGGCGATGAGATCGGCCCCGCGCAGTACGAGGGCGAGCTTGGCGAACTCGCTCGGCTGGAGCTGGAAGGGGCCGCCCAGGGAGAGCCAGTTGGTGTTGCCGTTCACCGTCTCCCCGACGCCCGGTACCTGGACCAGGATCAGCAGCAGGGCCGCGCCCACGCCCAGCGCGGAGGCGAGGAAGCGGTGCAGCCGCACGGGCATCCGGAAGGCCAGGAAGAGCAACCCGGCTCCGAGAGCGGCGGCGAGGAGCTGCTTGCGGAAGTAGTACGTGTCGGGCAGGCCGACGCGCAGTGCCTGGATCTCGGAGGCGGAGAACACCATCACCAGGCCCAGCGAGGTGAGCAGCAGACTGCTGCCGAGGATCAGGTAGTACGAGGTCAGCGGCCGATCCCAGGCCAGGCGCAGGCGCCGAAGCGAGGTCCCTGCCCGTCGGGTCGGCGGCAGGGCGCCTTCGGCACGTCGAGGATGTGGCTTTCCGGACAGCAACGGCGGTCATCTCCAAGGGTTGTGACGGCGCAACGCCGTGATCACGAAACGAACGGAGGAAGAGGGGAACGGCGGCGTCGAGATTCCTGGGATCGCCTGGGTACGCCCGGACGCACGACCGGTACCGAGCCCGGCCACGGCGTTGTGAATCTCAACGGCGGGGAGCGGCAGGCCAGGTGCTCAAGCGCCCAGTCCCCGGCCGGCCACGCCGACTCCTGCGCCCCTGCGCCAAGCCAGTGCCGGGTCAGGTCCGCCAGACCCCGAGAACCGCTCGCTCACGTTCACCGGCGCTGCCGCATCCGGCGGGCCCCGCCCGTCCCGAAACGGCTACGGCGGGCTTCACTTCATCAGCGCGCGCCGCAGCGTCGCTGACAGCTTCCGGCGTGGCCGTGTACGGCTCCTGGTCGACCATGACGGGCGCGTCGGTGCCGGTGCACTGCGGGCGGTGGGGGGATTTCGATGCCGACTGTGTCGGAGACTCTCCTGCCGACGCGGCCATGGCCACCAGCGGCAGTGAATCCGCACCGGCCTGACCAATGGGCTCCGGGCCGCAGGCGCACGCCAGTACATGGACCAGCCCGGCCATCACGACGCCCAGGACCGCCGCCGTCCAGGCAGTGCGCCACGGGGCGCGGAACACCAGCACGTGACGCAGCGTACGTCATCGGTCGCCTGCCGTTCTCGCCATGCCGGGGCGACACATCACGGAATCCTGGCGGCGGCGTAGCTCGACGGCGGGCGCCTCTCGCGCTGGTGAGCGGGATGTCAGTGGTGTGGGTGATCGTGAACGGGACGGGGCGATGAGACTGTGGGTTTCGTAGCGGCGTACGGCATTGGCGTTGAGGCCCGTGTGCTGGGCGACTTCGGCTGACGGTGAGTATGGGGTACAGATTCTTCCCGGCGGGGCTGGGTGGGGGTTTGTGCTTTTCTTCGGGGCAAGGTTCTAGCGCCCGGATCATGAGCGAGTCGTCTGAGCGGTTCGTGGCGAGGCCACTGAGCGGTGCGTGCGTCGACCTACTGGCGCGGGCGGAGCACGCCTGCCTGGGTATCAGCCCCTTCAACAGCTACTTCTCGGTGCAGCGGATCAAGGGGTTGGCGGTCTGGGCGCACGAAAGGTTCGAGCAGGTGGACTTCTTCGTGCCGGACGCGCCGAGTGCCTATACCTTCCAGGCGCTCGGGTACGCGTCGGAGAAGGCGGCGTGGAAACCTCGGAGGCAGGGGCAGCACACGCGCAACAGGAACCGGACGGCGCTGGACATGCTGGGTGTGGCGGAGGGCGCCGGTCACGTGTGGGGCTGGGCCGAGCTGGAGGGCAACGCGTCCTTCGCGCGGCTGCATGCGGAAGGTCACGAACTCTACGCAGGCGACGAGGAGTTCCGCCGCGCCTGCCGGGAGGTGAGGGGCTGGGTGCTGTCCGGAAGGCTTCCCGCGGAAGCGGTGCCGAATGTGCGGCAGGTCGAGTGCGCGGTGCGGTACTTCCTTGCCGAACTACCGTTGTTCGTCGACACTCCCGCTATCGTCGGCGCCGAGACGTCCGTCTTCTGCTATCACCGGCCGTCCGACATCCTGCGCCGCCTGTACGGGCGGCAACTGGCCCGGCATCCGGCACCGGTCCAGGGCTTCGCGGTGGTCGTGCCATTGGAGTGAGCCCCTGGCCGGGTGAGGTCAATGGCCCTTGGCTCCGGGGTGGGCAGGCGCTCCGTGAAGGTGTTGCCGACGTCGCGGGATGCGCGGACGCCGTTTTGCGTTGCCGCGAGGAGGTGGTCGGCGTCGACCGGGGGTAGCGTCATCCTCCGCTCGGCCAGGGTCGTTGTGCGATCACCCCGCAGGGGTCGAACCGCGGTCACTCGCAGAGCCCGCTGGTAGGGCCTCATTGGTTTCGGCGGGTTCTATCTCCAGGATCCAGCAGACACTGGCCTTGTCGTGGTCGGTGGGCTGGCCCTGGTCGGCGTGGGTGAGCAGGTCGTCCAGGTGGGCTTCGAGGGTGCCGAGTTCGGCGAGCTGGGCGCGTACGTTGTCCAGGCGGTCGGCCAGGACACGTCTGACATGGCCGCAGGGGCTGTCACCGCTGTCGTGCACGGTCAGGATCTGCCGTACTTGTTGGCGTCGCAAGTCGTTCCTGCGGTCATCCTCGCGGTGCTCGCGCTGTCGGGGGCCGTGTGCGGACTGCTGCCGGGGGACCCGGCGGGTCCCCCGGTGTTCGGAGCGATCGATCCTGGGACCTTCGCAGGACCAGTACTGCCCGGCTTTCAGGACCGCCTTCGAGATCGAGTGCCCAGCTCGACTGCGGTGACAGCGCCTGAGGGGGAGACCGGTGGCCGGTCTCCCCCTCTTCACCATGGCCGGTTACGGCTCACAGCTCACGACATGGCGATCAGTGAAGGCGCAGGGCCTCGCGGATCGTGGTGAACAGGTCGGTCTGGTTGGTGACGCCGAGGACGCGGTACGCCTGCGGGCCCTGGGCTGCGATGCGGACCTGGGTGCCGGTGTGCTCCTGGGACTGGCCCGGGGTGTTGGTGGAGTAGTTGACCTTCAGCTGCTGGCCCTCGTTGGTGACGAGGGTGGAGGAGAGGCCGGGCGGGGTGGCCTCCAGAGGGACGATCTGGCTGGTGTGGCCGTGGTCGGCGGTGGTGACGACCAGGGTGTCGGGGTGCTTGGCGGCGTAGGCGCGGGCGACCTTCACGGCGCGGTCGAACGCGGCGGTCTCGCCGATCTGGCCGCACGGGTCGGCGGCGTGGTCCTGCTTGTCGATCGAGGCGCCCTCGATCTGCAGGAAGAAGCCCTGCTTGCTGCCCCGCTGCTTCTGCTTGGCCTCAAGGAGCTGGATCGCCTTGGTCGCCGAGTCGGCGAGGCTCGGCGTGGTGGCCGGGCGGTTCGCGTTGGAGGTGACGCACCGCTGCGGGTCCGTGCCGCCGGCCGCCGCGGCCTTGCCCGTCCACTCCACCGGCACGTTGCCGGTGGCGAACAGGCCGAGCACCGGCTTGTTCGCCTTGACGCTCTTCAGGCCGGAGGAGTCGGTGACGACCTGGTAGCCGAGCTTCTGGGCCTGCTGGGTGACCGTGACGCCCTTGTACTTGCCGTCGGTGACCGTCTGGTCGAACCGCTGCTTGCCGCCGCCGAGGAGGACGTCGACCTTGTGGTTGACGGACTGCTCGGCGATGGAGCCGGGTCCGCCGGCCGCGATGGTGTCGGCGGGGCACTTGGCCATGTCCGCCGGGCCCTGGCAGGAGCGGTCCGAGACGTGCGAGGCGAGGACAGCCGGGGTGGCGTCAGTGAGTTCGGAGGTGGTGACGCTGCCGGTCGCGTACCCGTTCTTCTGGGCGAGCTCCAGGATCGTGCGGACGGACTTGTCGGTGCCCGGCGTCTTCGAGATGCGGCCGTTGACCGTCTTGGTGCCGGTCGCCCAGCCGGTGCCGCTGGCGGCGGAGTCGGTCACGTAGTCCGGTGTGCCGTCCGCGTGCACGGCGTACGTCGTGTAGGCGCCGGTCATCGGGAACTTGTCCATGTTCAGACGGCCGCCCGCGCCGACGGTGTAATCGCGGGCGAGGGTGATCTCCGAGTCGCCCATGCCGTCGCCGATCAGCAGGATGACGTTCTTCGCCTTCCCGCCCTTGACGGCGTTCTGGGCCTGCTGCTGGCTGTCGGACGCGCCTGCGGCGGTCGTGACAGCCACGGCGGCAGCGGTGGCGGCGACCAGGGCGGTGGCGACCGTGAGGTGGCGGCGGGACGGTCTGTGCATGCGAGTGACTCCTCGGGGTGCCGGGAAGGCGGGTGCCAACGAGGCCCAGACGACCATCCATTGGTAAAGGGCAGGCATCGTTCCGGCAATGATGGCGTGTCCGGTGCATGGCACACGGTGCCAGCGCCGACCCGGCAGCTCCCATCAGGCGGGGGCGAGCTGTGGCTCCCGTGTGGCCAGCCGTCCGCGGCGGGCGAGAGCGGCGACCGAGGCCGCGCTCGCCAGGCCAGTAATGGTGAGGGTGCACCAGGTCAGCCACAGGGCGTCGTGCCGCTCGGCGAAGTCCCAGAGGGCGCCGGTGACGAGGTTGCCGACGGTGATGCCCAGGCCGGAGACGGTGTTGTAGAAGCCGTAGTGCGTGGCGACGAGGCGGTCACCGGACAGGGCGACCACCGTGTCCATTTCGAAGGGGTAGACCACCGCGCTACCGGCCGCGAGCAGGACGACCGCCGCGACCAGGGAGACGAGCACGGCCGATGCCGCACCGGGCGGGGTGAGAGCCAGAGGGAGGAAGGCCAGCCCCATCGCGGCCAGCCCGCGCACCAGCGCGTCGGCGGGGCTCCAGCGTCGCTTCGCCCAGCCGGTGAGCCTGAGTTGTCCCAGGACGGCGACCGTGGCCGAGACGACGAAGAGTCCGCTGGTGGCCATGGTTCCGCGCGAGCCCAGGGCGTCGCCCGCGGCCAGCGGGAGGGCGAGGTAGACCTGGAACGTCAGGACGTACGAGCCGATCATCGCGGTGGCGAAGAGCAGGAAGGGCCGGTTGGCCACCACCGTGCGCCACTGCGCCAGTACACCGTCGGGTACGGAGCCGGTGTCCACCGTGGCACCTCGGCGGGCGGGCAGGGCGCGCCACTGCAGCAGGGTGAGCGCGGCGAAAATGGCGGCGGCGACCGTGCACACGAGACGGAAGTCGGCGGCCAGCAGGGCGAGTCCGACGAGCGGGCCCAGCAGCATGCCGGCCTGGTAGTAGACGTTGAACGTGGCGAACGCGTCCACGCGCCGCTCGCCCGCCTCGGCGGCCAGGTAGGCGCGGACGGCCGGGTTGAACAGGGCGCCCGCGAAGCCGGTGGCGGCGGAAGCGGCGATCAGGGCGGGCAGACTGTCCACCCAGCCCAGCAGCCCGAAGCCGGCGGTGCGCAGGAGGCAGCCCGCCAAGATGGGCGCCTTGTAGCCGAAGCGGTCGGCGAGGGTGCCGCCGATGAGGAACATGCCCTGCTGGGAGAAGTTGCGTACGCCCAGGACGAGGCCGACGGCCCAGGCGGCGAGGCCGAGTTCGCCGGAGAGGTGGGCGGCAAGGTAGGGCATGAGCATGTAGAAGGCGAGGTTGATGGCGAACTGGTTGGCCATCAACAGCCGTACGGCGGGCGGGAAGGAACGGGTCTGCTGCCACAGGTGCTTCATCGGGCGACCCCCGCGATCGTGAGCTGCTGCACACCAGTGGCGGTGTTGGTGAGGGGGTCGATGATGCGGGTGCAGCGGGTCCAGCGCGAGACGATCTTCTCGCTCGGGTGGTCGATCTCGTCGGGGTCGTCGGCGGGCAGGTGGCCGAGGAGGCCGTGGGTGCGGCAGTAGGAGTCGTCGAAGACGGTGCCGACGTAGCGTTGCGGGCCGTCGGGGAAGACGGTGACGATCCGGTGTTCGGCTGGGAGTGTGCGGGCGGCCCAGCGGGCGACGAGGGCGACGGCGCCGACGCTCCAGCCGCCGGTGGCGTAGTGGTGGCGGGCCAGGGTGCGGGCCGCCCAGACGGCTTCGGGTGCGGCGACCCAGTGGACCTCGTCGAAGAGGTCATAGGCGACGTTGCGGGGGTAGATGCTGCTGCCCAGCCCGCGCATCAGGCGGGGCCCGGCGGGCTGGCCGAAGATCGTGGAGCCGGTGGTGTCGACGCCGACGACCCGCAGCTCGGGGAAGTAGGTGCGCAGGACGGAGGCGATGCCCGCGGAGTGGCCGCCGGTGCCGACGGAGACGACGAGGGTGTCGATGCGGCCGAGCTGGGCGACGAGTTCGTGGGCGAGCGGGGCGTAGGCAGCAACGTTGTCGGGGTTGTTGTACTGGTCGGGGCACCAGGCATCGGAATGGATGGCGAGGAGTTCCTCGACGCGGTGGCGGCGGGCCTCCTGCCAGCCCCCGGTGGGGTGCGGGGTGTCGACGAGCTCGACCGCCGCTCCGTAGGCGGTGAGCAGGCCGGTCATCAGCGGTTCCATGCCGGGGTCGGTGACGACCGTGACCGGGTGGCCGTAGGCGGCACCGGCGAGGGCCAGGCCGAGGCCGAGGGTGCCGGAGGTGGACTCGACGATCCGCGCACCGGGCAGCAGCTGGCCGCGTTCGCGGGCGGCGCGCACCATGTGCAGGGCGGTGCGGTCCTTGATGCCGCCGGGATTGTGGCCTTCGAGCTTGGTCCAGAAGCCACGTCCGGCGGCGGTGAAGGGCTCTCCGATCCACAGCAGGGGGGTGTCGCCGACAAGTCCGGCGGGGGTGTGCTGGGGTCGCCTGGTGTCGGACAGTAGCTGGGCCGGTGAGAGGGGGACGGGGGTGCGGGTGATGTGGTTCATGGCGTGCTTCTCCTGCGGCCGACGCCGTGGTGCGGCTGCCGGTCGTACGTGTGGGGGAAAGAGGAGGACGCTGATCGGTCGCACGGAGCGCGGTGCGCCAGGCTTGGCCGCTCGCGGTGGCCGGTGCGACTCTTGGGCCGATCAGGTCCGCCACACGCCGAGACGAGCCCTCAACTGTCCGCCGGAGGGCAGGTGGAGGCAAGAGCGCGAGACCTGGAGAGGCCCCGCGCGGGGAGCCAACTGGGCGCCGACGGGCGCGACGACCAGGGTCTCGTGCACCGTCTCTACGGTCAGAGCGCGCGGCGCCTGGACCGTCGGCTCGTCCAGACCTGAGCAGCGTGTCCCGTTGTCGTGTGCGGGCGCAGTCTGCTCGGCCGTGCTGTTCGCCACAGGGGGCTGCGGGCCGGCGCTGGAGATCGTCAGAAAGGTGTCCGTCCGTGCGTCCGCCGTCGGCGTGGGGCCGTGTGCGCAGGCGAGGACGTGGACGAGTACGGCCAGCAGCACAAGCAGCGCCGCCCCGGTCATCGACACGGAGCGGCCACCCGAGGAGACCGAATCACCCATCACGAACACAAAGGGTAATCGATCGAGCACATAAGGTTCTGGTGAGTAAAGGCTCTCACACATGCCAGAGGCGGCCGAAATCCGGGAACGCAGGGCAGTCCCCACTGCGGAGTGGACAGCGGTGCCTGGGTCTCTCGGTTGCGACACGTCACCGCATCGGGTGAGTCTGGGCCCTGATCGGCCCTACCGGGTATCGGCAACCGACCATCGTCGCCCCCAACAGGGCCTTCACCCGCGACGCCAGGATGGTGCCCGCCGGCGCGGCGCCCACCGGCGCGACCGGGAGCGGCTAGGAGGTGGGCTGAGAACGGCGCCGCCCTGCACGAGTGCTTCGGACAGTCCGCACGCTCCGCCCGAGCCGGTTCGGCTGGCATCGTCGCGCCGCCGCTCGCCCAACCCGGACCGGGAGCCCTCCCGCCCACGATGAGCTGGCACTCCACGGATCGGCCCCGACAAGAGGAGGTAGTCATGCCAACTCCGAAGGCCGGTAACCCCGTTGCGGGGCGACGGAGACGGTAATTGGGGGGAGTTACGCATCCAGCGCAGCAACTGGCGGACGAAGCCACGGGCGGCAGGGTCGACGGTGGGTCCCGCGAGCACCAGTCCGTCGATGCGGCCCGGATGCCGGACGGCCGTATCGACGGCCACCTGGCAGACGATACGGCCCGCCGAGGAGCACCACTTGGTCCAGATCGACGGTGGCCAGCCGCTCGGCGGGCGCGTCGGCCAGCGCATGCAGGTCCAGGGGGCACGGGGGTCCGCCATTGGCTCCGAGCCCGGGAAGGGTGACGATCCACGCGCCGCGGCGAGGGCCGAGGGCCTGAATGAACGGCCGGAACTCCCGGCTGGAGACTCCCGCGCCGTGGACGCACACCACCGACGGTTTCCGGCCAGGGAGGTTCCAGGCCGCCGTCGGCCGACCACTCACGGTCGTCGTGATCCGCTGCACGCCCTATCCCCTACCCGCTCCGCCTCATGGATATCATCCACAGCATCAGCTATCATCGCCCCATGACGATGAATGGTGTGGAGGCGTCCGCTGCGGGAGCCGGTGCCTGTGACGCGCCGCCGGCCGCGGTGGCGTTGTTCCGCTCGCTGGGCGATCCGGCGCGGCTGGCGATTCTGCGGCGCCTCGCGGAGGGCGAAGCGCGGGTGACCGATCTGGTCGCGTGTGTGGGGCTGGCGCAGTCCACGGTTTCGGCGCATCTGGCATGCCTGCGTGACTGTGGCCTGGTCGACTCCCGGCCGGTCGGCCGGGCCTCGGTGTACTCGCTTGCGCGGCCGGAGCTGCTGGACCTGCTGGCTTCGGCCGAGCAGCTGCTGGCAGCCACCGGTGAGGCCGTCGAGCTGTGCCCCAACTACGGAACACGGGCGGACCTGTCCGTCTCGAAGAGTGAAGAGAGTGATCGATGAGTGACGCGTGCGGCTGCGGCAGCGACGAGAAGAAGACCGCGGAGGGGGAGGAGGAGCACGAGCCGGAGAAGCTGTGGGAGGTCAGTGAGCTGCGGGCCGCCGCGGTGGCCGGCGTGATGCTGCTGGCCGGGCTGATCGCCGGCTGGTCCGGCGCCTCCGACACCGTGGTCACTGTCATCAACGCGCTCGCGCTGGCGGTCGGCGCCTGGACGTTCGTACCGTCCACGCTGCGCCGGCTGGCCAAGGGCAAGCTCGGTGTCGGAACGCTGATGACGATCGCCGCCGTTGGCGCGGTGATTCTCGGCGAGGTCGGCGAGGCCGCCATGCTGGCCTTCCTGTTCTCCATTAGCGAGGGCCTGGAGGAGTACTCCCTGGCCCGCACCCGGCGGGGCCTGCGCGCCCTTTTGAACCTGGTGCCGGACGAGGCCACCGTGCTGCGCGACGGCGTCGAGCAGACCGTCGCGCCCGCCGACCTGCGTATCGGCGACACCATGGTGGTCAAGCCGGGTGAGCGGATCGCCACCGACGGCGTCATCCGCTCCGGCCGCACCGCCCTGGACCTCTCCGCGATCACCGGCGAGTCGGTGCCCGTCGAGGCCGAGCCGGGCTCGGAGGTGTTCGCGGGGTCGATCAACGGCACCGGCGTGCTGGAGGTCGAGGTCACCACGACCGCCGAGGACAACTCCCTGGCCCGGATCGTGAAGATCGTGGAGGCCGAGCAGTCCCGCAAGGGCGCCAGCCAGCGCCTCGCCGACAAGATCGCCAAGCCGATGGTGCCGAGCGTCATGGTCGCTGCCGCACTGATTGCGGTGGTCGGCAGCATCTTCGGCGACCCCTCCACCTGGATCGAGCGGGCCCTGGTGGTCCTGGTCGCCGCCTCCCCGTGCGCGCTGGCTATCTCCGTGCCGGTCACCGTGGTCGCCGCGGTCGGCGCGGCCAGCAAGCTCGGCGTCCTGGTCAAGGGCGGCGCGGCACTGGAGGCCCTCGGCGGGGTGCGTACCGTGGCGCTGGACAAGACCGGCACCCTGACCCGCAACAAGCCCGCGGTGGTGGACATCGCCGCCACCGGTACGGCGACCGAAGCGGAGGTCCTTCGGATCGCCGCCGCGTTGGAAGCGCGCAGTGAGCACCCGCTTGCGCGGGCGATCCTGGCCGCGGCCGACGGTGAGGTGACATCGGCTTCGGACGTGGACGCGGTTACCGGTGCCGGTCTTGTCGGCCGCATCGACGGCCGTCCGGTCCGACTCGGACGTCCTGGCTGGATCGAGGCGGGCGACCTCGCCCCCCGGGTGAAGCAGATGCAGGAAGACGGCGCCACCGCTGTCCTCATCGAGGACGACGGCCGCGTGATCGGCGCGATCGCGGTCCGCGACGAGCTGCGCCCCGAAGCCGCCGAGGTCGTCTCCCGCCTGCACGCCAGCGGTCTGACGGTGGCGATGCTGACCGGCGACAACGAGCGCACCGCCAAGGCGCTGGCCGCCCAGGCCGGCATCGACACCGTCCACGCGGACCTGCGCCCGGAGGACAAGGCCCGCATCATCGGTGAGCTGCGCGCCACCGGGTCCACCGCGATGGTCGGCGACGGGGTCAACGATGCCCCGGCGCTGGCGACCGCCGATCTCGGTATCGCGATGGGCGCGATGGGCACCGACGTGGCGATAGAGACCGCGGATGTGGCGCTGATGGGTGAGGACCTGCGGCACCTGCCGCAGGCGCTGGACCACGCCCGCCGTGCCCGGCGGATCATGCTGCAGAACGTGGGCCTGTCGCTGGCCATCGTCGTCGGCCTGATGCCGCTGGCCCTGTTCGGCGTCCTGGGTCTGGCCGCCGTGGTCGCGGTGCACGAGGTCGCCGAGATCGTCGTCATCGGCAACGGCGTACGGGCCGGCCGGGCCAAGGCGCTGCCCGCCGCGCCCGCACCGGCTGCGCAGGCCGCCCCGGCGTCCGTGGGAGTCGGCGCGTGACCCCCGACGGGACCGTCGTCCGTCCGGCAGCCCCCGCTGCCGGGCGGGCGGCCCGCCGCCGCATCTGGCTGCTGGTGACGGCCGGCGTGCTGGCGGGCATCGACCTGGGCGCGAAGGCATGGGCGCAGAAGGCGCTGGTGGACGCGCCGATCGAGGCGTGGCCGGTCAATCTCCAGCTGGCCTTCAACCCGGGTATGGCGTTCTCCTTCGCCGCCGACGCCCCGGCCGGGGTCGTGATCACCGTCGCCGGGCTGATCACCACGGCGGTCGCGGTCTGGGCGTGGCGTATCGCGCCCACCGCCGGCCGGGCGTGGCGGGTGGCGATCGCCGCGATCCTGGGCGGCGCCGTCGCCAATGTGATCGACCGCGCCGGGGACAGCGTCGTCACTGACTATCTGCACACGGGCTGGTGGCCCACGTTCAACCTCGCCGACGTCTTCATCGTGCTCGGCGGGATCAGCATCGTCGTCCTGTCCTTTCTCGGGAGCGAGCATGAACCGACGAAGCAACCATCCTCCGACGACTGAACCGCCCCCGGTCCGCCGGTGGGCGGGGCTGGCCGCCCTGGTGGTCGCCCTGCTCACCGTCGGACTGGACCTGATGATCCTCAACGTCGCCCTGCCCACCCTGGCCGGCGACCTTGCCGCGAGCACCACCCAGCTGCAGTGGATCGTCAACGCCTACACCCTCGTCTTCGCCTCCCTGATGCTCCCGGCGGGCGGACTCGGCGACCGGTACGGACGCAAACGGCTGCTGCTGGCCGGTCTCGCGGCCTTCGTCGCCGCCTCCGCCTGGGCCGCCTACAGCAGCACCGCGGACTCCCTCATCGCCGCCCGCGCGGTCATGGGCATCGGCGCCGCCGTCATCGTGCCGCTGTCCCTGGGCATCCTGCCGGTCCTGTTCCCGCCCGAGCAGCGGCGCCGCGCCATCGCGGTGTGGGTCGGAGCGCTGGGCGTCGGCCTGCCGCTCGGACCGATCGTCGGCGGCTGGCTGCTGGAGCAGTTCTGGTGGGGCTCCGTCTTTTTGATCAACGTCCCCGTCGGCGCCGCCGCCTTCCTGGCCGCGGCCGTCTTGCTGCCCGAATCCCGCGACCGGGCCGCACCACCCCTGGACCTGGCCGGTATCGCCACCTCGGTGCTCGGCACCGCCGCCCTGGTCTACGGCATCATCCAGGGCCCCGACGACGGCTGGAGCGACCCCGGCGTCCTCACCGCGATCGGTGCGGGCATCCTCCTGCTGGCCGCCTTCTTCTACTGGGAGCGCCGCACGACCCATCCGCTGATCGACCTGCGTCTGTTCTCCAACCCCTTCTTCACCTGGCCCGTGCTGGCCGCCACCGCAGGCACCTTCACCCTGGTCGGCGCCCTGTTCGTGGTGCCCCAGTACCTGCAGATCCTCGGCGGCCACAGCGCCTTCGGCACCGGAATCCGACTTGTGCCGCTGGTCCTGGCGATCCTGATCGCCGCCTCGGCCGTCGACAAGATCGTCACCCGGATCGGCGCGAAGATCCCCATGGTGGCGGGACTGGCCATCGCCGCCGCCGGATTCGCCCTGTACTCGGCGCTCACCCCCGGCTCGACGTACGCCTTCACCGCCACCTGCCTCACGGTCATCGGCCTGGGCGCCGGCCTGGCCCTGGCCCCGGCCGTCGACGCCGTCATGGCCACCCTGCCCGAACACCGCGCCGCCGCCGGGTCAGGCTTGCTCATGGCGATCCGCCAGATCGGCGCGGCCTTCAGCATCGCGATCCTCGGCACCATCCTCAACGCCGTCTACACCCGCGACCTCGACCCGCACCTGCAGAACCTGCCCGAACCGGCGGCCCAGGCCGCCCGCGACAACGTCGCCGGCGCCTACCACGCAGCCCAGCGCATCGGCAGTACACCCGGGGACAGCCTCACGGAAGCCGCCGCGCACGCCTTCACCCAGGCCATGTCGGGCGTCTTCATGGCCAGCGCCGCGATCTCCGCCGCTCTGGCCGTCCTCATTGCCGCCCGTCTTCCTGCCCGCTCAGCGGTTGCAGCCGAACGTCCCGCAGAAGCATCCGGCATCAGAAACGGCCGCAGAGGGCACACGTCGTCCTGACCCGCGCCATCTTCGCATCGGAGGCCCCGAAGTGCCCACGCGTCCCGACGAGAACACCCTGGTACGCCGCGGACTCGCCCTGGCCTGGCTCATCGTCGTCTGGGACGTGATCGAAGGCGCCGTCGCCGTCACGGCCGGCCTGGCCGCGCAGTCCATCGCCCTGGTCGGTTTCGGTATCGACTCCGCCATCGAGGTGTTCGCCGCAACCGTGGTCATCTGGCAGCTGCGCGGCGGAGCCCAGGCCCGCATGCGTCCCGCCCTACGGCTGATCGCCCTCAGTTTCTACGTCCTCGCCGCCTACGTGGCCTTCGAGTCCGCCCGCGATCTGATCACTCAGGACAAGGCGGGAGAATCCCTGGTCGGCATCATCCTGAACATCGTCGCCCTCGCCGTGATGGTGCCCGTCGCCATCGCCCAGCAGCGCACCGGGAACGCTCTGGGCAACCCCGTGCTGTCCGCCCAGGCGAACGAGACCTGGCTGTCCAACTACCTCTCCCTCAGCCTGCTGGCCGGTCTCGGCCTCAACATCACCGTCGGCTGGTGGTGGGCCGACCCGCTCGTCGCCCTGATCATCTCCGGCCTGGCGGCCAAATCCGGACACGAAGCCTGGGAAGAATCCCGCAACCACAGCCCGCGAACCACCCCTTGAGCGGCCTGGTTCTTGACGCGCACGGCATCGGCGTATGTCGCCATGCCCGTGTCGACCTGCTTGGGCTGTCCGCCGTGGATCAGGCGACGCCGCGCGGCGGACCGTCTTGACCTTCGAGTCAGGGCGAAGGTTTACCGTCGAGGTGTGAGCACGATGCGGATCTCCCAGCTCGCCGAACGTACCGGCGTCCCGGCCACCACCTTGCGGTTCTACGAGAGTGCCGGGCTGCTGCCCGCTGAACGGGCCCCGGCCGGCTACCGCCGCTACGGCGAGGACGCCCGCGAGCGGCTGGCGTTCATCGGCCCGGCCAAGCACCTGGGACTGCCGCTGGAGGAGATCGCCGAGCTGCTCGGGGTGTGGGAGTCGGGCGCCTGCAAGGAGGTGAAGGCCGACCTGCGGCCCAGGATCGCCGCCCGGATCGCGGACGCCGAATGCCGCACGGCGGAGCTGACCGCTTTCACCGCCGCGCTGCGCCGCTCCCTTGAGCACCTGGACGCGCTGCCGGACCGCAGCAGCCGCTGCGACCCGCAGTGCGCCTTCCTCGCACCCGGTGCCGTGCCGGTGACGCTCACGCCCCCGGCAGCCGCCCATGCCGGAGCCGAGCGGTGGCGGACCGCACCGGTGGCCTGTTCCCTGACCGGCGACGGCCTCGCCGAGCGGGCCGGGCAGTGGCAGCGAGTCCTGGGCGGAGCCTCGCGTGAGGAGTTCGAGGGCGGTGTGCGCTTGGTCCTGCCCGCCGGGCGGGCCGGAGTGATCGCCGCACTGGCCGCCGAGCAGGAGTGCTGCCCGTTCTTCGACTTCCGCCTCCATCTCGACGGCCCCGTCCTGCGCCTGGAGGTCCGCGCCCCTGCCGAGGCCGCTGCCGAGCTCGCCGAGCTGTTCACCCCGGCGGCCTGACCGCCGCGCCTGGTTCTGCCGTATCCCCCTGGCAAGGAGCACGTCCGTTGTCGCAGTCATCCGGCCTGGTCGCAGGCATGGAACGCCACCAGGTCTCCGTCTATGTGGCGGCCATGGCATCCGGGGCCCTGGTGGGCTGGGCCACCCCTGATACGGGGCCGGGGCTGGAGCACGCCATCTACCCGGTGCTGGGAGCCCTGCTGTACGTGACGTTCTTGCAGGTGCCCGCCGCCGAGCTGGTCCGCTCGCTGCGGGCGGGCCGGTTCCTGGCGGCCGCGCTCGTGGCGAACTTCGTGGCGGTGCCCCTGGTGGTGGCCGCGATGTTCGCGTTCCTGCCCGACGACCAGGCGGTGCGGCTGGGCGTGCTGCTGGTGCTGCTGACCCCGTGCGTCGACTACGTGATCGTCTTCAGCGGGCTGGCCGGCGGCAGTAGTCGGCGTCTGCTGGCCGCCACGCCGTTGCTGCTGCTCGCGCAGATGGTGCTGCTGCCGGGCTTCCTCTTCCTGTTCATGGGTTCGGGCCTGGCCGAGGTGGTGGACGTCGGCCCGTTCGTCGAGGCGTTCGTCCTGCTGATCGTCATTCCGCTGGCCCTGGCCTGGCTCACGCAAGTCTGGGCCGCCCGCCGAGTGGCCGGGCAGAAGGTCGCCGACGCGATGGGCACGACGATGGTGCCGCTGATGGCGGCCACCTTGCTGACGGTGGTCGCCTCCCAGGTCCCCAAGCTGAACGACAGCCTCACCGACGTGGCCCGCGTGGTGCCGTTCTATGTGCTCTTCCTGGTGGTGATGGCGTTCGCCGGGCTCGCCGTCGCCCGCCTGTTCCGCCTGGACGTGCCCGCGAGCCGGGCGATCGTGTTCACCGGCGCGACCCGCAACTCCCTGGTCGTCCTGCCGCTGGCGCTGGCCCTGCCCGACGCGCTGGCCATCGCGGCGGCCGTGGTGGTCACCCAGACCCTGGTGGAAGTGGTCGGCATGGTGATCTACGTCCGGGCAGTGCCCCGGCTGCTGCCGGCCCGCTGACCGCGAACGCCGTCGCCGTGGCCCGCACGGCACAGGCCGGTACGCCGACCGGGTGACACAGCGGACGGGAAGACCTCCTGCCCACCACCCGGCGACGGAGCCCATTCCAACGTCCGTTAGTGTGTCGATGCGTCGTTGGGTGGCCACCGGGCTCACCCGAGGTGCGGCGCGTCCGCCCGTACTCCTGCCGCTGTTCGGTTGAGGCCCCATGACGAAGAACCTGAAGATCTCCCTGGCCCTGGTGGCCATTGCCATGGCTATCGTCGCCGCGCTGCTGGCGGCCAACCGCACGCCCGATGTCTCCGCTGACGCCTCGGCCCAGGCAGACGCCGGCCAGGGCAAGGCCGCGCCCCCTTCGGCGCTGGTCCGCTCCGACAGTCACCGGCTGTCGACGGCGAAGGACGGCAAGGTGACGGTCGTGGAGTTCCTGGACCTGGAGTGCGAGTCGTGCCGGGCGGCCTTCCCCGCGGTGGAGCAGCTGCGCGAGGAGTACAAGGGCCGGGTGACGTTCGTGGTGCGGTACTTCCCCATCCCCAGCCACAAGAACGCGGAGCGGGCGGCTCGGGCGGTGGAAGCCGCCTCCAAGCAGGGCAAGCTGGAGGCGATGTACAAGAAGATGTACGAGACCCAGGAAAGCTGGGGGGATCAGCAGGTCTCGCACGAGAAGACGTTCCGCGGCTTCGCTGAGGAACTCGGGCTGGACATGAAGAGGTTCGAGGCGGACTGGAAGGACCCGGCCACCGCCAAGCGGGTGGAGAAGGACCGCCAGGACGGCCTCGCGCTCGGGGTGCAGGGCACGCCGACCTTCTTCATCAACGGCCAAAGGCCGCAGATCCAGTCGGAGGCAGACTTCAAGGCCGCCATTGAGGCGGAACTGGCCAAGTGACAGCGACCGCGACATCCACTGAGTCCCCGGTCCCGGACGCGCAGCCGGTGGCGCCGGTGGGGCAGCGTCTGGTGGCGGCGTTGCTCACCCTCGGCGGCGCGATCGGCTTCTTGGCCGCCTTCACGCTGACGGTGGAGAAGATCGCCCTGCTGAAGGACCCGTCCTACAGCCCCTCGTGCAGTATCAACCCGGTCCTCAGCTGCGGGTCGGTGATGACCACGCCGCAGGCGGAGGTGTTCGGATTCCCCAACCCGCTGCTCGGCATCGCCGGGTTCGCGGTGGTCACCACGCTCGGGGTGATACTCCTGGCCGGGGCGGTCCTGCCACGCTGGATGTGGTGGACACTGCAGGCCGGGGTCGTCTTCGGTGTGGTGTTCGTCCACTGGCTGATCTTCCAGAGCCTGTACCGGATCGGCGCGCTGTGCCCGTACTGCATGGTCGTGTGGACCGTGATGATCCCCGTCTTCTGGTACACCACCGTGCACATCCTCACCCGCGGCTATCTGCCCGTGCCCGACGGGGTGCGCCGGTCGGCGAGAGCGGTGGCCGGCTATCACGGCGTGGTGCTCACCGCCTGGTACCTGATCATCGCCGTGCTGATCCTGCAGCGGTTCTGGCTGTACTGGACCACGCTCGTTTGACCCCTTCTTCCGGCTCCCGTCACACCGAAGGTCGACGTATCGATGAGATCCACTCCTGCCGAAGCTGGTGCACGGATACCGCGCCGCGCCGCCGTCCTCGCCCTCGGCATTGCCGCGCTGACCGCCGCGGGCTGCAGCACGCAGAGCAATGACGCCCCGTCCTCGGCGGACAAGGCAGCCGACCGGCAACTGCTGCAGATCCCGGCCGCCGACCGGCAGGCCGCACCCGATCTGCGGGGCGAGACGCTCACCGGTGAGCAGACCGCGCTGGCCGACTACGGCGGCAAGATCGTGGTCATCAACGTGTGGGGCTCATGGTGCGCGCCGTGCCGGGCCGAGGCACCACACCTGCAGAAGGTCTTCGAGGACACCCGCGACCAAGGCGTCGCGTTCCTGGGCATCAACACCCGGGACGCCACGAAGACCAACGCCCTGAACTTCGAGAAGAACTTCGGCATCACCTACCCCAGCCTGTGGGATCCGGCCGGGCGGCAGCTGCTGAAGTTCAAGGGGACCATCTCGCCCTCCGCGATCCCCAGCACGGTCGTCATCGATGCCCAGGGCCGTATCGCCGGCCGCGCGCTGAAGGCGCTGAGTGAGACAGAGCTGCGCAAGCTGATCGACCCGCTGCTGAAGGAGGGCTGAGCCATGGTGATGGCCGCGGGACTGGAAACCACGGTGCTGACCGGCTCGGTGCTGCTGGCGCTGCCGATCGCGGCGCTGGCCGGAGCCGTCTCCTTCTTCTCCCCCTGTGTGCTGCCGCTGGTCCCCGGCTACCTGTCCTACATCACCGGGATGAGCGGGGCGGACCTGGCCGAGGCACGACGCGGGCGCATCCTGGCCGGCACACTGCTGTTCCTCGCCGGATTCACGGCCGTGTTCGTCTCCTTCGGCGCCGCGTTCGGGTACGCGGGCAACACCCTGCTCGAATACCAGGACCTGCTCATCCGTGTCCTGGGCGGCGCGACCATCGTGATGGGCCTGTCCTTCATGGGTGTCCTGCCCGGCATGAGCCGGGAGTGGCGGCTGCACTGCCGACCGGCGGCCGGCCTGGCCGGCGCCCCGATGCTGGGCGTGCTGTTCGGACTGGGCTGGACCCCGTGCATCGGCCCCACCCTGGCCGCCGTCCAGGCACTGGCCTTCACCGAAGCCAGCGCCGGCCGCGGGGCGGTGCTCACCGTCGCCTACTGCGCGGGCCTGGGCCTGCCCTTCCTGGCCGCCGGCCTGGCCTTCCGCAAGGCGCTGGGCGTCTTCGCCTGGGTCAAGTCCCACTACCAGTGGGTGATGCGCATCGGCGGCTCCATGATGATCGCCACCGGCCTGCTCATGGTCACCGGCGTGTGGAGCTACCTGATCAGCCAGATGCAGTCCTGGTCCGCCGGCTTCACCGTCGGCATCTGACAACCCCGCCCGGCCCCGCGATCCGACACCGGGTGAAGCGCGGGCAGCAACATGACAACGAGTGAAGGAAGTCTGTGGTGAGTGTGGAACGGCCGGATTCCTGTGACCTGCTGTGCCTGGACCTGCCGGTGGCCGAGGAGATCCGCGCCCGTATGCCCCAGCTGCCCGACCTGGAGCAGGGCGCCGCCGCGGCCAAGGCGCTGGCCGATCCGACCCGCCTGGGCGTGGCCGCCGCCCTGGCTGAGGGCGGCGAGCTGTGCGTGTGCGACGTTTCGTGGGTGGTCGGCCAGGCGCAGAACCTGGTCTCCCACCACCTGCGGCAGCTGCGCACGGCCGGGCTTGCCACGTCCCGCCGGGACGGCCGCCTGGTGATGTACGGGCTCACCGACCGCGGCCGCCACCTGCTGCAGACCCTGCTCGGCACCTCTGCGGCCGAGCCCGCCTGAAACCCGGCTACCGCAGTCGAGAACGATCGGAAGCACCCCTGATGAACCCGCCAACTGTATGGCGCCAGCGGGCCGCAGTGGCTGCCGTGACCATGGCCGCCGCTGTGACCATGGCCGCGTGCGGCTCCACCGGCCCGGCCGCCTCAAGCCAGGATGCTGCCGTCTCCCGGTCCGCTGATGATTCCCTCTACCAGGGCAGCGAGCTCCAGGCGCCCTACTTCAGCAAGCCGGACCTGGTGCTCACCGACACCAACGGCAAACCGTTCGACCTGCGCAAGAAGACCGCGGGGCGGGCTGTGCTGTTGTTCTTCGGCTACACCAACTGCCCCGACGTGTGCCCCACCACCCTCGGCGACATCGCCCTGGCGCTGAAGGAACAGCCCAAGGACGTTCGCGAGAAGACCGACGTCGTGTTCGTCACCACCGACCCGGAGCGCGACACCCCGAACGCGCTGGGCAAGTGGCTGGCCGCGTTCGACCAGAACTTCATCGGGCTGAGCGGCGACCTGGAAAAGATCAAGGCGGCCGCCCGCCCGCTCGGCATCAACGTCGAGGACCCCACAAAGCACCACGACGGCAGCGTCATCTCCTCCCACGGCGGCCAGGTCGTGGCCTTCCTGCCCACCGACGGCAAAGGGCACGTGGTGTACCTGACCAACACCCCGCTCAAGACCTTCGCCCACGACCTGCCGCTGCTCGCCCAGGGCAAGCAGACGGAAGCGGCACGATGACGACCACCTCAACCGCCCACCGCGAGCTGCGGGACGGCACCGTATGACCGTCCCATGCACCTCTGCCGGCAGGCAGGTCCGCTCAAGCTCCGGGCCCGCGCCCACCGGTGGCCCGCGCCGACTGGGAGGGCTGCTCCGCCCGGCCCAGGCCGCAGGGTCCGGGTTGCTGCTCTATGCCAGCTTCCCCCCGCGGCCCCTGTGGTGGCTGGCGCCCGTGGCGTTCGCGCTCCTCGCCTCCAGCGTCCGGAGCCGGCGACCGCGTGCCGGGTTCGGCTACGGATACCTGGCCGGCCTCGGGTTCTTCCTCCCGCTGCTGGTGTGGACCGGTGAGGAAGTCGGCCCACTCCCGTGGCTGGCACTCGCAGCCGTGGAAGCCCTCTTCATCGCCGGCGCCGGGTCCGCACTGGCGCTGGTGGGCCGCCTTCCGGGGTGGCCGGTGTGGGCGGCCGCGGTCTGGGTCACCGCCGAAGCAGCCCGTGCCCGCTTTCCGTTCGGCGGATTCTCCTGGGGCAAGGTGGCGTTCGGACAGGCCGAAGGGTGGTTCCTGCCGCTGGCCGCCGTGGGCGGCACTCCGCTGGTCGGTTTCGCGGTCGCGCTGTTCGGTTTCGCCCTGGCCGATCTCGCACATCGCATGAAGCGGCCCGGCTCCCGGGCTGCGGCACTGGCCGCTCTCGCCGCCGCAGCGACACCTGTGGCAGCAGCCTTCGCCGCATCGCCGCTGGTCAGCACCCGCCCCGAGGACGGGACCGCGACCGCCGCCGTCATCCAGGGCAACGTGCCCCGCCTCGGCCTGGACTTCAACGACCAGCGGCGCGCGGTGCTCGACAACCACGCCCGCCGCACGATCGAACTCGCCGACGACGTCCGCGCGGGCCGTGTGTCCCGCCCGGATTTCGTGCTGTGGCCGGAGAACTCCTCCGACCTGGACCCTTACCGCAACACCGACGCCCGCGCCGTCATCCAACAAGCGGTCGCCGCTATCGGCGCCCCCACATCCGTCGGCGCCGTGATCACCCCGGTCACGGGCAGTCTGCGCAACACCCAGATTCTGTGGGACCCGCGCCGCGGCCCCGTTGACGAATACGACAAGCGCCGCATCCAGCCGTTCGGCGAATACATCCCCCTGCGCTCCCTCGTGAGGATCTTCAGCTCCGACGTCGACCGCGTGAAGCGGGACTTCGGTGCTGGCCGCGACGTCGGAGTCTTCACCATGGCCGGTACCCGGGTGGGCCTGGTCACCTGCTACGAGAACGCCTTCGACGACACGGTGCGCGACACCGTGACCGCCGGGGCCCAGGTCCTGTCCGTGCCGAGCAACAACGCCACCTTCGGCCGCACCGAGATGACCTACCAGCAGCTGGCCATGTCCCGGCTGCGGGCCGTCGAGCACAGCCGTACCGTCCTCGTCCCCGTCACCAGCGGAGTCAGTGCCGTCATCCTCCCCGACGGCACCGTGACCCAGCGCACCGGCCAGTTCGTCCCGGCCGCGCTGGTCGCCGAGGTCCCTCGACGCTCCTCGCTCACCCCGGCCACGCGCCTCGGTCCGCTCCCCGAGGCTGCCCTGGCCGCCCTTGCCACCGCCGCCCTGGCCGCCGCGGCCATCCGTACGGCACGCGACCGCATCACCACCCGCCGGCGCACTGCCGGTGCAAACGCTGGGAACTGATCAATGCCCAAGACCACGATGCCCCCACCCGGCACGGCCGGTGAATCGCCAGACAACTCCCGCAACCCTGCAACGGCCGAGGAGGCGCTCGGGGCCGCCGGTGCTCAGCTGTCCACGGCCCCGTTGGAGGACGGCGGCATCGCGGCGCTGGGCCTGGTCGGCTGGGTGCGCTGGTGCTGGCGCCAGCTCACCTCGATGCGCGTCGCGCTGATCTTGCTGTTCCTGCTCTCGCTCGCCTCGATCCCCGGATCGCTGATGCCGCAACGCGGCACCGACCCTGCGAAGGTCGACCAGTACAAGGCCGACCACGACATCCTCGGGCCGATCGCCGAGAAGCTGCAGCTCTTCGACGTCTACGGCTCGGTGTGGTTCTCGGCCATCTACATCCTGCTGTTCATCTCCCTCATCGGCTGTATCGTGCCCCGCTCCTGGCAGTTCGCAGGGCAGCTGCGCAGCCGCCCGCCGGCCGCGCCGCGAAACCTGACCCGCCTGCCCGCGCACACCACATGGCGCACCGAGGCCGAACCCGAGCAGGTACGGGAAGCGGCGCACCGGCTTCTCAAGGCCAGGCGCTACCGGACCCGCGCCGAAGGGGAGGCGGTGGCCAGTGAGAAGGGCTACCTGAGGGAGGCGGGCAACCTCGTCTTCCACGTGTCGCTGATCGTCATGCTCGTCGCCTTCGCCACCGGCCAATTGTGGAACTCCGAGGGCGGCAAGCTGGTCGTGGAAGGCGACGGCTTCTCCAACACCCTCAGCCAGTACGACGACCTCAGATCCGGGGCGCTCTTCGACCGTGAAAAGCTGCCTCCGTTCGGTTTCACCCTTAAAGGGTTCGACGCCACGTACGAGCGCACCGGCCCGCAAAAGGGCACCCCGCGCACCTTTCGCGCCCGCGTGTCCTACTGGGAAGGCGCCGACGGAGAACCCCGCTCCAGCACCATCACCGTCAACCACCCCCTCGAAGTCGGCGGGTCGAAGGTCTACCTGCTCGGACACGGCTACGCCCCCGTCGTCACGGTCAAGGACGGGCAGGGCACGATCGCCTACCAGGGACCCGTCGCCTTCCTTCCGCAGGACAGCAACGTCACCTCCGTCGGCGTGATCAAGGTGCCGAACTACCTGGACGCCAAGGGCAACAAGGACCAACTGGGCTTCCAGGGCGTGTTCGTGCCAACCTTCGGTGGCGCGGGCTCGGGCTCGATGTTCTCGCAGTTCCCCGCCCTGGACTATCCGGTCATGGCGTTGACCGCCTACCGCGGCGATCTGGGTCTGGATTCAGGGCTGCCGCAGAACGTCTACCAGCTCGACCTGAAGCACATGAAGCAGTTCACGGACGCCAAGGGGCAGAAGTTCAGGAAGATGCTGCGGCCGGGCGAGACCATGACCCTGCCGGGCGGTGCGGGCACCCTGAGCTTCGACGGCGTCAAGGAATGGGCCACCTTCCAGGTCTCCCACCGCCCCGGCAACGGCCTGGCCCTGGCCGGCGCCCTGACGGCGCTGACCGGCCTGTCGGCGTCGCTGTTCATCCAGCGCCGCCGCATCTGGGTGAAGGCCACCTTGGGCGAGGACGGCACCACCCTCGTCGAGATCGCGGGCCTGGGCCGCAGCGAGTGGTCCAGGCTCCCCGAGGAAGTCGCCGCCGTGGCCCTCGCCCTGCGACCCGACGCCCCCGCCCTGCCCGCACCCCAGGACTCCACTCCCGCCTCTGCCGACCCCGCACAAGGAGCGCGCCCGTGAACATCGCTGCCGCAGCCAACGAGGACATGGCCTCCATCAGCAACGTACTGATCTATTCGGCGATGGCGGTCTACACCCTCGCCTTCCTGGCACACATCACGGAGTGGGTCTTCGGCAGCCGCAGCAAGGTCGGCCGGACCGCCGCCGCCCTCACCCAGCACACGGTCACAGCCCCACCTGCGGCCGTCACCGTCACGGCCACCAGAAAGGCCGGCGGCACCACCGTCCTCGAACGAGCCGAGGTCACCACCCGCTCCGCCACGGGCAGGCGCGACGTGCCCGACGGCCCCGGAGCCGCAGCCGGCGACGAGAAGGGGGAGCTGTACGGACGGATCGCCGTCTCCCTGACCGTGCTGGCGTTCCTGGTCCACCTGGGCGGCGTGGTGGCCCGCACCCTGTCGGTACAGCGCGCCCCGTGGGGCAACATGTACGAGTTCTCCACCACGTTCTCCCTGGTCGCCGTCGGCGGATACCTCCTCTTCCTCGCCCTCGGCAAGAACATCCGCTGGATCGGGCTGCCCCTGGTCACCTCCGTCCTCCTCGACCTCGGTCTCGCCGTGACGGTCCTGTACACCGACAGCGACCAGCTCGTTCCCGCACTGCACTCCTACTGGCTGTGGATCCACGTCTCCTGCGCGATCATCTCCGGCGCGATGTTCTACCTCGGCGCTCTCGCCACGGCCCTCTACCTCTTCCGCGACCGGTACGAGACCAAGCTCGCCTCCCCGCAGGGCAAGCAGCCCGGCCCGGCTGCCTCCTCCATCCTGGGACGCCTGCCCGCAGCAGCCAGCCTGGACAAGTTCGCCTACCGCATCAACGCGGTCATCTTCCCGCTGTGGACGTTCACGATCATCGCGGGCGCGATCTGGGCCGAGGCCGCCTGGGGCCGCTACTGGGGCTGGGACCCCAAGGAGACCTGGTCCTTCATCACCTGGGTCGCCTACGCCTGCTACCTCCACGCCCGCGCCACCGCCGGCTGGAAGGGCCGCAAGGCCGCCTACCTCGTCCTGATCGCCTTCGCCTGCTTCATCTTCAACTACTACGGCGTCAACATGTTCATCACCGGCCTGCACTCCTACGCCGGCGTCTGACGTCGCTCCAACGCCGCAGTGGGGCGCTCATCGTCGGCGGGTGGCTGACCACTGCCCCGCCTTGCCGCACTGCGGCAGCGCCTGAGGTCCGCGGACCGCGGAGTTTGCGGCTCCGCCAGCCATCAGGCCAGAAACCTGCCGACTGTTCGGGTGCTCCACCGGCTCGACCTGCATGGTGGGGTGGGTGTCGCCGTACCGCTCGGCGAGGATCTGCCGGGTCCGGTCCGTCACAGCTTGCCAGTCGGCGTCTAGACAGAACGGGAACCCGGGCTGGCACCGGATCTACGTTCGCTCGAGGGCCCGGCCGGTGTCCCCGACATCGGCCAGTGCCCTCGCGCAGGTCAAGACCGCCGCAGCTGTCTGCTGGGACTGAGCTACCGCCGGCAACGGGCGCAGTGGGGCTTGTGGCTCTGCTCGGACAGCGGCTTCATCCGGTTGTGAGGGCGGTACGGCCAGCAGACCGCCGCAGACATGGTCAGCCGAGCTTGGCGAGCAGTTCGTTGCACGCCTGCTCGCAGCGTCGGCACCTGTCTGCGCAGATCTGGCAGTGCTCCATGCCGCTGTGGCTGGCGCACTCGTCACCGCAGGCTTTGCACACGGCGGCGCATGCCTGGAGGATCGCGCGGGTGATGTTGACGTCGTAGCCGGTGTGGCGGGAAAGGGCGATGATCGCGATGCCGGTCCAGGCGGGGGCGTCGGCACCAAGGAGACGCGACACCGGGGTTGAAGGCGAGCTGGAGATCGAGCGGACCGCCCTCGATCGGAGCGACCGGTAGGGCGCGCTCGGCCCATGCCTGGATGCCCTGGTCAACTCCAGCGAGGACGGTGGCCATAACCAGTACTCCCGCCCGGTGCTTGAGCGCGCCGGGCCGGGCCACGGCTGCGGTGGCGGCGATCGCTTGCAGCCGTCCGAGCACGACGACGTCATGCCTTGCGCGATGCGCCGCACAGGCTGGGACCTCCGACAGATATCATCGCTTCGAAACGATGATAAGGGGCTCTGTCGCCACGCCGTCACCGTGAGCGTGCGGTTCGCCGGCGCTGTGGTCCCCACGGCAGAATCGGAGGACCTGATGGCCCGCCATGACATGCGCAGTATGGAAGGCCGATGGTCTGGCGCGCTGACTGTCGAGCCGGGGCGGCTGACTTTCGCCGGTGCCATCGGCTCGTCGCCCATGCACGCCCATGCGTGTGTGCAGGTTCTGATGGTCACGGCGGGCGAGGTAGTGCTGGCCGACGTGTACGGCGGTGAGGTAACGACCCGCGGCGGAGCGGTCATCCCAGCAGGGGTCCGGCATGAGGTCTGGGCGTCGCCCGACGCCAGAGGCGTGTCCACCTACCTGGAGCCGTCCGCATCTGCCAGCCGCACGCTTGCCGTTCGCCTGGCCGCGGCCGACCGTCCTCCCGATCGCGTGGCCGGCTGGCTGGCCTTCGCCGCCTTCGTCGAGCAAGGGAGCGCGCAGGCCCCTTTGCACCCCCGCCTTGCCCGGGCTCTGCGCCTGGGTGTGCAACGAGCGGGCGGGCCACCGGAGCTGACCGAGCTGGCCGCAGCGGCCGGAATCTCCCCCAGCAGGCTCGGGCACCTGTTCGCCGACCAGCTCGGACTGGCCTACCCGGCCTGGCGGCGATGGATGTGCCTCCGCAGAGCAGTCGAGGCCGTACGCGACGGGGCCACGCTGACCGACGCCGCCCATGAGGCCGGGTTCGCGGACAGCGCCCACTTGTCACGGACCTGCCGCGCGATGTTCGGCCTCACCCCCACCGAGGCAATGCGGGCGGCCGGCTGGGGCGACCGGGGCAGCGGATCTGTTCAAGCCATCGGCGGGGTCACACACCGACTCTGAGGCCATGTCCAACCACAAACCCCCGACGCCCCCAGCTTCCACCGCCCGTACGCAGACACGTCCGGCAGCTCCCCGAGCGACTACGCCCGTACCCGACGGTGCGCTGGCCCGGTGGGGCCGCTTCTCCGTCCACCACCGGGCAGCCGTCCTGTTGTTGGCATTGGTGGCAACCGTCCTGGCGGGCGGGCTCGGTGCCGGTGCCGGTGACCGGATGGGCTCCGGCGGGCTGACCGACCCTGGCGCGCCATCGGCACAGGCTCAGCGGATTCTGGCGAGCCGGTTCGACGCGGGTGATCCGCAGTTGGTCCTGCTGGCGGAGACTTCCGGCTCGGTCGACGAGCCGGGAGCAGTCGCTGCGGGCACCGCGCTGACCGATCGGGTCCGTGGCATCCCGGGCGTACGGGGCGTGGATTCGTACTGGTCTCCGGGCCGTCCGGAGTCGTTGCGATCCGAGGACGGCCGGATCGGTCTGCTCCTGCTGCGCATGGACGGCGACGAGGATGCCGCCGAGGCCGTGGCCGCCCGCGTGGTCGACCAGGCCGGCGGGAAGCGGGACGGCCTGACCGTGCGGGTCACCGGGGCGGCGCAGCTGGACCGGGAGGTCGACGCACAGGCCGAGAAGGACCTCACCCGTGCCGAACTGCTCACCGCACCGCTGACTCTGCTGATCCTTGTGCTGGTCTTCGGCTCGGCGGTCGCCGCTGGGCTGCCGCTACTGGCCGGCATCGTGTCGATCGTCGGAACCCTCGCCGTCCTGCGCGCCATCACCGCAGTGACCGACGTGTCGGTGTTCTCCCTCAACCTCACCACCGCCCTCGGACTCGGCCTGGCGATCGACTACAGCCTTTTTCTGATCACCCGTTACCGCGAAGAGCTGTGCGCCGGGCGGACGGTGGATGACGCGATCGCGGTCGCGATGCACACCGCGGGCCGCACTGTGCTGTTCTCCGCCGTCACCGTCGCGCTGGCGCTGTCCGCACTGCTGGTGTTCCCGGGTTACTTCCTGCGGTCGTTCGCCTACGCCGGTATCGCCGTGGCGCTGCTGACCGCTGTCGTGGCGCTGGTCGTTCTGCCGGCGCTGCTGGCCGTCGCCGGACATAGCATCAACGCGCTCGACCTGCGCGGTCTGCTCCGCGGGCGCCGCACGACCGCAGCCCGGGACGCGGCCCAGGAGGGGCTGTGGCATCGGCTCGCGATGGCGGTCATGCGCCGTCCGATGCTCTTCACGCTCGCGACCGTGGCGCTGCTCACGGGCCTGGCGACGCCGTTCGCCGGCGTCGAGTTCGGCATCAACGACCACCGCACTCTTCCCCAGGCGTCCGCCGGCTACCAGGCGTCGGAGCAGCTGCGGACCCGGTTCGACTCGCGGGAGACCACCGCCACGCCGATCGTCCTCGACGGCCGGGTGAACGACGCCGCGCTCAGCGATTACGCCGCCACCGTGTCCCGACTGCCCAACGTCACCCGTGTCGACACCGCTCTCGGCAGCTACGCCAGAGGGAAGCTCGTCGCCCCGCAGCCGGACGCCTCGGCGCGGTTCCGCGGCGAGGACGGTTCGGCGTGGCTGTCGGCGGTCAGCGACGTGGAGCCGATCTCGGCCGACGGCACCGCCCTGGTGGAGCGCGTCCGCGACCTCGACTCGCCCGCCCCAGTACTGGTCGGGGGCGACTCTGCCACGCTGGTCGACACCCGTGACGCCATCGGGGAACGGCTGCCGTGGGCGGCGCTGATCGTCATTGCGGCGACCGCGCTGCTGCTGTTCGCCCTCACCGGTTCGGTACTGATTCCCCTGCAGGCGATCGCGCTGTCCGTGCTCAGCCTGACGGCTACGTTCGGCGCCATGGTGTATGTCTTCCAGGACGGGCACCTGCGCGGCCTGGTCGGCGACTTCACAGCGACCGGATGGGTCGACGTGACAGCGCCGGTGCTGATGTTCTGTGTCGCCTACGGCCTCGCCATGGACTATCAGGTATTCCTCCTCTCTCGTATCAAGGAGGAGTACGACCGCAGCGGCGACAACACCCAAGCGGTGGCCCTCGGACTGGAGCACACGGGCCGCCTCGTCACCGCAGCCGCCGTACTCATCGCCGTGGTGCTCGGTGCCCTGGCCATCTCCGGAATCACGTACCTGAAGATGCTCGGCGTCGGGCTGACGCTGGCCGTCCTGGTGGACGCGTTCATCGTCCGCGCCCTGCTCATGCCCGCCCTTATGCGGCTGTTCGGAAACGCCAACTGGTGGGCACTGGGCTGGCTGCGCCGCATCCACGACCGGCTGGGCCTGCGCCACTGAACCACAGCCCGCGTGTGCCGATGGTCGCTCGTTGATGTTCGGACCGTGCGGATCCGGACATCAACGCGATCACTATCGCTGCTCAGCGCAGCCGAACGGCGGCTACGGATCCCTGCCGAAGGATGGCCCCGGTTGCTTCCACCGAGATCTCTGGTACCCGCGTGCTCCGAAAACGGGTACGTAGAGTGTGGACTTCGTCACGTCCTTGGGTGGATATAGCGACACGATGCGCCGCTACTCCTCGACATCGACCATGTCGCCGGCCCACTCGTAAAGCGACACGACCTGCGGGGGACACGATCTCTGCAGAGACAAACTTGCTCAAGTCCCTTTCGATGAGCCCGACCGCCTTCGGCGTGGTCTTGGGGCTGGGAGCCCTCGGCGCGGCGGCAGGAGCGCTTGCCGCCCCGGCGCTCGCGCGACGGTACGGGCCCGGGCCGATGATGCTCGTCGCGCTCGCGCTCACCCCGCTCACCCAGATCCCGCTGCTGCTCGCTTCCCCAGCCCTGGCCTGGCAGATCGGCATCGGCGCCGCCCTGTTTCTCCAGCTGGCCTGCGCCGCGGCGGCGGGAACCACCCAGCGCTCCATTCGTCAGGTCGTCACCGCCGATGACATGCAGGCCCGCATGCAGGCCGTCAGTACCTGGCTCACCTCAGGCGCCCGGCCGGTGGCCGCCCTGGTCGCGGGCGGCCTCGGGACACAGATCGGCGTACGGCCCACCCTGGTCGTCGGCACCTGCCTGCTCCTCGTCCCCCTCGTGGTTCTCTACCGCTCCCCACTACGCGGCCTCCGCCAGATGCCCGGAGCCCAGCCCGTCCCCTCCCATCCAGGTGCTCCACTCATGCAACCACCCGTCCCCTCACCTTCACCCGGCGCCGCCCCCGCTGACGACGCACAGCGCAATCCCGCGGTGGGCGGAGGTGGTACGGCGTGAGCGCGGAACTGAACGTGGTCGGCGGCCACTTGTACCTGGAGCGGGACGGGATGGTGCTGCTCGGGCAGCGGCACCCGGCTTCGGCATACGCGGGCGGCCAGTGGCATCTGCCCGCTGGCCATGTGGAACGAGAACCGGCGCGGACCTGCGTGGCACGGGAGGCGATGGAGGAGGCGAAGCTGGTCGTCGCCGAGGAGGACCTCATCCTCGTGCATACGGTGCACCTCCTCGACCACGAGGACGCCGTCCCGCGCGTTCAGCTGTTCTTCCGGCCCAGCCGGTGGGAGGACGAGCCCCGCGTGCTGGAGCCGGACAAGTGCCTCCGTTGGGCCTGGTGGCCTGTCGACAGCCTGCCGGAGCCGACCGTTCCCTACACCCGAGCGGCCATCGAGGGGATTCGTGCCGGCCGGCTGTATACCGAGATCGGTTGGGAGCGGCGGAAGTGAGCGCCTCGGAGATGGACACGCACCGGCCTGGTCCTGAAGCCGCCCAACAGCCGGACCTCTCTTGCAAACACTGCGCCGGGATCCCGCATACACCCGCGCCTCCCGGTGCAAGCACGAGAAGGACGGCCGTAGGGCCAACCGGTCAGGAACGAGGAGAGGGTTCTGGATCGAGCACGTCCCAGCGTCCGAGGATGTCCGCTGACCTGCTCGCCGCAACGGCCGCCGCCCGCACCGCGATGGTCGACCGCCTCGTCGCCGACGGCGTGCTGACCGACCCGCGGCTGCGCGACGCCCTCCTGCGTGTGCAGCGGGAAGTGCTTCTCCCCCACGCTTATGTCCGGGTCAGTGGCCCAGGCGCGGATCCGATCGACTGGCGGCTACTCGACGGCTCGCACCCCGACGACCAGGCGGAGTGGCTCGACCTCGTCCACAGCGGCGACTCCGTCCTGCTCCAGCGTGACGGCGAGCCGCTGGACGCCCTTCGCCGGGGACCGGTGACCGGCGGCCACATGACCTCCATGAGCACTTACGCCCCTGCCACCGTTGAGGTGTTGCAATGCCTCCAACTGGATTGTGGGCAGCGGTTCCTGGACCTTGGTTCGGGTCCGGGGATCTCCCTGGCGCTCGCCGCTGCCATCACGGGCCCTGGCCGTGCCACCGGGGTCGAACGCGATCCGCACATGAGCGTGTTCGCCCAGCGGAACTTGGACCGGCTCGGGCTGGGAGCGACGGTCGTCGAAGGTGACGCGCTCAACGGACACGCCACGGGGGCGCCGTATGACCGGATCCATTCCGGCATCGGCGTGCCCTGCATCCCGCTGGCCTGGGTCAAGCAGCTCGCCCCCGGCGGAACGCTGCTGACCACGCTCGTGACCAGAACGCCCAGCTGGCCCGGCCAGGTGCGCGTCACCCGCACGATGAAGGGCAGGCTTCAGGCGGTGCTGACGGGCAGGCCGCGCGGCCACCGGCCCCTGCTCGGCTACGAATGGCTCACCGCCGTCAACCACCGTCCCCAGGTCAAGGCCGACCCCGGCCGACCGCGCCCAACCCGGCTCGCACCGCCCGACGATGACGCCCACGGCTTCTGGATCGCCGCCGCCTACCTGGCACCGGGCTTGGTCCGGGATTTCCAGGCCGACACGATGACCATCGTCGCCCCGGAGGAGGATTCCTGGGCGGTGACCGGCCCCGGCGACGGCACGGTCCGCGTGCACGGGCCGCGCGATGTGTGGGCCGAACTCGAAGACCTCCACGCCGCTTGGGAGCGGGCGGGCCGTCCGGACACCTACCGGGTCGATATTCCAGACGGCTGGGCCCCGCAACGCGTCACCTCCGGTCCCGGCCGGAAGGCCCTCGCCTGGACGCTGCCCCCACTCGCCACCGTCCCCCACCAGATGTCTCCGTCGCACGGGAGTTGTCCATGACCCGGCAACGGGAACCCCTTCCACAGCCCGCCGACGGCCCCAGTCAGCCGGCCGGGTGGTCCGAGGAATTCCTCCGCCACCGCAACGGCCACGGCTGCCCCATGTGCGGCAACGACTTCGCCGACGACGACATCGGCTGGGGCATCCTGCTCCACCAGGGCGAAGTGGCCAACGCCTACCTGTGGCGCTCGGGCCAGGTCCGGGGCTACTGCGTACTCATCCACCGCGGCGCACCGCACGTCGCCGAGCCCACCGATCTCTCGGACACCCAGGCCGCCGCGTACTGGGCCGACACCCTCACGCTCGGCAAGGCCCTGACGGCGTTTTATAAGCCGGTAAAGATGAACTACTCCACCCTCGGCAACGTGGTGCCCCACCTCCACACCCACATCGTTCCTCGCTACGCCGGCGACGCCGACCCGGCGCCAGGCGGGCCGCTCCCGTGGACGGCCCTAGATACAAACCGCCCGGACGAAGTACAGCTCCAGGCGGACGCCGCCGCGCTGCGCGCGCTGCTGGAGCAGGCATGAGGGGCCGCCCGGATGAAGAGTCCGGGGACCTGTTCGCCTCTGCGGCGGCCGATTACGCCCGATACCGGCCGGGCATCCCGTCCGAAGCGGTCCGCCTACTCGTCGGCACAGTGAGAGGTGTCGCTCGGCCTGTCGTGCTCGATCTCGGCTCCGGGACCGGGCAGGTTGCAGCTGCGCTGCTCCCCGCTCTTGCGCATGAGGCCCGCCTGGACCTAGTGGATCCGGACCCAGGGATGCTCCGCGAGGCCACTGAAACCCTCGCCCCGTTCCTGGGTGACAGTCCCGCTGGCTTCCACTGCGTGCGGGCCGAGGACTTCACGCCGCCGTTCGACGGCTACCGAGCGGACCTGGTCACCTGCGCGCGGGCGTTTCACTGGATGCCCCGCCCTGCGGTCCTCACGATGGCCGACCGCGTCACCGCTCCCGGGGCCGGCGTGGCGATCATGGGGGATGGCAGCCTCTGGACCTACCAAGCGCAGTGGACGGCAGATCTGCAGCGGCTCATCCAGTCCTACCTCGGCCCCGAGCGGCGGGCCGGCACCGCTGGGGCGTACACCGAGCCGGGGCGCCGCTACGAGGACGACATCGCCGAGTCCGCGTTCAGCGACGTCAGCGAGCACCGGATCCCGGTCCGCCGCACGTGGACACCCGCAGCCGTGGTCGGTTATCTACGCAGCACGAGCTTCGCCCGCCCGGCGCTCTTCGGCGATCAGCACGCACGGTTCGAGCAGGAGGCCCACTTGCTGCTGGAGGAACACGCCCGAGGCGAACGGCTCGTCGAGGACGCCGTGTTCACCATGCTGCTCGCGCGCCGCCCCGGCGGTGACCGGTGAGCGGGGGGCGGCACACCGAGCCGCTGGACGTGCACCTGGTCGCGGTCCGCGATACCGCGGCCGGCCCCGAAGTGCTCCTGTCCCGGCGGGCCGGCGACGTCTACGCGACAGGACTGTGGCATCTCCCATCTGGTCACCTCGACCCCGGAGAGGATGTCGTCACCGCGCTCGTGCGGGAGACCAGCGAGGAGACCGGCGTCATCGTCGACCCTGCTGATATCCGCGCGGCCGTCACCGTGCACCACCGCTCCCCCGGCGGGGGCGCACGCGTCGGGTTCTTCTTCGAGGTCCGGCACTGGCGCGGCAACCCCCGCGTCATGGAGCCGGACCGGTGCGACGCCATGGGCTGGTTCCCGCTCGACGCGCTGCCGCAGCCCATGGTGGCCTACTGCCGGGCCGGGCTGGACGCCTACCGGGCCGGAGCCCGGATCGCCCTGCACTTCCAGGAGTCCGGCGATCCCATCGCCTACTACCCGGCCGTCGACCGGCTGCGCCTCGTCCCCGACGCCGGCCCAGGCAGCACGGTCCCCGGGGACGCGGTGCGGGACTTCGTCGAGCGGGCGGTCGGCAGGATCACCGGCTGGACGGATGTCTCCTGGGCACGCAAGGGCAGTCAGGTGTGGCGGGCACGCGATGCCGAGGATTGGGTGTGGTTTGTCAAGATCCACCAGAACGACCGCTTCCGCCAGCGCGAGTTGGCCGCATACCGCAGCTGGGTTCCCCGTCTGGGCCCGCTGGCACCCCGTCTGGTGGCCGCCGACGAATCACTGCGGGCCATCGTCATCACCACGGTGCCAGGCCGCTCCCTGCACGGCGCCGTCCACCCGCCCGACCAGGAGCGGCGGATCTTCCACTGCATCGGGCAGCTCGCGGCAACCATTCACCGCAGCGCCCCGGCACTGCCGCCCCTCCCCGACTCTCTGCCGCTCGAGAAGCTGGAACGGCACCTCGACGGCGCACGCGCCTACTTGGAGCCCGGGGACGAGGCGTTCATCCGTGCCACCGCAAAGGGGGCCGCTGGTCTGCCGGCCCTGGAGAGGGTTCCCACGCACGGTGACTTCCAGCGGCGGAACCTTCGCTGGGAGCAGTCGACGGGCATCTTGTACGTGATCGACTTCGAAAGAAGCGAAGGCGGTTCGGCCGTCAGGGACTTCGTCCGCTTGTCCGACGCCTGGCACGGGCGGCCGGACCTGCACGAGGCCCTGATGACCGGCTACGGCCGCCCCCTGTCCCTCGCCGAAGAAGAGCACCTGGTCGTCCTGTCCGTATTGGATGCCGTCTCCGGCATCCAATACGGCGCCGCCCACGGCGATCCGGAACTCGTCGAGCGAGGCCGCCGCACCCTGGCCCGGCTCCGCGCAACGAACCGTCTTTGACCAGCACACCACACCACCCACCAGCTGAAGAGCAGTTGAGGAGCACGCCCGTGGCGTACGTCGTCCGCGACCAGTGGCAGCAGCACTATGCCGACGGCAAGGGGTTCCGGGAACTCGGTGAGCGCGAGCGGGCCCTGCTCGCCGAGCACGCTCCCGTTCCCGATGGCGGCGGACGGGCGCTCGATGTGGGCTGCGGCACCGGCAGCCTGGCCGCCTACCTTTCCTCCCTCGGCTACACGGTGGACGCCGTCGACTTCGCCGACAGTGCTCTCGCCCGGGCGCGGGACGAACACGCCGACGTCGAGCGGGTGCGCTGGATCTGCCTGGACATCGAGCGCGACGACCCGGCAGAGCTGCTCGAGGACGGCTACGACCTGGTCACCATGCGACTGATGTACCCCTTCCTGCGCGATCGCAGCCGCGTCCTGCA
Organism: Streptomyces cellulosae; assembly: GCA_014655195.1. Classification (GTDB taxonomy): domain Bacteria; phylum Actinomycetota; class Actinomycetes; order Streptomycetales; family Streptomycetaceae; genus Streptomyces; species Streptomyces cellulosae. The sequence continues at coordinate 277,055 of BNBH01000006.1, read as the reverse complement.
CGGGCTCGGTGAACGGCTGCGGCCCGGCGGCACGCTTGTGGTCATCACCCCCGTGGTCGAGCACACCCCGGCCGAACGACGGGACATCGCCCTCGACGAGGACGAGATCCGCCTGCTCACCGAAGGCTGGGAGACCGTCGAGCGGCTGGAGGCGGACCAGCTCGCCGTCCTGGTCCTGCGCGGCCCGTGCCACACCGGCACCCGGGCGGTGGAGCGGCAGCGACCGCCCACCGGTCTGGCTGTGACAGGCGCCCTTGCGGTCGTCACCGACGAGGCCGGCCGGGTCCTGCTCGGCCGCTCGCGCCGGGGCATGTGGGAACTTCCCGGCGGGAAGACCAGTGGTGCGGAGTCCTTCGAAGCGGCGGCGGTTCGGGAACTGGCCGAGGAGACGGGCCTGACCGCCTCGGCCTCGGACGCGCACGTGGTCACGATGCTGGCCGACGACAGCCATGGCGTGCCGCGGCTCACCGCGGTCGTCCGTATCACCGCATGGTCCGGCACCCTCGCCAACCGAGAACGGCAGTTGTTCGACCGGTGGGAGTGGCATGACCTGCACGCCGTGGCCTGCCTCGGTCCCGTGTTCGCTCCAGCCGCGCAGGCCCTGGGCGCGACCTGGCCCGGGGTTATTCCCGGCCTTGCACCGGTCCACTCCTATCCGCTCGCGATCGGCCAGCCGCCCGTGCCCGGCGAACCGGCCGAAGCTGTCCGGCTGCGCCAGCAGATGACCAACACGGTCATCGACGGCGGCTGGGCGCCCTCCGAACCGGTACAGCAGGCGCTGCACACGGTGCCCCGGCACCGCTTCGTCCCCGAGAAAGCCCTGAAGACCGCGTACGACGGAGGCGACCGGGCCGTCATCACCCGCCGCGACGAGGCAGGAAAAGCGACCAGTTCCGTGTCCGCGGCCTGGCTCCAGGCCGACATGCTCCAAAGCCTGTGCCTGAAGCCGGGAGCGATCGTGTTCGAGGCGGGATCCGGCGGCTACAACGCCGAGCTCATCGCCCATGTGGCCGGCCCCACGGGCAGGGTGGTCACCGGCGACATCGACCCCTACGTCGTGCACCGCACCCGGCGGTTGACCACAGAGGCTGGCAGCGGTCGTGTCACCGCGTTCCAGGGCGATGCGGCACTCGGCGCCCCCTCGCACCTCGTACCGCGTGGAGGCTTCGACGGAGTCGTGATCACCTACAACTCCTGGGACATCTCCCCAGCTTGGCGGGAGCAGGTCGCTGAGGGCGGGCGCCTGGTCCTGCCCCTCGAAATCCACGGTTACACCAGGGCGATCGCGTTCGAGCGGCGCGGCGAGGTGCTGCACGCGCGGAAGTTCACACACTGTGGGTTCCTCCGCGCCCAGGGCGAACACGCCCGCCCTATCCCGGCCGTGGACCTCCTCGACGGCGAGCTGAAGCTCCGATTCGAAGACGGCACCCCCGCCTCGACTCACGGATTGGAGGAGGCGCTGCGCGGGCCGCGCCACGAGGTCGCCACCGGGGTCACCATGGGGGCGGGCTTCTACTTCGGCTCGCTGCAGCTCTACGCGGCCACCACATTGCCAGGCTTCGTCCGTCTGTCCGCCCACCGGGACAAAGGCACGGGCGTCACCCAGATCGCGAAGGACGGCGATGCGCCGGCGATCCTCGGCGACGCCTCACTGGCCTACCTCATCCACGTCCAGACCCGGCACGGTGACAGCCCTGCCGAAAAGGAGTGGGAGTGGGTCGTCCACGCCTTCGGCCAGCACGGCCCGCAGCTCGCCGAGCAGCTGGCGGCCACGGTGAGAGCCTGGGACCGCGACGTACGCACGAACGACGGCAAGCAAGACGACCCTGTCCTGACCGTTCACCCGGCTAGCACCCCCGACCGCCAGCTACCCGCCGGCGACGTCCTGGACAAGCCCCACAGCCGCCTCGTGTTCCAGTGGCCGGGCCGTGTGCCGTCGCCGTAGACCCGGCCGGACGAAAGACGTGGGGCTGGCGCTGAAGCGCGCCGGACCAGGACGGCCTGCTATGTCCGGCATACGTGAGCCCGACGGAACCCCGGCTCACGGGCGTCGAGTCCCACCCATCGATCCCTGCACCTGCTAGAAGCCTCCACGACCCTGCCGTCCGCATCCCATTTCCCCGAGGAGATCCATGGCCGAGACGACCCGCCCCTCCGAACAAACCGAGCGCGAAATCTGCAACACCACATGCAGTCCTTCCGGTGACCCGGTGCTGGTGCACACACCGCCCCGCCTGGTGTCCGAGAGCCAGCAAGCCGACGGATCCGAAGCCACCGAACGGGCTGTCACCCTCCCGGCCCCAGAGATCCGAACCGGCCGATGCCAGTGCGGTGACATCGCATACGAGGTAAGCGGCCTCCCGGATGATCCCCATACCTGCTTCCCTGATGATTGAGTGAGTTCAAGGGACTCACAGGGGTGACAGATGGACGAGTGGTGGCTGGTGTTCGTGCCGGATTCGGAGCGGTGGGGGCCGCTGCCGGAGGAGGGGGTGCTGGGGGTCCACGACTTGCCGGCAGCGGTGGCTGCGGTGGGGCTTCAGCCGGGCGATCCGGTTTTTGTACGGCCTGATTTTGTGGTCGATCCCGAGCTGCTGGAATTCGTGCTCTCCGCAGAATTCCATCCGCTGGAGCGGGAAACTCGGCGGAATTACGCGCTGGATATCCGGCTGTTGCTGACTTGGTTGTGGCGACGCGGGATCCCGTGGCGGCAGGCGACCGAGAGTGACTTGCGCGCGTACAGGGAATTTCGGTGCGACTCGCCACTCAACCCGAGCCCAATCAGCGGGGCGAAGTGGGATCGGGAAGCGTCGGCTTTCACGCGGCTCTACCGGTGGGGGAAGGTCACGCCGCTGCCGGTAGACAGCAGGCGCCGGACAGACCGGGCCGCGGACGCCCGCAGCTCGCGAGTGTCGTGGCTGACACCTCGAACCTGGGGTCTCTGGCAGGACGTGGGCCTTCGCGGCCTTGGTCCCGACAGGACGCCGGTGCCGGGCTGGGACGCGCGGACCGAGCTTCGGAACACCTCGTTCGTCGGGTTCACACTCAGCTCGGGACTGCGGCGGCAGGAATCCGGCGCCATGTTGACGTTCGAAGTGCCATCCCGCCCACTGCGCTCGGGCCGCTACTGCCACGGGCAGATGGCCCGAGCGCTGTCCCGGTCGAAGCGAGACCGGACCTTCTACGCGTCGGTCGATTCATTGCGCCAGGTCAGCGCCTACGCTGAGTCGGAGCGGGCCTGGGCAGTCGAACGGGCCCAGGACCAGGGACGCTACGAGAAGTTGCCGCTGATGCGGCTGATCACGAAGGTCACGACGGGCCGCACCTCGACGGTCCACTGGGTCGACCGCGACGGCGTCCAAGGCCAACGTGACCTGTACCTGCTCGACTGGCGCGAGCGGCAGTGGCTGTTCGTCGAGGGGCCACAGGGCCCAGAGCCGGCGTGGTTGTGGCTGACCGAGCAGGGCCTGCCCATGCTGCCGGACCGCTGGAACACTGTGTTCCGGCAGGCCAACCAACGGTGCGAGCAGGCTCTGCTGACTCCGCAGGAGCGGGAGACATCCCGGCTGCTGCGGGTGGCGGAGATCCGGGGGAAGGTCCCGTACGCGACGCCCCACTCCATGCGTCACTCGATGGCGCTCTACATGTTGATCCTGCTCAACGAGTTGATGGACAGGAAGTACGGGCTGACCGCCGCGGACCGGCGGGACTTCGCCCAGCTCTACGGCGACCCGTGGTGGCTGGTGAAGACCCTGTTGGGGCACAAGGACGTTGAGACGACGAAGGAGCACTATCTCCGCCCGGTCCTGCATCTGCAGCTGGAGTCGATCCTCGCCTTCGACACCGAGGACGAGCACGGTGAGACCGACGAGACGAAGGATCTGAACGGTCTGTTCGCCCGGCTGGCCCGGGAGACCTCCGGGATCCAGGACATCGAGGTGCTGGTTGACGCCCTGCCCGTCGCGGAAGCGTCATGAGCGGGCGGGGCCGCCGGGCGGTCCTGCCGCCGCCGGATTTCCAGGCGGCCCAGCGAATAGCCGCCGACGGACTGCAGGTCACGGTGGTCAACAAGGAGGGCTTCAAGCGGGTCTTCGACTTCGCCGAACTCTCCGTACCGCAGCCGATGCGCGGGGCACTCGCGCGAGCGTTCGCCGCGCAGTCCATGGGATGGAACAGCCACTCCAGCGGCGAATCGTATTGGCGGTCCGTGGAGGTCTTCGCCCGGTTCCTCAAAGACCAGGGTTACCCGGCAGAGGACCTCGGCGGCCTCACCTCGGCCACGCTCCGGCTCTGGCGCAACAACCACAAGGACACCCCCGGCGGGCGCGAGGCCCTCGCGAAGATGCGTACGCTGCTGAAGCGCGAGCCGCGGCTGGCGCAGGGCCTGGCCGCCGAGGAACTGGCCCGTCCGGTTCCGAAGAAGGGCAAGCCGTCCAAGCAGTCCTACCGGCCGTCGGAGCGCGAGCAGGTGCTCCTGGCCGCCGAGCGACAGTTCCGGGCCGCGCTGCTGCGGATCCGGGAGAACACCACGCTGCTGGACCGCTACCGGGCGGGCTTGCTGGACCCGACCAGCCGTGAGTGGAGGGTCGCGTCCGTCCTCGAGTGCTTGGCCGCCACGGGCGAACTGCCCGGGTACCCGGACAAGGAGGCGCAGGTCTACACCCGGGCCGAGCATCTGCTGCGCGGAAAGAACCGCGGGAGGGCGGCCGGCCGGCTGTTCCTGAGCAGGGCGGAGCTGACGGCGCTGGCTGTGATGATGACCGACCGCTACGGCTGGAACCTGTCGGTCTACGACCGTCTGCACGTGCCCGTGATCACCCCGTCCGCGGGAGAGAAGACCACGGTCACCTACGAGGTCCTGGTGGAGAAGCGCCGCTCCGGCGAGGGCAGGTGGTTCGCCACGGAGAACTACACCGACTCCGGCGCGGACTCGCCGGGACGGCTCATCACCCAGGCCCTGGAAGCCACGAAGCACGGGCGGGCGCTGGCTGCCGCCCTGTCACCGGGCCACGACCTGCTGATGATTGCCCGCAACCGGCGCCGTACGGACGTGGACTCCAATCTGGACCGGCCCCGGAACGTCGGCCCGCTGTGCTTCGGGGTGTCCAAGGCCGATGCGCGAGTGTGGGCCAGGTCCCACAACATCGGCTCGCCCTTCCAGCGTGCCCGCAGGACGACCGTCACCACGACGGGAAAGCCGCTGCAGCACAAGCCCGGCACCCACGAGAGCATCTACGTCCTGCCCGACGAGAACGTTCAGGAAGCGGCCGTGGACGTGATCGCGGCGGGCGCCGAGGAGGCCCTTGAGCAGGCCCGTGACTACACCTTCCACGGGCGCCTGACGGACAGGGCCGACGCGGCCCACCAGGAGACCGCGACGGCGGACTGCGCGGATGAGGACAGCAGCCCCTGGCCTGACCCGAACGGGGGCTGCGGCGCCAACTTCCTGCTCTGCCTGTCCTGCGAGAACTCCCGGGTCCACACCGGCCACCACCCGCGCCTCGCGCTTCTTCGCCGGCAGCTGCTCTCGCTTCGCTCCGCCTGGCCCGAGAAACTCTGGCGCGAGCGCTGGGACGAACATCTCCAGCGACTCGACGACCTGCGGGCGAAGGTCAACGAGAGCACCTGGGATGCCGCACTGGGCCGGGTAACGGACCGCGACCGAATGATCATCGACCACCTGCTCGAGGGAGACCTGGCCCCGTGACGACCGCACTGTCCGTCGAGGCCGATCCTTACATCCTGCCGCTGCCGGAGCCAGACAGCCCGGTCGTCATGGAACGGTGGATCAGCGCCGGCAACACCCACGCCAACTCCGTTTACAGCGACGACATCTGGTCACTGGGCCCACTGACCGACAACCCCGGGGACAGCATCCACAAGATCAATTTGAGGAAGTGTCCGGCCACCTTGCGCAGCGAGGTCCGTCGTGTCCTCTGGGTCCTGATCAACGGCGAGCTGCGCCCCACGTACATACGGGAACGCGGCTTTCAGAACCGGACACGCGACGGCGTGATCAGCATGCGCGACAACATCATCCAGTGGATGAAGTTCGTACGCTGGCTCGACCGGCAAGGCGTTTCCCAGTTCAGCGACTGCACCACGGAGCACTGGAAGGCGTACGCCGCCAAGTGCGCCAGCGGCTGTACGCGCGGTCATGCCCTGACGATTCTGCGCTGGCTCTCGGACCTGTGGGCCTTCGACCAGCTCTCGGCCAGCCCCTGCGGGATTACGCGTCCTCCCTGGGAGGACGAGGGCATCGACGACTATCTACCCGCCGAGATGGGAAAGGCAGGCGGGGAGAACAAGACCGAGCCGCTGGATCCGACCGTGATCGGCCCTCTGCTCACGTGGTCGATCCGTCTGGTCGAGGACTTCTCCGGCGACATCCTGGCTGCCTGGGACGAACGCCGCCGCATGCACTCACAGGTGAGAGCCGCCAAGACCACCCGCGAGGGCCTGGCAGCTCTCAAGAGCTATCTGCTGCCTCTGATCAACTCCGGTGCACCGCTGCCCGCCACCGTGAGCCGGCTGCACGGCGTCACACTGTCCCACCACTACGTCGCCGCGGTCACTGGGTGCAGCCGGACCCAAGTCCAGACCATCGTCGCCCAGCGCGGACTCTACCGACTCGCGGCTCAGCGGCCTGGCCCCAGCCCGATGCAGGTGCCGGTTACAGGCCGGATCGAGGGACGGGCATGGCGCGAGTTCATGGACTACGAGGAGACGCCGATCCTGGTGCGGCACCTGGCTACGGCAGCCGCAATCGTGATCTTGTATTTGACCGGGATGCGCTCCCAGGAGGCACGGTCGCTGCGATCCGGCTGCTGCCCCGACCCGCAACCGAATCCCGACGGCTCCATGCCGCGGCACCTGATCCGCTCCCACCACTACAAGAACGTCCGCGACTCCGACGGGCACCATGTCTCCGCCGGCGAGGAGCGGGCAGTCCCTTGGGTCGCGATCACTCCGGTCGTCAACGCCATCCGTGTCCTGGAACGCATCGTCCCCAGGGGCGAGCTCTTGTTCAGCTCGACCCACCACGACATCGTCTCCCAGCGAAGGCACCACGGTGCGCTGAAGCGGGCCACGCTGGATCGCCGCGTCGAGGACCTCGTGTCGTGGATCAACCAGGAGGCCACTGCTCAGGGCCTGCCAGCTCAACGGGTACCGGGGGACCCGCACGGCGGCCTTGGGCTGAGCCGTCTGCGCAGAACCCTGGCCTGGCACATCGCCCGCCGGCCCGGCGGCCTGGTCGCGCTTGCCATCCAGTACGGGCACATGCGCACCGCCCTGGATGCCCGCACCTCCAGCGGTTACGGCAGCCGCGAGCGCAGAGGCTTCCACGGGGAGCTCGACGTCGAGACCGCCCTCGCCGCCGCGCAGACCGCGGCGCGGCTGCGCGACGCCACGGCGGCCGGCGAGAAGATCTCCGGCCCGGCAGCGCGGCGGGCGATCGTCGGAGCGGCCTCGATGCCCAGCTTCGAAGGCGCCCTGACCACCCCGAAGGCCGCCGCCAAGTTCCTCGCACGCGACGGACTCGTCCTCTTCGACAACCCCGACGCGTTTCTCATCTGCGCGTTCAAGCGAGACACTGCCCTGTGCGATCCGGACCTCGGAGCGACGGCACCCAACCAGTTCGCCTGCCAGCTCGGCTGCGGCAACACGGTCCGCACCGACAACCACGCACGCGCGGCACGAGAGCACGCCGACCGGCTCGATGCAAAAGCAGCCAACGTGCCCCAGCCTCTGGGCAACCGGCTCCGCCGGACCGCCAACCGCTTCCGCGCTCTCGCCGACGCCCACGACTCCGCCGCCCAGACCGCCGAGGAAGCCATCGCATGAACCAGCAGCACGAGGACGAACGCTCCCGCATCCGTACGGCCATGGACCGCCTCCTGGCCGGACAGCCCACCAGCTCCAACGGCGGCCTCACGGTGGTCGCGCTCGCCGCAGAGGCCGGTGTTCACCGCATGGCTCTCCAAAAGCGCCACGCCGACCTCAAGGAGGAGTTCTACACGCGGGTACGTACAGAAACGCACCAGACGCCGGAAGTCGAAACGCGGCTTCGCAAAGAGGTCGTCCGCCTGAAGGAAGCCCTCAAGGACTCCCGGGCTGCCGAGGCCGCCTCCCGGCATCGAGCGGAGCTGATGGCCCTCGCAGCAGCCGTCCTCATCCTCCGGGGACCCGACAGCCAGGACCGACCTGCCCCCGACAACGTCATCCCGCTCCGCCCCTCCAGCGATTGAAGAGAGCGTGCCGTCAAGCGGCGACGCCGAGCTCCTCGCGGGGGATGGATTCGCGGACGGCCGGCTCGCGCCGCCCGTGGGCGAGGGCGTCATTGAACTCGCGGACGTGGTCTTTGGCCTGGCTCGACTGGACGCGGGCGAGGATGTCGACGGACCAGTTGCCGACTCGGCTTCGGCCGTGCCGCGGGCGGCGAGGTAGCGCTCGGCGTCGAGGGCCGCGGACGCGCCGGTGCCGGCGGCGGTGATGGCTTGGCGGTAGGTGTGGTCGACGACGTCGCCGGCGGCGAACACCCCGGGCAGGCTGGTCCGCGTCGTCGGGGACGCGACGGTGATGTAGCCCTCGCCGTCGAGGTCGAGCTGGCTCTTGAAGAGTTCGGTGCGCGGGTCGCGGCCGATGGCGATGAACAGGCCCGTCACGTCGTCCAGATCGCGGGTGGCGCCGGTGAAGACATCGCTCAGGACGACGCCGCCGAGCATGCCGTTCTGCGCCGGCCCCGGCTCGTTCCGGGCACCCTCGGTCGTGTCAGTCCGGTGGTGGATCACGGGAAGAGTGCCTGGGTAAAGGCAAGGCCGAGGAAGACGGCGCCGAGTCCGGCGGCGAGCGAGGCGATGATGTTGGCGGCGGCGAAGAACTTCGCGCCGGATTCGGCCAGGCGCAGCGTCTCGTAGGAGAACGTCGAGTAGGTGGTCAGTGCGCCGCACAGGCCGGTTCCCAGCAGCAGCTGCACGGTGTGGCCGGCGGCGCCGGACAGGGCGGCGCCGGTGATCATGCCGAGGATCAGGGAGCCGGTGACGTTGGCGCTGAAGGTGCCCCAGGGGAAGACGGTGTCGTGGCGGGCCTGGACGGCCCGGTCGGTGAGGTAGCGCAGGGGTGCGCCGATGGCGCCGCCGATCGCGACGAGGAGGAAGTCGTTCACGGCCGGTCCGCCGGGGTGTCGTGTCCGAAGTGGACGGTGCGGACGTCTTCCAGGGTGATCAGTCCTTCGATGCCGAGTTCCTCCAACTGGGGCAGGAAGGAGTGGATGCGTTCGCCGGTGTCGACGATGACCACGGCGACGGGGAGGTCGTCGGCCAGGGACAGCAGTCGGGTGGTGTGGATGATCTGCCGGCCGCCGAAGCCCTCCACACCGTGGAAGATCGAGGCGCCTCGAAGTCCGGCGCGGTGGGCGCGGTGGACGATCTCGCTGCAGACCGGCTTGTGGTGCCAGGTGTCGGTGTCGTCGACCACGATGGTCAGGCGCACCGCCGGGTGCGTATGGAAGGTCATGACTGGCTCCGATCGGCAAGGAGACGGCGGGTGCTGAACGCGCCGACGCCGACCGCGGCCATCGCGGCGGCCGCCGTCGTGGCGAGGTAGGCGAGTGCGGTCGCGGCATGGCCGGCGTCGACGAGACGTTCGATGTCCACGCAGTAGGTGGAGAAGGTGGTGAACCCGCCGAGCACGCCGGTCGCGAGGAACGGGCGCAGCAGGTGGTGGGCGGTGAAGATTTCGGTGACGGCGACGAGGAAGACCCCGATCGCCAGACAGCCCACGGCGTTGACCAGCAGCGTCGTCCAGGGGAAGGCGCCCGCAGGTGTGGGCCACAGCCGGGAGGCTTCGAAGCGGGCGAGTGCCCCGAGTGCGCCGCCGGCCGCGATGACGGCGAGGACGCCGTAGTGGGAACGCCTCAGCTCTCGTCGCTGCCCAGGGTCGTTCAGATCGACGTCGGGGTCGACAGGCTCGTCGGCTGCTGTGGCCTGCGGGGACCGGGACTCTTCGGAACGCATACCTCTCCCTACACGTGGTCTCCTGTCCGCGGGTGCGGGCAGGTCGGGTCACGAGTAGGGACCGTTGGCGGCGTGTGCCGCGGTTCGGGTACGGCGGGCCCCACCGCCGCGCGGCAGCCCGTAGGCCGCTGCTCCTCCCAGGCTACCGGGTAGCGGGCTGCGGCCCGCCGCCCGGTGGCCGGAGTGTCCGGCGGCGGCTCTGGCGGGCGGCTGGTCATGAAGCTGGGCGTCGACGACGGGCCCGCAGGTATTCCACGGCCAGTGGCAGGACGGAGACGGCGACCAGGGCGATCAGGATGAGCTCGATGTGGGCGGTGACGAAGGTGATCTGTCCGAGGAAGTAGCCCAGGAGGATCACTCCGGTGCCCCACAGGGCTGCGCCGATGAGGTTGAACCGGATGAAGGTGCGGTAGTGCATGGCGCTGACACCGGCCACGATCGGGGTGAAGGTGCGTACGACGGGCACGAAGCGGGCAAGGACGAGGGAGCGCGGCCCGTGCCCGGCGAAGAACGCGGCGGCCTTGGCGGCGTTCTCCTGCTTGAACAGGCGGGAGTCGGGGCGGCGGAAGAGGGCGGGGCCGACCTTGCGGCCGAAGAGGTATCCGGCCTGGTCGCCCGCTGCTGCGGCGATCACGACGAGCAGGCACACCAGCCATAGCGGCTGCGTGAGGTAGCGGTGCGAGGCGACGAGCAGCCCGGCGGTGAACAGCAGTGAATCACCGGGCAGGAAGAAGCCGATGAGCAGGCCCGATTCGGCGAAGACGACCGCGAGGATGCCGATCAGGCCGAACACGGAGATCAGGTGGTCGGGGTCGAGCCACTGCGGGCCGAGCGCGAGGGCGGTCATGGGAGGGGGCTCCTGTCCGGGCAGGTGGAGGCGGCGTTGCGGCGGTGCGGTCGGGGGATCAGGCGTGCAGGATGCCGGTGCCGAGCAGGCCGAACAGGAGGACGCCGACGACGACGCGGTAGGCGACGAAGGCGTTGAAGGAGTGCTTGGCGACGAACTTCAGCAGCCAGGCGATCGAGGCGTAGGCGACGACGAAGGACACCGCGGTGCCGACGATCAGCGGGAGGGTGTCCACTCCGGCGCCGATGGCGTCCTTCAGCTCGTACAGGCCGGCGCCGGTCAGGGCCGGGATGCCGAGGAAGAAGGAAAGGCGGGTGGCGGCGACGCGCTCCAGGTCGAGGATGAGGCCGGTGGACATGGTGGCGCCGGAGCGGGAGAAGCCGGGGAAGAGCAGGGCGAGGATCTGCGAGGAGCCGACCAGCATGGCGTCCTTGAGGGAGGTGTCGTCCTCGCCGCGCTTGTGGCGGCCCATCTGGTCGGCAGCCCACATCAGGCCGCTGCCGACGATGAGCGAGCCGGCCACCACCCACAGGGAGGCCAGCGGCCCCTCGATCAGGGGTTTGGCCGCGAGACCCACGACGACGATCGGGATGGTGGCGTAGATGACCCACCAGGCGAACTTGTAGTCGTGGTGGTAGCGCTCCTCCTTGTTCGCCAGTCCCCGGCCCCAGGCGGAGACGATCCGCACGATGTCCTTGAAGAAGTAGACGAGGACCGCCGCGATGGCTCCGACCTGGATGACGGCGGTGAACGCGACGACGGACTTGTCGTCGACCGGGATGCCCATCAGCCCTTCGGTGATCTTGAGGTGGCCGGTGGAGGAGACCGGCAGGAACTCCGTCACCCCCTCCACGACACCCAGGACGATCGCCTGTCCCACACTGATCGCACTCACGAGCCTTCACCTTCGCTTGACGGGGCGGCGCCGGCCTTACGACGCCGCAGGAGAACGAGGAACATCCCGAGCAGTCCGGCCCAGACGGAGGCCAGCAGCCAGCCCGCCAGCACATCGCTGGGCCAGTGCACGCCGAGGTAGATGCGGCTGACGCCGACCGCCAAAGCCCACAGCGCTGGCAGTACGAGCAGCACGCGACGGGCCCGTCCCCGCACCGAGCGGTACACGCCGGCGGCGAGGAGGACCGCGACGGCCGCGGAGGTGGTGGTGTGCCCTGAGGGCATCGCGTACCCGCTCGCCGACCACGCCCAGTCGGCGGCGGGCGGACGCGGCCGGGCGAGCCACGACGCCAGGGCGATGCGCGGCACCTGCACCGACACCAGGGCCAAGGCCCCGGCCAGTGCCCCGCGCCACCGGACGGCCGGCCAGAGGACGGATCCGGCGAAGGCCGCCAGCAGGTAGGCCGGTACTCCGCTGCCGGTCACCGTGACCGCCACCGCCACGACGGCAGCCCAGGAGGTCCGGTGCTCCACCACCCAGCCGTGCAGCGCACGGTCCACCGCGAACGGCGCCCCGTGCGCCGAGGCGGTCACCCCTATCAGGGCGGCCAGCGAGACCGAGCACACCAGCACCAGCACGGCGGCCGGCCACCACCGCACGCCGGCGGCGTGGGGCGGAGCGGCTGGGGAACGGGGCATCGGGCATCCTGTCTGGGCAGGCAGAAACAACGGCACGGGCAGGGCACGGCTCGGCACGGACGACGACCACAGTAACTTCTATTCGCGAATAGAAGTTACTGTGGACTGTAGACGACGAAGCAAAAGGGGGGATGAGCGTGGGCGCGCAGGAACAGGCGCCGGGCGCGGGTGGCGGGCGCCGGGCGAACGGGGCCTTGGAGAACGAGGTCCTCGCCCTGCTGCACACCGCCGGCCGGGCACTGACCCCAGGCGAGGTCGCCGAACGACTGTCGAACGGCCCGGCCCACACCACAGTGGCCACGACACTCGGGCGCCTGCACACCCGCGGCGTACTGGAACGCACCCCGGCCGGGCGCAGTTACGCCTACACCCCGGTCACCGACGAGTCCGGGCTGACTGCCCGGCACATGCGCCAGGTCATGGAGAGCGGCAGCGACCGCGCCTCGGTCCTGACCCGTTTCGTCGACGAGCTGTCCGACGACGACGAGGACCTGCTGCGCCGCCTGCTGGGCACCGACGAGTAGAGAGAGCCCCTGTCAGCGATGCACTTGGCCGTCTACCTGCCGCTGCTCTTCCCCGCCCTCGCCGCCCTGAGCGCCAGCCCCCTGGCCCGCCGTCTGGAGCCTCGCCTGGCGACCTGGCTGCTGACCGGCGCCGGCCTGCTGCTGGCCGCCTCCAGCACCCTGGTCCTGGGCCTGCTCGCCCTGGCCGGACTCGTCCGCATCCCGCTCGTGGCCGCCCTCAAGGGCTACTCACCCGAGGTGATCGCCAGCCAGGACCCCGCCGCGTGGCCGGCCGCCCTGGCGGGCGCCGTCCTGCTCGCCCTCGCCGTCCTGGCCGCCGTACGGCTGACCGTACGCCGGGCCGGGGCCCTGTGGTCCGCGGCTCTGGAAGCCGCCTGCCTGCCCGGCTCCGACCCAGTCGTAGTCACCGACGAGCCCGGCGCCGACGCCTACACGATGCCGGGGCTGCCCGGCCGCATCGTCATCTCCCACGGCATGCTCGATGCCCTCGACCCCGCCGGGCACGAGATCCTCCTCGCCCACGAACGCGCCCATCTGCAGAACCACCACTACGCGTTCGTGTCCCTCAGCCAGATCGCGGCCGCGGCCAACCCGCTGCTGCGTCCCCTGGCTACCGCAGTCGCCTACACCGTCGAACGCTGGGCCGACGAGCATGCCGCCCGCCACACCGGCGACCGCCGCGCCGTTGCCGAGACCGTCGCCCGTGCCGCCGTCGCCACCAAACGCGGCCGCACCCGGCGTCTCGTTCCCGCCGCGGCTCTCGGCATCCTCGGCCGTCGCAGGCCGAGTCCCGGCGTCGTCCCCCGCCGTGTCGCGGCCCTCCTCGCACCCCCGCCGCAGAGCCCGCCCCTGCTCCTGGCCGCCGCTGCAGTACTCCTGGCGGCCACCGGCCTGTGCGCCGTGGAGGCCGCACACGACCTCCACCGGTTCCTCGAGCTCGCCCACACGCGCTGAACACCGTCACCGGCGAGACTGCGCCCGCCAACCGGTCCGGGCTCGCGCTTCACCGACCGGCTCGCGGTGTTCCTCAGCCGTGGCCGTCGTGGCGGTCTTCTCCGCCCTGTTCCTGGCTGCCAGGGGCGCCGCCCATCATGGCGAGCATCTGCCGGCCGCCGGTGCGGAAGAACCGGATCAGGAACGCGGCGGCCAGCAGGAGGAAGGCGATGTTGAGGAACGTCGTGTAGTTCCAGGAGATCCCCTCCGTCGGGATCGTGGCGTCGGCCTGGTCGGGGATGAGCCCCAGGGCGCCGAAGGCGAATTCCACGACGTAGCCGGCGAGGACCGCGGCGGCGTAGAAGGTCCACAGCAGGAAGAGGGCCATCCTCGCGCCGTAGTACTTCCGGTAGATGTTCAGGATCGGCAGGATCAGCAGGTCGGCGAAGATGAACGCGACCACGCCGCCGAAGCTGATGCCGCCCTTCCACAGGACGACGGCGAGGGGCACGTTCCCGATCGAGCAGACGAACGAGGCGATCGCGACCAGCGGGCCGATGAGCGGGCCGATCAGTTTGGACGCCAGCGGATGCCCGTCGAGGAAGAGAGCGCTCCAGAACGAGTCGGGGACCCAGGCGGCGATGGCCCCGGCGATCAGCAGTCCGACCACCAGGTCCCGCAGGATCGCCGCCCACTCCATCACGAAGACGTGACTGGTGGAGGTGAACCCTTCGCCCGACAGCAGCCGCCGGGCGAAGGAGCCCTCGCGCTGGACGGACATGTCCATCGCCGCGTGGCCCTCCATCGCCCCGGCGACCCCGCGTTCGGCCTGCTGGCGCGCCTGGCGCAGGAGCCGCTCGTGCAGGAACAGCCAGAACAGCACGGCCAGCGCGATGATCATGACGGGGCCGCCGACGAACTCCGCCGCGGTGAACTGCCAGCCCATCAAAAGGGCCAGGATCACGCCGAGCTCGATCACGAGGTTGGTGGAGGCGATCTCGAAGGCCATCGCGGAGGTGAAGTTCGCGCCCTTGCGGAACAGCGAGCGGGCCAGTGCTACGGCCGCGTACGAGCAGGAGGAGGATGCCGCCCCCAGCCCAGCCGCGATGGCCAGGGTCTTGGGACGGTCGTCCCCCAGGAGCGAGACCACCGTCGACTTGCGGACGACGGCCTGCACCACCGCGGACAGGGCGAAGCCCAGGATCAGGGCCCAGGTGATCTCCCACGTCATGGACAGTGTGATCGACAGTGCGTGGAGTACGGCGTGGATCATTCTCGAAGCCTCCCGGTTCGGGCACCGCTCGGGGCACACCGACACGTCGGCGCGGCGGAACGCCGGGCGGGGTGAGGGCGGGGGTCCGGGGCGCCACGGGGTGGCGCCCCGGACTGGGTCAGGCGACCTTGAGGGTCAGGGCGGCGGTGTGGAGCTTGCCACCGGTCTGGAACTGCAGGAACAGCCGCCAGTTGCCCGACTCGGGCAGCATGGCCTGGAAGGCCAGGTCAGGGCCGCCCCGGTCGCCCTTCACCTCGGTCTGCGGGTGGAGGTGGGCGAACGCCTGGTCACCCTCGCGGAAGGCGGTCAGGTGGGCGTAGGTCTCCAGGTAGGGCTGGAGATCGGTGACCGGCTTGCCGTCCTTGCTGATGCTGACGGTCAGCGGGTGGGTCATGCCGGCCATGAGCTCGCCGCCCTTGACGGTGACCGTGTAGCCGTCGGCGGTGGTGCTCGTGGCCGCGGCGGGCAGCGGGGTCGTGGGGGCGTCGCCGGGCACGATGACGGTGCGGCTGAGGACGAAGTCCTGGTCCTTGCCGGGACCCGTGCCGGGGATGAAGGAGGCGTACACGCGCCAGCTGCCGGGTTCCAGGGATGCGAGGTCAGCGGTCCAGGTGCCGTCGTCACTCATGGCGGGGTGCAGGTGCTGGAAGCCGGTCAGGTCCGAGCGGATGGCGTAGAAGTGCATCAGCTTGCTCTGGTCCGGCGCGAACGCGGTGAGCGGCTTGCCGTCCGGAGAGGTGACCTTGAACGTGTAGGGGGCGGGCCGGCCTGCGGGCAGCGTGGCCGCGGAGGAGGCGAGCCGGTAGCCGTCCCGGGCGTCGGCCAGGCCGTTGCCCATGCCGGCGTGGTCCATGCCAGACATGGAGTCGTGGCCGTGCCCGGCATCGGCAGAGGACGCGGGGGCGGACGGCGTGGCGGCATGGTCCATGCCGGGCATGGAGGAGCCGGAGTCCTTCGACGAGCCGCAGGCGGCCAGGGCCCCGGCGAGGACGACGGCGCTGCCCGCCGCGGCCAGGGCACGGCGGAAGGCGGTGGAACGGGAGATGAACGACATGGCAGGTGGCTTTCGGCTGGTGCGCGCCGCAACAGCGCGCGGGTGGTCGGGGCGCGTGTGGCCCACGGCCCGTACGCAACGGACCCCGGGCGAGGCCCTGTCACCTGCGCGCGGTGCACACTCTCAGCAGCAGTTCCCGCCCGCCCCCTGGAGGACCGCGCCTGCCGGCCCGTCCTGCGGCAGCCCGCCACCCGCTGCCGGCCCCGGCGTAGAACACGGTGAAGACCAGCGCCGCCAGGACCCACACCACCGGCGCGAGCAGCCGATCTCGAGGCGCGACCGCCACACACACGGAACCCGCCCCGGCGGACGGTGCCGGCGGGACGGCCTGCGACACCCTGACCCCGGCGGGAGGGGCAACCGGCGTGTCGGCGTGATGACTGGAGACCTGTTCGGCGTGCGAGGCCGGGGCGGCGACGGCCGTCTCGCCGTGACACCCGCCGGCGGCCGTGGCCGGGGCGCCGTGCATCAGGAACAGGCCGAACAACACCGCACACACCGCGAGCAGCCGGGCCACGGCCCGCCCGCCGGTGCGTCCGGTGTGCTCCACGGCTGCTCCCTCGCCCGTCGCTCCGCTCCCTCCCGGGACCGGCAGTCATGCCTCGACCATACCCCTGCCCCGTACCCGCGGCCCGCGGTGCGCGGGAGCGGGGCCGGTCCGGACGGTGCGGGGCGGTCTGGTCGTCACCGTAGGATCGGAAGCCGATATCGGTTTCGTCACAGCCGGAGGCGGGTGCGGGGTGCGGGAGTTCCAGCGGGCTGCGGTGCGGCTGCACATCTTGCATCACGCGGCCGAGGAGGAGATCCACGGCGCGTGGATGACCGAGGAGCTGGCCTCTCACGGCTACCAGATCAGCCCCGGAACCCTCTACCCGACGCTGCACCGCCTGGAGGCCGACGGCCTGCTCGTCTCCGAGCAGCGGGTGGTCGACGGCCGCACCCGACGGGTCTACACGGCCACCGAAGCCGGGAAGAAAGCCCTCGCGGAGGACCGGCGGGCGCTGAAGGAGCTGGCCCGCGAGGTCCTTGGCGACGGCGCCCCGTAGGCCGGCGGCCAGTCAGCGGACCGCCGTGCCGGCCGGACTCCTAAGGGTTGCGCTTGCGCACAGTGCGACGGACCCCGTACGCGGCAGCGCCGAACACCAGGACCGCAGCACCCCAGATCACCGATGACACGGGCAGGGCGAAGGCCAGCACGATGCAGCCGGCCAGCCCGACGGCCGGGATGACCCGCGCCGGACGCCCCTCGCCGGGTGAGAGCGTCCACGCGGAGGCGTTCGCGACGGCGTAGTACGCCAGTACCCCGAACGAGGAGAAGCCGATCGCTCCGCGCACGTCCACGGTCGCGGCGACCACCGCCACCACGGCGCCGACCACCAGTTCGGCACGGTGGGGCACCTTGAACTTCGGGTGGACCGCCGCCAGGGCATGCGGCAGGTGCCGGTCGCGGGCCATGGCCAAAGTGGTCCGCGAGACACCTAGGATCAGCGCGAGCAGCGAGCCCAGAGCAGCGACGGCCGCACCGACGCGAACCACGGGGACGAGCCAGCCGGCACCCGCGGCCCGGGCGGCGTCCGACACAGGAGCCGCCGCCGCAGCGAGCCCGTCCGGGCCCAGCACCATCAGGACGCAGACGGCGACGGCCGCGTAGACGACGAGGGTGATACCCAGCGCGAGCGGGATTGCCCGCGGGATCGTGCGCGCGGGGTCGCGGACCTCCTCGCCGAGGGTGGCGATGCGCGCGTACCCGGCGAAGGCGAAGAACAGCAGACCCGCCGCTTGAAGCACCCCGCCGGCGGTGGCATCGGAGCCGACGCTCAGCCGGGCAGCGTCCGCTACGGACGAGGTGAGGGCGGCGACCACGACAGCGGCGAGCACCGCCAGCACAACGGCCACGATCACCCGGGTCAGCAGCGCGGACTTCTGCACACCGGTGTAATTCACCGCCGTCAGCGCCACGACCGCGGCGACCGCGACCGCATGGGCCTGGCCCGGCCACACGTAAGTGCCGACCGTGAGCGCCATCGCCGCACACGAGGCGGTCTTGCCGACGACGAAGCCCCACCCCGCCAGATAGCCCCAGAACTCGCCCAGACGCTCACGCCCGTAGACGTAGGTGCCGCCGGAGGCCGGATAGCGGGCCGCGAGACGAGCCGAGGAGGTCGCGTTGCAGTAGGCCACCACGGCCGCTAGGGCCAGACCGATCAGCAGCCCGGAGCCGGCCGCACCGGCAGCGGGGGCGAGCGCGGCGAAGATCCCGGCCCCGATCATCGACCCCAGACCGATCACGACCGCGTCCGTCACCCCGAGGCGCCGCCGCAGCTCACCCGAGTTGCCGCTGACGGTTACCGGATTAGTCATGGACCACTCCCTCAACCCCTGCACCTAACGGTGCCCGATATCGGAAGACGATATCTGAGCCCCTACGGGCGAGGTACAGGCCCCGTCCCGCGAGGTGCAGGGCTGCCGGCAACGACATCTACGCTGGCGCCTGGCCATGGACGGACGACCGGGAGTGCCAGCATGAACGACGAGGATCTGGCGCAGGCCCAGCGCCGCCACTGGCAGAACACCTACACCGCGCACCCCTCGATGTACGGCGAGGCACCCTCCACCGCAGCCGTCCACGCGGCCGGCGCCTTCCGGAGCGCCGGAGCCAGGGACGTCCTGGAGCTGGGGGCCGGTCACGGCCGCGACGCCCTGTACCTCGCACGTGAGGGCTTCACGGTCCAGGCCGCAGACTTCTCCGCCGCCGGCCTTCAGCAGCTGCGCGCGGCGGCCCTCCGCCAACAGGTGGCCGAGCGGGTGACCACCACCGTGCACGACGTGCGGGTACCCCTGCCCCTGGAAGACGCGTCCGTCGACGCCGTCTTCGCGCACATGCTGCTGTGCATGGCCCTGTCCACCGAGGAGATCCACGCCGCGGTCCACGAGGGCCGCCGGGTGCTGAGACCCGGCGGCATCTTCCTCTACACCGTCCGCCACACCGGCGACGCCCACTACAACTCCGGCATCGCCCGAGGCGACGACATCTTCGAGCACGGCGGCTTCGCCGTGCACTTCTTCGACCGCAGCCTCGTCGAGCAACTCGCCGACGGCTGGAACCTCGACGAAGTCCACGCTTTCGAAGAGGGAGAACTGCCGCGCCGCCTATGGCGGATCACGCAGTCCCGGCCCCGCTGACCGAACCGGTCCGCACCACCGCTCCTGCAAACCCGTTCCCCGTTCGCTCTCCACGGCGATCTGGCGAGCGGGTCCTCCTTTCCACCACTCCGGGAATCCGCGAACCCGCACGCTTCGTACGTTTTCGCAGCCAAGATCGGGAGGGACGAGGCCGGTCACCGCAGTGGCGAGTGGCGCTTCGTCGGGCTCGGCACACCACCCCGCGGTTCAGACAGGCACTGTGCACCGGCGCGATGCCCGATGGCCGTGCACGCCCTGGGACGCCCCTGAGCGCGGATTCGTCGCCCGGGCCCATGACGCCTCCACGATCGGCGCACACGGCCGGGGCCACGCCAGAGCCGCCAACAGCGTCCTGGCGATCACGGAAGCGATGGCACACTGATGGGCTCAACTTGCCCACTCCACCTGGGAGATCACCTGATGAACGCCACCCCCGCCCCCAACACCCAGGGAGCCGAAGAAGCCGAGGTCCGCACCGGCGGCTGCCTGTGCGGCCGCATCCGCTTCACCGCCCAGGGCCCGGCAGCCTTCCCCCACACCTGCGAATGTGATCATTGCCAGAAACTCGGCGGCACCCCCGTGATGTGGTGGGTGGGCTTCAAGACGATCACCTGGACCGGCGATGGTGGCGAACCAACCTGGTACGAGACCTTCCCCGGCGAAGCGAAGCGCGGCTTCTGCCCTACCTGCGGCAGCCGCACCGCGGCGATCGACAGCGACATCCCGGAGATCGGCATCAACGTCACGGCCCTCGACGACACGACCGGCGAAGACCTCGTGCCGATCCACGCGTCCTTCCACGACAACGCCGTGCGCTGGCTGCCTTCGGTGGCACAGACAGAGCCCAGCGCGACCGGCTGACACCGCCTTCGAGCTGCCACCCCACCGAGGGGCGAAAGCGGAAGTGAGAGCAAGGGCTTTGAGTATTCAGGCGGTGTCGGATTCCAGGAATCTGGGTGCTCCAAGCATCGGGGTACCGGTGACGAATAGCGAGCCGCCCTCGGGCAAGGGTTACATCAATTTCATCGAAGCGGCCTCAACACACCAGACAACACAGCAAAATTGGCCATACGGGAACGGTTCATCCCGTCCTTCGGCTGGCCGTCCCGCTCCTCCGGCAGCCGCCACTGCGCGCCGCTACAAAGAAGGGGCGCAAGATGTGAACACAAGCACTTGACAGGGAACTGTGCTCATGTCCTCACGAAACCCGGATCTCCGGCGGTCCAGCCGTACTCTGGGTCGGCTTCCACAAGAACGGGCTGGCCTGGACAGGCCCCGGCGGTGAACCAACCTGGTACTCGACATGGCCAGACCTTCGCCGCGGGTTCTGCCCCCGCTGCGGCACCCACCTGATCTCCGTCGCTGAAAACACAGACATGATCATGGTGACCGGCTTCAGTCTCGACCTCCCCCACCAACGCGGTATCGAGCCCGTCGGGCATTCCTTCCGAGAGAACGCCGTTCCGTGGATGAAGATCACTCTCGCCCCAGAACCGCCCCGGTCCACGGCCACGCTACCGTGCGGTTCATCACCAGCCCGCACGCCAAGCGGCTGATGTCCGTCGCCGGGCTGCCGAAGCCGGCCCAGGCATGCCGGTCGTCCGCTCGCGGACGCCGATCGGCAGCACAGTCCACACCCCTGCCGCCAACGCGACTCACCAACGTGGCCATCAGCAACCGGATCGGCGTCCTGGACGAAGGACAGATCATCCAGGAAAGCACCTACGACCAACTCACTCAGGAACCGAGGCTGTTCCAGTCCCAGTGAGAGCTACAGCGACGGAGCGGCGGCGCCGCCTGATCCACGCTCCCCCGTCCGCGCCATGACACGCCCGCCCACCGTCCTGAAAGGCAGAGCCACGTGACCTCCCCCGCTTCCCCTTCGGATCGCGTTGCACCTCGGGCTGCCCTCTCTGCAGCGCAGTACGCCGTGTCCTCCCGGCACGCGGTGTGGCTCGGCGCCGCCGCGATCGTCACCGACCAGGTCGGCCGCGTCCTGCTGGTACACCCCACCTACCATGAGGACGACCGGTGGCTGTTGCCCGGAGGAGTCGTTGAACCCGGCGAACACCCGCACGACGCCTGCCGACGCGAGATCACCGAAGAACTGAGTCTGCCGAACCTGCCCCTGGCGAGCGTGCTCGCCGTCCACTCCCTCTCGTCACACCACGCCGCCATCCGGCGCGGCATCCCATGCCCCGGAGAGATCCGCTACGTCTTCGACGGCGGAACCCTCACCCCTGACCAGGCGAAGGCGATCCGCCTGCCGCGCAAGGAACTATCCGAGTACGCCTTCCTCGAAACGCGGGACGCGATGCAGCGGCTGCGCCCCGTGGACGGGCAGATCATGCTCGCCGCCTACCGCGCCCGCCTCGGGAACACCGCCACCGCCCACCTCGCCGACGGCCGGCACATCCTCGACATCCCACCCCTGGACCGCCATGACGTCCACGTCCGCTGCCGGCCCCTGTGGGACAGCCCCCTCAACCGTGACCCTGTCCCTGAACGGCTCCCCGTGCAGCAAGCCTGGGCGTGGTGCTTCGTGCCCGACGGCCGGGTCGTCCTCGTCGCCGACCCAAGCCCCCGGGGCGCCCTGCCCATGCTGCCAGGCGGCACTGTGGAAAGGACCGACACGACACCCGAGGACACCCTCCACCGCGAAGCCGCCGAGGAAGCCCAGCTCACCCTGACCGACCCAGTGCGACTGGGCTGGGTGCTGGACGAGACCGGCGAGGTCTACGGCGGAGTGGGCCCCAACGCCCGGCTCCGCCTAGCCGCCCGGGTCACCGATATCGGGCCGGCGACCGTCGACCCCGCCACCGGCCGCCCCTTCGCACGCCTGCTCGCAACCCCTGCCCAGGCAGCCGCCCTTCTGGGATGGGGCCCGCCAGGAGCGCGGCAAGCCCGACTCGCCGCTGAGACAGCCCGAGAGCGTTGGGGCCTGCCCACCGCTCGCCCCACCGCAATCGACGAAGTCCCTGCGAAGGGGATGCGGCTGACCTGACACGAACGACCGCCCTTCTCAACTCTGGACCAGCCAGACCATCGATCGGAGGCACGTGTGCCGGACGACCCAACAGGCGATCTCATCCGTCCCGAACCCGGCGACAGGAGGTGGACCGCGGGAGCACCACATGCACCTGCTCCCGCGGTACTACCGTCAAGTAGAGGCAGGGCGCAAGACGATCGAAGTGAGGGTGGCCACCCCGCAGAAGCGCGCCGTTGCCGTCGGCGACACGGTCGTCTTCCACGACCGCGACACAGGCCGGGAGCTCGACGTCATCGTGCAGCGGATCACCCCGTACCCCTCCTTCGAGGATCTGCTCAGTTCAGAGGACCCCGCGCGCATCGACCCGAACGGGCCGCCCGGAGAACTGCTCGCCAACCTGCGAAGCATCTACCCGCCAGCCAAGGAGGGCCTCGGCGTCCTCGCCTTCGCATTCGACCACCGCCCTGCACGGCCAGGCCGACCGATGCCGATGACGCCCGCGCAGTACGCGCACACCGTCCCCCACCACACGGTGTACGGCTGCCTGTACATCCGCGACGAACACGACCGGCCGGTTCAACTGCGCTCGGTCTACGGCTCGCGCCTCTGGCAGTTCCCGGGCGGCAACCTGGACGCCCAAGGAGAGGACCCGCTGCAAACCGCTCGCCGCGAAGCGGTCGAAGAGACCGGCCTCGAACTGGGCCTGGATTCGCCGAAGCTACTCCTGACGCACTTCCTGCACGCCGGGCCCCGCCTGCCGCTGAACAAGGTAGGGCTCATCTTCGACGGAGGCCGGCTCACCGCAGAGCAGCTCGGTCGGATCCGACTCGATCCCGCCGAGCACGACATGTGGGCCGTGCACGACCTCGCCACCTGGCAGGGCCTGATGGCGCCGCGCGCCTTCGCTCGTCTCGACGCCATCGAACGGGCCCGTCGTGGCGAAGGCCCCGCCTACCTCACCACGCACACCTGATCCCCAGCGCACCCACCCAGCCGGACGAAAGCGTCGGCGACTGGGCTTGGCACCCGCTCGATCAGCTCCCCGACAGCCTGTTCGTGTGCAGCGCCCAGATCCTCACCGCATGGCGGCCCGACTTGGCCATCGACCACTCACCAGCGCACTCCACGCATTTCGCATCCGGACCAGCGGCCATGCCGGGCGACGGCCTGGCCTGACCGCCAGCACCCTCGTACGCCCGCGGCACCGCTCATCTTTTACTGTCGAAGGAGACGTAGTTGAAGATCGTGCTGATGTCCGACCCTCGGGTCGCCGCCATCCCTGTTCAGGACCGCGGCGAGGAACTCATCGACATACGGGCGTCCGCCCTGTTCCTCGTCGATCAACGCAAGCAGGACCCCGACGGCCACTTCGCGCACCTGCGGCACGGGCTCATCGAGCGCCTGGAACACGCCCAGCGACTGCTTCCCACTGAGTTCCGCCTGCTCGTCGTCGAGGGGTACCGGCCTCCGGCGCTCCAGCGGGCGTACTTCGAGGAGTACGCGACCGAGCTGCGTCGCGGAAACCCCGACTGGAGCGACAGCCGCGTCCACGAGGCCGCAAGCCGCTACGTCTCCCCACCGGAGATCGCGCCGCACAGCGCCGGCGCGGCCGTCGACCTGACCCTCGCCGCCCCGGACGGCCAGGAGGTGGACATGGGGACGAGGATGAACGCCTCCCCAGAGGAAAGCGACGGCGCCTGCTACACCGGCGCGAACTCGATCAGCGGCGCTGCCCGGACCCATCGCGACACGCTCTGCCGCGTCATGTCAGCCGCCGGTTTTGTGAATTATCCAACGGAGTGGTGGCATTTCAGCTATGGAGACCGATACTGGGCCCTCCACACCGGCCAGGCAGCCGCGGTCTACGGACCACGCGACCGCACGTAAGCAGCAGCTATCAGCAGTACCGCGAGGGAGCGCGACATCGTGAGCAAGCCGACCGCCGTCCTGCTCATCGGAATCACCGGCTCCGGCAAGACGCACCTTGCACAGGCCCTCGCCGCGATGGGCCTTGTTCGCCTCAGCGTTGACGAGGAGGTCCACCGCCTCCACGGCCGGTATGGGGTCGACTACCCCGAGCACGGGTATTTCGAGCGCGAGGCTCCTGCGGTCGAGACCGTACGTGCGCAGCTCACGGAGCACCTGCGCGCGGGCCGTGCCGTCGTCCTCGATCACGGCCTGTGGCGTCGTTCCGATCGCGAGGAATGGAAGAAGACAGTCCAGGCCGCGGGCGGACTCCCGCTGCTCATCTACCTGCCAGCCTCCAGGGAGGAGCTCCTGCGGCGCCTCGCCGCGCGCAATCAGCGCAAGGACGCCAATGCCTTGAACGTGACTCCCGAAGCCTTGGACGACTTCTTCGCTCGGTTCGAACCGCCTACCGACGATGAAGGTGCCGTCATCACCTACAACGGCGACGCAGAGGTCATCCGCTCCATGATCCGATGACGCCCCCGGCCGTCCCGCCGAGCAGAGGCGCCAGGTGCTCGGCCATCACGAGCAAGGACCGCTCAGAATAGGCCGGTCCTACCAGCTGCACACCGATCGGGAGGCCATCGGCGCTACGCGCAGCAGGCATGACCAGGCTGGGCAGACCGACGTGGCTGGTCAGGTTGGCCCAGCCGGTCTGGTCGAAGAAGCTCCGCTCAACGCCGTCGACCACGAGAGAGCGGCTCCCGGCCGGGATCGCCGCCGTAGGAGCGGCGGGCGTAATGAGGACGTCGTGCTGGGCGTCGGCGAAGAACCGGTGCCACGTCTGCCGGAGGCGGTGGCGCTCCTCGTTGGCGCGGAGCCAGACACGGTGTGTCTGCGTTCGGTGGCGGAGGAAGGCGGCTCGAGGGCTCGCATCGTCCGTGTGCAGGTCACGGGCAGCGGCGAGTTCGGCGGCGCTAGCGTCGTCGTCGGTGGCTGCGGTCGTGGTGGCGTAGAGGAGCTGCTCGAAGAGGCGCAGAGAGTCAGCGAAGCCGACCGGCCCCGTGGTGTGGCGGACACTCGCGCCGGCGGAGGTCAGCGTCCGTTCGACGGTGGCGAGAGCATCGGCGGTGTTGCGGTCGACTGAGCAGCTCGCGTCGTCGGCCCACACTGCCACGCGGAGCTGGCCGATTGGGCGTTGCACTGTGGGCAGCGTGACGCTCCAGGGGTTGTTCTCGTCGGGTGACGGTGTCGTCAGTGCGGCGAGGAGCAGGTCGAGGTCTCGGGGGTGGCGGGCCAGGGGGCCGGGGGTGACCATGTCGCTGCTGGTGATCCACCCCGGCGGGCGAGGGACGTGGCCGCGGGCTGGGATGAGTCCCTGCGTGGGGCGCAGGCCGTAGACACCGCAGTAGTGGGCGGGGAGCCGCAGGGAGCCGGCGAGGTCGCTGCCGAGGTCGGCGGGGGTCAGACGGGCGGCGACTGCTGCGGCGGGGCCGCCGGAGGAGCCGCCGGTAGTGCGCTTGGGGTCATGCGGGTTAAGCGTGGGACCGAACAGGACGTTGTCGGTGTGCAGGTCTTGGCAGTACGCCGGGGTATTGGTCTTGCCCATGATGACGGCGCCTTGGTGGCGGAGCCGGGCGACGGCGACGGCGTCGTGTGCGGGAACGTGATCGGCGAGGTCTTCGGCACCGCTGGTGGTGCGCAGGCCGGCCGTCTCGAAGCTGTCCTTGATCGTGAGGGGAAGGCCGTCGAGGATGCCGGTGCTCTCGTTGCGGGCGCGGCGTTCGTCGGCTGCGTGTGCGACGGCTCGGGCAGCGCTGTCGTCGCGGGTGACGACAGCGTTGATCTGGCTGGCGTCGATCTGCGCCAGGTGGAGGTCGAGCAGTTCGCGGCTGGAGATCTCGCGGCGATCCAGGGCCTGGAGCTGGACGTGGGCGGGCTGGTGTGTGAGGTCGGTCGTCATGCAGAGACCTGCTCAAGGTGGGGGGCTCGTGCGGGCTGGCGGGGCAGGTGGCGCGCGACGTCGAGGAGAGCGTCGATGTCGTCCATGGGCCTGCTGGTCTGGCGTTCGGAGTCGGCGAACTCGGTGAGCTGATCGGTCTCCGGGCGGGTACCGGCTGCCCGGGCGGCGATTCCGGCGAGGATCTGGTCGGCGGTGACGGCCGCGGACAGCTCTTCTCCGTGAAGCCCTCGGGCCCGGTGGCGGGCTTCGCTGGCTTCGCGGACTGCGGCATCAAGGTACTGACGGATCACGAACCGTCCGTCTCTGATCTCGACTGCTCGGCGGTAGAGCCGGATCGAGATGCTGCGGAAGCGGCGCCTCTGGGCCGGGTCGACTCGGTCGATCGGCAGTGCGATCTCGGGCGCCTCGCTGTAGAACGCCAGCCACAGGGGGCGTAGGCCGTAGTAGCTGCGGTATTGCTTGATCCGGTACTGGAGGCTCTGAGCCTGATCGTTGATGGTGGGCACTAGCCAGCCGATGAGCGTGAGCATGGCGCCGACATCGCCGCAGGTCCACGCGAAGCCCTCCCACTCTGCGAGCGACGCGTTGAAGGCACCGGCGATCACGTTCCCGATGCGCACGGCGCTGTATCCGAGAGTGACGGTCGCGCCGAGGGCGACGATGCGCAGGCCGATACGGACGGACCCGCGTGTGCTGCGGTGGGCCAGGCGCCAGCAGGCACGGGCTAGGGACAGTTCACCGATGGTGTAGGCCGTGACGTACAGGGTGAGATACGCGGCGTACCAGCCATCATGCGCGTAGTACAGCGTGAAGTTGATCGGTCGCGGCGCGTTCGGCGTCAGCAGGGCGAACAGCACCAGCAGCCCTGCGATCACAGCGAAGCCTGCGGCTAGCCACTCCCGTGCCCTCCTGCGGGCAACTTCGGGGGGTGATCCCCAGTAGGTGAGGACGATCTGCTGGCAGGCGAGCAGCGCGACCACGCACCCCATCGCCAGGGGTACGGAGAGGTTCACCACGCCCAGGACATGGTCGAGGTACTGCCACATCAGTGTGATGGAGAACAGGAACGACAGCCCTGACAGCAGGAAGACGGCGGCCAGCGCGGTGAAGGCGGGGTCTCGGCGGCGGGTCGGCACGTCCCGCAGCAAGCAGAGGAAGCCGAGCGTGGCGACGACGAGGCTGATCGGGTGGAGCAGGTCCTTCACGGCCGGGCCTCCCGTCGGCGCAGCAGCGTGTGCGTGACCCGGTCCTGCACTTCGTCTCCGGAGGACTCGTCGCTGCGCAGCCACCGGTCGATGATCCGGCGCTGGATCAACGAGGCGAGGAGTTCGGTGTCCCGCTCCTCGTCCTCGTCGTACTTGGTACGGCCCAGCATCATCTCGACGGTGGCCGAGCCCACGCTGGTGAAGATCGTTGAGGAGAGCGCGGACGCCGGGCGGTTCTTGTGGTGGCCGAGCAGCAGGTGGCTGAACTCGTGGGCGATGATGTGGTCCTGGTGCAGGGAGCTGGTCCGCGGGTCGTAGTACACGTGGAAGGCACTCTCCGTGACGGCGCATGCCCCGCACACGGAGGGCGCCTGCTCACGGGCCTCCAGGACCACCTTCCGTCCCGTGCGGCGTGAGACCTCGTCGCTGAGGTCGCGGATATTGGTGACGTGCGGGAGCTGCAGCTCGGCCAAGAGGTCAGGCCGGCGCAGCCTACGTGCGGACCACATTGCTTTTCCTTGATCACTTACTGAACGCGGCCGTTTTAAGAGCCAGTTGAGGGTGGCAACCCCTCGGATTTTCGTACGCTCTCGACGATTCCTAGGACGGCATCCTTTCCGTCTGCGGAAACGTCGGACAGGCGAAGGAGCACGTTTTTGATCTTCGTGTCGCGAAGCAGTGCGAGCAACTCAAGTTCCTGCACGGTCTTTTCGGCGACGGCGTCGTCGAACCAGTATGCGGGGTTCACGCCGAAAAACCCTGCTAGCGCTTCGAGGTGACGCTTCGTCGGGTTATCGCGCTGCCCGGTCCGCAGGAGCCAGAGGTACTGGGCCGACAGTTTGCCCAGCCCGCGCTTCTCCATGAGTTCGGCCACCTCGGCGTTGCTGAAGGGGCCGCGGTCGGGCGGGTGCACTGTGTCGAACAAGCGGTTTAGTCGGTCCATGAGCCCCTTGGGGCTCACCTGGCCTTCGGTCGAGTCTTTCATGATCCTTT
Organism: Streptomyces cellulosae; assembly: GCA_014655195.1. Taxonomy (GTDB): domain Bacteria; phylum Actinomycetota; class Actinomycetes; order Streptomycetales; family Streptomycetaceae; genus Streptomyces; species Streptomyces cellulosae. The sequence continues at coordinate 248,574 of BNBH01000006.1, read as the reverse complement.
CCTGGGTGGACTTCGTCGTCACTTCAAGCACCCTACCCCGCGATAAACGTGAGTTGACGAGCTGATCCACTCTATGGAAAGTTCTTCCTCACCAGCACGTTTCCGTGTGACGCGTACCGCCTGTTTCAGGTCGGCCTGTCCGTTTCTACCGGCAGGAGTATGCCGGGTGGCGTGGCGCAAGCCACATTCAGTCAGCGACATAGGTCACGTCTGGCATGCAGGATTTTATCTTCGACCGGAAAGCGTGGAGGCGGCAGTGAAAGCACCCCGTCCACCCCGCATTTCCACTGCGGGGAATAACAGACACCCGTTCCAATTCGGACACAATGGCACGCTCTCGGCGTTCGAGGCAACCGCGGCAACGGTGCGCTTCGACGCGTGGGTGCGTCCCAGGTCGCGCCGTACGGACACTTGCGGCACACGATCACCCGGTGACTCTCTGCAACCAGTACAGAGTTTAAGAACCAAGTCTGGATCTTGACACGGGTCCGTGCGTATGTTCGTCGTCCCCGGGCAGCCCGCCTGCCGCGACGGACGTGAGGAGACCACGACGACGGACCGGACCGCGAAGGTCCACAAACAGCGACGGCGCCCGAGAGCGGTAACTCACGGACGCCGAACGCTAAGTGGCACACCCGCCCCGGCAAGGACGGGAGATTGCCCACCATCACCACGCTGAGTCCTTCCAAGCGGCGCTTCAGCGTGGCAACACTGCAAAGGGGAGTATCGCATGCCTCCTGCCCTGCGCAAAAGGCCCTTCCGCCTGGCCTGCGCGGCAGCCACCTCCGCCTCGGCGCCTCAGCGCCCCGAGCCGGACCGCACCATCATGGCCCCGCCTAGCCGCGGGACCCGCCCGCTCGTCAGGAGCTGCCGATGAGCAGCGAAGCCCGCGACTGGGTGTGGGAGCACAGCTGCAGCCGGGGGACAGCGCGTCTGGTCCTGCTGTCCATCGCCGACCGGGTAGGCGACAAGCAGTGCGTTTCCTGGGCCTCGCTGTCGAGCCTGGCCAAGCGCGCCCGCGCCTCCGTCTCCACGGTCCGCGAAGCCATCGACCGTCTGGTCGACGCCGGTGAGCTGGAGCAGCTTGACGACCTCACCGGCCCGCAGCGCAGCACCGTCTACCGCCTCCCCCTCGCCGCCAAGGCACTGGCAGAGACCGTGGACGACGAGGACCCCGACCAGACGCCGGCGGAGAGGACCGAGGCCACCCCGGCGCTCCGGATCTCGGCCCTGCGGCGCTACAACATCCGGCCGCGTGAGGTGCCGGAATCCCCTGCGAGGGCCCGGAAACCGGCAGTACCGGAATCCGGCAGGTCCCGACGGAAACCGGCACCTCGACGTACCGGAAACCGGCACAGCGATGTACCGGAAACCGGCACACAGAACCGTAGTGAACCGGATTTGAACCGGAGGTACAGCAGTGGTGGTGCTGCCGTCCTCTCGGCTGCCGAGTGGCAGGTCGACCCAGCCACCCACACCTGGGCCCGCCAGCAGGGACACCTCGACCGCCTCGGCGAGCAGGGCCTGCAGGCGGCCGACGCGAAGTGGCGTGCCCACCGGGCCGGCTTCAAGCCGAGGCCGGCGGCTGCCTGGGCTGCCGACTGGCGCTCCTGGGTCGCCCGGGAGCACCCCCCTGGCCGCCCGAACCTCTACGCCGTGCCCGGCACGGGTCCCGGCCAACCCGGCGGCATGACGCGGGCAGAGGCCCACACCGCCGCCCTCCTCGCCGCCCTGAACGAGCCGACCGGAACGGAGCAGTAGCCGTGGACCGCCGCGAAATCGCCGCCCTGCTGGCCTACATCGGCCGACTCGACCCCCGCACCATCCGCACCGACCAGGGCGAGGCACGCGACCAGCTCGCCCAGTGGCACGAGCTGCTCGGCGACGTGCCGATGGCCACTCCGCACGGCTGGGACGCCCGCGTCGCCGCCCGACAGCACATCCGAGTCTCGCCGTACCAGATCCTGCCCGCGGACGTGGCCCGCCCCTGGGAGAGCTACCGGCGCGACCGCCTGGCCCGGCACTCCGATCCCACGCCGTCCGCCGACCCGGACGACCAAGCAGCCTGGACCGCCGAGCTGGTCGGCACCCGCCGCGCCGTCGCCGCCGGCACCGCGCAGCCCGCCCAGGCCAGAGCCATCACCAGCGGTCGCGCCCGGATCGACCCGAGGCTGGAGGCGAGGCTGCGGCAGATCGGCTCCTGCATACCGCCCGCCGCCCGCGCCGCCCTCGCCCCCTACCGGCCCGCCCGCGCAGCCCGCGAGGCCGCCGTCGCGCAGGGACTGCCCGACGCCCTGAGCGTCAAGTGCGAGTGGTGCCTGGCCCAGCCCGGCGAGCCGTGTCGTCGCCGCCGGATCGGTCCCGACGACGGCGTACGCACGACCGCCCCGCGCGCCACCCCGCACCCCGGCCGCGTCGACCTCGCCGCCGCCCAGCAGACCCAGCAGAGCGAGCAGGTCCAGCAGCCCGCGCTGGCCTGACCGGCGCATCGGCGCGTGCCTCCCGGCGCACCGCCACCCCAACATCACCGTCCCGCCCCGGATGCGGCGCACGCCCGCGCGCCGTAGCCGGCACCCGACGCCGCGCCCAGCGCCCGCCCAGCCGGCCGACGCGGCAGCACATCGGAGACCACCCTTGCGTCACATCACCACCCACGACGCGCCGGCCACCGGCCTGCGCAGCATCGGAGACACCAGCTGGCACACCCAGGGAGCGTGCCACGGCATGGACGTCGAGGACGCTGACGCCGTCTTCTTCCCGCTCCCGCGGGACCACGAAGCCATAGCCGAGGCGAAGGAGCTGTGCGGCTGGTGCCCGGTACGCAGCGACTGCCTCAACTTCGCCCTGGAAAACGTTCTCAAGGAGGGCATCTGGGGTGGCCTCACCGAGGCCGAGCGGCGTCCCTGGCACGACGGACTGCACCAGCGCCTCGACTACCGACGCGTCACGTCCTTCTTCCTGGGACGCGACGTGCATCTGACCGAGGCCGAGCGGCAGGTCGTCATCGACCACGCCTACGTACGCGGCTGGCGGCCCGACCGGCTCGCCACCGCCCTGCAGATCAGCCACAAGCACGCCCGTGACCTGCTCCGGCAGGCGGCCAACAAGGTGTTCGACCGCGACCGCACCTATGGCGTGCCGCGGCCCAAGAAGAAGCGGAAGAAGACCGCCCCAGCAGCAAGCGGCCCCCCGCCCGCCTCAGCACCCGGCATACAGCAGCCAGCAGCCCGCCCGGCAGCGTCGACTCCGGCGCACGCCTCTCTCGGAAAGGCCGCATGACCCACCCCTTCCTGTCCCTCGGCGCCGCTCCGGACCTCTCTCTCCTCCTCGCCGCCGTGGTGCCTGCCGCCGTCGTGCTGGTGCTGACCGCCTGGACGATCCGGCGCCGGGGCGCGCGCCCGCAGAAACGTCTCAGCGGTCCGGCGGTCAAGGTCGCTGCTCTTGCCGCCCTCGGCTGTACTTGCTACTCCGCGGACACGAGCTGGCGGTTCGCCGCCGACTACCTCGACATGGCCGGCACCGCCGAGCGGGCCGGCATGTTCGCCGCAGCCGAGCTGGCGCTCTTCGCGACGGCGCTAATGGCACGGCAGAACCTGGCCACCGAGGGCGCCCCCGGCCTTCCGGGCACGTTGGTCTGGGTGATCACCGGAGTGCAGGTGATCCCCGCCTATGCCGAGAGCGGTCCTATCGGCGGCACGGTAAGGGCCTTCGTCGGGCCGGTCATGGCGGCGATGCTGTGGCACCTCGCCATGGGGATCGAGCTGCGCCTGCGCACCCCGGGTGCCGCCTCCCACGGACTGATCGCCGTCCTGGGGCGGGAAGCACGCGAGCGGCTGCTGTCCCGCCTCGGGATCGCCGCACGCGACCGCGACGCCGCACAGATCACCCGGGACCGGGCCACCGCCCGCGCAGTCGCCCTCGCCGTCCGCCTCGCCGAACGCACACCCGAGCAGCAGCAGAGCCGACGCGGCCGGCGGCTGACGCGGCGCCTGTCGAAGGCGGTCGGCAGGGCCTCGGTCGGGACCGACGCCCGCCAGCGCGCACAGCTGCTCGACCAGCTCGCCGCGCGCCGGCACGCACTCGCGCTCGCCACGGTCCCGCTTCCCTCGCCCTGGTCCCCGGCGCACATCACCGCGAGGGCAGCCGCCGTCCCCCCGCATCCGGCCTCGACGGCGCCGGTCCCCGCAGCCGATCCCCCCGGCCCCCACGGGTCGTACAGGGACCGGGGACCGAGCGCCCCGAGGAGACCGGTCCCCAAGATTGCGGACTCTAAGGCGTCGGATGGCGCGGGGACCGGGGGCGAGAACGCGGGGACCAGGGTGGGGACCGAGGTTCCAGCCACAGGTGGGGTCCCGGGGACCGGTCCCACCGACCCGGAAGCCTCACAGGGGGACGCCGGAGGCGTGGGGACCGACCGCACTACGCGAGAAGTAGCTGCTCAAGGCCCTGATTCGCATCCAGGACCGAACGCCGCCGAGTNCAAGTGCGACATCAAGACCCTCGCGACCCAAGCCGGGGTCGCCCGCACCGGCTTCTATCCCAAGAAGAACCGCGACGGCTCGCCGCGGCCAGGCCCCTACCAACACCTGGCGGAGGAGTTCGAGCGCCGGTTGGCCGAGCTTCGGGAAACGGGCGTGATTCCCGACCCGCGGGCCGCACAGATCGAGCGGCTCAAAGGTCAGGTCTCCGGGCTGAAGGAGCGCCTCGCCGCGCGTGACGCGCAAATCGATGGACTCACTGACTTCAGGGAGCGGGCTCTGTCGCAGATCGCCGCCCAGAGGCTGGAGATCGAGCGGCTTCGCGACGCCTTGGCCGCGCCGTCGAATATCCGCGCTCTGCCGAACAGTTCAAGAGCGAGTGCGCCGTACGGATCGTGTAGCTGACTGCCCAGCCTGGGCTGCATGGGGCGGGGCGCGCGGCAAAGACTGCCGGGCACTCCGCCCTTGCGTTGCCATGGTGATCTACTCGCCACGAGATCGCACAGCTACGCGGACAGATCACAGCCCTCGACAACGCCTGCCTCCCGCCCGCGGTGGTACGGCGCCGTACGGGTCTTGCAGCTGACAACGCTGCGGGCGGTCTTTTGCCACCACCGTGCCCGGAGGGTCAGGTGCCGATCTCCCGGTGGACGCCGCCGGCTGCGGTGTTGACGCCTTCGGCGAGGGTGGGGTGGATGTGGATCGCTTGGGCGATGTCGGTGTAGGTGGCGCCGCAGGTCATGGCGATGACGGCCTCGTGGACGAGGTTGCCGCCGTCGGGGCCTGCGATGTGGCAGCCCAGGATGCGGTCGGTGTCGGCGTCGACGACGAATTTGATCAGGCCGCGGGTGTTGCCGATGGCGCGGGCCTTGACGACACCGGTGAAGTCCTGGCGGCCGATGAGGACTTGGTGTCCGGCCGCGCGGGCGGCTGGCTCGGTCAGCCCGACGGAACCGACCTCGGGATCGGTGAACACCGCGTGCGGCACGACGCGGCCCGTGGTGGAGCGGTCCTGGCCACGGTAGGTGGTGCGGTAGGCGATGTCGGCGTCGTCGCGGGCGGTGTGGGTGAACATCGGCCCGCCGCGGATGTCGCCGAGCGCCCAGACGTCTTCGGCCTGGGTGCGCAGCAGGTCGTCGACGGGCAGGAAGCCGTGCTCGTCGGGGGTCACGCCGAGGTGTTCCAGGCCCAGGTTGTCGGTGTTGGGAGTGCGGCCGGCGGCGATGAGCAGGTGGCTGCCGGTGACCTCGCCGGTCTCGCCACCCCGGCAGCCGGCCCGGACGTGGCCGGGGCGGCCGTCGACGGCGGTGCAGGTGGTTCCGGTGAGGACGGTGATGCCGTCGGTGGTGAAGCCGTCGGTGACGGCGGCGGAGATGTCGGGGTCCTCGGCGGGCAGCAGCCGCTCGGCGCGCTGGATGAGCGTCACTTGGGAGCCGAAGCGGGCGAACATCTGGGCGAACTCGCAGCCGATGTAGCCGCCGCCCACGACGATCAGGTGCTCGGGCAGCTCGGTGAGATCCAGCAGGGTGCGCGAGGTGTAGTACGGCGTGGAGTCGAGGCCGTCGATGGGCGGGCGGCTCGTGCGCAGGCCGGTGACCAGGAAGATCTTGTCGGCCTCGATCTCGGTGTGGTCCACGCGCAGCCGCCGCGGGGCCACGAAGCGTCCCTCGGCGGGGTAGAGGTCGAGCTGGTCGGCCTTGCCGACCGTCTTGTAGGAGCCGGAGCGGATCCGGTCGACGATCGCGTCCTTGCGCGCGACCACCGCGGCCAGGTCCACGCTGGGGGCGGTGGTGGTCACGCCGAACTCGGCGGCGCGGCGTACCTGGTGGGCCACCGCTGCGGAGGCGATCATCGTCTTGGTGGGGATGCAGCCCCGGTTGAGGCAGGTGCCGCCGAGTTTCTCCTTCTCGACGAAGGCGACCCGGCCGTGCCGGGCGGCGCGCAGGGCCAGGGGCAGTCCGGCCATGCCGCCGCCGATCACCAGGGTGTCGTACCGCTCGACCATGGATGGGCTCCTTGTCTGTCTCTGTCTGTCCGACTCGATACGTACGGGGGTCTGTGAGGCATCCTCAGCCGTGCCGGCCGGTGGGGCCGGAGGGGCGGGGCCGTTCGGAGGATGCGGACGGCTGGTGGCGGATGCGGCAGGTGGTGGTGCGGTGGCGTCGGTGCCACAGTGCGGCGGCGGTGAGCAGGACGGCTCCGGCGGTCCACAGCGGCCAGGTCGCCGGTCCGGTGGTGGCGGTCCCGGTGGTGGCGCCGCCTGCGGCTGCGGCGGTCAGGGCGGGGGCCCCGCAGCACAGGCCGATCGCGGACAGCGCGGCGCCAAGGGCAGTGGTGAGGGCGCCGAGCGCGGCGAGCGTGGCCGTCAGCAGGTGACCGAGCACCCGGCGCGGCCGGGCGAGGGCGCGGTGGGATGCCGTGCGCATCAAGGACCTTCCCTGGGGCCGGGCGGACAGGGGTGAGGGCGCGGCCGGCTGCCGTTCGGGGGGATGCGGCAGCCGGCCACCCTCCCGGCACCCGCGGGGGGGCGGGGGTCCGGGGCTTGGAGAGGGGTCAGGCCCACAGGGCGCTGCCCCACTTGGTCAGGATCAGCAGCGCGATGGTGCCGATCCACAGGACGGGCACGGCCCAGTGGAACTCCGTCACGGTTTGGCGCAGCCGGTCGGGGGCGGGGATGAGCCCGTGCTGGATGTTGTGCACGGTGGTGTACCAGAAGAGGAGGATCGTCACGGCCCAGACGAGGGTGCACCACAGGCACAGCGCGCCGATGGCATACAGCGAGGAGTACTGCAGCCAGGTCACGAAGCCGATGCCGAAGACGGTGCCGGCCTGCAGGCCCAGCCAGTGCCAGCGCCGGTAGCGGGCGCCGGCCAGCAGTCCAGCGCCGATGGCGATGACGGCGGGGAAGGCGACCCAGCCGATGAAGGGGTTGGGGAAGCCGAAGGTGCTGGCCTGCCAGCTCTTCATGATGTTGTTGCAGGACAGCACCGGGTTGATGCTGCACGCCGAGACGTAGTTCGGGTTGGCGAGCAGTTTCATCTTGTCGTGGGTGAGCACGGCCGAGGCGAGCAGGCCGAGGGAGCCGCCCACCATCAGCAGGAGGGCGAATGCGCGGTCGGCGCCGAACGCCGCGTGCGGGCTGCTTCGCACGGTCGGGGAGGCCGCCTGGTGGGCTGCTGACGTGGTCATGGCGCCGTTCTGTTCTCGGAGTTGGCTGCGGCCGGGGCGTTGTCCGTTGCCCGGCCGAGGGGGTGGGGCGTGGGCGGGGGTCAGCAGCAGTGGTCGCCGTTGTCGCGGTCGGGGGCGGCCGGGGTGGGGGCCGGCTGGGGCGGGCAGCAGTCCGCCTCGGCCGAGGGGGCTGTACTGGTGGGCGTGGCGTGGCGGGCGGGCCGCCTGCGGTGGCGCAGTGCGGCGGCGGTGACCGCGAGGACGACCGCGAGGGCGGTGACGGCGATCGTGGTGGTGTGGCCCTGGATCCAGGCGGTCGCGGTGGCGGAGAAGGTGGCGAGGCCGCCGCCGGGGGCGGTGGTGGCGGGGCCGCCGGTGGCGGCGGGGTACCAGTACCAGGCCAGGTAGGCGCCGGTGAGGACGAGGACGGCGGCGGTGATGCGGGTGCCGTGCCGGGCCAGGGCGGTGATCTTGCGGGTGAGGGCGGCGCCCGCGGCGGCGGTGGTGACCGCCACCAGCAGCAGGACGGCGGCCGATCCGGCGGCGTAGGCGGCGAAGACCGCGAGGAGACCGGCGTAGCTGGCGGTGGCCTGGGCCTGGGCGATGACGGCCAGTAGCACGCCGAAGGTGCAGGACAGGGACGCGGCGGCGTAGCCGACGCCGAACACGACCATGCGCCGGGCGGTCGGCGGGCCCGCCGACCCCCTGGTACCGGTGGACAGGTTCAGCCGCAGGCCGAGCGAGCGGCCGGTGAGCATGACGGCGCCCAAGAGCAGCAGGAGGACGCCGGTGGCCAGGCCGAGCCAGGGGGCGGCGCTGATCAGTGCGCGGGCGCCGGCGCTGACGATGAGCCCGGCGACCGCGAGGGTGCCGGCGAAGCCGAGGGTGAGGGCGGCGCCGGAGCGCAGGGCGCGGGCCAGGCGTACCGGCACCGGCGAGGTGTCGTTCTCGCCGAGGGCGGCGGTGATCCATGCGGGCAGCAGGGCGAAGCCGCACGGGTTGACCGGGGCGAGCATGCCGGCGGCGAAGGCGAGGGCGAGCAGGCCGTTCACTACGCGCCCGCCTTCTTCAAGGCGTCCTGGATCTGGTCCGCGGAGGGGTCGGTGGCCCGGTAGGTGACCTTGCCCTGGGGGTCGACGACGATCAGCGTGGACAGGGCCGAGACCTTATAGCGCAGGGACAGGGCGGCGCCCTTGTCGACGGTGGTGGGCAGGGAGGGGGCCTTGATGTACTGGAGGAACTGCATGATGGTCGTCTTCGACTCGCTCGGGTCCATGTCCACCGCGAGGAAATTGGCCTTCTTCCCGGCCTTCTCGAACTCCTTGGCGGCCGTATCCAGCGACTTCGCGCCGCCCGCGCACTCGCCGCAGCCCACGGAGAAGAAGAACAGCGCGGCGGGCTCCTTCGCGGGCAGCGCCAGCGTGGTGTCGTCAAGAAGGGTGACGGTGTCCGCCTTGGCAGCGGCGGAAGTGCCGCTGACGGTATCGGTCTTGGCCGCGGAGTCGGCGGTGGTGCCGGTGCCGCAGGCGGACAGAGTGAGTGCGGCGGTAGCGGCCGCGGCGAGGGCCAGGGCGGTACGGCGGCGCAGGCGGGTGCGGCGGGCGGTGGGGGACGGGGAAGTCATAGGTGGTGCGGGCCTTCCTCGGATGCCAGGACCGGAGCTGGTCCCGGCCGACAGCGGAGCGGACGGGTGAGTGCGGCGGGTGACCGGAAGGTGTCACCGCGGGCGCGGTGCGGCAGCGCCGGGCGGGATCAGTGCTTGCGGAGCAGGTCGCGGTCGTGCTGGTCGGTGCGGGTGGCCGGGGGGCAGCAGGAGTCGCCGCCGGCGGTGCTGCGGCGGCGCATCCACCAGGCGAGAGCGCCGGCCAGCAGGATGGCGGCCGGGGCCAGCAGCCAGGGGCTGACCAGCACCCCGCCCAGCCCGGCCAGGGCGCCGCTGGCCAGCAGCACCGGCCCGGCGCAGCAGATGATCGGCAGCAGCATGACGCCGACCATCCCGAGGGTGCCGAGCAGGCCGCCACGGCGGTCAGGTGTCTGGGTGGGCGGAGGCGTCATCGCTGCTCCCCCTCTCCGGGGATGCGGGTGCAGCAGTCAAGCGCGGCGGCGTTGTCGGCGGCCAGGGACCGGGCCAGCATGATCAGGTCCGCGACGCGGGGGTCGCCGACGGAGTAGCGCAGTTTCTTGCCGTCCCGGCGGGCGCTGACATAGCCGCAGTCCACCAGGCACGACAGGTGTACCGACACCCGCGGCTGCGAGATGCCGGCGTACTCGACGCACTGCGCGCTGGTGCGCTCGCCGCGCTGGATGAAGTCCAGCAGCTTCAGCCGGGTGGGGTCCGCAAGGGCGCGGAAAAACTTGGCCGTGGTGTCCAGGTGGAGACACGGCACCTCGGCCGCATCGGCCGTGGCAGGGGAGCCGGCAAGGGCAGGGGTTTTCATGGGCGGGGCCTTTCCACAAGCAGCTATTCGCTTGCCCGCATAGTATGGTGGTCCTCTGCCATTCGGCAAGCCGCATAGAAAAGGGGTCCGGCACGGAGCCTGGCCCCACTGAGGGAGGTAGTGCTGTGCTCCAGGCACACACTGGTTACGACCTGGCGATCATCGGTTCGGGAGGCGGCGCGTTCGCCGCGGCCATCGCGGCCCGCAACAAGGGCAAGCGCGTGGTCATGGTCGAGCGCGGCACCACCGGCGGCACCTGCGTGAACGTCGGCTGCGTGCCGTCCAAGGCGCTGCTGGCCGCCGCCGAGGCCCGCCACGGCGCGCAGGCGGCCGGCCGGTTCCCCGGGCTGGCCCCGGCCACGGTGCCGGTCGACTTCCCGGCCCTGATCGGCGGCAAGGACGCCCTGGTCGAGCAGCTGCGTACGGAGAAGTACACCGATCTGGCCGCCGATTACGGCTGGCAGATCGTGCACGGCACCGCCACGTTCGCCGACGGCCCCGTACTCCAGGTCGCGCTGAACGACGGCGGCACCACCACCATCGAGGCCGCCCACTACCTGATCGCCACCGGCTCCACGCCCTGGGCCCCGCCCATCGACGGCCTGGACGAGACCGGCTACCTGACCTCCACCACCGCCATGGAGCTGGAGGAGCTCCCCGAGCACCTGCTGGTGCTCGGCGGCGGCTACGTCGGCCTGGAGCAGGCCCAGCTCTTCGCCCGCCTCGGCAGCCGTGTCACCATGGCCGTCCGCTCCCGCCTGGCCTCCGGCGAGGAGCCGGAGATCTCCGCCGGCATCGAGGCCGTCTTCGCGGACGAGGGCATCACCGTCCACACCCGCACCCAGGTCAGCGCGGTACGCCGCGACGGCGACGGCATCCTCGCCACCCTCACCGGTCCCGGCGGCGAGCAGCAGGTGCGCGCCAGCCACCTGCTGGTCGCCACCGGACGCCGGCCGGTCACCGACGGCCTCGGCCTGGAGCGGGTGGGCGTGAAGACCGGCGAGCGCGGCGAAGTCGTGGTGGACGAGTACCTGCGCACCGGCAATCCCCGCATCTGGGCGGCCGGGGACGTCACCGGGCACCCCGACTTCGTGTACGTGGCCGCGGCCCACGGCACGCTCGTCGCAGACAACGCCCTGGACGGCGCGGAGCGCACCCTGGACTACACCGCGCTGCCGAAGGTCACCTTCACCAGCCCCGCCATCGCCTCGGTCGGAATGACCGACGCCCAGCTGGCCGAGGCCGGCATCGCCTGCCAGTGCCGCACCCTGCCGCTTCAGTACGTACCCCGGGCGCTGGCCAACCGCGACACCCGCGGCCTGGTCAAGCTCATCGCCGAACGCGGCACCGGAAAGCTGCTCGGCGCCCACGTCCTGGCCGACGGCGCGGGCGACATCATCACCGCCGCCACCTACGCCATCACCGCCGGGCTGACCGTCGACCAGATCGCCCGCACCTGGCACCCCTACCTGACCATGGCCGAAGCATTGAAGCTGGCCGCTCAGACGTTCACCTCGGACGTCGCCAGGCTCTCCTGCTGCGCCGGCTGAACTCAGCCGCCGTCCCGGGGCCCCTGCCTGAGGGGATCCCGCCCGACGGCGCCCTCGCCAACGACGCGATGACCGGACGGAGCTTGCTTGGGCGGGCAGCAGGCCCGCGTACGCTGACGCCGCACGATCAGCGAGGCAGCAATCAGCGTGGTCCCGGCCGTCAGAAACAGCCAGGACCAGGGGCCTGCCACAGCGCCGCCCGTGGCGGCCGTGCCCGCACCCGTGACGGCCAGGCCGCCACAGCACAGGCCGACCAGCGCCACCCCCGCGCCAAGCGTGGCGGCCAGGGCACCGAGAGCGGCAAGCGTGACTTCCAGCAGCCGCCGAGCAGCCCGGCCCAGCGCAGTGCGCTGGGCCGGTGCGGATGAGGCGGCCGTCATCGCAGGATTCCTCCCTGCGGTTCAGCAGCACCGCCTGCGGCGCCGGCGGGCCTGGTCGTCCGGGGAGGACGCGTCGCGCCGCAGAGAGCGGCGCACGAGCACGGTGGCGACGGTAGCGATGGCCAGAACGACCGCGACGTCGACCGCCCACGTGATCGACAAAACGAGGCCGATCCCGGCCAGGACCCCGGCGGCGAGCAGGGCAAGGCCGGTAATGCGAGCAGGGGGCGGCAGCCAGGCGGTGCCTGCGGCTGCGCCGTCACCGGACCGGTCCGGCTCGCGGCGTGAGGGCTGGGAAGGGGCATACATGACGGCCTCCTCGGTGTCAGTCACACGCGGCCAACTGGTTGCGCGGATATGAGCCGGGGCGGGCGACAGCAGTGTCAGCGGTCATGCGGGCCGCCTCCCTGGCGGGGTTCGCGGTGGCGCGTCGCGGAGGTGCCCGAGGCGTCCCCGGGCGGGCAGCAGTCGTCGCGGTGGGCGCGGCGGCGTACGAGGACGGTGACGGCCGCGACGGCCAGGACCACGGCCGCGGCGATCACCCAAGGATTGCCGAGCCAGGCGCCGATCCCGGCGAGGGCACCGGAAAGGATGAGGACGGGAAGCGCGCAGCAGGCAATCATCAGCAGGACGATCCCGATGCCCGGGGCAGCGTCCATGCCGGGCCGGTCCGGTTCGCGGCGGGGAGGCCGGTCAGAGGTCGGCATGGCGGTTCCTTCCGAGCATCGGTCCCGGCTGGGCGTGATCACCGGAGCAGCGGTCCGGGACGCCGTCGTGGTCCGCGGCGACGGCGCGGGCGAGGACGACCAGGTCCGCCACCCGGGGGTCGCCGACGCGGTAGCGCAGCCTCCTGCCGTCCCGGTGGCCGGTCACATACCCGCAGGCCGTCAGGCAGGCCAGTTGGACCGAGACCCGCGACTGGGAGACACCGGCGTATCCGACGCACTCGGGGCAGGTGCGCTCCCCGCGAAGGATGAACTCCAGCAGCTTCAGCCGGGTGGGATCGGACAGGGCTCGGAAGAACCGGGCAGCGGCGTCGGTATGCGCGCACCCGCTGTCGGCCTGGCGGGCGGCCGTTATGACTGCGGTGCGGACCAGGACAGGCGCAGGGCCCATAGCCACCAGCCCTCTTCCACATGCATCTATTCGCTTACTCGAATAGTATGGCGGCGTTCGGGCATTCGGCAAGGCGTATAGAAAGCGGACCGGGTAACCCGGTCCCCCAGGGAGGTGGTGGCTGTGAGCACGCGGCACAACGGCTTCGACCTGGCGGTCATCGGTTCGGGCGGGGCGGCGTTCGCCGCCGCAATCGCCGCACGGAACAAGGGCGCCAAGGTGGTGATGGTCGAGCGCGGCGCCACCGGCGGCACCTGTGTGAACACCGGGTGCGTGCCGTCCAAGGCGCTGCTGGCCGCCGCCGAGGCCCGCCACGTGGCCCTCGCCCAGCCGTTCCCCGGTATCCGCACCGAGGCGGGACCGGTGGACTTCACCGCCCTGATCAGCGGCAAGCAGGCCCTGGTGGAGGCGATGCGGGCGGAGAAGTACACCGACCTGGCCGCCGAGTACGGCTGGACGATCCTGGCTGGCACCGCCCGCTTCGCTTCTGGCCCGGTCCTTGAGGTCACCCTGAACGACGGCGGTACGACTACGATCGAGGCCGCCCACTACGTCATCGCGACCGGCTCCGCCCCGTGGGCGCCGCCCATCGACGGCCTGGACGAGGCCGGCTACCTGACCTCCACCACCGCCATGGAACTCGACCACCTGCCCGAGTCGATGCTCGTGGTCGGCGGCAACGCCATCGGCCTGGAGCAGGGCCAGCTCTTCGCCCGTCTCGGTACCCAGGTGACCGTCGTCGAGGCGCTGGACCGGCTCGCCCCGTTCGAGGAGCCCGAGGTCTCCGCAATGATCGAGGACGTCTTCACCGGCGAGGGCATCGGCGTGCACACCGGCCTCACCGTCACCGCCGTGCGCCGCGACACCAGCGGCTACCGGCTCACCGCCGCCCGCAGGGGCGAGGTCTTCGAACTCCAGGCGGAGCAACTGCTGGTGGCCACCGGCCGCCGCCCCGTCACCGACGGCCTCGCCCTGGAAACGGTGGGAGTCAAGACCGGGGAGCGCGGCGAAATCATCGTGGACGAGCACCTGCGCACCGGCAACGAACGGATCTGGGCCGCCGGTGACGTGACCGGGCACCCGCAGTTCGTGTACGTCGCCGCTGCCCACGGCACACTGGTCGCGGACAACGCCCTGGACGGCGCCGAGCGCACCCTGGACTACCACCACCTGCCGCGGGTCACCTTCACCACCCCGGCGATCGCCGCCGCCGGTCTCACCGACGCACAAGCCGTGGCACAAGGCTTCGCGTGCGACTGCCGCATCCTGCCCCTGGAATACGTGCCTCGCGCACTGGTCAACCGCGACACCCACGGCCTGATCAAACTCGTCGCCGAACGTGGTACCGGCAAGCTGCTCGGCGTCCATGTCATCGCCGACGGCGGTGGCGATGTCATCGCCACCGCCGTCTACGCCCTGGCGAACCGGATGACGGTGCACCAGATGGCCGACCTGTGGTGCCCCTACCTGACCATGGCCGAAGGGCTGAAGCTCGCCGCCCAGACCTACACACGGGACGTGAGCAAGCTGTCCTGCTGCGCCTCCTGACGCTCCGCCGCAGCCGTCACAAAAGGAAGGGGGAGCACCCATGAAGTCCGGGTTCAGCAGCGCGCCCACCGTCGGACGTGCGGGAGGAAAGCCATGAAGGCCCAGCATCTTGTCGAGGACCTGGCACTCGGCGCCGCCTCCGGCTACCTGGCCACCAAGGTGATGGAACCGGTCAGCAGCACGCTGTACGCATGGGAGTCACAGGAGTCCCGGGCGCGCGAGGACGCCGCCCGGCCAGGCCCGCCGTTCCAGATCGCCGCGGAGAAGAACGCCCGGCTGTTGGGGTTCGACCTGTCCGAGGAGCAGTTGGAGCGGGCGGGAATGGCGTTCCACTACGGGTTGGCGATGAGCTGGGCGCCGCTGTACGCACTGATCCGCCGCCGGTGGCACACGCCGCCGTTGACGACCGCGCTGGCAACCGGGGCGGCGATGTCCCTCATCGTCGACGAGGCCCTGACCCCCGCGCTCGGCTACAGCGCCCCCAACCGGGCCTATCCGGCCGTCACCCATGTGCGCGGAATTCTGGCCCACCTGGCCTTCGGGGCGGCCGTGGCCGTGGTGACCGAGGCGGGCTGGGCGCTGCGGCACCGCCGCCCCTGACAGCGGCAGGGATGCCCGGCCGCCACCGCAGCGTCACACAAGACACCCGCAGCGTCGCAACACCCGACCCGTACCGCCGAAAGGAACGACAGTATGCCTACGGATTTCGACGTGATCGTCATCGGAGCCGGCCCCGGAGGAGAAGTCGCCGTCTCACGCCTCGTCGCGGGCGGTCTGCGGGTGGCCCTGGTGGAGCGCGAACTCATCGGCGGTGAATGCGCCTACTGGGCCTGCATCCCCTCCAAGACCCTGCTGCGCCCGCCCGAGGCCCGCGCCGAAGCCGCGGGCGCGGCGGGCCTGTCCACCCCCGAGCAGGACTGGCCGGCCCTGCGCGACTACCGCGACTACATGATCCGCCACCTCGACGACGCTGCCCAGATCGACGGCTACCGCGAGCAGGGTGCCACCGTCATCAAAGCCGCCGCCCGCCTGACCGGCCGCGGCCCCTGGCGGATCGAGGCAGACGGCCGGCAGATCACTACCGAGCACCTCGTGATCGCCACCGGCTCCGAGGCCCTGCGTCCGCCCATCGACGGACTGGACCAGGTGGAGGTGTGGACCAACCGGGAGGCCACCACGCTGCGGGAGATCCCCCGGCGCGCCGTGATGATCGGCGGCAGCGCGGTCGGCGTGGAGTTGGGCCAGTTCCTGGCCCGCATGGGCAGCCAGGTCACGATCGTCCAGCGCGGCCAGCGGCTGCTGGACCGCGAGGAGCACCGCCTCGGCGAGCTGGTCGCCGACCGGCTCGGCAAGGACGGCATCGACGTACGTGTAGGCCGCCAGGCCACGGCCGTCCGCCAAGAGGGCGATGACACCGTGGTCGAGTTGGACGACAGCAGCCGCGTGCATACCGACGTGATGGTGCTCGGGGCGGGCCGCCGCCCGCGCACCGGCGACCTCGGGCTGGACGCCGTCGGGATCCGGGCAAACGACCGCGGGGCCCTGGACGTCGACATGCACTGCCGCGTCACCGATGACGGACTGTGGGCGCTCGGCGACGTCACCGGCATCGCCCTGTTCACCCACGTCGCCCAGTACCAGGCCCGGGTGGTCGCCGACACCATCCTCGGCACACCCCGCCGCGCCGACTACACCGCCATCCCCCGCGTCGTCTTCGCCCAGCCGGAGATCGCCGCCGTCGGCCTCACCGGCGAACAAGCACGCGAGCAGGGCATCAACCTGGCCACCAGCGAACTCGACCTCGCAGCCTCCCTCGCCCGTCCCTGGACCTACGAGACGGAACCCACCGGTCACCTCGGGCTGCTCGCTGACCGTGAGCGACGGATCCTCGTGGGCGCGTGGGCCATCGCCCCACAGGCCGGGGAGTGGATCCACCAGGCCGCTCTGGCCATCCGCGCGCAGATCCCGATCGACACCCTGCTGGATCAGGTCGCGCAGTTCCCCACCTACAGCGAGGCGTATCTGAAGGCCACCGAACGCCTGGACCTGTGACTCTTCCCCACCGCGCGCCGTAACCGCCGTTAGCAGCCCAGACAACCAGACAGGGAGTCCGCCATGCGTGCCGTCGTCACCACGCCCAGGACAGCGGATACCCACCGGCTGGTAGAACTGCCCGACCCGAAGCCCGCGCAGGGGCAGGCCCTGGTGGAGGTGCTCTCGGTCGGGCTGGACGGCACGGACGTCGGGATCGCCCGCGGTGGCTACGGCGAGGCACCCGACGGCGAGGACGAACTCCGCGCCTACGACGACCCAGCAGTGGATGGCGCACTGCTCATGCTCCCCCTCGTCGGCTTCATCGACGGCACCCGACCCGCGCAGACCGCCACCATCGACGCCATCCTCGACCACCTCGCCCCACCCAGCGGCCCCCATCAGCCATCCCTTCTGTGGCGGTACCCGCCGGCCACCCCACGCAGCAGCCCCGACGGCCTCCCCGGCGCCGAAGGCGCCTTCATCCTGTGCAGCTTCTGGCTCGTCGAAGCCCTCACCCTGGCCGGACGCCCCGCACGAGCCGAGCGTCTGTTCACCGCCCTGTGCGACCTAGCCCAGCCCCTGGGCTCCCTCGCCGAACAAATCGACCCCGCAACCGGCGAACAGCTCGGCAACACACCACAAGCCTTCACCCACATCGGATTGATCAACGCGGCCCTCCGCCTGGCAGGAACCACGGCCAAGGGCAGCCGCCGACCACCGCCCCCAACCCCACAGGCACACGAGAAGGAGGCCGGTAAACATGGCGCCCTACGGCGCGATCATGGCCGGCTGGGTCCCCGGGAGACCCAGGTCTTCTGCCCTGATGGGGATCTTTGAAGACGGCCGGGTCCGCTCCTCGCCTCACTTGCTTGGTCTTTGAACTGTGTGAGGAGGGTGGGGATCGAAGAGCGGTCCTTGATCACCAGAATGTAGGTTTTAGCCATGACTGGTGACTGGCGGATGGACCGGATCGGGACTGCGCTGAGGGGCGACAACCCGACGGTGCTGCGACGGTTGACGTCGGGGTTCGCGGTGATCGGGGATGTTCAGTTCCTGCCGGGATACTCGGTTCTGCTCGTGGACGAGCTGGATGTGCAGCGGTTGTCGGACCTGCCGAGGGCGAAGCGGCTGTCGTTCCTGTCTGACATGGACCAGCTTGGTGAAGCGGTTGAACGTGCCTGTCGGCGGCTGGACCCGGCTTTCCGCCGGGTCAATCTGGAGATCCTGGGGAACACGGACCCGTTTTTGCATGTGCATGTCTGGCCGCGGTTCGAGTGGGAGCCGGCCGATGTGGTGGGCAAGCCAGTGTGGCTCTATCCGCGTGAACGGTGGAGTGACGAGCAGTTCAGGCTCGGTCCGCAGCATGACGTGCTGCGGGATGCGATCAGCAGCGAACTGGACCAACTGCGTTCGGTCACCTGAGCGTTGCGGGCCCGCCGACCGTCAGGTCGGCGGGCCCGGTGATCGGTGACGGTCAGCCGAAGCTCACTGGAGGCGTCTGAGCGGGACGATGTCGGTGACGCGGTTGGTGATCGTGGGTCGGGCGGCTTCCTGGGTGGCGAGCAGGGCGACGATCGTGACGGGCTGGTCGCAGTGAGGACAGTTCCGGACTGCCGTCGGTGCCAGAGGGTCGATAGTTCCGGGGGCTGTCGGCTGCGGGGCGGGGGGAAGGGCTCGGGGATGTTCGCCGAGACGTCGTGCTCGTTCTTCGTCGCGGGTCCGGTTGCGTTGCCTTTCCGACTCGCGACGGCACTCGGGCGAGCAGTAGATCTGGCGGAGCCGGGGGTTCGCGGTGAAGATGCCCTCGCAGACCGGGCAGGTGTGGGCAGCCAGGCTGGCGGGAGCGCGTCGGTGGGCGGCGCTCTTGCAGCGGGGAGAGCAGTAGATCTGTCTCGGGCTCGGCGTGAACTCGCCTGCGCAGACAGGGCAGTTGGTGGGTCTGGGGTCGAGCTGGTCGTTGTTGTGGGTGAGGTCAGGAGACACGTGCGTTGACTCCCTTGCGCATGGCGTCGGCCTGGTTCTGATGGCCGCGAAGCCGGTAGGAGGGTCCGTCGATGCCGGCGACGGCAGCTCGGTGCAGGAGCCGGTCGAGCATGGCAGCGGCGACGGTGGCGTCGCCGAAGGCTCCGGCCCAGTCGGCGATCCCGACGTTGGTCGTGAGGATCGTGCTGGACTTGAGATACCTCTGATTGATCACCTGGAACAGGGCGGAGGCGCCGTCCTCGGGCAGCGGCAGATAGCCGAGCTCGTCGATGATCAGAAGCTTCGGGCCTGCGAAGAAGCGCATGCAGGTCTTCCAGCGGCCTTCGAGGGCGGCCTTGTGGCACTTGGCGGCGAGTTCGGCGGCGGTGGTGAAGTAGACGCGGTGGCCGGCGTCGACGGCCGCTCGTCCGAGGGCGACGGACAGCATGGTCTTGCCCACTCCGGGCGGGCCGACGAACAGCACGTTGGAGGCGTCGTCGAGGAAGCGGAGGGTGGCCAGGTCGCGGATCAGCTTCTCGTCGACGCCGGGTTGGGCGGCGAAGTCGAAGTCGGCCAGGGTCCAGGGCTCGGGCAGGCAGGCGAACCGTTCCCGGGCGGCGAGCTTGCGGGCTTCGGTGGCTTCGACCTCGATCTCCAGGAGCCGTTCCAGGGCTGCGGTCAGCGACATCCGCTCGGTGCGGGCCTGGTCCAGGACTCTGTTCAACGCCTCGGCGGCGTCGTTGAGTTTGAGGTAGGACAGGTGCCCTCTGAGCTGCTGGAATCGGCGGGCTTCGCTCACCTGCATCGGTGACGTACTCACTCCGGGTTCTCCTCCTGCTTCGGTGAGGGGACACTCCGCAGCCGGTCGGCCACGGCGGCATAGTGGGTCAGGTCGATCACGACCCGCTCGGCTGAACTGCCGGCAGCCGGTCCTTCGCGCAGACGCTCGGCTTCGGCCAGAGCTGCGGCTGACGGCGGTCTGCGGACCTTGGTCTTGCAGGGAGCCCGGTCGGAGAACGACGACAGCACCGCCCTCTCCAGCGCGATGACGTGTCCGTCGTCCCGGACGGTCTGCCCGGCGCCTCGCGGGGCCCGGCGGTGGCAGGCGACGACGGCCCGGCCGGCGGTGACGACCCGCAGGTCGTCCTCGCCGAGCCGGTGCAGGACTTTGACCGTGACGCCGGGCAGGCCGGGCGGGACGGAGTAGAAGTTGCCGTCGAAGGCGACCAGGCTCTGCGGACTGACGGTCCGCTCGACCTCGATCTCGGCCGGGAAGGGCCGGACCGGGATGTCGAGCAGGGGCTCGGCCGCGGCGAGCTCACCGACGGTGGTGACCGCTCCGTCGATCCGCCGGCGCCGGTCGTCCATCCTGAGCGAGAGCTTGTCGACACCGGACTGGGCCTGCACGACCGTGAGGCCGTCGGGAACCGTGCGCCACCAGCGTTGAGCCGCCGAGTGGTTGGCCTTCTCCACCACTCCCTTGCGGTTGTCGCGGCGGGGCGGGCAGATGTCCACCCCGACCCCGTAGTACTTGGCGACGGCGGCGAACGCCGCGGTGACCTGACCGCTGGAGGGATAGCAAACGGTGGCCATCCGGTCAAAGCGCCACCGGCGGGCGGTCCCGCCCAGCTTGCGCACGACACCGTCCAGGGCCTGGACCAGATGGGGGAAGTCCTCCGACTCCGCCAACACCGCCCTCCACCGGCCCGAATGCGCCAGGGCCCCGACCAGCAGATGCGCGTGCCCACCCACCCCCCATCCCTCGGGCGGATCGGGCAGCTCCAGCCAGTCGAACTGGATCTCCTCACCCGGTGGATGCGCGATCACCGCGACGTTGCGGCCGGTCGAGGCATGACAGGGCTCGCAGTGCGGCCGGACGCGATAGCGGCGAAGGGCGCGGGTGAACGTCGAGTACGCGCCCTCATAGCCGAGCCCCACCACCTCGTCGAACAGCGTGGATGCCCACAGGTGCGGGTCGTCGGCAAGGCGCTGCCGGCAGTACGGAAGGAACGGCACGAACGCGTCGGGCGCCTGACGCCGCCGGCCGGCGGTCCGTTCACCGTTCAGATAGGCCCGGATCGTCTTGCGGTCTCGGCCCAGATGCCGGGCGATCGCCGAGATCGTCCATCCCTGCCGACGCAGTGCATGAGCATCCACGTCTTCCTCCCGCGTCAGCATTCAGGCCCCTGAACAGGCCGAACTTGCGCACGCAGGCTTTCCGAACCAACCGCCAGATACGACGACACGCCGGGCAAGATCACACGATAGATGGGGAGATCAACAGAGCAGGTTTGCCCCACCCCTTAGCAGCACGTGGGGAGATTCAAGAAGCGCCATCAGCCCGCAGGAGGTAGACGGCCGTTGAGCGCAAAGTGCCCGGCCGAAAGCGCCCTACGGGAGCGTGCATCGCCGACCGAGACACTCCCCGACCGGCGGGTCCTGCCCCGACCGGCCACATCACACGGTCCGCAGCCTCACCGCACCGATCACCCTGCGCACTCGCCTGGCCGCCATCACGGAGAGAACGCTCAACCCAGCCGCACCAGCGGCCATTACTGACCCGATCCGCCCCGACACATCCTCGACAGAACCCGCGCCCAGTATCCGGAGATGCCTGTGACCAGCGAGCCGCCCGCGCAGCCGATGACCATCGGCGAACTGTCCCGGCGCACCCAGGTGACCGTCAAGGCACTGCGCACCTACACCGACTGGGGCCTGATCTACACTGCTGGCCGCAGCCCGGCCAACTACCGTCTGTACGACACTGACGCCCTGTGGTGCGTACGGCTGATCGGCGAACTGCGCAGCCTCGGCCTCACCCTTGCCGAGATCCGCGACCTCCTCAGCACCTACGCGGACAACGGCGAGCGAGCCCTCGGCCCCTCACTCGCCGAACGTCTGCGCACCGCCCGGGCCCGCATCGACAGCAAGATCGCAGACCTAGAAAAGACACGGCGCCGCATCGACGCCTTCGAAGCCACTCACCAGGCTGAACTTGCCCACGGCAGCGGCCCCGGCCTGCTGGCGGACGATCCGCGACGGTGCACACGGTGCGCTTGACTCTGCCCCCGGGGACAGACCCTACGGTCAACACCAGACGCCACCATCCGGACGCACGGCAGCCGGCCCTCTGCCGGCCTCCGCCCGAAGACGACAAGGAATCTCCACCATGGACACCTCCGCCCAGCAGCTCGCCGACCGCCTGACCACCGCCCTGGGCGGCGGTGAAACCGTCACCGGCCAGCCCTGGCTGTGGCGCCCGCTGCTCCAGCTGCTGGCCACCGGCCAGCCCGTCACCACCGCCCAGCTCGCCACCGCCACCGGCCACAGCGAAGACGACGTCCGCCACGCCCTGGCCGCCATGCCCGACACCGAATACGACGACAGCGGCCGCATCATCGGCAGCGGCCTGACCCAGCGCCCCACCCCCCACCGCTTCGAAGTCAACGGCAAGCAGCTGTACACCTGGTGCGCCCTGGACACCCTCGTCTTCCCAGCCGTCCTCGGCCGCACCGCCCACATCGAATCCCCCTGCCACGCCACCGGCACCCCGATCAGCCTCACCGCGGCCCCCGACGGC
This sequence comes from Streptomyces cellulosae, assembly GCA_014655195.1. Lineage (GTDB taxonomy): Bacteria > Actinomycetota > Actinomycetes > Streptomycetales > Streptomycetaceae > Streptomyces > Streptomyces cellulosae. Next base: position 226,320 of record BNBH01000006.1, on the reverse strand, counting down.
GTCACCGACCTCGCCCCGGCCGACGCCGTCGTCTCGATCGTCACCCCCGACGACATGACCTCCGTACGCTCGGCCTTCTGCAACCACGTCCACTTCTTCGCCAACCCGGCCGCCGCCCAGGACTGGCTCACCGACCACCCCGGCATGACCGTCCTGCCCGTCGCCGACGCCTACCAGCTCGGCCGCCCCCTCACCCAAAACCTCCTCGACGGGACAACCCCGGAGTCCTGCTGCTGAACCGCGCCCAGCCTTGACCTTCCCCCCTGCTGGAAGGTCAACGCTGGAACCATGCGCATCAGCACCCTCGCCACGGCCACCGGCCTCACCACCAAGACCATCCGCTACTACGAGCAAAGCGGACTGCTGCCCGCACCGCCCCGGACTGCGGGCGGCTACCGCGACTACCCGCCCGAGGCCCAGCCCCGGCTCACCTTCATCCGCGACGCCCAAGCCGCCGGACTCACCCTCGCCGAGATCCGCGGCGTACTCGCCCTGCGCGACAGCGGCCAAGCCCCCTGCCCCCACACCGCCGCACTGATCGAAGCCCACCTGCGCCACATCGAGGAACGCATCACCGCCCTCACCCGCACCCAAGCCGCACTACGCCAACTCACCACCCAGGCCCCCTGATCCATCCCACTCGCGTCTCAGGGCCCGCTACAGTGTGGCCTTCGTCACGACAAGCGTTGGAGATAGCGACACGGTGAGCCCTTCGAATGCGACACAGGCCAGGTCTTCGTCCCCCTTGTAAAGCGACACGACCTGCGGGGGACACAGCGTCTGCGGAGACAAAGCGGACCGAATGGGGCCCCGCCGTGCGGGACTTCGTACGGCTCTCCGACACCTGGCACGGCCGCCCCGACCTCCTGCAAGCCGTGATGGACGGCTACGGCCGCCCCTTCACCCCGGAGGAAGAGACCCAGCTCACGGTCCTATCCGTCCTGGACTCCGTCTCCGGCATTTCCTACGGCGCAGCCCACGGCGACCCCGAGCTCGTCGAGCGCGGCCTGCGCACCCTGACCCGCCTCCGCACCGCACAACGCCCCTGACCATCACCGCACTCACGTACGAGGAGCAGCACGTTGACGTACACCGCCCGCGCCGAGTGGGAGCAGCACTTCAGCGACGGCCGGAGCTTCCGGCAGGTCGGTGAGCGGGAGCGGGGGCTCCTCGCCGACCGCACCCCCGCCCCGGACGGCGGCGGCCGGGCGCTCGATGTGGGATGTGGGCTGGGTTGTTTCCGCAAAGGTCGTGTCCCCCGCAGGTCGTGTCGCTTTACACGGTGGGGAAGTTCCAAGCGCCTGTCACGTTGCGGCGACTCATCGTGTTCCTTTCCACCTTCAGGGGTGTGGTTGAGATCACATCGGCCGGAGTGGTCCGGCAACTGGGATGACAGGAGCCCTGCGCTCTTTCATGTGGTCGACTCTACGAGGTATGGAGAGGTCCCGTAGACCGCTTCCTGGGGGCGATCAGCCGATGGTGTGTGAGGCATGGTGCGGAGTCAGGCCCGGGCCGGGGGCGGATCCGGGGCTGACTGGCGGTGGCGCGGCGTGCAGTGGCGCGGGCCTGGGCGGCGAGCTGGTCGAGGGTGACCGGCTCGCCGGTCGCCAGGAGTGTGAGCAGGGGGCGCAGCAGCCAGAGCTTCACGCCCGGGGCGCGGTTGACGGTGTCGGTGAAGCGGGCGGCGAGCGTGCGGGTGTCGGTGTCCACAGCGGGTCCTTCCCTTCCCTGTGCGTGGATGGGTCCGATGCCACCGACCGTAGGGTCTGCCCCCGGGGTGAGGGTCAAGCCCGCGTCTCGCAGCCGCGCGGATCACCGGCCCAGCACAGGTCGCCCTCGGCGAGATGCTGCTGGTGCTCGGTCTCGAACTTCTCGATGCGGTCCAGGATCTGCTGTTGGGCGGCGATGCGCTCCCGCAGCCGCTCGCGGGAGCGGTGCAGCAGCTTGGCCAGATACGAACCGATCTCTCGCCCGGCGCCGTCTTCCCCGGCGGCGGTCAGCTCACGGATCTCGGCGACGGTCAGCCCGAGGCCGCGCGGTTCGCCGATGAACCGCACGCACCACAGGGCGTCGGTGTCGTACAGGCGGTAGTTGGCGGGGCTGCGGCCGAGGGTGTAGATCAGGCCGAGGTCGGTGTACTCACGCAGGGCCTTGACGGTCACGCCGGTGCGGCGGGAGAGCTCTCCGACCGTCATCGGCCGGGCTCGCTTCGCGCCCATGAACGCCTCCGTATCGGTCAGGGCCGCTCTCAGCCGGCGCAGCAGGAGAGCTTGGCGACGTCCGCGGTGTAGGTCTGGGCGGCGAGTTTGAGGGCTTCGGCCATGGTCAGGTACGGGGCCCAGGTGTGGGCGAGCTGGTCGACGGTCATCTGGGCGGTGATCGCGTAGGTGGCGGCGGTGATGATGTCCCCGGCGCCGTCGGCGATGACGTGGACGCCGAGCACGCGCCCGGTGTCGGCGTCGGCGACGAGTTTGACCAGGCCGCGGGTGTCCCTGTTGGCCAGAGCGCGGGGCACGTGCTGAAGCGGCAGGGTGCGGCAGTCGCAGCGCAGCCCGGCCTCGGCCACCTGGGCGTCGGTCATCCCCACCGCGGCGATGGCCGGGCTGGTGAACGTGACCCGGGGCAGCGCGGTGTAGTCCAGCGTCCGGCCCGCCCCCGCGAGTGCGTTGTCGGCGACCAGGGTGCCCTGGGCGGCGGCCACGTACACGAACTGCGGGCCTCCGGCGACGTCGCCCGCGGCCCAGATCCGCTCGTTGGTGGTGCGCTGGAACTCGTCGACGACGACCTCGCCGCGCTCGCCGGTCTTCACGCCGACCGCATCCAGACCGAGGCCGGAGGTGACCGGGCGGCGGCCGGTGGCAATCAGCAGGTGCTCGGCCCGCAGCTCGGTCTCCTTGCCGGCGCGGGTGCGTGCGGTGGCGACCCGGGCGCCGTCCTCGGTCCGTACCGATGCCAGGGTGGCACCGGTGTGCACGCCGATACCCTCGTCCGCGAACACGTCCTCGATCACCTGGGAGACCTCGGGCTCCTCGAACGGGGCGAGCCTCTCCAGCGCCTCGATGACGGTCACGTCGGTGCCGAGGCGGGCGAAGAGCTGGGCCTGCTCCAGGCCGACCGCGTTCCCGCCGACCACCACCATCGACTCCGGCAGGGCGTCGAGTTCCATAGCGGTGGTGGAGGTGAGGTACCCGGCCTGCTCCAGGCCGTCGACGGGTGGGGCCCAGGGGGCGGAGCCGGTGGCGATCAGGTAGTGGGCGGCCTCGATTCGCCGGGTGCCCTCGGGGAGCGTGACCTCCAGGATCGGGGCGTCGGTGGTTCCGGCGAAGGTGGCGGTACCGGGGACGACCTCCCAGCCGTAGTCATCCGCGAGGCCGGTGTACTTCTCGGTGCGCAGCTGTTCGACCAGAGCGTCCTTGCCGCCGACCAACTGCCCGAAGCCGACCGGGAGTTCGGCTGCGGCGAGTCCGGGGAAGCGTGCGGAGGTCGCTGCCCCGTGGCGTGCTTCGGCGGCGGCGAGCAGCGCCTTGGAGGGCACACAGCCGACATTCACGCAGGTGCCGCCGGTGGTGCCGCGCTCGATCATCAGCACCCGCCTGCCCTGGTTGACGGCGGCGATGGCGGCGGCGAAGGCCGCCGAGCCGGAGCCGACGATGGCCAGGTCAAAGCCGGATTCCGTTGTGGTCACAGGGCTGCCTCCTCGCGCGGAGCCTGGGATTCCAGGCCATTTCCTATACGCCTTGCCGAATTGCTCACTGCCACCATACTATGCGGTCAGGCGAATAGTTCCAGTTGTGGAGGCCATCCGTATGCCCCAGCGCCTTACCACCCACATGTCCACCGGCCCGGCGGCCGATGAGGTGCCGTGCACCCATCTCGACACGGTGGCGAAGTTCTTCCGCGCCCTGTCCGACCCGACCCGGCTGAAGCTGCTGGAGTTCATCCTGCGCGGGGAACGCACCTCCGCCGAGTGCGTCGAGTACGCCGGAATCTCCCAGCCCAGAGTCTCCGTCCACCTCTCCTGCCTGGTGGACTGCGGCTATGTGACCGCCCGCCGGGACGGCAAGAAGCTGCGCTACTCCCTGGGCGACCCCCGCGTCGCGGACCTGATCGTGCTGGCCCGCTCGCTCGCCGCGGACAACGCCACCGCCCTGACCTGCTGCACCCGCATCCCCGACAACCAGGGCTGAGAGCCGCGAGGAGAGTCCGCCCATGCCTGCCACCCACCGGCCCCCCGGCCGCACCAAGGAGCACTCCGGCGCCGGCACGGCCGTGGCCGGGTTCGGCATCGCCCTGCTGATGATCGCCTGCTGCGCCCTGCCCGTCCTGATCGCCGCCGGCGCGCTCGCCGGAATCGGCGGAGCCCTGGGCAACCCATGGTTGATCGCCGCCGCGGTCGTACTGGTGGCCGCCGCGATCACCGTGATCGTCCGCCGCCGCCGCTCCGGTCGCGATGCCTGCTGCCCGCCCGCCAAGACGGCCGAGAACCCCGCCGACCAGGAAGACCTCCGCTCCTGATGACTCCCTCCCTTCCCCGCCGAACCGCCCTCACTCTCGTCGTGGCCACTGTGCTCGCTGCGACCGTCACCGCCTGCGGCACCGACAACACCGCGACCGTCAAGAGCACCCCCACCAGCGCGGCCGGCAGTCCGACGCAGGAGAACGGCACCGAAGTGACGACTGTCGACAACAAAAAGATCAAGGTGCCGGGCGACAAGCCGATCGGCCTGTTCTTCTTCACGCCAGGCTGCAGCTCCTGCGCCGAGGGCATGAAGTCCCTGGCCCGGGCCACCGACACGGTCGGCGACAAGGCCGACGTTCTCGCCGTGGACATGAACCCCGGCGACTCCGAGCAGGCCATCCTTGAGTTTCTGCGGTACGCCGACGCCGCCCACCTGCCCGTCGCTGTCGACCAGGACGCCGCCCTCACCCGCGCCTACGGCGTGAGCGCCCTGTCCACCCTGGTCGTCGTCGACCCGGCCGGCAAGGTCACCTTCAAGGCCACCGACCCCTCGGCCGAGAAGATCGCCGCAGCCCTGACGAAGGCGAAGACCACGTGAACGGCCTGCTCGCCCTGGCCTTCGCCGCCGGGATGATCGCGCCGGTGAACCCCTGCGGGTTCGCGCTGCTGCCCGCCTGGATCACCTACGCACTCGGCGACGCGGACACCTCGCCTATGCCCCTGCGGCTGGCCCGCGCGCTGCGCTCCGGCGCCGCGGTGACGCTCGGCTTCGCCGGCACCCTGGCCGCATCCGGGCTCGTCATCAGCGCGGGAGCCCGCGCCCTCATCGAAGCGGCACCCTGGCTCGGGCTCGCCACCGGGGTCGTCCTGCTGCTGCTCGGCGGGGTGATGCTGACCGGCCGCACCGTGGGTCTGCGGCTGCCCGGTGCCACCCGCCGTAGTGCCGCGGGCCCGCCGACCGTACGGCGCATGCTGGCCTTCGGCATCGGGTACGCCGCCGCGTCCCTGTCGTGCACCTTCGGCGTGCTGCTGGCCGTCATCGCCCAGGCCCAGGCGAGTGCCGACTACGCCGGACTGCTCGCGGTGTTCGCCGCCTACGCGGCCGGCTCCGCCACGGTCCTGCTGCTGATCTCGATCACGACCGCGGCCGCAGGCGCCGCACTGACCCGGAAGATCACCGCGCTGGCCCGCTACGGGCCGCGTATCACCGCCGCCGTACTGGTTCTGACGGGCGCCTACCTGGCCTGGTACTGGTACCCGGCCGCCACCGGCGCCACCGCCACCCCCAGCGGCGGCGCCCTGAACCAATTCTCCGCCACCGTCTCCACCTGGCTCCAGGGCCGGACCACCCTCGTCACCGCCCTTGCCGCCGCAGCGGTCCTGCTGGTGGCCGCACTGGCCATCCGCCACCGCCTGCACACCCGCACCGCCCCCGGCCGGCACGCCACCATCCCGGCCTCCGGCCCCGCCCCGGACCGCTGCGCCTCCGAGCCGGCCCCGCAGCCCGTCCCCGACGACCCCACCCGCGACCGGGACCGCCCCGGCGGTCACTGCTGCTGAGCCCGCCGCCCCAGGAACCCCCTCCGTGGGGCGAGCACCCGAAGCGGGCAACCGCAGCACCACGCCTGCGGCTTCCCTGCATACGACAACCCACACCGCTCCCTCTGTTCCGGAGGATCCCCCGTGTCCACCGCACCCACCACCCCCACTCTCCGGTCCACCCCAGGTGCGACCGGGGCCGAGACCGCTTTGACCCTGCTCGCCCTGGTCGCGGGCGGGATCTCCTCGCTGCTCATCGTGACGGCCACCGCCGGCTGGTTCTCCATGCCGGTGCTGTTCTGGGCCGTCGGTGTGCCCGGCATGGCCATCGTCGCCGCCGTCTACCTCTACGCCCGCGTCACCGGCCTGGAACGACTGCAGGACCGGATCGCCGTCGGCGTCGTCGGCGGCATCGCCCTCACCCTCGCCCTGGACGCCGTCCGCATCGCCGGGGTGCACCTGGGCTACCTGCCGGACTCGCCCACCATGTTCGGCAACCTCATCACCGGCGCCAAGCCGATGGCCGACCCCACCGCCCTCAGCTACACCCTGGGCGCGGTCTACCACCTGTTCAACGGCATCTCCTTCGCCCTCGTCTACTCCATCGTCTTCGGCCGCACCCGCTGGTGGGGCCCCGTGCTGTACGCGGTCCTGTTCGTCGAGACCGGCATGATGACCCTGCCCCCGATGGAGAAGCAGTTCGGCCCCTTCGGCCTCGACAAGTACGACACCGTCTTCAACGCCTATTACCTGGTCACCCTGCTCGCCCACCTGGCGATGGGCCTGGCCCTGGCGGCCGTCACCCACGCCATGGCCCGTCACCGCGGCCTGCTGCCCGAACTGCTGACCCGCCGCACCACGACAGCCCACATGAGGCCAGTCGGCGTCTCGCGTGCCCGGCGCATCGTCGGCCACCGCATGGCGGTGCTGCTCGCCGGGCACGGCGACCTGACGCGGAGCCAGCCGCGCGGCGGACCGGTCGGACCGTTCCTGCCTTGCCCGCGGGCCGCCGGGGACACGCTCGCGTCGGAGTGAGAGCTTGCTGATCGCCAGCAGCACCACGCCCGCTGCCCTCGCTGGCGAGGGCAGCGGGACGGCGCGGACGCGGCGGCGTCCGGCCGCGGTGGCATGACGACGGCCTGCGGCAGAGCGGCCTTGCAGCCGGGGGCTTGTCCGTCGTCTGGGTGATCGGGTGGTGTTGCGGCAGGCACGGCCGAGGGGGCGTGCGTACGGTCGTGGCATGCCGCGCCGCACAGTTGTGATCCGCCGGCTCTTCGGAGTGCTGGTGGCGCTGCTGCTGGTGGGCTGCGTTTCTGGGGCGCTGTCATCCCCTAGTGCCGCCGTGGCCGTGGTAGCGGAGCACTCCGACCGTGACCATGCGGAGGGCTTCGCCTTCTCGTCCCTTTCCGCCCACGGGGCAGCTGATATGTCGGGGCATTCCTGTGCGTCCGATGACGACCACTGCCCCGACTTGCGTGTCGAGCAGGTCCCTCACATCCCGACGCCGGTGCTTGGCGCCGCCCCGCTCCTGCTGCCCTTGCTCGCGGCGGCGCGGTCCCGTGGGGGACGGCAGTGGAATCCGGCCAAGTCGCCCGGCTCCTATCAGCTGAGCGTGATCCGTACGTAGGGCGTCTGCGACGCCTTGGTGTTGCTGCGGGGGTTCCGGCCGGTCGTGCGCGTGAGCTGACGCGCCGGGTCCGCCCCTGCCTGCATCCAAGGCCACTCGCTCCTCAGGCCCATTGTTCCGCCGCATACGGGGAGTCCGCGATGCCCGAATCCTTCTCTGCCTCGGCTTCCGAGGCCGTCGAGCCGTTCTCTGCAAGACCGCTGACCGTCCGCTGCCAGGCGGCCTTCGCCGACCGCGGCCACGCATGCCTGGGGATCAGCCCGTTCAACAGTCATTTCTCCGCCGAGCGGGTCGCATCCCTGGCGCGCTGGGCGCTGGGCACCTTCGAGCGCGTGCATTTCTTCGTCCCGGACACCGCCGCGGTTCACACCCTGCGGGCGTTGGGCTATGCGCCGGACAGGGCGGCCTGGAAGGCGCGCCGCCAGGGCCAGTACGTACGCAACAAGATCACACGCGCGCTGTCCGGAATCGGGGTTTCCGAGCCGGAGCGGTACCTCCTCGACGGACAGGCGCTGACGGAGAACGCCGCGTACGGGCAGCTGCTGGAGCTGGTCGAGCGGCGTTACCGGGAGGATCAGGCGTTCGCCCGGGCCTGTCTGGAGGCGTCGGCCTAGACGCTGGAGCGGCGTCTTCCCGCCGGGCAGGCGCCGACGGGCGAGCAGCTGCGGGTCGCGGTGCGGTATTTCCTGGCCGAGCTGCCGCTGTTCCTGGACACGCCGCGGATCGCGGGGGTGGCGGCCTCGGTGTTCTGTTATCACCAGGTGCCGGTCTTCCTCGATGATCTCTTCCATCACCGGCTGGCGCTGCGCCCGGTGTCGGGTCAGGGCTACCTGCATGTGGTGGAGGCGGCACGGTGACCGGGGCCAAAGCGTGTGCCGGAGCGCCGGTGGACCTGGGCGGCTGCCTGTGGGCGGCACGTACGATGGCGCTTAGGTTTTCGTGGAGGGAGGCGGCCGGGATGCGAGGGTTCGGCGAGCTGGAGCAGGCGATCATGGACGTGGTGTGGGCCTCGGGGGCCCCGCTGACGGTGCGCGAGGTGCTGGAGCAGCTCAACCGTGACCGGCCGCAGCCGCTGGCCTACAACACGGTGCAGACGGTGATGGAGATCCTGCACCGCAAGAGCTGGCTGTCCCGGGCGAAGGACGGCCGGGCCTTCCGCTACCAGGCCACGAAGGACCGCGAGGAGTACGCGGCGTCGCTGATCGACCAGGTCTGGGCGACCGGCGCCGACCGGACCGCGACGCTGGTGCGGCTGTTCGACGAGCTGGACGACGCCGAGCTCAGCGAGCTGCGGGCAGCCCTCGCGGTGCGCCGCGAAGGAGGCCGGTGATGAGGGTCGCGATCCTGCTGCTCGGCTACGCCGCCCTGGTCGGCACCCTTGCCCCGGTACTGCTGACCCGTACCGGCTGGGCGGCGAGGGCGCCCCGGCTGGCCATCTGGGCGTGGCAGGCGGCCACGGTCACGGTCGTCGTCTCGGTCGCGCTGGCTGGGCTCGCCCTGGCCGTGCCGACCGTGCCGGTCAGCGGCAACCTGGCCGACATGCTGCACGCGTGCGTGATGGCACTGCGCGCGCAGTACGCCGCACCCGGCGGCGCGCTGGTGGCCGCCACCGGCACGGTGCTGGCCCTGGCGGTAGCGGGCCGCGTCGGCTGGTGCCTTGCGGCGGCCCTGTGGCGGGCGCGGCGCGAGCGGCGTCGGCACGCCGAAGTGCTGGCGATGGTCGGTCGCGCGCGGCCCGATCTGGGCGTGACGGTGCTGGAGGACGACCGCCCGGCGGTGTACTGCCTGCCCGGCACCGGGCACCGGATCGTGCTGACCTCGGCGGCGCTGGCCGCGCTGGAGCCGCGTGCGCTGGACGCGGTGATCGCCCACGAGCGGGCGCACATCCGCCAGCGCCACCACCTGGTGCTTGCCTTTGCGGAGGCCCTGGAGCGGGCCTTCCCGCGCGTTGGGCTGTTCCGTGCCGCGGCTGAGGAGACGAGGCGGCTGGTGGAGATGGCCGCCGACGACGAGGCGACGGACCGTACTGATTCGCTCACCCTGGCCGGGGCGCTGGTCGAGCTGGCCGGGGCAGGGGTTCCGGCGGCCTCGCTTGCGGCCTCCGGCGGCCAGGTGGCCGGCCGGGTACGGCGGCTGCTCGGCCCGCGGCGGCCGGTGCACCGCGTAGCCATCTGGGCCGGGGCGCTGGTGGCGGGCGCGTCGCTGGCGCTGCCGGTCGTGCTGGCCGCCCAGCCCGCGGTGGCCGCGACCGGCATGAACACCTGCCCGCTGCCCGATGCCCCTGTCGCCAGTGCGGAGCGTCTTGCGTGATGACCCCAGGGCCCGGCCCTTTCATCTGATAACTTCACTCCCATCACCTATGAAGCTTAGGTAATGGGAGTTACCCGCATGTCCAAGCCCGCCACGGCCAGGAACCCGCAGGCGGCCCACCGCCGGGACCGGATCGTCATGTGGACGGCGCTGGGCCTGGGGACCGGACTGTTCGCCTCGACCCTGCTCGGCAACATGCTGGGCTTCGTCGTGCTCCCCTTCGACCCCCACCACGTCTACGGGCAGGTCGGCGGCATCGCGCTGGCGCTCTTCGGACTCACCCGGTGGCGCTGACGACCTCACTCCCTCGCCCGCCGCGCGTCGTCGGCCCCGATTCGCGGGGGCTGATCGCCCGGCTGCTGGCTGTCGTGCTGACGGTTCTGGCCTTCGCCACCCTGCTGTGCGGCACCGCCATGGCCGCCCGGATGCCTGCGGGCATAGCACCAGAACGCCCTGCTGCCCCGCACGCGAGCAGGGGCCACCACGGCCTCTCCACGGCGGGCATGGGCGGCCGGGCCGCATGTGAGGAGTGCGCGCGAGAGAACGGCAGCGGGCACTGCGACAGCGGCCTGCCTGCGGGAGTCCACGACGGTTCGGCCCATTCCGGCCCGTGCACCGCACCTGCTCCCGGGCAGATGGCCGCGGCGACTTTGCCGGTGCGGGCTGTCACGGCCGCTGTCCGCGGCAGCCCGGCATCCCGACCACCGGACCTTCATCAGCTGCAGGTGCTGCGGGTGTAGCACGCCCAGCCGGAGCGCGTACGCACATGCCCGCTCCGGCCGTCGTGCACACGACCATCCCCAGATCGGCAGCGCCGCCGCGCCTTTCGGTGACCGGCGAAAGAAGGACAGACACCATGGGTTCGAAACCGAAAGCCAAGACCGCGGACCGCAAGGCCCGCATCGCGGAAATGCGCCGAGCCGAGCAGGCCCGCGACCGACGCAACCGAATTCTCGCGATCACCGCCTCCGCCGTGATACTGGCCGGCGTCGCCGGCGGCGGCTGGTACCTGCTCGACACCGCCAACGAGAAGGAGAAGGCCAAGGCCGCCCCGGTCAAGGGCGAGCAGACCTGGTCCGACCTGAGCCAGAACCACGTGCAGAAGCCGGTCGACTACCCGATGAGCCCGGCCACGGGCGGCGACCACCACCCGGTCTGGCTCAACTGCGACGCCGAGGTCTACACAAAGGAGGTGAACGAGGAGAACGCCGTGCACTCCCTGGAGCACGGCGCGGTCTGGATCACCTACAACGACAAGGCCGCCGAGGCCGACGTCAAGGCGCTGACCGAGAAGGTGACCAAGACCCCGTACTCGTTCCTCAGCCCCTACAAGGACCAGTCCTCGCCCATCGCCCTGACCGCCTGGGGCCACCAGCTCAAGGTGGATAAGGCGTCGGACCCGCGGGTGGACCAGTTCCTGGACAAGTACGTCCAGGGTGAGCAGACGCCCGAGCCGGGCGCCGCCTGCACCGGCGGGGGCATGGCGTGAGCGACACGACCGCCATGGACACGATCGACACCACCCGTACGCCCACCCGATGGCTGCCGTACGCCGGGGCCGCGCTCGCGCTGTGCCTGGCCATCCTCGCCCTGGTCGTGATGACGACCTCCCGTGCCGACGCCACCGCTCCGGGCGCGGACTCGGCGGACGCCGGGTTCGCCCGCGACATGGGGGTACATCACCAGCAGGCGGTGGAGCTGTCGTTCATCGTGCGCGACCGCACCGACGACGAGGAGGTGCGCCGCCTCGCATACGACGTCATCAACACCCAGGCCAACCAGCGCGGCATGCTCCTCGGACGGCTCGACGCCTGGGGGCTGCCGAAGACCTCGCAGAAACAGCCGATGGCCTGGATGAGTCACGACATGGACTACAGGCCCCACGACGGCTCCCTGATGCCCGGCATGGCCACCAACACCGAGATGGACAAGCTGCGCAAGGCCACAGGCAAGGGCGCGGAGGTGCTCTACCTGCGGCTGCTGACCGCGCACCACCAAGGCGGCATCGACATGGCCCAGGGCGCCGCCGACCTGGCCGAGGACTCGATGATCGCCCGGCTGGCCGAGGGCATGGTGCGCGGCCAGCAGTCCGAGATGAAGCTCATGGCCGACATGCTCAAGGCCCGCGGCGCGAGCACACAGCGGTGACCCTCTGCTGTCCGGGTCCAGGCGAGTGCCCGGCCAGCGGCAGCGCGGGATGCGGCGGTCGGCCACGGCTGACTCGCCGCGTCCTCGGCGCCCACCCGACCATGGCGCCGGCCCCGGGAGACGGGGCTGCCGATCAGGGGCACGTTCTCCAAGGAGGACTCCCCGCCCCGGCCACTCGGTCGGGTGGAGCCCGGGGCAGACGGGCCGACTTGCCGATGGGTCGGCGAACAATGAGCAGCATCTTCGACCGCGGATCGATGACGGGAATCAGGACATGACGACGACAACGGGTTCTGTGGACGGTGCCGCCGCGTACACCCCTGCGGGTGGTGCGGTGGGCACGAGCCGTGCCTTCTCGCTGCTGCTGATCATCACCGGGGCGGCCGGACTGCTCGCCGCCTGGGTGATCACGTTCGACAAGTTCAAGCTGCTGGAAGCGAAGGCGGCCGGGACGACGTTCACCCCCGGCTGCAGCTTCAACCCGGTCGTCTCCTGCGGCGGTGTCATGGAGAGCAAGCAGGCGACGGTGTTCGGCTTCCCGAACCCGATGCTGGGCCTGGTCGCGTACGGCATCGTGATCTGTGTCGGCGTCAGTCTGCTCACCGGAGCCCGCTTCCCTCGGTGGTACTGGCTCACCTTCAACGCGGGCTGCCTGTTCGGCGTCGCCTTCGTCACCTGGCTGATGTACCAGTCGCTGTACAACATCGGCGCCCTGTGCCTGTGGTGCACCCTGGCCTGGGTCGCCACGCTCTTCATGTTCTGGTACGTCACCGGCCACAACGTCCGGCACGGCTTCCTGCCCGCCCCGGCCGGCGTGAAGGCCCTCGCTGCGGAGTTCCACTGGGCGGTCCCGGTGCTGCACACCGGAGTCATCGGCATGCTGATCCTGACCCGCTGGTGGGATTTCTGGACCAGCTGACCGGGACGGCAGCGGTCACCGCTCCAGCACCCGGGGTCCCGGAGCACTCGCCTAAAGAACAACAAAGTAGCTGCTGACCTGGCCCGTTGTACTGGAGTCGACCGTGGGCCGGTGTGCCCCGGATGCACCCAAGACCTGCTCCAGCCCAGACGTCCCCATGCACCCTCCGTACCACCCTGCGCCAGGATGTGCGCCCGCCGCACCGGGCATGGCCCTGGTATCGGCGCAACGCGATCCGAGGGGGGCTCATGCATGGACCACCGCTGGTCGGATGGTTGCTGGTCGCCCTCGCCGCGGGCACGGGAGTGCTGTGCCTGTTGCGCGCGCGATGTCGACCGCCCCCGTCGGCATGGACATGAGCTCGATGGCGGGCATGAACCATGGCACGATGGGGGTGCCGGCTGTGAACGCCCTGCTGCTGGGCTATTTCGCCGCCTACATGCTGTGGGCGGGCACGCGGATCACTGCCGTGCCGCCGGTCCTCGCGGAAGGAGCCGGGTCGGTCGGCGTGGTCGGCGCCGGCTTCCCGGCGATGGTGCGCGCGCCGGAGGTGGGCGTCGCATGCCGGGTGTCGCTGGCCGTCGGCATGTTCGTCATGACGCTGATGATGTGAGCCGGGCGCACGAGCGGCGGCCGGGAGTCCGGCCGTCGTCGTGCAGGTCCTCGCCCATTTGTGGGCAACCACTGCGTCGGCGCGCTGGCGAGTGTTGGCCAGAGTTTCCCGCAGGGCCTCAGGTCGGCCGCGATGGCGTCGGGCTCGGCGATCCGGTCGCCGGCAGGTCGTGGCGGTGCGCAGGAGGCTCGCGCTCAGGGGCAGGCGGCGGGGCCGGTCGGTGCGACGGTCCCAGGCAGGCTGTCAGCGGGGTGGGGTGCCTGCGGTGCTCGAACCGGCCTGTCGTAGACTCCACCAGCAAACGCCTAAACTGCTTAGGTTTTGCGTGGGTGTGCAGCACCCGCATCACCACCGTCACCACCCCCTGGGGGTCGTTCATCATGCGTCGACGCACCGTGCTCGCCGCCGCTCTCAGCGCCGGTGCCGCACTGACTCTGTCCGCCTGCGGCAGCGGCGCCGGAGCTGAGTCCGGGGCCGGGGACGTGCCCGTCATCTCCGCCGACGGCACTGCGGGCCCGCAGAAGGCCGCGACCGTGCTGGACCAGCCGTTCAGCAAGCCGGAGCTGGTCCTCACCGACACCCACGGCGAGAAGTTCGACCTGCGCGAGGAGACCAAGGGCAAGCTCACGCTGCTCTACTTCGGCTACACGCACTGCCCGGACGCCTGCCCGCTGACCGTGAGCAACCTCGCCCTCGCCTACAGGGACCTGCCCCAGGCGGACCAGGACAAGCTCCGGTTCGTCTTCGTCACCACCGACCCCGAACGCGACACACCCGCGGAGCTCGGCAGGTGGCTGCGCAGCGCCGGGAACGCCGACTTCATCGGGCTCAGCGGCAACTACAAGACCGTCGAGGCCGCCGCCCGCACCGTGGGCGTGGGCATGGCGCCGCCGGTGAAGGACAAGGACGGCAAGGTCACCGCCACGCACGGCAAGACGGTCCTGGCCTTCTCTCCGAAGGACGACAGGGCGCATGTGATCTACAGCGGCGAGGAGGCCACCGCCGAGGACTACGCCGAAGACCTGCCCAGGCTCCTCCGGGGTCAGACCCCGTGACGGGTCGCCGCACTCCCCTGGCGGCCGTCACCCTCATCGCCACCGGCGTGCTGGCCACCGTCCTCGCGCTCGGCGTGACCACCGGGCTCGCCCGCCCCTTCGGGCCGAGCGGCCCCGACCTCGCCGTCTCCGGCGCGTATCTGCCGCAGCCGGTGACGGCCCAGATCGCGGGGGGCTACCTGACGGTGACCAACCGTGGGGATACGGCCGACGAGCTCACCTCGGTCACCAGCGACCTCTCCGACGACATCACGATGCACCGGTCCGTCGGCGACGAGATGCGGCAGGTGACGTCCTTCGAGATTCCGGCCCACGGCACGCTCGAACTGAAACGCGGTGGCAGCCACCTGATGTTCATGCGCCTGGATCACAGACCGCTCGAAGGCGACCGCGTGTCCGTGACGCTGCACTTCGCGAAGACCTCCCCGATCACGCTCGACGTCCCGGTCGAGGCACCCACCTTCAACCCCGGAGCAGGACCACGAGCATGAGCAGTGACATCACTCGGCGCAGGTTGCTGGGCACCGTCGGCGCGGCAGGCGCAGGTGGCGTGGTGGTCGGTGCGAGCGGCGGTGTGATCGGTGCCCGCGTCACCCAGGACGATCCCCCGACGACCCTGACCACGGTCGGCTCCACCACCGTCCCCTTCCACGGCAAGCATCAGGCGGGCATCACCACCCCGCTGCAGGCCCGCGGCCACCTGGCCGCCTTCGACCTCGCACCCGGTGCCAACCGCAAGACGGCCGCCGCGCTATTGCGCCGCTGGTCCACGGCGGCACAGAAGCTGACGGCCGGTGAGCCGGTGGGCGACGACACCGGCGTCGCGCTGGACGCCGGCCCGTCCTCCCTGACCGTCACCTTCGGCTTCGGATCCAGCTTCTTCGACCGGACCGGCCTGGCCAGGCAGCGCCCGGAGGCGCTGGAGCCGCTGCCGGACTTCACCTCCGACGCGCTCGACCCCAAGCGCAGCAACGGGGACCTGTGGGTGCAGATCGGCGCGGACGACGCTCTGGTGGCCTTCCACGCGCTGCGCGCCGTGCAGAAGGCAGCCGGGGACGCGGCCCGGGTGCGCTGGCAGATGAACGGCTTCAACCGCACCCCCGGCGCCACGAAGCAGCCGATGACGGCGCGCAACCTGATGGGCCAGATGGACGGCACCAACAACCCCCAACCGACGGACGAGGACTTCGACCAGAGGATCTTCGTCCCCGCCGACGGAGACCCGGCGTGGATGGCACACGGCTCGTACGCCGTCGTCCGCCGCATCCGGATGCTCCTGGACAGCTGGGAACGGCTCTCCCTGGATGAGCAGGAGAAGGTCATCGGGCGGCGCAAGTCCGACGGCGCCCCGCTCTCCGGTGGCACCGAGACCACCCCGGTGGACCTGGACAAGACCGACGCTGCGGGGAACGCTCTGATCGCGGCCGACGCGCACGTGCGGACCTCGGCGCCGGAGACCAACGGCGGGGCGGCGATGCTGCGCCGTCCGTTCTCCTTCCACGACGGCATCGACGAAGACGGCATTCCGGACGCCGGGCTGCTGTTCATCGCCTGGCAGGCCGACCCGCTCAAGGGCTTCGTACCGGTCCAGCGCAAGCTGGACCGCGGGGACGCGCTGTCGGCGTTCATCCGCCATGAGGCCAGCGCGCTGTTCGCCGTCCCGGGCGGGGCGGCGAAGGGCGAGTACGTCGGCCAGCGGCTGCTGGAAGCCTGACCGTTTCCAGGGCGCATCAGCAGCCCTGGGCTCTTCGGGCAACGGCCGGGCTGACACAGGAGCTGACGATGGATCACGACGGCCACGGCATGACAGCGGATCTGCCACCGTTCACGCTCGGGCGCGGGCTGGAGTTCACCGGCGAGCCGTTCTTCCTGACGGCAAGCCTGCTGGCCCTGGTCCTGTACGGCTGGGCCGTGGCCCGGCTGCACCGCCGCGGGGACGGCTGGCCCGTTCCGCGGACCGTCGCGTTCGCGATGGGTGTGCTGACCGTGATGCTGGTGGTGTGCACCGGGCTGAACCCGTACGGGATGGTGCTGTTCAGCGTGCACATGGTGCAGCACATGGCCCTCAGCATGCTGGCGCCGATCCTGCTCCTGCTGGGTGCCCCGGTGACGCTGGCGCTGCGTGCGCTGCCGGCTGCGAGCCGGGGGCACACTGGCCCGCGAGAGCTGCTGGCGCGGCTGCTGCACAGCCGGTACATGCGGATCGTCACCCATCCGGCGTTCACAGTGCCGCTGTTCATCGCCATCCTGTACGGGCTGTACTTCACGCCGCTGGTCGACGCCCTCATGGCCTCGACGGCGGGCCACATCGCCATGAACGCCCACTTCCTGGCCGTCGGCCTGGTCTTCTTCTGGCCGATCATGGGCGTGGACCCTGGCCCGCACCGCCCGGGGCACGTGATGCGGATGCTGGAGCTGTTCGCGGCCATGCCGTTCCACGCCTTCTTCGGCATCGCCCTGATGATGGCCACCGCACCGCTGATCGACACCTACGCCGACCCGCCGGCCACGCTGGGCGTCACGGCGCTGGACGACCAGAACGCCGCAGGCGGCATCGCCTGGGCGTTCAGCGAGATCCCCTCCGTGCTCGTGCTGGTCGCGCTGCTCTTCCAGTGGTACCGCGCCGAACAACGGCAGGCCCGCCGCCACGATCGTCAGGCCGACCGCGACGGGGACAAGGAACTGGCCGCGTACAACGCTTATCTGGCCTCGCTGCACGGCCGCGGGTGACTGATGCGGATGATCGGTGAGCTGCTGGGCCACGGCTGTCGGCACAGGTATGGCCCTTCACGCGACGCGACCGCCGTCGTGGCGGCGTTGCGAAGGCCGCGCGCATGGCCGACCGTATGACCCAAGGCTTGGCCGCATGGCGGAGTCGAAGCTCGTCGCGGATATGCCCGCCGGACGGAGCGGTCTCCTGGCCATGGCCAGGAGACCCACCGCTCCCGAGGCTTCGACCGCCCACTGGGCGTAGGTGAGGAGAGCGATGTCGGACAGCCCGATCCCGTCCACCGTGCCGGATCGCACACGGTGGATCCCGCAGATCCGACTGGGCTGGGAGGCGCGGGACACCCGGTGGTGGATCTGGGGCACGGCCGGGACCGTAGTGGTCCTGGCCGGTGCGGCGATGGCGGTGTGGGGCATGTTCCCCGTCGACCTCCACGGGCCCGGGCACTTCGCGGGCATCATGGCCCCGACGTGCGGGCTCACCCGCTCGGTGGTGGCGGTCTTCCGCGGTGACCTGGCGTTGGCCTGGCGCTACAACCCCGTCGGGCTGCTGGTCGCCTTCGGTTCGGTCGCCGTCCTCGCGCGCCTGCTGGTGGGCGCCGTCGCGGGCCGCTGGCTGGTGCTGCGCGTACGGCCCGGCCGGGCAGGGTGGATCATCCTGGGCCTGTCCCTGGTGGCACTGGAGATCCGCCAGCAGGGCCAGGCAGAGCTGCTGATGAGCACGGGGCTGCGCTGACCGGGGTCAGCGGCCGGGCGGCGCCCCGCCTCCCTGCGGGAGTGCGGGCTGCGGGGCACCACGGTGTGCGCCACGCCGGGTGCGGCCGATGCCGGGGCTCAGGGCCGCCTTGGCGCGCGGGGCGAGACTTCGGGTTCCTCATCGTTGTGCCGGTCGGGCCGACCGCACGCCCTCCACTGGCCGACGTCGGGCCCTACCGGCACCCGAAGGCTGACGCCCACAGGTGTGCGAGGCCGGCCCGGCGGCCATCGACTGCCTGGGACACCGCCCCTTGCAACCGTGCCGACCGCTAGCATGCCCGGTGTGATGTTGCGCATGAGTCCAGCGTTCCGGCTGTGGGCCGGGGTACTGCTGGCGTGCGCGCTCACCTTGTGTCTGTCCGGCATAGCGCGGCCGGCCATGGCTGTGTCCGGCCCGATGAGCCAGACACAGCGGGCCAACGAGCCCGGCCCCATGGCCGAGGACATGGACACAGCCCCTGTCGTGGCCGACTCGCCGGGCATGGGGGGCCACTGCCCGGCGACCTCCGACCACCGCAGCCGCACGGCAGCGGCCCCGGCGGTCGGGGACCAGGCCGTTCCGGCCTCGGTGGGCGGGCCGCTGGGCGACGCCGCGGTCCCACGGCTGTGGGCGGCGCGAGCCGGACCCCCGCCCGCCGAGCCCCCTGCACCTCCACCTGACCTGCACCGGATCTGCGTACTGCGGACGTGACAGGCGCTTCCCGCCAGGCGTGCGCCCGGCGGGAGATCGCGCTGCCCTCACGTCCGATTCGGCGCGCCCGTACAGCGCGCGCCGCCTTTTCCAGATCCAGGAGTGCCGACGCATGCCGTCGTCCATTGCTTTGCTCGTCACCGGTGTCTCCACCGGCCTGCTCGCCGGTGGCGCATCGTGCGCCGCCGTCCAAGGGGGCCTGCTGGCCGGTGCGGTGACCCGCCGCCGCGGCCCAGCCCCCCAGCCGACGCCGATCCCAGACAACTCCCGGCCCGCGCGTGGCGGCGCGGCGACCGCGACCAAGACCCGACCCGCTGTAAAACACCGTGCCACCAGCCAGAACGAGGCCAAGCCCCTGGCACCGGTCGGCGCCTTCCTCGCCGGAAAACTCGCCTCCCACACCCTGCTCGGCGCCCTGCTGGGAATCTTCGGCGACGCTCTGCAGCCCAGCCCGCGGGCCCAGGCGCTGCTGCTGCTGGCGGCCGCCGCCTTGATGGTGCTGTTCGCGCTGGACCTGTTCGGGGTCGAGGCCGTGCACCGTCTGGTGCCTCGCCCACCCGCCTCCTTCGGGCGGCTGCTGCGGCGCAGTGCCAAGACCGACTCGGTGGCGACCCCGGCGCTGATCGGTTTCGCCACGGTTCTCGTGCCGTGCGGGGTGACCCTGTCGATGGAGCTGGTCGCCGTCACCTCCGGCTCCCCGGTGGCCGGGGCCGCGGTGATGGCGGGCTTCGTGCTCGGCACCGCGCCGCTGTTCGCGGCGCTCGGATACCTGTTCCGCCGCACCAGCCAGGCCCTGTCCGGCCGCCTCGCGGTGGTCACCGGGGTGGTGGTGCTGGCCGTCGCCGTCTGGACCGCGGCCTCCGCGCTGCAAGCCGGCGGCTGGGCCTCCTTCTCCCTGAACAACCAGTCGCCCCCGGCAGCGGCACCCGCGCCGCCGTCCACCGGCACCGGGCAACCCACCGACGGTCCGGTGCGCACCGACCCCTCCGGCCAGCAGATCGTCACCCTGACCGTGACCGATTTCTACGAGCCCACCGCTTTCACCGCCAAGGCCGGGGTGCCCACCACCCTCGTACTGCGCGGCAAGGACTCCGGCGGCTGCGCCCGCGCCTTCACCATTCCCGAACTCGGGATCCAGGAGATCGTCAAACGCGACGGCGACACCAAGATCGACCTGGGGACCCGTAAGCCCGGCACACTCCGCTTCTCCTGCGCCATGGGCATGCAGACCGGCACCATCACCTTCCAGAAAGGCGCGTAATGGCACTGTTCCGTCGTAAGCAGGACACGGAGACCGGACCGCTGGTGGTCCTGAAGGTGGAGGGCATGCACTGCAGCAGCTGCGGCCTGTCCATCGACGACGAGCTGGAGGAGGTGCCCGGCGTCCGCTCGGCCAGCACCGACGTGCGCAGCGGGCGCTCCACCGTCCGCCTGGACGAGACGGCGGCGGTGGACACCGACGCACTCGTGGCCGCGGTGCATCGTGCCGGCGACTACACGGCCCGGCCTGCCGAGTGACACGGCAGCACCATGAAGACGGCGCGGCCTGGGCGGGGCATCCCGTCCGGACCGCGCCGTCGCTGCGGGCCGACGTCAACCGTGTAGTCGCTGGGGCTGCTTGCGGCCGGGAACGACGCGATCGACGCTGAGCGCGGGACCCCGACGACCGCGGCTGGTCAGTGCATACTCACAGCACGGGGACGGCCGGTCGGCGAGGCGGTCACCAACCTGCCGGCCCGAGGCGAGGCACTCACATGGCCATGGCATGGCTGATGGTCATCGTCGCCGGACTGTTCGAGACCGGCTTCGCCGTGAGCCTCAGCCTGTCCGACGGCTTGACCCGGCTCTGGCCGACCATCGGGTTCTGCGTCTTCGCACTGGCCAGTTTCGGTCTGTTGACGCTTTCGCTGAAGAAGCTGGACGTGGGCCCCGCGTACGCGGTGTGGACCGGCCTCGGTGCGTCGGGAACGGCGATCTACGGCATGGCCTTCCTCGGCGATCTGGTCTCCCCCCTCAAGATCGTCTCGATCGCGTTGGTGATCGTGGGCGTCATTGGTCTGCAGCTGTCCGGTTCCGGGACCGAGCCCGGGCCCCGCCGACCGCGAGCCTGACCAGCGGGTCCAGGGCGCAGCCAGGCGGGGGCGTCAGCGACGTACGGGAGTGCCGCCCGCCGCGCCCGTTCGACTGGCGGGGATGTGGGTCCGGGAAGGTGAACCGGTCGCGCCGGTGAGCGTGAATCCGGCGACGGTGACGGCTGCTGGGGTGTCGTGCCCGGTGTGGCAGCCGCCCATCAGCAGCGGCCGGATGGTGGCGTCCATGACGTACGCCCCCATCCCCGGCCTGACCGAACCCTTCAGCTCCGAACTGGCACCGGCATGGCACTCCTTGTGCCCCGCGCAGGCTGCCGCGTGCCGGTCAGTGCGGCGCGTCCGGGTTTTCGTACGGCCCTCCTGCAGGAGGTGGTGCGGGTGGCCCGGCACGGAGGGTCAGGACGAGCCACGTGGCCCAGCCGATCGGCTGCATTACCCAGAAGCTGACAATCCGGTACAACAGCGTGGCCGCGATGGCCTCTTCCCCACGCAGGCCGTAGGAGACGAGCAGGGTCGCCAGGCTCACCTCGACGACGCCCAGGCCCCCGGGCGTCAGGCGCAGGCTGGCGGGGATCTGGGTGAGCGCGTACACGAGCAGCAGCCCGCTCCAGGGCACACCGATGCCCAGGGCCCAGAGACTGGCGGCCAGACACGCCGCGTCGAACGCCCAGTTGAGCACGGCGAGGCCGAAGGGCCGCAGCCAGGGCCGGATTCCGGGCCGTACGCTGCGGGCCTGGGCCACCAGCCGTGCGAGCGCCTCCTGGACCCGGAGGACGCGCCGGAACCGTTTGCCCGCGCGTGTCCATACCTGCCTGAGCGCCGTGCGGAATCTCGGGGAGCGGGTCAGCGCGAGGAGCACCAGGCCAAGGCCGACGGCCAGCCCCAGCGTGGCGAGGGCGGGGCGCAGCACCGCGCCCCGACCGCCCAAACCCGCGGTGAGCGCCCCGGCCACGAGAAGGAGGAACAGGCCGAGTGCCGACAGCGCCCCGCCGACGACCAGCACGGCGGCCGCGAGGACCTGCCCTGCGTGGCGTCGGCTCAGCTGCCCATAGAGCCAGGCGGCGGAGAAGGCCGCACCTCCGGGCAGCGCGCCGGCCACGGCGTTCGCGGCCACGGCCAGGACCGTCATATCCTTCAGGCTCAGCCGTACCCCGCCCGCGTGCAGCAGCCAACGCTGCACGGCGGCGAAGCACACGAGGGATGCCGCCTCGAAGGCCATCGCGACGGCCAGCTTCGGTGGGCTCACCTGGGCGATGAGCCCGGCCGCCCGGACCAGCTCGTGCCGCTGGCCGATGGCGAGCAGGAGCACGGCCGCCACCAGGACGGCGGCGCCCAGCCACCACAGCAGGCCCGGCCGCGCGATGTGCGGGCTCTGCGCGCGGCCGTGTACCGCCTTGACGTCTGGCTGCTGTGGCATGGGCAGTTGCTTCCAGGGCGTGGGCGGGCAGGACGCCGACCTTCAGATCCGGGACCGGTGCGGTAACGCCGCGTCGGCCGCGCCCTCGTGCGGTGTACGGCGGCGAACTCCTTCGCGGCGGCACGGCGCTCTCCTCCGATACGGCGTCCGAGACGCGGGCCTGCTCCATGACGAGGCCCGTGGCGGTGGCCTCGCCGGCATCCGAGTCAGCCCCCTTCTCCGTATGTGGGCTGGCCTCCCGGGGTCGGCCGGTGGCGGGGTGTCAGGCTTCTGACCGCGGAGGGCGGCCCTGCGCATCGCCTTGTGCGGAGTCGCGTTGGGCGGCCTTGAGCTGGTCGACTTCTGCCTGCAGGCGGGTGATCTCGGCGGCCTTCGCGTCCGGATCAACAGGGGTGCCGGACGGATGCTTGGGCTGGTGCTGCGCCTGGTTCTGGCGCTGGTGTCGGCCCATGAGCCACATCATCAGGCACATTCCGACGGGGCAGGCCAGGAGCAGCAGGACGAGGGCGAGAGTCTCGGACGACATCGTCGACTCCTTCCAACGATGGCCGGGGGGATGTGCTCAGCGGCCGTCGGCCCGCGATCGTTCGACCGGGCGCGGTGGCCGGCGGCGGGCATCGGACGAGCCCTGACCGGATGCGCGCTTGACCACGGGTGCCGGGTGGGCGGCGGCCGTGTGCCGTCGGGGGGACGGCAGGAAGCGGGGCGTGCTGTCCGCGTACTCCTCCCAGATCGCGCCGAAGCGGGCGGCGACCTCCGCCTCCTCGCGGATCGCCAGACGGTGGTAGATCCAGACCAGCACGGGGAACATCACCAGCGTCGGCAGGGTGGGCCACATCAGCAGGAACCCGGCCATGATGGCGAGGAATCCAGCGTACTGCGGGTGCCGGACGTGACGGTACGGGCCCGAGGTGGCCAGCCGGCCCAGCCGCGCGGCGGCGTGCAGGTGCCGCCACCCGGCGGCGATGAGCACGAAGCCCACGATGATCAGCGCGTAGGCGGCGAGGTGGAAGGGGCTGAGGTGCGGGTCGCCCGTCCAGCCGATCAGGTCGTTCCACAGATGGCCCTGGGCGTGGCTGTAGCCGAGGTTGGGGAACCAGTTGCCCAGCGGTCCGGCCAGCAGGTAGATGGTCAGCGGGAAGCCGTACATCTCGGTGAACAGGGCCACGGCGAAGGCGGAGAAGCCGCCCAGTGCCTTCCAGTCCCGGCCGGTTTTCGGGTGGAAGAAGCTCGCCGCGAAGATCACCAGCACCAGCGTGTTGATGACCACCAGGGGCCACAGTCCGTAGCCGTATTGGTCGTTCACGGGACTTCCTTCCTCGGTGACATCTGCCTCGGTGGAGCGGCGGCCCGGCTCCCGGGCGGGGCGAAGGGGCTGTACGGGCGGAGGATGCGGGGGCGTGGACCGGCTGTCGCGGCCAGCGATGGCAGAGCGTCGCGCAGCAGCCTGGCCACGTCGGCAAGGTCATCGCGTTCGGACCGGCACGCGGGGCAGTGGGCGAGGTGAGCCCGGATCGGCGGTAGCTCCTCGCACTCCAGCGCCCCGAGTACGTACGCCCCGAGCGACTCACGGATGTCATCGCACCGCGCCGTGGCGTTCGGCATGTGCCTCACCTCCTCCATCGTCGCGTCCTCGACGCCGCGGGCAGGGGTCAGGCGCGGGCGTCGGGGCCGGTGTTCTTGCCGAGGTTGACGCTCTCCGCGGCCTCGGCGGCCGTGACGCCGTCCCGCCGGGCCTCGGCGGCCTTGAGGTCACGCAGTTCGGCCTGCAGGGCGCTGATCTGCTTGTCCAGGTGCGTCCCTCCGGTGGAGGCCGTGCCGGTCGTGTGAGTCTTGCCTCCCGTGCCGTACGCGCTGCCGGCCTGGCCCCTGCTCTGGCCGCCCTTCATCCCGCGCATCATGAAGATCATGCTCAGCGGGCACAGGGCGAGGAGCAGAAGCGGCAGGGCCGCCAGGAACCAGCCTGGCTTGAGTAGGAGCACTGCGGCGGCGACGGCGCTGAGGCCGATGACGGCCTTCTTGTTCAGGCACATGGGGATCACTCCGGGGGATTGCGTGCTGGTCCGGATCGGGCACCGGGTGGTGCCCATGTCCGGAAGACTAGGTTCGGGCTGTGAAGGATCGATGAGCTCGCGATAGGCGGCCGATGTGCATCCCGCCCGGCGGGGCTGCGGGCTACTGCCAGTGGCGCAGCCCGATGAAGGCGACCACCAGGCCGCCGATCTGGAGGCCGATGTGGTGAGGGTCGAACGGCAGCAGCGTGAGCCCGGTGCGGGCTCCGACGACTCCGAGCGCGAACAGGAACATCCCGAGCGGGACGAGCGTGTAGAGCAGCACCCTGTCCCGGGAGGTGCCCGCGCCGCGGATCCCGCGCAGCCGGTGACTTCGTCCCTTCATCGGTCCTTCCCCGCAGCGGTGCTGGTCTTGTCGAGGCGGTCCCTGGCGTGGATCCCCGGGAGCGGTGGGGCCCCTTCCGTGCCCGGCCGGGGCGTCGCGGTCCGCTCGGCGAGGTGCACCGCCTCGGGACGGGCGGGCGCGCTGGTGGACGCGGCTGCCCCGTCGCCGTCCGCGACGGCCGGCCGTGCGGGACGGCGCAGGCAGAGGAAGACGATGGCGGCGGTGAACAGCAGCAGGCTGGTCCACACGTTCAACCGCAGGCCCAGGATGTGGTTGGCCGGGTCGACACGCAGCGTCTCGATCCAGCCGCGGCCCGCGGTGTAGGCGGCGACGTAGAGGGCGAAGACCCGGCCGCGGTGGAGGCGGAAGCGCCGTTCGGCCCAGACGACCACCGCGGCCGCGGCCAGGTTCCAGGTGGCCTCGTAGGCGAAGGTCGGGTGGTAGGTGGCGGCCTCCGGGGTGGCGGCCGGGCGGTTGGCCGGGTCGATTTCGAGCCCCCAGGGCAGAGCGGTCGGGCGGCCGTACAGCTCCTGGTTGAACCAGCAGCCGATCCGGCCGATGGCCTGGCCGACCAGGACGGCGGGCGCCACCGCGTCGGCGAGGGCGGCGAAGTCGAGGCCGCGCCGCCGGGCCGCGATCCAGGCGCCCAGCGCCCCGCCCGCGATGGCGCCCCACACGCCGAGGCCGCCCTGCCACACGTACAGCGCCTCGACGGGGTTGCGGCCTTCGCCGAAGTACAGCTGCCAGCTGGTGATCACGTGGTAGAGGCGGCCGCCGATGATGCCGAACGGCACGGCGACCATCGTGACATCGAGGACGGTGCCCGCAGCGCCGCCGCGGGCGCTCCAGCGCCGCTGGCCGATCGCGACCGCGGCGAGGACACCGAGGATCACCATGACCGCGTACCAGTGGATCATGAGCTGGCCGAGGTTCAGATACGGGCTGGACGGGCTCGGCAGAGAGGCGAGGTTCATCAGGTCACATCAGTTTCGGGTGGGGGGTGAACGGCTGCGGGTGGGGTGCGCCTCCTGGCGCGAAGGGCGGGCCGGTCCCGTGACACCCAGGCCGGTCCGGCGTCGAGGAGGGCCGCCGCAGATGCGGCGGCCTGCTGTGCGTGGGGCGGGTCAGCCCATGCCGTGGTGTCCGTCCTGCGAGGTGCCGCCCATCATGGAATCGCCCGTCATGGAGCTGGACATCATGCCGTCGGACATCATCCGCTCCATCTGCTGCCGTGCCTTCTCGCGGTCGGCGGCCGGCAGTTGATCCGTGCAGTGGCGGATCATCGCTTCCCTGTCGTGGGTGCTGTCCTCATGGCGCCCCGACTCGGCGGTCTGCGTGCTGGAAGGCTTGGGGCTGGGCGACGGGTCCGCGGCGAACGCGGTGGCGCCGTACGCGCCGAGGCCGCCGAGCACGACGGTCGCGGCGGCGAGGCCGATGGTCCTGCGCTTGATCATGTTTCGCTCCTTGTCCCAAGCGGGGCTTTTGCGTCATTGACGCTAGGCACGGGGTGTGAAGGGGCCATGAAGCGCCGATGTGGGGGCTCTGTGCCCTCGCGCGGGCCGGAGTCCCCCGTCTCGCGGGCGCGTCCCCACTCCCACCTGCACGAACACGGGCACGACACCGATCCAGGCCGCCCGTTTCGCACAAGAAGAGGCATTTGCTACCCCTAGGGGGTAGGCGTAGCTTCGCTGGCAGATGGGAGGTTCGGCATGGCGAACCAAGGCACTCAGCAGGACAAACAGTTCCTCGCCCCGGAGGTCGTGGACGACGCGGTGGTGCGGCTGGCCAAGATCAACGGCCAGGTGCAGGGCGTCTCCCGGATGATCCGGGAGGGCCGGTACTGCGTCGACGTCCTGGACCAGATCGAATCTGTGCGCAAGGCCCTGGACGGAGTGTCCCGTCAGGTGATGCGGAACTACCTGGAGCGGTGTGTCACTGACGCGATCAAGAGTGACGACCCGCTCATCTACGACGAGCTCATGAAGGTGCTGTTCCGGCACCGCTGACCGGCGCTGGGGCGAAGGAAGGAGTGGGCGTCATGTCCCAAGTGATCACTCTGGCTGTTTCCGGGATCTCCTGCGGGGACTGCCGGCAGGCCATCGGCAGCGCGGTCGGCGCGGTGACCGGCGTGTCGGCCGCGCAGGTGGACGCCGAGGCCCGGACGGTGGACGTGGCCTACGGCGCGTCGGCGGCCCTGCCCCGGATCGTGGCCGCGGTCGAGGAGAGGGGCTACGAGATCAGCGGGTACGCGGCCATGTGGAGGGCGTCATGAACGCGGACCAGATCGTGGTTCTCGCCGGAGCCGCAGGGCTGATCGCGCTGCTCGCCTGGTTCTTCTTCGGCCCGAGGCAGACACGGCTGGCCGAACTGCGGGGCGGCACCCAGGAGATCGGCATCACCGTGAAGGGCGGCTACTCCCCGGACCTGATCCGGGTCCGTCAGGGCGTGCCCGTCCGGCTGGTCTTCGACCGGCAGGAGAGCGGGGAGTGCACCTCCCGCGTGGTCTTCCCGGACTTCGCTCTCGCCAAGGCGCTGCCGGCGTTCGGCAAGGCCACGGTGGAGTTCACACCTGACAGGGCGGGCCGGTTCGGGTTCGCGTGCGGGATGAACATGGTGCACGGCACGGTGCTGGTCGAGCCCGGCGACGGGCACGGGGAGGCTGCATCATCGGCCGCTGCGGAGGAGGCACCTGGCGCGTCCGCCGCCGTGCCGGGCGAGGTCGACACCGGGGAGGCCGAGGCCGCGGAACGGCAGGCTGAGATCAGGGATCTGTCCCGGCGGGTGCTGGTGGGTGCGGTGCTGTCCGCCCCGGTCGCGCTGGCCGTCATGCTGCACGAGTTCTTCGGCGTGGACGTGCCGGACCTGCTGCTCAACCGGTGGTTCCAGCTCGCGCTGATCACGCCGGTGATGTTCTACACCGGCTGGCCGATCCACACGACGGGGTGGCGGGCGGTGCGCAACCGCGGTGCCGAGATGAACACGCTGATCACGCTGGGCACCTGCGCGGCCTATGGCTACAGCCTGCTCGTCACGGTCGTACCGGGCCTTTTCCCTGCCGACGTGCGCGAGGTCTACGACGAGGCGGTCGGGGTGATCCTGACCCTGATCCTGCTGGGCCGGCTGTTCGAGGCGAAGGCCAAGGCGGGCACCGGGCAGGCGATCCGCGAACTGCTGGGCCTGCGGGCCAAGACCGCCCGCGTCATGCGCAACGGTGCCGAGGTGGAGGTGCCGGTCGAGGAGGTCGTGGCCGGTGACGTGGTCGTGGTCCGGCCCGGGGAGAAGGTCCCGGTGGACGGCGTCATCGTCGACGGCCGCTCGACCCTGGACGAGTCCATGGTGACCGGGGAGTCGATCCCGGTGACCAAGACCGTCGGGGACGAGGTCGTGGGCGCCACCGTCAACCAGACCGGCGCGTTCCGGCTGAAGGCGACCAAGGTCGGCGCCGAGACGATGCTGGCGCAGATCATCCGGTTCGTGCAGCAGGCGCAGGCGTCCAAGGCGCCCATCCAGCGGGTCGCGGACCTTGTCTCCAGCTACTTCGTCCCGGCCGTGGTCTTCATCGCCATCGCCTCGTTCGCCACCTGGTACCTGGTCGGGCCCGACCCAGCCCTGACGCTGGGGCTGGTGGCGGCCGTGGCCGTACTGATCATCGCCTGCCCCTGCGCGCTGGGCCTGGCCACCCCGCTGTCGGTCATGGTGGGCACCGGCAAGGGTGCCCAGCACGGCATCCTCATCCGCTCCGCCGAGGCCCTGGAGACCGCGCACCGGCTGGGCACGATCGTGCTGGACAAGACCGGCACCATCACCCAGGGCCGACCAACGCTGACCGACGTGGTGGTCGTCGACGGTTTCGCCGAGGACGAGCTCGTACGCCTGGTCGCCTCGGCCGAGAACTCCTCCGAGCACCCCCTCGGCCAGGCGATCGTGCAGGGTGCCGCCGATCACGGGATCGATCTGGTCGAGGTGAGCGAGTTCGACTCGGTCACCGGCAAGGGCATCACCGCCACCGTTGACGGGCGCCGCCTGCTGGTGGGGAAGCCCGCCCTGCTCACCGAGGCCGACACCGATACCGCCGCCCTGCAGGCGGAGGCGGATCGGCTGGCCGCGGAGGGCAAGACCCCCGTCTTCGCGGCGGTCGACGGGCAGCTGGCGGGCGTGGTGGCGGTCGCTGACACGGTCAAGGAGGACTCGGCCGCGGCCATCGCCGAGCTGAAGCGTTTCAGCCTCGAGGTCGTGATGATCACCGGTGACAACGCCCGTACCGCCGAGGCCATCGCCCGTCAGGTCGGCATCGACCGGGTTCTGGCCGAGGTGCTGCCCGAGCACAAGGCGGACGAGATACGGCGGCTGCAGGAGGAGGGCAGGCGGGTCGGCATGGTCGGCGACGGTATCAACGACGCCCCGGCTCTCGCCCAGGCCGATGTCGGCTTCGCCATCGGCACCGGCACTGATGTCGCCATCGAGGCATCCGACATCACCCTGATCTCCGGGGCGCTGGCCGGGGTCGTCACCGCCGTAACCTTGAGCCGGGCCACCATGCGCAACATCCGCCAGAACCTGGTCCTGGCCTTCGTCTACAACACCGCCGGCATCCCGCTCGCGGCCGGTGTCCTCTACCCGCTCACCGGCTGGCTGCTCAGCCCGATCATCGCCGCCGCCGCGATGGCCCTGTCCTCGTTGTCGGTGGTGGGCAACGCCAACCGGCTGCGCACCTACACCCCGAAAACGCTCCCCGTGGCCAGCCGGCAGACCGCGGCAGCCAAGACCCTGGAGGCGGCCGCATCGTGACCACTCCTTCCGCGACCGTGCTGGTCGTCGACGACGAGGCGAAACTACGCGCCCTCGTCCGCGACTACCTCGAACGCGACGGCTACACCGTGCAGGAGGCGAGCGAGGGCCGCCAGGCCCTCGACCTCGCCCGCGCCGCCCACCCCGACCTGGTCATCCTCGATCTGGGCCTGCCCGGCCTGCCCGGCGAGGAGGTGGCCCGGCTGCTGCGCAAGACCAGCGACGTGCCGATCGTCATGCTCACCGCCAAAGCGAGCGAGAACGACCGGGTGATGGGCCTACGGCTGGGCGCCGACGACTACGTGGTCAAGCCGTTCAGCCCGCGCGAGCTGGTGGCCCGGGTGGAGGCGGTGCTGCGCCGCGCCCGCGGGCCACGCGCCGAGGCGGAAGAGGCCGCCGTCTCCTACGGCGACGGCCGGCTGCGGATCGACGCCGAGCGCCGCGAAGTGCACGCCGACGGCCAGCCGGTGGAGCTCACCCGCACCGAGTTCGACCTGCTCGCAGCCCTCGCCGCCCGCCCCGGCCGGGCCTGGACCCGCATGGAGCTGGTCGGCCGGGTCCAAGGTCACACCTTCGAGGCGTACGAGCGCACCATTGATGTGCATGTGAAGAATCTGCGCCGCAAGCTCGGCGACACCCCGCCCTCGACCGTGGTGGTCACCGTGCCCGGCGTCGGCTACAAGCTGGGACTGGACAAAGATGCGTGAGTTGCTGCGCGGCCGTTTCGCCCGCCGCCTTGCGATGGCCTTCGCGTTCCTGGGCATCGGCGCGGCCGCCCTGACCGCGGTCCTGGTCAACGCCGCCTTCGGGGCGCGCTTCGACGACTACCTGGCCAAGCAGCAGCAGGTCCGCCAGCAGCAGCTGGTCGCCCTGTTCACCGCCGAGTACACGCAGGACAACGCCTGGAAGCCCGAGTCGCTGAACGAGCTCGCGCCGACGGTGACCATGACCGGCTCCGAGGCGGAGCTGCGCGGACCGGCCGGGCAGCGCATCTGGTCCCTCGCCGACGCCCGGGTGGACGCGGCAACCCTGGCCATGCACCGGGACATGATGGGCATCGGAGACCTCGGCCCGCCGCGCGAGCTGCCGATCACGGTCGGCGGAGAGCGGGTGGGCACCCTGGACGTGCGTGTCCCGCAGGGCCAGATCCCCGCCGTCGACCGGGACTTCCGCTCCGACGTCAACCAACTGCTGGTCGCCGGAGGGCTCACGGCGGGCCTGGTCGCGCTCGTCGTCGGCCTGTACACCGCCCGCCGGGCCACCGCCCCGATCGCCGAACTCACCCGCGCCGCCGAGGACTTGGCGGCTGGGCAGCGCGACCGGCGGGTGACCACCATCCCCGACAACGAGATCGGACAGCTCGCCACCGCCTTCAACACCATGGCCGACCGCGTGGAGAAGGAGGACGAGCTGCGCCGCGCCTTCGCCGCCGACGTCGCCCACGAACTGCGCACCCCGCTCGCCATCGTGCGCAGCGAACTCGAGGCCGTCCAGGACGGCATCCGCGAACCCACCGGCAAGGTCATCACCTCCCTGCACGACGAAACGCTGCGCCTCGGCCGGCTCATCGCCGACCTGGAGGCCCTCGCCTCCGCGGACGCGGCCGCCTTCACCCTCGAACGCACACCCCTGTCCCTGACCACCCTCCTGCGGGACACCATCACCGGCCTGGCCGACCGGTTCACCGAGGCCGGACTCGTCCTGCACACCGACCTGGACGACGTGAGCGTCGACGGCGACCCGGTCCGGCTGCGGCAGATCGTCACCAACCAGCTCACCAACGCCCTGAAGTTCGTTCCGCCGGGCGGCACCGTGACGGTCACCCTGTGCGAGAAGGACGGCTGGGCCGAAGTGCGTGTGACCGACACCGGCCCCGGCGTCCCGCCCGAGGACCTGCCCCGGGTCTTCGACCGCTTCTTCCGCGGCCGGGACACCCGCGCCGACGGCTCCGGCATCGGCCTGGCCGTCGCCGCCGAACTCGCCGCCGCCCACGGCGGCACCCTCACCGCCGACAGCGAGCCCGGCCACGGCACCACCTTCACCACCCGCATCCCCGCCATCGGCCGTCGGCCCGCGGCGGCAGGCGGAAGACGGTCCGAATGACCTCGTGAGGGCAGCGGTGACGTGCCGGTGCCCCGCTTCACGCACCGACGCGCTCGTGCCCGGGGCCGCCGCGTTTGACGTCGGCCGCGACAGGGATTGTGCTGGAAGAGCAGGCATGCCCGAATCCGGTCCGCCGCCCTCGATGCCGCGCGGGTTCTGCCCGTCGGCAAAGGAGGAGGATGTGATGAGCCGCAAGGATTCCCTGGTCGACGCCGACTGGGTCCAGCAGCACCTGGACGACCCGCACGTAGTGATCGCCGAAGTGGACGAGGACGTGAGCGCCTACGACACCGGTCACATCCCCGGTGCGGTGAAGCTCGACTGGAAGAACGACCTGCAGGACCCGGTCCGCCGCGACTTCGTCGACCGGCAGAGGTTCGGGGAACTGCTGTCCGAGCGCGGCATCACCCCCGACCACACGGTCGTGCTGTACGGCGGCAACAACAACTGGTTCGCCGCGTACGCCTACTGGTACTTCAAGGTCTACGGACACGAGCAGGTGCGCCTGCTGGACGGCGGTCGCAAGCTGTGGGAGCTGCAGTCGCGGCCCCTGACCGACGAGGTGCCAGGGCGGCCGAGGACCGAGTACGCCGCCAGGGAACCGGACTACTCGATCCGGGCCTTCCGCGACGAGGTGCTCGCCGCGATCGGAAAGAAGAACCTCGTCGACGTCCGCTCCCCGCAGGAGTTCTCCGGCGAACTGCTGGCTCCGGCCCACCTGCCGCAGGAGACAGCGCAGCGAGGCGGCCACATCCCGACCGCCAGGAACATCCCATGGTCGAAGGCGGCAAGCGACGACGGCACCTTCAAGCCGGACGAGGAACTGCTGACCCTCTACCGCGACGCGGGCGTCGACTTCGACCGGGACACCATCGCCTACTGCCGCATCGGTGAACGCAGCGCCCACACCTGGTTCGTCCTGCATGAACTGCTCGACCAGGTGAACGTGAAGAACTACGACGGCTCATGGACCGAGTACGGCTCGATGGTCGGGGTTCCGATCGAGAAGTGAGCAACTGGAGGGAAGGGACCGGACATGGCCGCAGCACCGGCGGCAGGGCCGCCCGGCGGGCGGCACGCAGCCGCCGTACCGGAGACGGACACCGCCACCCGGACCGTTGTGGCCGGCCGGGTCGAGGGCCCGGACGGGCCGGTGGCCGGTGCCTGGGTCCGCCTGCTCGATCTTGCAGGGGAATTCGTCGGCGAGGTGGTCACCTCTCCCGCCGGCGCCTTCCGCTTTTACGTGACACCGGGGCGCTGGGTGCTGCGGGTGCTCTCGTCCCACGGCGTCACGGAGTCGCCGGTCGAGGCGCAGCCCGATCAGTCCACCGAGGTCACCCTCCACCTCACCGCGCAACTGTCCGAACGCCTGGAGGTCATCCAGATCGCCACCCTCAGCCTCGGCAACCGCAGCTACCTGATCACCGACGGATCTGCCGCGGTCGCGGTGGACCCGCAGCGCGACCTGGAGCGGATCACCACCGTGCTTCAGGACCGCGGCCTGCGGCTCGCGACCGTCGTGGAGACGCACCTGCACAACGACTACGTCACCGGTGGTCTGGAACTCGCCCGCCGCTTCGACGCCGCCTATGCCGTGCCCGTCGGCCCGGAACTCGGCTTCGATGCCACCCGGGTAGGAGAAGGAGACCAGCTTGCGGCAGGCGACCTGCGCATACAGGTGATCGCCACTCCTGGGCACACCGACCACCACGTCGCTTACGCCTTCGCGCACTCCGACACAGTACCCCGGCTGGTGTGCACGGGCGGTTCGCTGCTGTACGGCACCACTGGGCGCACCGACCTGATGGGTCTGGACCTGGCCGAGACGCTCACCCGCCGGCAGTACCGGTCGGCGCGCCACCTGGCCGAGGTGCTGCCCGACGACACCGTGATCCTGCCGACCCACGGCTTCGGCAGCTTCTGCACGGCAGGTGCGGCCACCCCGGTGGAGCGTTCGACCATCGGCCGGGAACGCGCGGCCAACCCCGCCTTCAGCCTGACCGAGGACGCCTTCGTGGCCGAGGCCCTGGCCGGCCCCCGGCCCCGTCCCACGTACTACCGCCGGGTGGCTGCGATCAATGCGGCCGGACCGGCGCCCCTGGCCACGCTGACCGTGCCCCCACCCGCCGATCCGACCGAACTGGCCCAGCGCATCAAAGCCGGGGAGTGGGTGGTGGACGTTCGGCCACGAGCCGACTTCGCCCATCTCCACCTGCGCGGCGCGGTGAACTTCGACGCCCGCGGCCCCCTCGCCACCTACCTGGGCTGGCTGGTACCCTCCGACGCCCCGGTCACCCTGCTGGCCGCCGATGCCGAGGAGCTCGAAGCGGCCCGGTACGAGCTGCTGCGCATCAGCTTCGACCATCCGGCGGCCGCCGCCGGGAGTCCACTGACCTGGGCCGCTCCACAGCAGCTGGCCTTCTACCCGCGATCCGACTTCGCGACCCTCGCCACCGTCCGGGCCAGGCGGGCCGTGGAGGTCCTGGACGTCCGCAGCGACGGTGAGTGGCGCTCCGGACACCTGCCCCAAGCCCGGCACGTCCATCTCCCCGACCTGCCCGGCGCCATCCCCGACCTGCCCGAGGCGGAGACCTGGGTGCACTGCCACAGCGGCTTCCGCTCCGCCATTGCCGCCTCACTGCTCGCCGCCGCAGGACGCCAGGTCGTCCTCATCGACGACACCTTCGACCACGCCAAGTGGGAGATGTCGGCTAGCCATCCAGGCTGGTGAGCGGCTCTTCGTCCGGCCACGGCGAGCCCGTCACAGGTCCACGACCAGTCGGGGGGTGCGGGAGCGTGACACGCAGGGGTAGATCACGTCGCGGCGGTCGCGTTCGTCGGCGGGCAGTACGGTGTCGCGGTGGTCGGGGGCGCCGGCCAAGACCCTTAGTTCGCAGCTGCCGCAGAAGCCTTCCTCGCAGGAGGAGGGGGCGTCGGGGACGGCCTCGCGGATCACGTCCAGCAGGCTGCGCTCGGGCGGGACGGGCAGCGCCCGCCCGGTGCGGCGCAGCTCAACCTGGAACTCCCGGGCCGGAGCCGGTGAACTAGTGTCCTTCGAGCCGGTTCCGGGGGCGGCGAAGCGTTCGATGTGCAGGTGCCGGTCGGGGAAGTCCGCGGCCACGGTCTTCTCCACGGCGCTGATCAGTGGCTTGGGGCCGCAGCAGTAAACGGCGGCACCGGGCGGAGTGGCTTCCAGGGCGGCGGCGAGGTCGGGCAGGCCGTCGGTGTCCTGGGGTACCAGGCGTACCCGGTCGCCGGCGAGGGCGGCAAGTTCGTCGGCGAAGGCCATGGTCGCGCGAGAGCGGCCGCCGTAGAGCAGGCGCCATTCGCGCCCTGCCACGGCTACGGCGCGGACCATGGGCAGGATGGGGGTGATGCCGATGCCGCCGGCGAAAAACAGGTAGTGGTCGGCCAGGACCAGCGGGAACCTGTTGCGGAGGCTGACGGCGAGGTGCTGTCCCTCTTGCAGCGCGTGGACCTCTGCCGAGCCGCCGCGCCCCTCTGGCTGGTGCAGCACGCCGATCCGGTAGGTGCTTCGGTCGGAGGGGTCACCGCACAGCGAGTACTGGCGGATCTTCCCGGACGGCAGGACGAGGTCGACATGGGCGCCGGGCTCCCACGGGGGCAGTGGTGTGCCGTTGGGGGCGGCGAGGTCGACGGTCACGACGCCGTCAGCGGCGCGCCGGGTGTCCTTCACGACCACGGGCCGGGATCCAGGCGGGTCGCGGCGCGCCGGAGGCGCGACGGGGGCGCCTTCGGTTGGGGGCGTGCCGCCGCTGCTGCGGCGTCCGGCCAGCAGCCGGTAGAGGGACAGGAACCCGACCGCCGCGACGAGGGCGAGCCCGGTCCACCACACCACCGTGGTGTCGGTGCCGGCGGTGAAGGCGTGCACGGTGGTCAGGGCGAACAGGGCGAACGTGCCGGCATGGACGTAGCGCCACCAGCGGTGCGGGATGTGGCGCTTGAGCAGGGAGGTGATCTCGATAGCGGCCAGCAGGTAGAGGGCGATCACCCCCCAGGCCACCGCCGCGGGCCGGTAGTCGGAGGTGAAGGGGATCAGGATCTGGAGCAGGCCGATGTCGACCCAGGCATCGGCGATCAGCGCGACCAGGTGCACCGCGAGGAAGACCAGGGACAGGCCGGACAGAAAGCGGTGCAGGTCGTACAGGCGTGCGGGGGCCGCTCGGGGGCCCAGCACACGGGTGGACATCAGCAGTCCCCACACGACGGTGGCCGACAGCAGCCACCAGGACATCAGCCCGCCGGCGCGGGCGAGGTGCCACCACAGTTGGGGCTCCACGTCACATACCTTTCCCAGGGGCCGGCGGGATGTGCCGTCCCGTCTTCGGTCACGAGCAGGCCGGCCACACCGTGGGTCTCCAGCAGGGCCGCTCCTGCGGGCAGTCCGGCGATCAGCGCGGCCTTGGCCAGCACCTCCGCCCAGTGCGTCTGGCCGGCCACCACGGTGACGGTGGCCACCGTGCCGGCGGCCGGTGCGCCGCTGGCCGGGTCGATGAGATGGTGGAGCTGCCGATCCTGCCGCCGCCAACGGCGGCGCAGCCGGGTGGAGGTGGCGATCGCCCCGTCGGCCAGGGCCAGCCAGGCCGTATCCGTGCCGGGGTCGGCCTCGTCCTCCACCGCGACCACCCACGCCTCGGTGCCGGGAGCCGATCCCGTCGTTCGTACGTCGCCGCCGAGGTTGACGCAGGCGCCCTCGGCGCCCTCGGCGAGCAGCTCGCCCGCGACGAGGTCGGCGGCGTATCCCTTGCCGATGCCGCCGAGGTCCAGCCGTACCCCGGGCGGCAGGCGTACGCGGTCACTGCAGATCTCGATGCCCGCGCAGCCCGGAGCCGGGGTGGGCGCGGCGCCCGGGGGGAGTTCGCGCGGCATGGCCTCGAAGCTGCGGGTGTAGCCGGCCGCCTCCAGGGCGGGCAGCACGGTCGGGTCGAAGAGGCCGCCGGTCAGCTCCCACGCCCGGACGGCCTGCCGCACGAGCGCGACGGTCGGCGGGGAGAGTGCGATCCAGCGGCCCTGCGAGGCGTTGAGGCGGCACAGTTCGCTGTCGGGGCGGAACCGGGACCACAGTGATTCGAGCTCTTCCAGCCGGGAGCGTGCCCACGCCAGGAGTTCCGGTGCGGGTCCGCCGACCACCAGGAGGTGGCCGGCGGACCCCATCACCGGAAACCGCGCCTCGACCGGCTCAGCTGCCACGGCTGCTCGTCATCGGCGGGGCCGGCATCGCCTGCCCCTGCCCCTGGCCTTGGGACGGTGCGGGGGCCGCCACCGACGGTGCGGACTGCCCGCCGGAACCACAGCCGCTGCCGCTGCTGCGCGTCACCGGAGCCGAGGACGCCGACTGCTGTGGTGCCGGGGCCGCGGCCGACGGCGCGGTACTGGCCGCCGCGGGCGCCGGCGTCGCCGGGGACGGCTTGGCGGCGCCCACCAGAGTCGCGGTGAGCAGTGTGGCACCCGCCAGGCTGGCCGCCGCCACGCTCACCCGTGCAGCCATACGGCGGTCCCGCTCCTCCGCAGCGGCGTCCGACGGCTCAGCCACCGTTCATGCCGTTCATGCCGTCCATGTTGTTCTGCTGCTGGGTGTTGTTCTGCTGCTGTCCGTCCTGGTTCTGCGAGTCCGGAGCCGGGCTGCTGCTCTGCGGGCTGGGCGTCGTCTGCTGGCCCTGGCCCGTCTGCATGTTGTGCTGCATGCCCATCTCAATGCCGGACATCATGCCCATGCGCATGGCTTCCAGGTTCATCTGCATGTTCATGTCCATGCCGCCGTTCTGGCCATTCATGCCCATGCCGCCGTTCATGCCGCCCATGCCCATGCCGTTCATGCCGTTCATGCCCATGCCGCCGTTCTGCCCGTTGTTCGGCGCGCTGGTGCTGGGTGCCGGGCTGGGCGTCCCGTTGCCCTGCGGGGGCGCCGGGCTGGGGGAAGCGGAGGCCGACGTCGAGGGGGCGGGGGAGACGGACGGCGTGTCCGGGCCGCCGCCGGCGACCGCCACGCTGGCGGTGACGGCGACGGTCACCACCCCGGCGGCGATGGCGAGGGCGGTGCGGTGCTTGATCTGCATAGCCATGAGGGTGTCCTTACTTTCGGTGGGTATGAGCGTGATGGCGCGGGCGCGGCTCAGGGGAACGGTTACGTCCGGTTGGCCGGCTGGAAGCGGCGCAGCCGCAGGCTGTTGGTGACGACGAAGACCGAGGAGCTGGCCATCGCGGCCCCCGCTATGAGCGGGTTGAGCAGGCCGAAGGCGGCCAGCGGCAGGGCGGCGACGTTGTAGACGAAGGCCCAGAAGAGGTTGCCCTTGATGGTGGACAGGGTCCTGCGGGCGAGACGGATGGCGTCGGCAGCGCCGCGCAGGTCACCCTTGACCAGGGTGAGATCGGCGGCGGCGATCGCCGCGTCGGTGCCGGTACCCATCGCCAGTCCCAGGTCGGCCTGGGCGAGCGCGGCGGCGTCGTTGACGCCGTCGCCGACCATCGCCACGACCTTGCCCGCCGCCTGCAGCCGCTTGACCTCGGCGACCTTGTCCTCGGGGTGGACCTCGGCGATGACCTGTGTGATGCCGACCTCGGCCGCGACGTGTTCGGCCGCGGCGGTGTTGTCGCCGGTCAGCAGGACCGGGGTGAGGCCGAGCTCCTTGAACTGGGCGACCGCCGCCGCGCTGGTGGGCTTGACGGTGTCGGCGACCACCAGGGCGGCCCGCACCTTGTCCTCCCAGGCGGCGAAGACCACCGTACGGCCGGTGTGCTCGGCCTTCTTCTGGGCGTGGGCCAGTGCCGCGGGAATCTCCAGGTCCCACTGCTCGGACAGCCAACTCGCGCGGCCCGCGATCACCTCGCGCCCCTCGACGGTGCCGGTGACACCGCGGCCCGCGTGGTTGGCGAAGTCCGTGACAGAGGCGAGCCCGCCGTCCTCCTCGGCGGCGGCGTCCGCGATCGCCTTGGCGATCGGGTGTTCACTGGCGTGCTCGACCGCGCCTGCCAGGCGCAGCACCTCCGCACGGTCCTCGCCCTCGGCGAGAACGACGTCGGCCAGGCGCATCCGGCCCTCGGTGACGGTGCCGGTCTTGTCCAGCACGATCGTGTCAATCTTGCGCGTGGACTCCAGCACCTCGGGGCCGCGGATGAGTAGGCCGAGCTGGGCGCCGCGGCCGGTGCCGACCATCAGGGCGGTCGGTGTGGCAAGTCCCAGCGAGCAGGGGCAGGCGATGATGAGTACCGCCACGGCCGCGGTCAGCGCGACGGCCGCGGGGTAGCCCAGGTACAGCCAGGCGATCAGGGTCTCGACGGCCAGCAGGATGACGATGGGCACGAATATCGCCGAGATCTGGTCGGCCAGCCGCTGCACCTCGGCCTTGCCGGTCTGGGCCTCCTCCACCAGGCGCGCGATCTGGGCGAGCTTGGTGTCCGACCCGACCCGGGAGGCGCGTACGACGAGCCGGCCGCCGGCGTTGACGGTGGCGCCGGTGACCGCGTCACCGGGGCCGACCTCCACCGGCAGGGACTCGCCGGTCAGCAGCGACTCGTCCACGGCGGAGGAGCCCTCGGTCACCACCCCGTCGGTGGCGATCTTCTCCCCGGGCCGGACGACGAACTCCTGGCCGACCGCCAGTTGGTCGATCGGCACGCGGACCTCGCGGCCGTCGCGCAGCACGGTGACGTCCTTGGCACCCAGGTCCATCAGGGCCCGGATCGCCTCCCCGGCCCGGCGGCGGGCGCGGGCCTCGAAGTAGCGCCCGGCCAGGATGAACGCGGTCAGTGCCGCGGCCACCTCCAGGTACACCTCGGCCATGCCCGTGTGCTCGGTATTGGGCAGGAGCGAGAACGTCATCCGCATGCCCGGCTCGCCCGCGCCGCCGAGGAACAGCGCGTAGACGCTCCACAGCCAGGCCGCCAGCACGCCCAGCGACACCAGGGTGTCCATGGTCGCCGCCCGGTGGCGCAGGTTCAGCAGGGCGGCGCGGTGGAACGGCCAGGCCCCCCACAGTGCCACCGGGGAGGCCAGTGCGAAGGCCAGCCACTGCCAGAACCTGAACTGGAAGGGCGGCACCATCGACAGCACCACCACCGGCACCGTCAGCGCCACGGAGACCAGCAGCCGGTCCCGCAGCGCCCGCACATGGCGCTCCTCCTCGCTCGCGGGCCCGCCACCGCCGGTGGCCGTGGCTCCGGCATCGGCAGCGGGCGGGGCGGGGAGGCTGGCCCCGTACCCGGTGGCCTTGACGACTTCGATGAGCTTTTGCGGCGTCGTCTCGTCCGGGTAGGCGACCCGCGCGTTGGCGGTCGCGAAGTTCACCGACGCGCTCACACCCGGCAGCTTGTTCAGCTTCCGCTCGATCCGCGCCGCGCACGAGGCGCACGTCATGCCGGTGATGGACAGATCGACCGTGTGCTGCGGCTCGGCCGGGCCCGGCGGTTCGACCGCGGGCAGCCGGACGGTCGCCTCTGTGTCGGCGGTTGTCATGCGAGGCTCGTCTTTCTGTGCCTGGATACGGGGACGGGCTGTTGCCCGGATACGGGGACGGGTCGGACCGGTTCATGAACCGGCCCCCGGAACACACCGGTGGGTCGGCGAGGCGGGGGCATCCGCCGGGCCGAATACGCGGGGCTCGCAGAGCCGTGGGCCCGGCGAACCCGGCCCTCCGGTCAGGCGGTCAGAACCCTCCCCACAGGCGGGTCAGGGCCGGTGGCGGACTGTGCGGCCGGTGAGCCCCGCATGGCCGGTGCCGCGACCCGGCAGCGGCACGCTCACGGTGACGGGGCCCACCCCGTACATCACGCGTTCGCGGCACTGCGGGGAAGGCGACCCGAGCGGCGCGCCTGCGGCACCGCAGGCCCCGGCGAACGTCAGGAGGAGACCAGTTCGTACTCGCCGGCCTCGACCACGGCGGCCCGGACGTCCTCCGTGGCCAGCGGGCTCTCGCTGGTCACTGTGACACGCCCGGAGGGGACATCGACCTTGACCTGCTGGACACCGGGGAGGTCGCTGATCTCCTTGGTGATCGCGTCGGCGCAGTGGTCGCAGGTCATGCCGGTCACCGTGTACGTGGTCTCGCTCATTCAACGCTCCTCGCTACGGGTACGACCGCCCGGGCGGGCGGTCGCAGCTGCCAGGGGCTCCCTGGAACACGTAGAGCGTTACACTTCCAGCGCACTGGAAGTTCAAGTGGAGGCACGATGAAAATCGGTGAAGTGGCGAGGCTCACAGGAATGAGCACCAAGACCATCCGCTTCTACGAGGACACCGGTCTCGTGCCGCCCCCCACCCGCACCCCCGGCGGCCACCGCGACTACGCGCCCGAGACAGCGGACCGGCTCCGCTTCATCCGCCGCTGCCAGGCCGCGGGCATGTCCCTGCAGGAAGTGCGGCAGGTCCTGACCGTGCACGACCGCGGCGAAAGCCCGTGCGACCACGTCAGCCGCCTGCTGGGCGAGCGGCTGGACAACGTACGCGCCCAGATCGCCGAGCTCATCACCCTCGAAGCCCACCTGGAAAGCCTGCTCGCCCACGCCGAGCAGGGCCAGCCCACGGACCACGACAGCGCCAACGTCTGCTGGATCCTGGAAACCGAGTCCGGCGACACCGCGCACCCCGCGAAGGGAGCCGTCCCCCGCTCCGCCGGGTGACCTTTGCCGCGCCGTGACCGTTCCGGCGAACGCCAACCGCTGTCGCTGACGCGCCCGTGGCCGACACCAGGCCCCGACATCCCGCCGACGAACTCTCCGCATCTTCGACCGCTTCTTCCACAGCCGCTCCGCCCGCGCAGACGGCTCCACAGCCTTGCCCACGCCCCAGCTGCGGCAGGCGGTTCCGACGCCCGCGCTCCGGCACCGAGCGCCTCATCGCCGACTCCACCAGGCCGCCCGGCAGCGCAGCCGGCGCAGTTGTGCGCAGGCGCGGCGCCCTCGGCATTTGCCGCCCCCGGGCGCGCCCCCGCCTCAATCCCCTAAGTCGATTAGGGATACGTGCCTGTGGGGCAGGGCACGTCTGTCAGTGGTCGACCACGCGCAGCAACGGACGGGCGGGGCGGCCATGGGGCCGGTGTGGAGGGGAGCAGGTGTGCGACTGGCAGAGCACGCAGGAATGCTGGCCCATGGACCGTCCGTCCCCGAGTCCCCGGGTGTCGCCGAGTCCACGGTCGGCGGCCTCGTGCTGGTGGCGGCGGCCACCCTGACGGGGGCATGGCTGGCGCGCCGTGCGTCCGGGCAGCGGGCGGCCTGGCTTGCCGCCGCCGCGGCGCTGCTGGTGATCTCCGGCCTGCATCTGCTGCCCGAGGCGTGGTCCGACTCGCAGGGCGCGCACCTGCCCTGGTGGGCCGTGCCCGGCACGGCCGTGGGCGCCTTCGTCGTCGCCGGGCTGGTGGCACGCAAGGGGTGCCCGTGCGAGCCGGAGAAGGCGGGCGGTACCGGTGCCGCTGCCGCGCTGGGGGCCCATCGTTTCCTGGAGGGCTCGGCCCTGACTGTGGGCGGGGCGGTCGTGGTGGCCGGGGCTCTTGCGGTACACGCCCTGGCGGAGGGGCTTGCCGCCGGGGCGCTGCTGCACGCCCAGCCGCGGCGGTACAGCGTCGTCTGGCTCGCGGTGATGTGCCTTTCGCCAGTGGCCGGGGTTGCCGCGGCCGGCCTTGTCCCGGCCACGGCCGAGCCCGTGCTGGTCGCGCTCGCCGCCGGGGTGCTGGCCCACGCCGCCTGGATCAGCCTGCGGGTCGCCGTGCACCTGGCTCCTCGCGGCAGGCCCCTTGGCCCGGAGGCGGCCGTGGCCGGACTGGTCGCGGCCGCGGTCACCGCGGTCACCGCGGTCTCGGTCGTGGTGACGGGCTGACCCGCCCCGGGGGGCTGGGGCCACGTGGCGGGCAGGGCGCTGGGATGCCCGTCCACATTCCGGTGATCCCGTGCTCGGCGACCCGCCGGACTTCAGAGTGAATGATCGAGAGGCGCATGGCTCGTTCAGTGCGGCGGTCGATCGCCCCCACCGCGGTCACGGCCTTTCGCGGGCGACGTCCTCGATGATGGGGTGGAAGTCCCGGTAGGTGAGGGGGCCGATAGAGAGGGCGGCCACCCGGCCCTGCTTGTCCAGGACGTAGGTGGTGGGCACGGCCCGGGGCGCCAGCTGCTTGAAGCCGGTCACGGTGCGGCCGTCGGGGTCGTAGATGCTGGGGTAGGTGATGCCGAAGTTGCGCTCGAAGGCTTTCGCCGCGGTCTTGTTGTCGCGGATGTCGATGCCGAGGAAGCGCACTCCCTGCGGCTCGGTCTTCTCGGCGAGTTTCCTGAGTTCGGGGGCCTCCTTGCGGCACGGGGCGCACCACGAGCCCCAGACGTTGATCACGACGACGTCGCCCCGCATCGACGCGATGTCCACGTGCTCGCCGTCCAGGGTGGTGCCCTTGAGGGTGGGGGTGAGGGCGCGGTTGCCGGGTTGGAGATACTGCGAGGAGCTGCCTTTCGCCGCCCCCAGAGCCTCGGCGCTGTTGCCTTCGTCCTGGGTGCTGCCGCAGGCGGTGAGGGTGCCGACGGCCAGGACGAGCAGGCCGGTGACAGCGGTACGCCGCGACGGTCCCGCCGGGCGGGGGCCGGTGGGGAACCGTCGCGGGCGTATGTCCGACATGTTCAGCGTGAATCGTCCTTCTGGAGCGGGACCGCGTCAGTGGAGGGCTCGGCGGCGCGGAGGTCCAGCTCGTGATGGAGCAGCTGGACTTCCTCGCGCAGCCGCTTGATCTCCGCGTCCGTGCTGTCGGGCATCGAGGTCTGCGCGGTCTTCCCGGAATCCGTGGTGGAGTGGCAGGACGCCTGCCCGGCCCGGGACTGCTGCGGCATCATGTGGCAGCCGCGGCCCTTCATCGCGGGCCGGACGCAGAACACGTAGGTCAGTGTGATCGCCGCCGCGGCGAACAGCGGCGGCAGGATGGTGTCGATCATCGCGTGCGCTCCTGGGCCGGTGCCTCCGGCCGGCTGTCGACCTTGGCACGCAGGCCGGCGATCTCGTTGCGCAGGGCGTCGATCTCCGGCTGGCGCGGGTCCTTGTCGAATCCCGCAAAGCCCGCGGTCTTGTCCTGCGGGGCCTGGGCGCCGCTCTGCTGGCGGTTGCCCTTCATCATGAACCACATCATCAGGCCCATGCCGACGGGGCAGGCCAGTACGGCCAGTGAGTAGAACGCGTCCATCGCGGTCTCCTTCTTGCTACTGCTTCGGGGTGGGGGCGGGGGTTGCCGCTGCCTTCAGGGTGCGGCGCAGGCGGCGCTCGGAGAGGCGGCCGTACGAGAACGGTTCGCCGTCAAGGAGGATGCCGGGGGCGAAGAGCACCCCGGCCTCGGCTCCGAGGCGCCGGCCTTCCTCGCTGGTCAGGTCGATCTCGGTGATGTCGAGGGGGTGGTCGGCGCCGACTTTGGCCAGGACGGTCTTGGCGTGCTCGCAGAAGGCGCAGTCGGCCTGGGTGAGCAGCGTGATCCGGTGCCGGACGGTCGAGTCGGTCATGCCTGTCGCCCCGCCTTCAGGTCGGCCAGGAGCTTGTCGACCTTGACGTACATGGTGTAGTCGGGGGCGCCGCCGTAGTCCGCGCGCCACTGGATCTTCCCGTCGGGGCCGACCAGGATGAAGCTGTGGCCGTTCGTCGAACCGCCCATCATCCCGTACTCGTTGGTGGTGTAC
The DNA here is from genome assembly GCA_014655195.1 of Streptomyces cellulosae. Classification (GTDB taxonomy): domain Bacteria; phylum Actinomycetota; class Actinomycetes; order Streptomycetales; family Streptomycetaceae; genus Streptomyces; species Streptomyces cellulosae. The sequence continues at coordinate 182,030 of BNBH01000006.1, read as the reverse complement.
TCCTTGGAGACCTTCAGGCCGGGATCCGAGAGCACCGGGGACTTGATGCCCTCGTCGCCGACCTTGCGCTTGGTCAGGTCGGCCGGGTCGGTGGTGATGGAGAGCATGGTGTCGACGCCGAGGCCCTCCACCTTCTTCCACGCCTTGTCCAGATCGACGATCTGGTCCCAGCACGGCTGGCAGCCTCCCCCTTCGTGGAAGTACAGCAACACGGTCTCGCCGCGGTGGGAGGACAGCTTCTCCTGGCCGCCCGTGCTGGAGGCCAGGGTGAAGTCGGGGGCGGTCTTGCCGATGCCGGGCTTGCCGACGTCGTAGCTGACGTTCTGCGCGGCCTGCTCGGACTGGTCGAACACCAGGTACAGCCCCCCGGTGACGGCGACCACGACGGCGGTGACCAGGGCGGTACGGCGCAGCCGCCGGTTGCGTTGGTCCCGCTGTTGTTCGGCCTCGCGCTGTTGCTTGGCCTTCTCACGGCGGGCGGCCTTGCTGCCGGGCTTGGGTGTGTGCTGGGTGTCAGCGGCCATCGGTGGGGGCCTCCATGGGGGTGGTGCGGTCGGCGTCGGCGGCGGAAGCTGCGGTGAGTGAGCCGGGATCGGCTGCGGGCCCGGTGCAGCAGGCGGCGGGTGCGGTCGGGTCGGGGTCGTCGGCGCCGACGGGCTCGGCCCCGGCCTGTGTGGCGGGCCGCAGTGCGCGGCGGATCAGCAGCGCCACAGCCACGGCAGCCGCCAGGGCCACCGCCCAGCCGGGCACCCAGGACAGGGCGTCGGTGATCCGGGAGGCGAAGTGGTCGAGGTCGGCGGCGAGCCGGGCCCGCCAGCCCGAGGCGGACATGTCCGATCCGGTGAAGGCGAGCGCCGCTGTCAGTACGCCCATGGCGACCAGCAGGCCGCCGGCGAGCAGGTCACCCAACGGGACGCGGCGCCGCCAGGCTCCGAGCCGCAGCGGCACCCGGCGCCCTTCGAGCAGCCGTGCCGGGCCGCGGTGCCCGCGCTCCCAGGCCAGGGCGATGATCACGAGCGGGGCGACCATGCCCAGGACGTAGATCAGCGCGACGCCGAGCGCCGCCAGGAAGGAACCGCTGGCACCGGACAGCACCACGACCCCGGCCAGCACCGGCGCGCAGCACGCGCTGGCGATGCCGGAGAACGCTCCGAGCCCGTAGGCGGCCTTGAAGCCGCCGCCCTGCCGCGGGGTGCCCCCGGACGGCATCGGCAGCTTCGGCTTCCATCCCGCGAGCACGGCGAGACCGCCGGCCAGCATGAGCAGCCCACCGGTCAGATAGATCCACAGGTGGTATCGCTGGAACACGGAGGACAGGGCGGTGGCGCCCAGTCCGATGGGGACGATGATGGTGGCCACGCCGGCGCCGAAGGCCAGGGTGCCCGCCACCACGCGGCCGCGGGAGCGGAAGCCGGTGGCGAAGTACGCCGGCAGCATCACCGAGATGCAGCACGGCGCCAGCAGCGCCACCATTCCGCCGAGGAACGACGCCAGCAGCGTCGTCCCGAACAACAGCTCGCCCATCCGCAGGCCCTTTCCGGCAGGTCACAGGCCGAGGCGCCCGCGAAAACCTATGCAGCTTCGGACCTAAGGTACCTAGGAGATAGGGTGCTGTCGACCTGCTACCCCCGACCGGCCCTGGCGGCGGCATCCGATGCGGCCGGGCCCGCACCCCACCGAAAGGCAGCTTCTTGTCCGTCGATATCAGCCAGGTGGTCGGCTCCGGATCCCTGTTCCTGGCCGCGCCCATCGCGCTCGCCGCAGGCGCGATCACCGTCGCCTCCCCGTGCTGCCTGCCTCTGGTTCCGGGCTACCTCTCGTACACCACCGGCATGACCGCCGCCGACGCCCACGAGGCCCAGAACACCCCGGGCGGCCGGGCCCGGGGCCGCGCCATGCTGGGCACCGCCCTGTTCATCCTCGGCTTCGCCGCCGTCTTCACCGCCTACGGCGCGCTCTTCGGGTCCGTCAGCACGGTGCTGCTCGCCCACCAGGACACCGTCATCCGCGTCCTCGGCGTGCTGACCATCCTGCTCGGCCTGATGTTCATGGGCGCCCTGGAGCGCATCCCCGTGCTGTCGCGTACCTTCAAGCCGCGCTTCACCCCGCGCGCCGGGCTCGCCAGCGCACCGTTCATGGGGGTGATGTTCGGTATCGGCTGGACCCCCTGCATCGGCCCCACGCTCGCCGCGGTGCTCTCGCTGTCCCTGACCACCGGTTCGGCGGGACGCGGCGCCTTCCTGGCCTTCCTCTACGCGGTCGGGGTCGGCATACCGTTCCTGCTCTTCACCCTCGCCCTCGGCAAGAGCATGCGCGCCTTCGACTTCGCCCGCCGTCACACCCGCACCGTGCTGCGCATCGGCGGCGCCCTGCTCGTGGCCGTCGGCATCGCCCAGGTCTCGGGTCTGTGGAGCTGGATGATCTACCAGATGCAGACCTGGATCAGTGGCTACGCACTCCCGCTCTGAAGTGGACGTCGGGCCCTTGGCACGCTGCTCTTCGCCCGCGCCACGGCTACGGGCGGCCGATCGCCCTGCCTTCGGCCGCCGGTGGCTCCAGAGCCGAGGGGGAGGGGGGATCCACCTCGCGCTACGTCGAACGGGAGCCTCGTTCGGCATACAGACTCGGATCGCGGTAGGGGCGGGCGTGCTCCCACCGCGTCCCAGGTGCCGGCCCGCATTCGGAATGTCCTGTTCTGTTGTGGTGACCTGGGCTTTCCGGCTGTCTCATGTGAGGGCCACGGTACTTCCGTCTCACGATCTTGTCCGGTGAGGCCCGCTGCCGGTGCGCAGTGCACTGGTCTGTCCGCGACACGCTTGCCTGGCCGACGGGTTCAGGAACAGTCTGGCTGCCACAACCCGCCCCGGCGTCGGTGGATGGAGGCCGCACGTGGCCAAGGACTGTTCCTCGCGTACTGCCCGTTGCTCGTCCTGCCTGCGCTGCGGGCGCCGCCCGTGCTCGGTGTGGCAGGGGCCGCGCAGCATCGCACGGCTGGGCCGCACCGTGCTCACCTACCGCGGCTGCGCGCGCTGGTCCGCGGTAGCGGCCGTCACTGCGGCCGGGCTGCTGATCGGCGGCGGCCTCGCCGATGTCCTGCTGCCCGCCGGCTCGGCCGCCGCCGTGGTCGCGCTGGTCTGGACGGCCTTCACGTTGCGGGTGATCCGGCTCGCGCCCGCCTGCCCTGGCCCCGGCGGAGGGCCCGGCCCGGGCGAGGCCGGGGTACGGGAGCCGCGGCGGCCGGGTCCTTGCCCGCGCCGGGCGGGGCCATCGCTCTGCCGCTGCCCGAGGATCCGGCCGGCGGCGCCGCGGCGCTCGCCTGACGCGTCCGCTCTGCCTTCGAGCAGGAGAAGGCGATGAAGTTCGACGCGGTGCTCACGAAGCGGTGATCTTTCACAACGCCCTGGACATCGCCGAGACCGTCCGGCATCTGCCGGAGGAGGGCGGGGAGATCGACCCGGAGGACCTGGCCCACAATTTCGCCGTACCTGACCGAACACGTCAACCGGCAAGTACTCCATGCACGAGCTCGGCATCCAGCCTGAGGCATACGGCCCGAAGCTCGATGTCGACTTCACCCCGCTGCGTGAGCAGGACCTGACCACCGTCGGTTTCGGCCAGGCCGCCTGACGCAGATCATCCCGGCCGTCGGCCGATGCCGGGCAGGAACCGGCCAGTGCGGGCGGCGTACTGCGCGTAGGCGGGGCCGTGAACGCGGCGCAGGTAGGGCTCCTCTACGTATCGGACCTGGAGTTCCAGGCCGAGCCACAGCAGCAGCGGGCCGGGCAGGGCAAGGGAGTTAGGGACGGTGAGGGCCAGGCCGATGGCCCAGGTGAGGGCCGCGGTGTAGATCGGGTTACGGACCCAGCGGAAGGGCCCGTGGGTGATCAGGGCGGTACGCTCGCGCGGGTCGACGTCGTTGCGCCAAGAGGCGCCCATGGCGTTCTGCGCGCCGATGGCGGCGGCGATGCCAAGGGTGGCGAGCACGGCGCCACTCACCCGTACGTCTGTCTGGTCCAGTGCGGATACCGCGTCCAGGCCCGCCAGTTCGGCGACCGGTGCGGCGACGCCGGTCACGAGACTGCCGCAGATCAGGGCGGCGCGGGCCCCCTGCTGAGGCGGGCCCGCCGCGCGGGCCCGGCGGATGCCGGTGTCCCCGGTGCGCCGGTACTGGACGGCGATGCGGGCCACCCCGGCGAGCAGCAGGAACGCTGCGAACAGGACGAGCGCGAGGACTGCCACGACGCTCACCCCTCTCGTGGGTCAGGCAGTGGAGGTGGTCGCGTCGCGCGGCTGGGGTGCCGGGCGGCGCCAGGACAGAGCGACGATGGCCAGGCCGCCGCAGACGATGAACGCGTCAGCGAGGTTGAAGGTGGGCCACCAGCCGGTGTGCAGGTAGTCGGTGACGGCCCCGTCGACGGTGCGATCGATCAGGTTCGCGGCGGCTCCGGCCAGGATGGCAGCGAGCGCCGCAGCGGCGGCTTTCGACTTGGGAGCCGTGCGCCAGGCGGCCACGCCCACAGCTGTGGTGATCAAAGCGGTGACGCCGATCACCAACCAGGAGGGCAACGTGTCACCCATGGAGAAGGCAACGCCGGGATTGAAGGCCAGGCGCAACTGCGCAGAATCGGGGCCGATGGGCCCGTCGGCCAGAGCCTCCTTCGCCCAGATCTTCAGGGCGAGGTCGATCCCGGCCAGGGCGGCGGCGCCGACCGCAAGGGTCGTGCGCCGCCGGGTGGCCGAGGACACGCGGGCGGTGCGCTCGGACATGGTTCACACTCCTGCCGTTGCCGGCGCAGGCTGCTCGGCCTCTGCCTGTACCGGGGCCGAGGGCAGCGGGCGGGCGCGTCCGGCGCGGACGCCGTTGCCGATCACGACGATCTCGAAGAGTTCGTGGACAGCGACGACGGCGGCCAGGCCCAGGATGCCGAAGGCCGCGAGCGGGATGAGGAGGGTAATCAGGGCGAGGGACATGCCGACGTTCTGCAGCATGATCGCGCGGGAGCGGCGGGCGTGGGCCAGGGCCTGGGGCAGGTGGCGCAGGTCCTCGCCCATGAGCGCCACGTCGGCGGTTTCGATGGCGACGTCGGTGCCCATAGCACCCATGGCGATGCCTGCGTCGGCGCTGGCCAAGGCGGGGGCGTCGTTGATGCCGTCGCCGACCATCGCGGTCGACCGCTTGTCGCGCAGGCCGCGGATGAGGGTGGCCTTGTCCTCGGGGCGCAGGTCGGCGTGGACCTCGGTGATGCCTGCCTGGGCCGCGAGGGCAGTGGCGGTGCGTTGATTGTCGCCGGTGAGCATCGCCACGGTGTAGCCGCCGGTGTGGAGGCGGGCGACGACCTCGCTGGCTTCGGGGCGCAGTTCGTCCCGTACGCCGATCGCGCCGATCACAACGCCGTCGTATTCGACGAGGACGGCGGTAGCGCCCTTGTTCTGCAGGGCGGTGATGTCCTCGTCGAGACTGCCGGGCTCGATCCAGCCGGGCCGTCCCAGGCGGGCAGGGCGGCCGTCGATGGTGCCGGTCAGACCGGCACCGGTGACCGCCTCCACGTCGTTGGCCTGGGGGTATTCGGGAGTGGCGGCCAGGATCGCGCGGGCCAGGGGGTGTTCGCTGCGGGCCTCCAGCGCGGCCGCGATCTCAAGGACGCGCTGGTTGCTGCGGCCGTGGGTGGAGACGGTCTGGATGACGGTGGGCTCGTTGCGGGTCAGGGTGCCGGTCTTGTCGAGTGCCACGGCGCGGATGCGGCCGAGGGCTTCCAGGGCGGCGCCGCCCTTGACCAGGACGCCGAGCCGGCTGGCGGCGCCGATGGAGGCGACCACGGTGACCGGGACGGAGATCGCGAGCGCACAGGGAGAGGCGGCGACCAGGACGACCAAAGCACGTTCGATCCAGGTGCGGGGATCGCCGAGGACGCTGCCGGTGATCGCGATGACGGCGGCAAGGAGCATGATGCCGGGCACCAGCGGCTTGGCGATCTTGTCGGCGAGGCGTTGGGCTGTGCCCTTGCGGGACTGCTCGGCCTCGACGATCTTCACGATCCGGGACAGCGAGTTGTCGGCGGCGGTGGCGGTCACCTCGACCTCGAGGGCGCCTGTGCCGTTGATCGAGCCCGCGTAGACGGCGTCACCCTGACCGGCTTCGACGGGGACGGACTCGCCGGTCAGCGCGGAGACGTCCAGCGCGCTGCGGCCGGTGCGGATCGTTCCGTCGGTGGCGAGGCGCTCCCCGGGCTTGACCAGCAGCACGTCGCCGATCGCCAACTCGGCCGGATCGATGGTGACCTGGGCCCCGCCGCGCAGCACGGTGGCCTCGCTGGGCACTAGGTCCAGCAGGGCGCGCAGGCCACGCCGGGTGCGGGCCAGCGAGTACTCCTCCAGGCCCTCGCTGATGGAGTAGAGGAAGGCCAGCATGGCCGCCTCTTCGACCTCACCCAGGATGACCGCGCCGACCGCGGCAATCGTCATGAGCGTGCCCACGCCGATCTTGCCCTTGGCCAAGCGCCGCAGTGTGCCGGGCACGAACGTCCAGGCGCCGGCGGCCAGGGCCAGCGCGTTTAGTGTGAGCTCGACCGAGTCCGGCCCGTCGGCGAGCCCGGTGAGAAAGCCAGCGAGCAGGAACGCTCCCGCCACCGCGGCCCACTGCAGCTCGCTGACCTGCCAAAGCTTCTCCGGTGCGGCCTCCGCGGCCTCATCGCCGGTGCGCGGCTCGTCGCCGCCGCATCCGCAGGCGTCACCCATTACGCATCCCCTTCATTCATGTCACCAGCAGCGGCGGTGCCGTAGTTCGGGCACAGCGCGACGGCGTCGCCGGTCGCGGCCAGCAGCCCCTCGGCGGCGGCCAGCAGGTCCAAGAGTTCCGGGCGGGCCAGGAAGTACCACGAGGCGCGACCTTCCGGCCGGGAGTCGATCAGGCCGCACTCGCGCAGGCACGCCAGATGCGAGGAGACCGTCGACTGCGCCAGTCCCAGCTCATTGCACAGGTCCACCACTCGCGCCCGGCCCGCTGCCAGCCGCCGCGTGATCGCCAGGCGGGTGGGATCCGCCAGACCGCGGAACAGCGCCGCCGCTGCCCCCAGCTCCGTGCGCGGTTCAGTGGTCGCGCCCCCACTATTCATCGTCATGAGCCGATGATAGCGTGCCCTACCATTCATCGATAGACTTCGATGACAACGTAATAGGTCGCTGAATATCTCAGGGAGGTTGCGATGAAGCAGCCGGAAAGCACGAAACGGTGGTGGGCGCTCGCGGCGCTCGGGACGGCAGTGCTGACACTGGGCTTCGACATGACGATCATGAATGTCGCGCTGCCCACGCTCGCCACCGAACTGCAGGCGGGCACGGATGCTCTGCAGTGGATGGTCAACGCCTATGTGCTGGTGCTGGCCGGGCTCACCCTGGCCTGCGGGGTGCTGGGCGACCGGTATGGCCGCAAGCGGCTCATCATGCTCGGCCTGCTGCTGTTCGGGCTGGCCTCCGCGCTCGCGGCCTGGGCCGACTCCGCCGGGGTGGTCATTGCCGCCCGAGCGTTGATGGGGGTCGGCGGGGCGATCCTCATGCCGATCGCATTCGCCGTGGTGGCGGTGCTGTTCGCACCGCACGAGCGTGGCAGGGCGGTCTCGCTGCTGGTGATGGGCCTGGGAGTGGGCATCCCGCTCGGCCCGATCATCGGTGGCTGGCTGCTGGAGCACTTCTGGTGGGGATCAATCTTCCTGATCAACGTGCCGATGGCCCTCCTCGGGCTGGTCGCGGTTGCGCTGCTGCTACCCGAGTCGCGTGACCCAGCGCCCCCGCGGCCGGATGTGCCGGGCGGACTGCTGTCCATGCTGGGGCTGGTGGCCATGGTGTACGGGCTGATCGAGGCGCCCGGCCGAGGCTGGGGTAACCCTGTGGTGCTGGGCGCGCTCGCGGCGGGAGTGGCCTTGCTCGTCGTCTTCGTGCGCTGGGAACGCCGCACCGCACAGCCAATGATCGACCTACGGCTGTTCGGCCAAGCCCAGTTCCTGTGGGGCAGCCTGGCCGGGGTGCTGGTCACCTTTGGCCTGCTCGGCCTGCTGTTCGCGGTGCCCCAGTACTTGCAACTGGTCAACGGCTTCGATGCGTTCGGCACCGGACTGCGGCTGCTGCCGATGATCGGCGGTCTGGTGGTCGGGGCGCCTCTGGGGGAGAAACTGGCCGCCCGTGCCGCCTATCGCACCCCCGTCTCCACCGGCCTGCTGCTGGTGGCCGCAGGACTGGGCGTCGGCGCGGGCACCGACGTGGGGACCAGCTATCCCTTTGTCGCCACCTGGCTGGCCGTGGTCGGGCTGGGGACCGGCATGGCCCTCTCGCCGGCGATGGCGGCGGTCCTGGGCGCCCTGCCTCCCGAGCGGTCCGGCTCCGGCACCGCGATCACCATGACCCTGCGCCAGGCCGGAGGCGCCCTGGGGGTGGCGGTGCTGGGCAGTTTGCTCGCCCAGGGCTACACCGACCGGCTTGATGTCACCGGCCTGCCCGGCCCAGCCGCAGAGGCCGCCCGCGACAACATCGCCGGGGCTCTCGCCGTCGCCGAACGCCTCAACCTGCCGGCTCTCGCCGCGTCGGCGGAAAGCGCCTACGTGCACGGCATGACCCTGGTTCTCATCGCCACCCTCGCCATCGCCCTGCTCGGCGCCGCCCTGACCGCCGTCCTCCTGCCCGGCCGCCCCGCCACCGCGCGCGCGGATGCCCCCGCGACACGCGGCACGGCCTGACCATCCGGGAGGGCTCCACGTCACACCCTGTGGCGCGCGTCCCGGTCGACCGGCTGCTCGCCCGCATCACCCCGACACAACACGAGATGGTGAGGACCCTCATGCTGATGAACCGAGCCGAGACCCTGCTCGTCAACAGTCCGCCCCGGCGATGGCTGCAACGCCTGTACGAGGTCCGGCTGTTGGCCCAGCTTGGCGGTCGTACCCCCGGCGTCCGCGCCGCCGAGATCGGCTGCGGCTCCGGGTACGGCACGAAACTGATCCTGGACGCCTTCGGCGCCGCCAGGGTCGACGCCGTCGACCTAGACCCCGCCATGGTCGAACGGGCCCGTCGTCGCCTGGCCCGCTATGGCGACCGGGTCCGGCTCGCCGTCGGCGACGCCACCGACCTGCGTGCCGCCCTCGACGCCGACGACAACACCTACGACGCGGTGTTCGACTTCGGCATCATCCATCATATCCCCGCCTGGCGGGACGCCATCGCGGAGGTCGCAAGGGTCTTGCGCCCCGGCGGGAGGTTCTACTTCGAGGAGGTCACCGCGACGGCCCTGGCCCGCCCCACCTACCGTGCTCTCTTCGACCACCCCACCGAGGACCGGTTCACCGCGGGCGAATTCCTGGCCGAACTGCCCCGCCACGGGCTGGAAACGGGCGAGCAGTGGCGCACCCGCATCCAGGGCGACTACCTCCTGGGCGCCGCCGTGCGCACCAGTTGACCGGGCGGGCCCGTTGGCCCTTCCCCGGGGCCGGTCAGCCCCTGCCCCGTGCCTGGCGGCGGTGGGACAGTGGCAGGAAGGAGAACCTCAGCGGCCCTTGGCCGTACATCCGGCGGCGGTGAGAGCGATGATCCAGAACAGGAAGCGCGCGGCGGTAGCCGCGGCGGCCGCCGTGGTGCTGGCCGGCACGGGCACCGGGGTGTGGGCGGCGACACAGAACGCGGGGCCGGGCAGCGACAGCGGCACGAGCGCGTACCGCACCGCCTACGGACCCTCCGGCGCCCGCTCACCGGGCGATGGCCGGTGCAGCAGCTACGGGCCGTCGGACCGGGGCATGGGCATGATGGGTGACCCTGACACCTGGATGGGCCCGGGAATGATGGGGGACCGCGACACGTGGATGGGCCCGGGCATGATGGGCGACAGCCCGTACGGCCTGGCCGGCAACGGAAAGCCCGTGCGCTCACTCGCGGCGGCGAAGGCCCGGGCGCAGGAATACGCCGACCGGCTCGACCTGCGCGTGGGCGAGGTCATGCAGTTCTCCTGCAACTTCTACGCCGAACTCAACACGGCCGACGGCCGGGGCGCCACCGAAGTCCTCATCGACCCCGCGGGCGGCGCCGTCTGGGTGGAGTACGGCCCGGCGATGATGTGGAACACCGACTACGGCATGCGCGCGGCATCCGGCACGAAGGCCCGCGTCTCCGCCGCCGAAGCCCGCCAGATCGCCCGGCAGTGGCTCGGCGACCACCGCGCGGGCCAGTCCCCGGGCGAGGCCGAGGCATTCCCCGGCTACTACACCCTCCACACCCTCAAGGGCGAGAAGATCACCGGCATGCTGTCGGTCAACGCCATCACCGGCCAGGTCTGGGACCACAGCTGGCACGGCGACTTCGTTGAGATGAGCGACGACTGACCGGAGTCCGAGCCGAAGAAACGGCTGGTGATCACATCCGCGCAGGTGGGCAGTCGGTCGATCAACGATCCGGGGATGCGCCGAGCGATCCGACGGGGTGAAGGTGGTAAGGGGAAGCCCTTCCGGGAGGTGAGGATGGTGGGGTACTGGGACGGCGGCTGGGCCTGGATGGCGTTCATGCCCTTGCTGTGGATCGTGCTGATCGGCCTCGTCGTGTGGGCGGTTGTCCGCCTCACTCAGCACGGCGGCGGTCGCGATGACGGCCGAGAGGGCAGGGAGCCGTGGCGGGAGACTCCGGAGGAGATCCTCGACCGCCGCTTCGCCTCCGGCGAGATCGACGTAGACGCCTACACCGAGGCACGCGAACGGCTCGCCACCCACAGGCCGAGGAAACGGTGACCGGGGCACGCACGGCAGGACGGTCGGCGCCGCTCGCTCCGCTCTCCCAGAAATGAGTAGTTCTGAGAGACCGCGGGCCCTGATCGAACCGTGCCCGGCGTTCGCCCGCGACGCGGCCGGCACGGCGGCAGGCCCAAGGTCGTCGACGACGACATGGCCGCCTACGCGCAATCCCTGCGGGCCAACGGGCTCCCCCTGCCGCAGATCGCGAGCGAGCTCGTCATCACCTCGGGCAAGGACAAAGGGGAACACCTCTCAGTCGCCACCGTCCACCGCATCCTCGCCGAAGCCGATGAGGCCGACGGCACCGAATGAGCCCGGACGCACGAAAGCCGTCCCGGCGGCACGGGGGAACACCGCCGGGACGGCCCGGTTCAGCGTAGGCCGCCGGGTGCCTATGCGGACTTCTTCACCATGGTCTTGCCGCAGCAGCACGTCGGGGCGTCGTGCTGACCTGTGCACGTCGGCGGGGCCGCCTTGGTCACCGTCAGCTCGCACCCGCAGTCCTCCTCCGGGCACCGGAAGACCTCACCCTCGCGGAACGGCATGCTCCTCACCTCTTCGTATCGCGCTGTTGTCCGTACGTCGTGACGGTAGAACCCGGCCCCTGGGTGAAGGTCAATACTGGGGGTTTAAGGAGGTTGCGACCATGGCGCTACCGGGACTGACCATCGGGAAGGCCGCCCGCGCGGCGGGGCTGACCCGCAAGGCCGTACGGGTCTACGAGGCCAAGGGCCTGCTGCCCGCAGCAGAGCGGACCCAGGCCGGCTACCGGCTCTACACCGAGCGGGACGTCGAGCTGCTGACCTTCATCCGACGGGCCCGCACCCTCGGCCTGCACCTCGACGACATCCGCGACGTCCTCACCATCCGCAATGGCGGCATCCCGCCGTGCGCCACCGTCCGCGACCTGCTCGACGAGCGGATCGCCGAGATCGACACTGCCGTCGCCGAGCTGTTGGCCCTGCGGAAAACCCTCGCCGAGACCCGGCAGCGAGCTGACGAATGCACCGACGACCAGCCCGTTTCGGTCTGCCCGATCATCGAGGACTCGTAGCCTTCAGCCCCTCGCCCGGGTTACAAGATCAACTCATTGCCCCTTTGACGCGAGGTCGCCGGTTTCACACCCCGAGACCGTGCGATGCGGCGCAGCACTTCTTGTGCTGGGCGGTCCGGGCCGGTGCGCCCTGCCCGCAGCACGCGCAGCTCTGACCAAGTGCCGCGTGCCTCGCGCAGGCGGCCTCGCACCGGTGCTGCGCGGCGGCTGAGTGAACCGCCGTCGAGTCCATGGGCATCTTCATGTGCATCGCCTCCACGTGCATGTCCGCCGCGGCGGCGCGCATCTGTGAAGCCATACCCATGCCGGTCGCGGCGGGTACCGCAGGGGTGTGTGCCTGTGCCAGGCCGGAGAATCCGGCCGAGGCGGCCAGGACGGCCCCGGCGAGGACGCCGACGCGGGACAGTAGTCGTGTGGTCATAGGCCACCTTCCGTTCACGCTGTTCTGCAACGGTGCGTCGCAGGGTGCTGACGCTCCGGCACGCTAGCCGATCCCCTAAGAGTCTTGGGTGTTGGGTGGGGTGATGATCCCCCGTATGGGTGGAGTCCTGCTCCGTCCGGGGAGTGCCGCCGCGCCAGTCGCCCGGGCCGTTCTGGGTGCCGCGCAGCAGGCCAGGCCGGCTGGCGGAGGCCGCATGGGGAGGGCCCTGCGGTGGTGAGCTCCGGGGTTGCGGCCGACCCGGGGGTGGGGCCGCCTGCCGCGGTCGCCGGTGGGCCCGGCTCGTGGTCGCCGGGGACGGCTCCGTACATCTCCGAAAGAGCGTAGGTTGTGGGTGGTGGCGGGGCCAGCCTCTCTCGTGGGCCGGCCGGACCGTCGCCGTGCCCGCGACAGCATCCGTTCCATCCGTACGAGGTTCCGTCCGATGACGTTCCGTTTCCGTCCTGCCCTGGCTGCAGCCGCGGTCCTGCTCGCCGCCGCGCTGACCGCCTGCGGTGGAGGCTCCGACACCTCGACTTCCGAGGAATCGCCGGCCTCCGGAGCCGCCGTCAGCCATATCCACGGGCTTGGCATCGACCCGGCCGACGGGCGGCTGTACGTCGCCACTCATGAGGGCGTCATCGCCGTCGAGGATGACGGCTCGCCGAAGCGGGTCAGCGACACCGCCGACTACATGGGCTTCACCGTGAAGGGGCCCGGCACCTTCCTCGGCAGCGGTCACCCCGCCCCGGGCAGCGACGAGCCCGGCAACCGCGGCCTGATCGAGAGCACGGACGCCGGCAGGACCTGGAAGGTCCTCTCCCTCAGCGGCGAGGCCGACTTCCACGCCCTGGAGTACGCCCACAACACCGTCTACGGCTACAGCGGCGGCGTGCTACATGTCAGCAAGGACGGTAAGAAGTGGGACAAGCGCGCCTCGATCGCCGCCGCGGACATCGCCGTCAGCCCTAACGACCCCGACCTGATTCTGGCCACCACGGAGGACGGCGTCGCGAAGAGCACCGACGGCGGCAAGACCTTCGGCAAGGGCACCGAGCCCGTGCTGTTCTTCCTCTCCTGGGCGAAGACCGACGGCCTGTACGGCATCGACCCGGCAGGCGGGCTGCACCGCAGCACCGACAGCGGCGCCACCTGGAAGAAGGCGGGCACCGTGCCCGGCGGAAAGCCCCAGGCGCTGACCGCCGTCGACGCCGACCGCGTGCTGGCCGCCACCCAGGACGGCGTCTACGAGACCCGTGACGGCGGGAAGACCTTCACCAAGCGCCTGCCGGTCACCGAGGCGGCCGGCCACTGAAACCACGCTACGGCTGGGCAGGCATGGGCAGGGCTACCGTGCTCCGGCAGTGCCGCTGACGAAGTCCGGCACGTGCCGCCATCCTGAAACACGACCGGAGGAGGGCATCCGTGGGCGTGGGGACAGGCCGGGACGCACGGGTGCGGCGTTACTGGAATCGCGACGCGCCCTGGTACGACGGCTGTATGCGCCCCTACGACCGACTGCTGATCGGCGACGGCCGGGCATGGGTGTGTGCGCAGGCGAGCGGCAAGGTGCTGGAGGTAGCGGTCGGCACCGGACGAAACCTGCCCCACTACCCGCCCGGGACCGACGTGGTCGGCATCGACCTGTGCCCGGGGATGCTGGAGCGGGCCCGGCCGCGCGCAGCCGCCTCCGCGGCGGCGGTGACCTTGGTGGAGGGAACCGCCGCGGCGCTGCCATTCCCGGACGCCTGCTTCGACACGGTGGTGTGCGTGCTGGCGCTGTGCTGCATGGCCGACGACCGGGCCGCGGTGCGGGAGATGCACCGGGTGCTGCGGCCGGGCGGGCGTCTGCTGCTCCTCGATCACATTCCCGGCTCCCGCTTCCCGGTGCGTGCTGTCCAGCGTCTGGCCGCACCCTTTCTACGGCGCCTGTCCAGCGCCTACCACCTGTGCAGGCCACTGCTCCTGGTCCAGAGGACGGGGTTCACCGTGCTGCGCCGGGAGCGGTACTGCCTGGGCATGGTCGAGCGGCTCGCAGCGGTCAAGGGGCCTGCACGCGACTGAGGTGCGCATCGCGTCCACAGGAACCGCGTCCCATTGGGTCCCTCAGCACCCCGGTTCGGTGTCCGGAGGCAGGCGGGCTCCTGACTCACCTCAGCGCGCTGCCCGCCTTCCAGGTCTTCCAGTCGACGTTCCAGTCCCCGTAGCCGTTGTTCACGGCGACGGTGTCCTCGGCGGAGTTGACGACCGTGACGGGGTCTCCGAGCCCCACGCGGCCGTAGAACCACTTGGCGTCCGCTGTGCTCGCGCCTACGCAGCCGTGGCTGGAGTTGACCTTGCCGAACAGGCCCTCATTCCAGGGTGCGGCGTGGGCGTAGGTGCCGGACGGGGTGAGCTGGACGTTCCACTTCACTTCGCCGATGTCGTACGCCTCGGGACCGAATATCCCGACCGTGCGCGAGTCCATGTGGAGGGTGGGTACCTTGCTGAGCACCACCATGGTGCCGCTCCAGGTGTCGAAGCCCTTCTTCCCGTTGGAGACCGGCAGGGTCCTGAGCACCTTGCCGTTCTCAGCGACGGTCATGGTCTTCTGCTCCACGTCGACGGTGCTGACCACCGACGTGCCGATCGTGAAGGTGACCACCCGCTGCTGGGTGCCCAGCACCCCGCCGCCGGCGTCCACGCCGGACAGCGACATCCGCAAGGTCACCTTGGTGCCGGGCTTCCAGTACTCCTGGGGCCGGTAGTCGATCCGGTCCTTGCCGCCCCGGTCCTTCATCCAGCTCCATGCCCCCTCGACCTCGGGGCTGGCGGTGACGGTGAGTCCGCGCTCGACGGCCGCCTTGTCCTGGATGGGCTTGTTGAAAGTGATGGACACCGGCATGGCGACGCCTACCGTGGTGCCCTTGTTCGGGCTGTACTCGCCGACGAAGGTGTCCCGCGCTGCCGCGGTGGTGATGGTGCTGCGCTTGGTCACCTCCTTGCCGTCCGTCCCCTGGGCACGGGCGAACACCGTGTACTCGGTGCCGGGGGCGAGCAGGGCGGAGGAGGTCCAGGTGCCCTTGTCCTTCGACAGTGCCCCGGCGAACGCGTCGGTGTCCGCCGCGCTCACCTTCACCTCGGAGAGCAGACCGCCCTCGGCGCGCACCGTCACCTTGCTGCCGGGCGTCACCGCGGCACCCTCCGCCGTCGGCGCTATGACGATCTTCACGGGCTCGGCCTTCGCCTCAGCCGCGTTCTTCGCGTCGCCCACCGCGGCGGTGCCGGACGTCGAGCCTCCCGAGCCGGAGCACGCGGCAAGGGCCATGGCTGCGGCCGCGACCAGTGCGGCGGCACGGACCAGCCTGCGGTGAGCGACCCTTCTCCCGGCGCCGGGGCGCTCCGCCAGCTCTCGTCGCATGAGCAGATCCTCCGTCGATAGAATTCCCTAAGCCATTTAGGTGACGACGGTAGCCCACTGACGGTTCCCGGCCCAGGGCGTTCTTCGCCGCACTCGCCGCACTCCGGGGGTGGTGTCACCGCGTCGCGTCGCCCATGCCACACTCTCCCCATGTCCCCTAAGGAGCTTCGGAGAAGTGTGGGGCGGCCAGGCCCCCAGCCCGCAGGCGCGGCCCCGCGAAGCCGCCGGTACCTGCTGACGGCCGGCGCGGCGCTGGTGCTCACCGGGTGTACCTCGGCAGCGGACGGCGGCGCAGACCGACCCTCCGGTGAGGGCGGGTCCTCCGGCACCTCGGCCACATTCCCCGCGGGCAGCGGGGAGATCACTGCGATTCCGGCCGGGCGGCGCCCCGCGGCCCCGGACATCTCCGGCAAGAACCTGGACGGCGAGCCGCTGCGGCTGTCCGACTACCGCGGCAGCGTGGTGCTGCTCAATGTGTGGGGCTCCTGGTGTGAGCCGTGCAAGGCCGAGGCGCCGCATCTGGCGCGCGCCTTCGAGGCGACCCGGGACCGGGGCGTGCAGTTCCTGGGCATCAACACCCGCGACATGTCCACCGAGCCCGCGAAGGACTTCGAGCGGCGCTACGGCATCACGTATCCCAGCTTCTACGACCCCCGGGGAGAGCTGGTGCTGCGCTTCAAGGGGCATCTGCTGCCGCAGGCGATCCCGTCCACGGTGGTGATCGACCGTCAGGGACGCATCGCGGCACGGGCGCTGAAGGCACTGGGCGAACGGGAGATCATCGGCATGCTGACCCCCGTCATCGCGGAAGGCCGGTGAACGGCGTGCCCACCCCGCGCAGCACGACCCGCACGGGCACCGACCGTCCCGACAGCGGCCCGGAGGGCCCGTTCGAGACATCGCCCAGGGATATGTCCAGTGCGCCCCGGGACGATGTCGAAGCCCCCGTCGGCGCCCGGCTCGGCCCGCTGGGGTGGCTGCGCTGGATCTGGCGCACGCTCACCTCGATGCGCACGGCACTGATCCTGCTCCTGCTGCTGAGCCTGGCCGCGATCCCCGGTTCTCTGGTCCCGCAGGACTCCGGCCAGCCGTCTCAGGCCGCCGCGTTCCGGGCCGACCACCCCACCCTGACCCCTATCTACGAGAAGCTGGGGCTGTTCGACGTCTACGCCTCCCCCTGGTTCGCCGCGGTCTACCTGCTGCTGTTCCTCTCACTCGGCGGCTGCATCCTGCCGCGCTGCCTGCAGTTCACCAGGGCGCTGCGGGCCACGCCCCCGGTTGCCCCCCGCCGGCTGGACCGCATGCCGGAGCACACAAGGTGGACCAGCCCCTCGTCTCCCGATGAGGCCCTGGAGGCGGCGCGGCAGGCCCTGGGCCGACGGCGCTTCCGGCTGCGGGTGGAGCGGGCCGCCGCCGAGTCCCAGGGCGCGGTGTCGGGCGAGAAGGGCTACCTCCGCGAAGCGGGCAACCTGCTGTTTCACCTCGCCCTGTTCGGGCTGCTCGTGGCCCTGGCCGTCGGCGGCCTGTTCGGCTCGACAGGCCAGGCCGTCGTCGTGGAGGGCGACAGCTTCACCAACGCGCGCACCCAGTACGACGACTTCCAGCCGGGCAAGCTCGTCTCCGGCTACGACCTCGCCCCCTTCGGTTTCCGACTGGAGGACTTCACCGGCAAGTACCAGCGCAGCGGACCCCAGCTCGGCACGCCGACCTTCTTCCAGGCCCGCGTCCACGCCCGCGAGACCGCGGACGGTCCCGAGCGGGAGGTCACCCTCCGGGTCAACGACCCCATGGAGATCGGAGGCTCCAAGGTCTACCTGGTCGGCCACGGCTACGCGCCCGTGGTGACCGTGCGCGACGGCAAGGGGGATGTCGCCTGGTCCGGGCCGGTGCCCTTCCTCCCGCAGGACGCCTTCGTCCGCTCCACCGGAGTTGTCAAGGTCCCCGACGCCCGCGACCGCGAGGGCAAGCCCACCCAGCTCGGCTTCACCGGGCTGTTCCTGCCCACCGTCAACCTCTCCGCCAACGGATGGTCTTCCACCTTCCCCGCCGCCGAGGACCCCGTCCTCGTCCTGACCGCCTACCACGGAGACCTCGGCCTGGACAGCGGGGTGCCCCAGAGCGTCTACCAGCTCGACACCAGCCGGATGACGCAGTTCAGGAAGAAGGACGGCACCCCCGCCGCCCAGGCGCTGCGGCCCGGCGACCGGATGGAGCTGCCCGGCGGGGCGGGCTCACTCACCTTCGACGGGCTCAAGGAGTGGGCCAGCTTCCAGATCGCCCGCAACCCCAGCAACGGCACCGCCCTGTGGAGCTCGATCGCCGCCGGACTGGGCCTGACCGCCTCGCTGTTCATCCGCCGACGCCGCCTGTGGATCCGCGTCCGCCCCGGCTCAGGTACGGGCAGCGAGATCGAGGTCGCCGGCCTGGACCGGTCCGCCTCCGCCCGGCTCGCCGAGGAAGTCGCCGACCTCACCGCCGAATTGCACCGCACGATCCCCCCGGCCGACGCCACCGCCTCACCGCACCAGGACCAGACGCAGCAGAAGCAGGAGCAACCGTGAACCCGACGACCACCGCGGACCAGACGCTCGCCCAGCTCAGCAACTGGCTGATCTACTCGGCGATCGCCGTCTACCTGCTGGCCTTCCTGACCCACTGCGCCGAATGGGCCTTCGGCAGCCGCAACCGCATCGCCCGCCTCGCCGCCACACCCGCCACGCACCGGACCAGCGGCGCCGGGACCGCCGCCGAGGGACGCACGGGACTCCGGACGGGCTCGGCCCCGGGCACCGCGGTACTCGCCCCGCCCACAGCCGACCGGAAGACCGAGAACGCGAACGGACCCCAAGTCGGTCACGGCGCAGACAGCAGCGACCAGCGGTCCGACCTCCTCGGCCGGATCGGGGTCTCCCTGACCACCCTCGCCTTCCTCCTCCACCTGGCCTCCGTGGTCACCCGCGCCTGGTCGGTGGGCCGGCCCCCGTGGGGCAACATGTACGAGTTCTCCACTGCCTTCGCCCTGGCCGCCACCGGCACTTACCTCGGCCTGCTCGCCGCCCGCAAACAGGTGCGCTGGCTCGGCCTGCCCGTCGCCTTCTCCGTCCTGCTCACCCTCGGCCTCGCGGTCACCGTGCTGTACGTGGACTCCGCACAGCTCGTCCCCGCCCTGGACTCCTACTGGCTGTGGATCCACGTCTCCGCCGCGATCATCTCCGGCGGCGCCTTCCACACCGCGGCCGTGGCCACACTCCTGTACCTGGCCCGCGACCGCTGGGAACGCGCCGAGGCGTCCGGCCGCGGCCGGGGACGCCTCGCCCCGCTGTGGCGACGGCTGCCCAGCGCCGACCGCCTGGACACGCTGTCGTACCGGCTGAACGCCCTGGTCTTCCCGCTGTGGACCTTCGCCGTCATCGCCGGAGCGGTCTGGGCCGAGGCCGCCTGGGGCCGCTACTGGGGCTGGGACCCCAAGGAGACCTGGGCCTTCATCACCTGGGTCGCCTACGCCGCCTACCTCCACGCCCGCGTCACCGCCGGATGGAAGGGCCGCCGCGCCGCCTACCTCGGCCTAATCGCCTTCGCCACCTTCGTCTTCAACTACTACGGCGTCAACATCTTCATCACCGGGCTGCACTCCTACGCCGGCGTCTGACCCAGGCCGCCGTTACCCGTGCAGCCGCCGAGCCGGTCAACCGCACCGCAGCTGGTGCCGGTGCCGGTGCCGCCGCAGCGTGACGCCTTCTTCGGCAATGCCAGGTCAGCTGCATGACCCGTACGGCGCTGTTCCCGGTCTGCCCGATGGGAGCCTGCGGACGTTGCCGACGGCTGCGGCTTGTTCCCGTAGACGCTCGATCTCCAGGTGCTGGGCGGCGATTTGAGAGAGAGCACGTCGCTTGAAGTCCTGGAACGCCTCCAGCTCGGCGTCACGTTGGTCCAGCCGGGACTTCAGAGCGGCGTTGGCCTCCTTGAGCCTCTCGATCTGCGCGGCCCTGGGATCGGGGACCGTACCGGCGTTCCGCAGGGCGGACAGGCGTCGTTCGAACTCTTGGGCCAGGTGCTGATACGGCCCTGGGCGGGCGGTGCCGTCGCGGTTCTTCTTGGCGTAGAAGGCTGTGCGGGGCACCCCGGCCTCGCTCGCCAGGGTCCGCAGGTCGCACTTGCCGCCGGGCGGCAGGTCGCCACGGAGCAACCGGTCCATAGCCGCTCGGATCGCCTCCTCGTTCCGGGCTCGGGTGTCCTCGCTGATGCGTCCCATGTCACGCTGCCGTTCCGGTCGCGGCGTCGATCTCGGCCAGCACTCGTAGGTCGCGGTCGAGTTCCTTCTGCAGGCGGGCTTTCTCGTCCTTCTGCCCGCGTCCGATCTTGCCGATGAACACCTTCTTGTTCTCCGCGCTGGAGGCCCACACCGGCCGGTGTCTGCTGTGGTGGGTGGCCTGCGGGCAGCGGGCCGAGTCGCACATGCCGACCAGCGGCTTGTCCGCTTTCGGTGTGCCGGCCAGCAGTAGGCACAGCGCTCTGGAGGGGTCGGCGAACCAGCAGTAGTTCGCGATTCCCAGGTGCAGGGTCTTCGCCCGGCGGGCCAGGAGTTGGATCACCTCCTCGTCCCCGGGACGGGTACCGGGTGAGGATGCCTGCATCGCGAGGATCTCCTCGTCGACGGATTTGAAGTGGTCAATCAGATCGCGGGCGCCAGGCCCGGCAGGCCGGATCCCGTTCTGGTAGTCGCGAAACGCCGCCAGGGTAAGGTTCTTGTTGCGGTCCTGCTCCTCCGCGCTGACCTCGGCCATGAACTTGGCCTGGGAGCCGCCAGGGCTGGCGGCGTAGCCCTCGGTGGTGACGATCGAGACGTGCTTGAGGTGGATCTTGGCGGCCAGCAGGCCGCCGGGCCGGTGCGCGAGTGCGACGGCCAGGGTGCGGCGGGTGATGCGCATATTGATCTTGTCTTCTGGAATCGGCTCCAGGCCCAGGCGCTGTCCCTCGGGGCCGTTGACCCACCGGCGCAGCTTGGCGCAGCGGTTGGCCATCGTGGTGCGGCCGAAGACGTGCTTGGTGGGCCTGCGGGGGTCCAGCAGCTGCACTGCGAGGGCGACCGCGTCGTAGGCGGGGGCCACGGTGACCCATTCCTCCCATACCCCGCCCAGTTTCTCCTGGCCCTTGATCAGCTTGGTCCGCAGGCGGTATCGCGTGCGTCCGGCGCCGAGGTCCTGCGGGGGGACGCACGCGTCGAGCGGCATCGCCGCCAGCTCGCTGTTGCGTACGCCGGTGAGCAGGGCGACGACGACCTGGCAGGCGGTGCGGACCCGCTCCACCATGTGGCCTGCTTCTTCGGCCGTGGCGAAGCCCTCGGTCCACGGGACTGTTCCGGTGCCGTCGGCGCGGTCCACCTGGGCGGCGTTCCACGCCCACCTGGGCCGCAGTCCCACCGCCGCCAGGGCCTGTTCCAGCAGTGAACGCAGCGGGGGCAGGTACTGGTAGGCGAAGGACGTTATACCCGCCTCCCGGGCGATGGAGAGTACGTTCACCGCGAGCAGGGGGTCTTCGGCGGACCAGCCCTCGTCGGTCCGCGCGGCGTACTCCTTGGCGCCGACCGGCTCCAGGGGGACGCCTTGGTCGAGGTGGGTGCGTATGGCTGCTTCCAGGCGCTCCAGTTGGGTGCCCTCGCTCTTCCAGGGCGCCCCGTCGTCGTACTGCCGCACGGTGTGGATCAGTTCGAGCATGTGGGGACCGAGCGTCTGCACGATGTATAGGGCGGCGGAGAGCCACGGCCGTAGTGCTTCGTCGCGCAGCGGCTGGGCGATGTTCTCTCCGGCCCGCTTGCAGCCCGCGACCTCGTAGGGGCTTCGGCCGGCCCACGGGATGAACCCTTCGGCGAAGCGGTCCGTGGTGAACAGGCCGCTGTAGAAAGCAGGTTCCTGCACGACCTGGGCCGCGGCCATGCGCGTGCTCTGCCCGGACGGGCGCAGCGGCCCTCGGTGCGTGCCCCGGGTATGCCGACGGGACTCGTAGAAGCCCTGGCAGTGCTGCTGTGTCACGTCCTCCAGGGAAGTGACGCCGCGCTCGGTGAGCCAGTTGAACCACCTCCTGAGCTCGGCCAGGCGGTTCCTGCATGTATCGAAGTGGAGCGGGATGCGGAATGCGCTGGGCAGGTGCCGCACCGCCTCGTGCCCGGGGGCCATGCGCGCGAACATGTACTCCTGGGCAAGGGTTCTCCACTTCGGGCTGTGGATGCTGGTGAAGTCCAGTCGGGCCTGGACCGGGCGCAGGTGGGCGGGCAAGTCCTCCAGATCGGCGAAGTCCCAGATCAGCTGGCCGACCAGCGGCCGGTTCCCGCCCGGGCGCACCGCCAGGCCCACGGCCTGACAGATGTCGATGCCCGACAGCGGACTGGGGTGATGCTGGCCCTGGGCCAGGGCGGTGGTTGTGATGCGGCTCATCATCGCGTCGTCTCTTCCGGCCGCAGGGGCAGCTCGTCGTCGGTATCTGCTACTTGGGCTGCGGCCTCCAGCAGCGTCGCGGAGGGGAAGTAGACGTCGGGGGCGAGAATCTCGGCTACCCGCTGGTCGTACGGGCCGAAGTTCCGCATGAACTCCTCGGCAGTCCTCTGGTCCCACTGGCGGGCGAAGAACGCGTGCAGGCGCATCAGGTTCGGCAGGTGCCGCGGAGTGAACAGTGCCAGCGGGCAGAGCAGGCAGACCCATGGTCGGGCGGGACACGGCTTGCCCTTGGGCCCGTGTAGTCCCGACAGGTGGTCGCCGCAGGCGGCGCTGAAGACATCCCGTTCCCCGTGGACGAGCTCGGCGAGCGCCGTGTCGTCCAGTCCGAGAGCGGCGACCTGCTCGGGGTAATCCCGCACTAGGGTTGCGGCATCCTCGGTGGCAAGCACCATCGGCGGCTCGGCCTTGCGCAGCATGTCGTTCTGCGCCTCGACGATGATCTCCTCGACCAGGGCCTGCTGTTCGGGTGTGCCGGCGCCGAGGTAGTGGTCGGCTTCGACCTGCGGGCTGCGGTTGGGATCCAGCGTCGCGCGTCGGCTGCCCGCCCATGAGCGGCGGTCCCGCATCGAGTCATAGGTCGTCCGGATCCGGTGCAGATGCAGTTGCAGCGGTCCGCCATCGTCGGCCAGGAGCCCTTGCGAAAGGATCCATTTCTGGCTCGTCTCGTTGCTGGTCGCCGTGGTCACCCAGTGGTGCACGCCGCGGGGTACGTAGCGCGCCCACAAGGCGTTACGCATGTGCGCCGGAGCGAACTTCCGGGTTACAGAGGAGTGGTCCAGCCACTGCTCCAGCAGTCGGCTGGCCCGCTTCGTCAGAGTCCGGCTCTCCTCGGCCGTGCGGCCCTTGATGTAGGAGAGCAGGACGGTCGACTCGCCGGCCCAGTCCACATCACCCAGCCCGAGGTCGTCCAAGCCGTCGGGCACGATGCCGGTGTAGATGCCCAACAACAGTCGGTAGGCCAGCACGGTGGAAGCGTCGGGGAACAGCAGCGCCGAGACGGCGACCTTGCGGTACGGGAACTGCCTCTCCGGCAGGCCGGAGAAGTGGCCCGGCGACCAGTCGGCGTACGGCGTCGCCTCCACCGGTCCGAACTGCGCATAGGCCCAGTACACGTTGGCCTCGCTCCACCCGCCCTTGAGCGGATCCTGTCCGTCTTCAGCGGCTCTCCTTGCTCTGCGGAAGGCGGAGTACGAATCCGTGACGACCGTCTCGCATGCCTTGGCGAGCCGGGCCCACTCGCTCTCGGTGTACGGAGCGAGCGTGTTCTCGGACTGGCGCTGGACCTGGAAATGGCGGCCGTCCACCATTTCCCGAACATCCGCTTTCAACAGTCCGTGGAGATCGTCGGCGCGGGCGAGCATCCGTCGGCTGAGAGACTCCAGTGCGGCACGGTGGGCACCTCGCAGCCAGTGTTGGGCCAGGTGAGCACGCGTCAACTCGGCGGCGCCGCCGGTAAAGCCCTGGTCGGCCAGATCGTTGGTCAGTGCGCGGATCGCCGCGGTGTAGTCGTTGAGTGTGCGCTTCGCGTCGATGTCGCCGTGCGGGTGTACGAGATCGGCGAGCCCCAGCAGCATGTCCTGAGCGAGGGCAGGGTTCCGTGTGGCGTAGGTCTTGCCGCCCGCCGTGACGTTCACCATCATGGACACGCTCGTCCCGTCGCTGAAGACGGCGGCGATGCCCAGCGGATCCTCGAGTACGGTGGCAGGCATCAGAGGTCCTCGCTGTCGTCGTCTTCGTCGTCGAACTCCGCTTCGGCCTCGCGGACGGCCGACGCTGGCAAGAGCCCGGTGGCCTCGCCGACCCGCCGGTGCAGTTCGGCGAAGATTCGGGTCGTATCCAGTCGATTGAGATAAATTTCCGTGGTCAGGACACTCGAGTGGCCAAGAAGGTCACGCAGGACCAGCAGCGGCTCGGTGGTCTTGAGGTACAACGCCAGTCCGGCGTCGTCATCGCCGTCCTTGACCAGGCGGGCGGCCCGCTCGTAGTAGCCGTGCACAAGCTTTGCCATGGTCTGCATGGCGAAGGTGTGGCGCCCGCGGTGGGGGGTGACATGGGGGAATCGCGGTTCGTAGCGTTCGCGGATCCGGTCCGATGCCCGCTCGAATACGGTGTTCCAGCCGGTGAACGGGCGCCCCGGGCCGCACACGGAGAGCAGCATCGACCCGCCTCCGGGCGCGACGAGCCGGCGGCGTTCGGGCGGGCCCAGCGTTTCCCAGGTCGTCCAGGTGCCGTTGATCCTGCCGCCCAGGGCCGTCGCCTCGGTCACGATGAGCGGTTCGCCCCAGCGCCGCGGCGGCATCCAGGTCGACCCCTGAACTGCTGCGGCCCGCTCGAACTCCAGGTAGTTGTGCAGCTCAGCCAGCGCGTCGTAGTCAATCCAGGCGTTTCGGAATTTGCTGCCCTTGGTGATGCCCTCCGACAGCGGGACGAGGACTGGCACCTCGCTGCGGCGGCTCGGCAGCGTCGGTACCTCGCAGGCCAGAAGGTAGGAGAACTCCTGCTTGCGCGGCCCGGAGGAGAAGACGAACCGGCCAACCGCCGCATTACGGGCCATCTCCCGGCCGCGGTAACCGCGCTCCACCGACCCGTCGGGCTGCAGCCGGGCCAGGCCCTTGTGAAACAGGTCGGCGAACTCGTCCTCCAGGTACTTGATGGTCACGTGGGGCTTCGGCTGGCGCCGCCGGGCAGAGTTCCGGCGGACCTCCCGCCGCTGCCCGGAGAAGACGGCCGTGGCCTGCCGGTAGGTGAACGGCAGGGAGGTGGCGTAGCCGTTCTCGATCGCCCAGGCGTAGAAGATGCTGAGCATGGTCATGTGCTGATTCCAGGTGGTGACCCTGAACCTCTGCCTGCCGCTGATGGGGCCTTGCGAGCGGTAGACCGCGTAGGCGCTCAGCAACGCCTTGAGCCGCTCTCGACTGTCGAAGAGGCCGACCCCGTGTTCTTCTCCGAACTCCGACCACTGGCGTACGGCGCCGACATACGATGTCCAAGAGTTCGCCGCAGGGCATCCGTTGGTCGGAAGCTCGCAGGCCCACCGGTTCACGATCGCTGAGGTACGCAAGCCGTGCTCGTCTTCAAACCGAAGGTCGTCGTCGAAGACGAGCACCATCCCCTCAGGAATGACCGGCTTGAACTCCAAGCCCCAACTTTCCCAGCCCTCTGATAAGTAGAACGCCTGTTCCATGCGGGGGATGCTAGCCAAAGAGACACCCCTTGGGCTCCCTCACAGAGGCTGGCCAGCGGGAGGCTCGGTCATCAAAGAGACACTGCACTTATGTCGAAACAACACCGGGGAGCTGGCCGTCTACCTCGCGTCGCTCGGCTACACCGTGGACGCCATCGACTTCGCCGAGAGCGCGCTCGCCCGGGCCCGCGAGGAGCACGCCGGTGTCGAGGGCGTGCGCTGGCTGCACCTGGACATCGAGCGAGACGACCCCGCCCCGCTGCACGAAGAGGGGTACGAGCTGGTCGTCATGCGCTTGATGTACCCGTTCGTGCAGGACAGGGGGCGCGTCCTGCACGGGCTGGGTGAGCGGCTGCGGGACGGCGGCGCTCTCGTCGTCATCACCCCGGTGGCGGCCACCACGCCCGAGGAGCGGCGCGGGATCGCGTTGGACGAGGATGAGATCGCCGTGCTCGCCGCCGGATGGGAGACGGTGGAGCGGCTGGACGCGGACGGCCTGGCCGTCCTGGTGCTGCGCGGTCCCTGCCACACCGACACGAGGGCCGTCGAGAAGCGGCCGACCACCGCCCATGCCCTGACCGGCGCCCTCGCGGTCGTCACCGACGACGCCGGCCGGGTCCTGCTCGGCCGCTCCCGACGCGGCATGCTCGAACTGCCCGGCGGCAAGACCCGCGGCCCGGAGGGCTTCGCCGCAGCGGCGGTCCGCGAGCTCGCCGAGGAGACGGGCCTGATCGCCGACCCGGCGGATGCGCACGTGGTGACGATGCTGGTCGACGACAGCCACGGCATCCCGCGGCTCACGGCCGTCGTCCGCATCACCGCGTGGACGGGAACGCTGACCAACGAGGAACCGGAGCTGTTCGACCGCTGGGAGTTCTTCGACCTGCACGCTCTCGCCTGTGCCGGGGACGTCTTCGTCCCGGCCGCACTCGCGATCGACAGCGTGTGGCCCGGCGTCATCCCGGACCTGCCGCCTGTGGTCTCCTACCCGCTCGCCGCCGATCGGCCGCCCGTACCGGGTGAGCCGGGTGAAGCCGTCCGGCTGCGCCAGGCGATGGCCCAGACGGTGATCGACGGCGGCTGGGCCCCGTCCGAGCCCGTCCGCGACGCGCTGCGCACGGTGCCCCGCCATCGGTTCGCCCCGGAAGTGAACCTGGCGGACGCGTACGACGGCGGCGACCGGGCCGTCGTCACCCGCCGCGACGAGACCGGGACGGCCATCAGCTCGGTGTCCGCAGCCTGGCTCCAGGCCGACATGATCGAGAGCCTGCGCCTTCAGCCGGGTGCCATCGTGTTCGAGGCGGGGTCCGGTGGCTACAACGCCGAGCTGCTCGCCCACGTCACCGGGCCCGGCGGGCGGGTGGTGAGCGTCGACATCGACCCGTGGGTCATCAGCCGAACCCGGGCCTTCCTCACGGAGGCCGGCAGCGGACGCGTCACCGCCATCGAGGCCGACGCCGCCCTTGGCGCGCCCGCCCACCTCGTGCCCCGCGGCGGCTTCGACGGCAGCGTGATCACCTACAACTGCTGGGACATCTCCCCGGCTTGGCGCGAACAGCTGGCCGAAGGCGGGCGCCTGGTCCTGCCGCTGGAGATGGGGGGTTACACCCGGGCGATCGCGTTCGAGCGGCACGGCGAGGTGCTGCACGCCCGCCGCTTCACCTACTGCGGCTTCGTCCGCGACCAGGGGCAGCAGGCCCGCCCCGCCCCGGTTGCCCCCTTGCTCGACGGAACGCTGGCACTGCGCTTCGACGACGGCCCCACCGCCGATACTCAGGGCCTGGAGGAGGCGCTGCGCGGGCGGCGGCACGAGGTCGCGACCGGAGTGACCATGGGTGCGACGAACTCCTACTTCGGCTCCCTTCAGCTGTTCGCGGCCACCACCGTGCCGGGCTTCTGCCGGCTGGCCGCCCACCAGGAGTCCGCCGAGGCTGTGACCGGCATCGCGAAGGACCGCGACGCCCCCGCGATCCTCTGCGGGTCCTCGCTGGCTTACCTGATCCACGTCCAGACCAAGGACAGCGACCGCCGGGAAGACAAGGAGTGGGAGTGGTTCGCGTACGCCTTCGGCGAGCAGGGGCCCGAGCTCGCCGAGCGGCTGGTGGCCACGGTGCTGGCCTGGGACCGTCACATCCGCGCCGAGGCCAACGACGAGCACGCCGATCCCGTCCTGACGGTCCACCCGGCCGGCACGCCCGACGATGCGTTGCCCGCCGGCGACGTCCTGGACAAGGTGAACTGCCGGATGGTGTTCCGGTGGCCGGGGCGTGACGTGGTGCTGCCCGGTCCCGTTGAGCGTCCTGTGGCCGACGCCGTGGCGGAGGGGGTGTGACGGTGGAACGGACCTTGCGACAGGCGGTGTTCGTCGCCCCGGCAGAGCGCGACGAGTCCGACCGGATGCGTCGCGCGCACGCGGCCGCCGCCAAGCAGTTCCGGGTGTCCGCATCGGGGCCGGAGGTATGGGGGTGGCAGGGCCGCACCCTGGGGCGCCGGGCCGGGGACTGCTGGCTGCGCATCGTCTCCGCCGAGGCCCACAAGGCGGGCGGACGGCTGTGGGAGGGAACGGCGACCGCTGACACGCATGTGCCGCGGTCGGTGCCGCGGCCGCGGCTTCGCGGGGTTCTCGACTGGACCTCAGCGGATGTCGCCTACCGGGCGGAGCTCACCGAGTACGTGTCCGTCCAGCCGGTCACCAGTGGCACTCCCGCGCTCGACCAGGACATCGCTCTGCCCGACTCGTGGTGGTCGGAGCTGAAGTCCGCGCTCGGGACGCTCGCGACGGTGCGCACCGACCGGGAATCGGTACGGCAGAACTGGGTCGACCGGAACTTCCGCCGCTTCCTCGGCATCGACCCCATTCAGATCCGTGAGACGACGACCGGGCATGCCGATCTGCACTGGGCGAACGTGACGCGAGCGCCCCTGGTCCTGTTGGACTGGGAGAACTGGGGCCGGCTGCCCGTGGGCTACGACTTGGGCCTGCTCCACGCGTACTCGCTGGCCGCGCCGGTGACCGCCGCCAGGGTCCGGCGCGAGTTCGGCCACGTCCTCGAGACCGACGCCGGCCGGACCGGGGAGCTCATCGCCCTCGGACAACTCCTCCAGGCGTGCTCCCGGGGCGTCCACCCTCACCTCGCCCCGCTTGTCGCCCGCCAGGCCGAGCACCTCACCGGCACCCCCGTCCCCACGCCCTGACCGGCCCCGATGGCCTGGAGGAACCCCTTGTCCCGCCCACGCGTCGACGTCGTCGTTCTGACCATGAACGACCGCCCTGCGGAGGAAGCAGCCGCGCAGGCGACGCTCCTTGCCCAGAGCGGCGTCGACGTGCGGGTGGTGGTCGTCGGCAACGGCTGCAAGCCCGAGGTCGTGCCACCTGGTGCCCTCACCGTGTGCCTGCCCGAGAACATCGGCATCCCCGGCGGTCGCAACGCCGGCGCCGACGCACTGCACGAGGCCGGCGATCCGGCCGACTGGCTGTACTTCCTGGACAACGGCGCTCGCTTCCCCCGCCCCGACGTCCTCGCCCGGCTCGTCGCCGAGGCCGAGCAGCATCCGGAGGCCGCCTGGGTGCAACCACGGCTGACGGGCCCGGACGATGTGACCACCCCGCGCCGCTGGGTCCCCCGGCTGCGCGCAGCGAACCCGGGCCGGCCGGGGAGGGTCACCTCGATGACCGAGGGCGTCGTCCTGATCCGGCGCGCCGCCTTCGACGCGGTAGGCGGGTGGGAAGATCAACTCTTCCTGTATCACGAGGGGTTCGATCTGGCCTGGCGGCTGTACGCGGCGGGATGGAGCGGCTGGTACGCCGCCGGCATCCGTATGCACCACCCGCTCACCACACCCGCCCGCCATGCGCTGTACCACCGGCTCGCCGCCCGCAACCGGATCTGGATCGCATACCGCAACCTGCCCGCCCCGTTCATCCCCCTCTACCTGGGCGCGTGGACCGTGATCACCCTGGCCCGGGCCGTACGCGGCGGCGGACTGCGCCAGACGCTGCGCGGGATGCGCGAGGGCTGGACGACCCGGCGTACGCAGCAGCGGCGCCCGATGAACCGGCGCACCGTGTACCGGCTCACCGCCGCCGGCCGGCCGCCGGTCATCTGAACCTCCCGTCCGCCCACCACTTCGAGGAGAACCCTTCGTCATGAACAGCCCGCCGCTGCCCTCGCTGCTGGGGGTGTTCGCGCACCCGGACGATGAGAGCCTCCTGGCCGGCGGTGTACTCGCACAGCACCGCGCCGCCGGAGCGCGCACCGGTGTCGTCACCGCCACCTGGGCGCCGGACAGCAGGCGCGCGCCCGAACTCGCCGCGGCCCTCGCTGTCCTGGGCGCCGGTCCCCCGCGGCTGCTCGGCTACGGCGATGCCCGCAACCCCGAGTCCGCCCCTGGTGAGTCCCGACTCGTCGACGCTCCCCTCGACGAGGCCATCGGCCGTCTCGTCGCCCACATCCGCGCCTTCCGCCCCGAAGTCGTCGTCACTCACGACGCTCTCGGCCAGTTGACGGGCCACCCTGATCACGTACGCACCCACCAGATCACCCTGCTCGCCTTCGAGGCCGCCGGTCTCGAGCCCCTCTACCCCGAGGCGGGCACCCCCTGGCAGCCGTCGGCGCTGTACGCGGCCACGCATTCGGAGGCTGGCGTGGGCCGGCTCGGGACCCTGCTGGAGAGGGTCGGGAAGAGCGTGCTGACCGTCCCCGACGCGTATGTGACCACGACCGTCGACGTCAGCCCGTGGGCCGGTGTGAAGTGGGCGGCCATCCTTGCCCACCAGGGGGAGGTCGCACGCGAGCGGCCCCTGCCCGGCATCCTCGCCCGCCTGCCCGAAGCCGAACGCAACGAGATCATCAGCGCCGAGTCCTTCACCAGGCTCACCCCCGGCCCCGTCGCGGGCGATCCGTCCCGGCTCCTCGCCTGACAGGCACGCCCCCGCACTCTCCGCGCGCACCGCACAACTGGAGTCCCCGATGACCACCACACCTACCTCGGACGAAACGCCGAGCGCCTTCACCGACGAGCAGTACGGGGCTCAACGCGCCGAGGCGGCCGTGTGGGCTGGAGCGTCCGCAGTGATCACCGACCGGCGCGGCCGGGTTCTGGTCGAGCGCGTCGGCTATCGCGACACCCGCCTCCTGCCGGGCGGCGCGGTCGACAAGGGCGAGTCACCCGCCCAGGCCGCCGCCCGCGAACTGCGCGAAGAGCTCGGCGTCACGATGGCCCTCGACCGCGGGCTCGCCGTGGACTGGGTCTCCACCGCCGGCGCCAACGCGCGCCCCGCCATGCGGTTTCCCGGTGAGGTGCTGCACGTCTTCGACGGCGGGACGTGGGGCGACGAACAGATCGCCGCCATCCGACCCCGCGCAGGTGAGATCGAGGCGGTCGAGTTCGTCGAACCAGCCCGACTGCCCGAGCTGATGTCACCCGACAACGCCCGCCGGGCTCTGTCCGCGCTGCGCGCCCGTATCAACGCCGCCGGCCCCGCCCTGCTGGAGGACGGTCTCCCAATCGCCCCCACCGTCCTGGACCGGGCCGGTGTCCTGAGCACTGCCCGCCCCCGGCACCACTTCCCCTTCCATACCGGTCCGGCTCCCGAATGCCTCCCCGTACACCAGGTGTGGGGCTGGCTCTTTGCCCCGGACGGCCGCGTGCTCGTGCTACTGGAGCCGGACACGGGCGCGGCGTGCCTGCCCGGCGGCACTCCCGAACTCCAGGACCGCGGCGACCCTGTGCTCACACTGCGTCGGGAGACCCGCGAGGAGGCCGCAGCCGAGGTCGGGGAGCCGCTGTTCATCGGGCACCTCTCCTCCCCCGACGAAACGTGCTCCCGCCTGCGGTACGTCGCCGCCCTCACCTGCCTGGGGCCTGCGCCTGTCGATCCGGCCACCGGCCGCACCTACATCCGCATCCTGGCCACACCCGAACAGGCTCTGGAGCTCTTCGACTGGGGCGAGCCGGCCGCCGACCAGCTCGCCGCCCTCCACCAGGCCCGCACCCGCCTCGGCATCCCCAAAGCCGTACGCCAGCCCGTCTCCGAACCGGCCGACGACACGTTCGCCCTCTGACAGTCCCTGCCGACCCCAGGAGGCCGGGCCCACATCGAAGCGAGGACTCCCATGACCAGCTCATCGCCTGCTGCCGGCAAACAGCCCGCGCCCACTTCGCCGCTGCCGACCGAGTCTGCCCACAGCCTGTCGCCCAACACTGCCCCCACCACCGGTCCCCAGATGCCGGTCCGGACAGGGCACTGCGCGTGCGGCCACATTTCCTACCAGGTCAGCGGCATTCCGGATGATCCGCACCTGTGCTTCCCTGATGATTGAGTGAGTTCAAGGGACTCACAGGGGTGGCAGATGGACGAGTGGTGGTTGGTGTTCGTGCCGGATTCGGAGCGGTGGGGGCCGCTGCCGAAGGAGGGGGTGCTGGGGGTCCGCGACTTGCCGGCAGCGGTGGCCGCGGTAGGGCTTCAGCCGGGCGATCCGGTCTTTGTACGGCCTGATTTCGTGGTCGATCCCGAGCTGCTGGAATTCGTGCTCTCCTCGGAATTCCATCCTCTGGAGCGGGAAACTCGGCGGAACTACGCGCTGGATATCCGGCTGTTGCTGACTTGGTTGTGGCGACGCGGGATCCCGTGGCGGCAGGCGACCGAGAGCGACTTGCGCGCGTATAGGGAATTTCGGTGCGACTCGCCACTCAACCCAAGCCGAATCAGCGGGACGAAGTGGGATCGGGAAGCGTCGGCTTTCACACGGCTCTACCGGTGGGCGAAGGTCACGCCACTGCCGGTGGACAGCCAGCGCCGGGTGGACCGCGCAGCGGACGCCCGCAGCTCCCGAGTGTCGTGGCTGACACCGCGGACCTGGGGTCTTTGGCAGGACGTGGGCCTTCGCCGCCTCGGTCCCGACGGGGCACCGGTGCCGGGCTGGGACGGGCGGACCGAGCTTCGGAATACCTCGTTCGTCGGGTTCACACTCAGCTCGGGACTGCGGAGGCAGGAATCCGGCGCCATCTTGACGTTCGAAGTGCCGGCCCGCCCGCTGCGCTCGGGCCGCTACTGCCACGGGCAGATGGCCAGAGCGCTGTCACGGTCAAAGCGAGATCGGACCTTCTACGCGTCCGTCGAATCATTGCGCCAGGTCAGCGCCTACGCGGAGTCGGAGCGGGCCTGGGCCGTCGCACGGGCGCAAGCCCAGGGGCGCTACGAGAAGTTGCCGCTGATGCGGCTGATCACGAAGGTCACGACGGGCCTCACCCCAAGGGTCCACTGGGTCAACCGCGACGGCGTCCCAGGGCGACATGACCTGAGCCTGCTCGACTGGCGCGAGCGGCAGTGGCTGTTCATCGAGGGACCACAGGGCCCGGAGCCGGCGTGGCTGTGGATGACCGAGCAGGGCATGCCCATGCTGCCGGACCGCTGGAACACCGTGTTCCGGCAGGCCAACCAACGCTGCGAACAGGCTCTGCTGACCCCGGAAGAACGAGAGACGCCCCGGCTGCTCCGGGTCGCGGAGATCCGCGGGAAGGTCCCGTACGCGACACCCCACTCCATGCGGCACTCGATGGCGCTCTACATGTTGATCCTGCTCAACGAGCTGATGGACAAGAAGTACGGGCTGACCGCCGCAGACCGGCGCGACTTCGCCCAGCTCTACGGCGACCCGTGGTGGCTGGTCAAGACCTTGTTGGGGCACAAGGACGTTGAGACGACGAAGGAGCACTACCTTCGTCCGGTCATGCATCTGCAGCTGGAGTCGATCCTCGCCTTCGACACCGAGGACGAGCACGGTGAGATGGACGAGACGAAGGACCTGAACGGTCTGTTCGCCCGGCTGGCCCGGGAGACTTCCGGGATCCAGGACATCGAGCGGCTGGTCGAGGCCCGGCCCGTCGCGGCGGCATCGTGAGTGGGCGGGGCCGCCGGGCGGTCCTGCCGCCGCCGGACTTCCAGGCAACCGAGCGGATAGCCGCCGACGGGCTGCAGGTCACCGTGCTGAACAAGGAAGGCTTCAGGCGCGTCTTCGACTTCGCCGCGATCACCGTGCCCCAGCCGATGCGCTCCTCCCTTGCGCGAGCGTTCGCTGCGCAGTCCATGGGGTGGAACAGCCACGCGAGCGGTGAGTCGTACTGGCGGTCCATTGAGGTCTTCGCCCGGTTCCTCAAGGCGCAGGGCCACCCGGCCGACGATCTCGGCGACCTCACCTCGGCCACGCTCCGGCTCTGGCGCAACAACCACAAGGACACCCCCGGCGGGCGCGAGGCCCTGGCCAAGATCCGTACGCTGCTGAAGCGCGAGCCGCGGCTGGCGCAGGGCCTGGCCGCCGAGGAGCTGGCCCGCCCCGTTCCGAAGAAGGGCAAGCCCTCCAAGCAGTCCTACCGGCCATCGGAGCGCGACCAGGTGCTGCTGGCCGCCGAACGGCAGTTCCGGGCCGCGCTGCTGCGGATCCGGGAGAACACCGCGCTGCTCGCCCGCTACCAGTCGGGCGCACTGGACCCGGACAGCCGTGACTGGAGGATCGGGGCGGTCCTCGAGTGCGTCGCCGCCACGGGCGAACTGCCCGGATACCCGGACAAAGAGGGGAAGGTCTACACCCGAGCCGAAGGGCTGCTGCGCGGAAAGAACCGCGGGAAGACGACGGGTCGGCTGTTCCTGAGCCGGGCGGAGCTGACGGCCCTGGCCGTGATGATGACGGACCGCTACGGCTGGAATCTGTCGGTCTACGACCGTCTGCACGTGCCCGTCATCACCCCTTCCGCGGGAGAGACTGCCACGGTCACCTACGAGGTCCTGGTGGAGAAGCGCCGCTCGGGCGAGGGCCGCTGGTTCGACACGGAGAACTACACCGACTCCGGCGCGGACTCGCCCGGCCGGCTCATCACCCAGGCCCTGGAAGCCACGCAGCACGGGCGAGCCCTGGCCGCTGCCCTGTCGCCTGGCCACGACCTGCTGATGGTCGCGCGCAACCGGCGCCGTACCGACGTGGACTCCAACCTGGACCGGCCCCGGAACGTCGGCCCGCTGTGCTTCGGGGTGTCCAAGGCCGACGCACGAGTCTGGGCGAGAAGTCACAAGATCGGCTCGCCCTTCCAACGCGCCCGCAGGACCACCATCACCACCACGGGCAAGCCACTGCAGCACAAACGCGGCACCCACGAGAGCGTCTACGTCCTGCCCGACGAGAACGTCCAGGAGGCCGCGGTCGACGTGATCGCGGCCGGCGCCGAGGAAGCCCTCGAACAGGCCCGCGACTACACCTTCAAGGGGCGGCTCACGGACGCGGCCGACGCGACTCACCAGGAGACCGCGACCGCGGGCTGCGCGGACGAGGAGACCAGCCCCTGGCCGGACCCGAGCGGGGGCTGCGGCGCCGACTTCCTGCTCTGCCTGTCCTGCGAGAACTCCCGGGTCCACACCGGCCACCACCCGCGCCTCGCGCTGCTGCGCCGCCAGTTGATATCGCTCCGCTCCAGCTGGCCGGAGAAACTCTGGCGAAAGCGATGGGACGAGCACCTCCAGCGACTCGATGACCTGCGGACGAAGGTCAACGAGAGCACCTGGGACGCCGCTCTGGCCCGCATCACCGACCGCGACCACATGATCGTCGACCACCTGCTCAAGGGAGACCTCGCCCCGTGACAACAGCTCTGACCCTCGAGGCCGATCCCTACATCCTTCCCCTGCCGGGGCCGGAGAGCCCGGTGGTCCTGGACCGGTGGATCAGCGCCGGCAACCCCCACCCCAACTCCCGCTACAGCGACGACGTCTGGTCGATGGGACCGCTGATCGACAATCCCGGGGACAGCATCCACAAGATCGCTCTGAGGAGGTGCCCCGCCTCCCTGCGCAGCGAGCTCAGGCTCCTCATCTGGATCCTGATCAACGGCGAGCTGCGCCCCACCTACGTACAGGAACGGGGCTTTCAGAACCGGGGACGCGACGGCGTGACCAACATGCGCGACAACATCCTGCAGTGGTTGAAGTTCGCGCGCTGGCTCGACCGGCAAGAGGTGTCCCAGCTCAGCGACTGCACCGTGGAGCACTGGAAGGCGTACGCCTCCAAGTGCACCAGCGGCTGCACGCGCGATCATGCCCAGACGATTCTGCGCTGGCTCTCGGACCTGTGGGCCTTCGACCAGCTGTCCCTCAGCCCCTGCGGCGTCACGCAGCCGCCCTGGGAGAGCGAGGGCATCGACGACTACCTGCCGGCCGCCACCGGGGAGGCAAGTGGGGAGAACAAGACCGAGCCGCTGCACCCAACCGTGATCGGCCCCTTGCTGACCTGGTCGATCCGCCTGGTCGAGGACTTCTCCGACGACATCCTGGCCGCCTGGGACGAGCGCCGCCGCATGCACGCCCGCGTGAAGGCCACCCCGAGCACCCGAGGGGGCCTGGCAGCCGTCAAGAACTATCTGCAGCCACTGCTCGATTCCGGAGCCCTCCTGCCCGCCACCGTGAGCCGAAAGCACGGCATCACCCTGGCCCACCACTACGTCGCCGCGGTCACGGGAGCCAGCTGGAACCAGGTCCACGACTTCGCCTTTCGGCGCGGGCTGCGTGCTCTCGTCGCCCGGCGGCCCGGCCCCAGCCCGATGCAGGTGCCGGTGACGGGCCGGATCGAGGGGCGGCCCTGGCGCGAGTTCATGGACTACGAGGAGACGCCGATCCTGGTACGGCACCTGGCCACGGCCGCCGCCATCGTGATCCTGTACTTGACCGGGATGCGCCCCCAGGAAGCCCAATCGCTGCGGTCCGGCTGCTGCCCCGATCCGGAACCCAACGAGGACGGCTCGATGCCGCGGCATCTGATCCGAGCCCACCACTACAAGAACGTCCGCGACTCCGACGGCCACCACATCTCCGCTGGTGAGGAGCGTGCCGTCCCCTGGGTTGCGATCACCCCGGTCGTGAACGCCATCCGTGTCCTGGAACGCATCGTCCCCAAGGGCGAGCTGTTGCTCAGCTCCACCCACCACGACATCGTCGGCCAGCGCAAGCACCACGGGGCGCTGAAGCGTGCCAGCCTGGGCCGCCGGGTCGAGAATCTCGTGGCATGGATCAACCAGGAGGCCACCGCCCAGGGCCTGCCCGCCCAGGCGGTCCCGGAGGACCCGCACGGCAATCTGGGACTGAGCCGTCTGCGCAGAACCCTGGCCTGGCACATCGCCCGCCGCCCCGGCGGCCTGGTCGCCCTCGCCATCCAGTACGGGCACATGCGCACCGCCCTGGACGCCCGCACCTCTACCGGCTACGGCAGTCGCGAGCGTCGGGGGTTCCACGGGGAGCTCGACGTCGAAACCGCGCTCGCCGCCGCGCAGACCGCAGCCCGGCTGCGCGACGCCGCAGCGGCCGGCGAGAAGATCTCCGGTCCCGCTGCTCGACGGGCTCTCATCGGAGCCGCCTCGATCCCCGGCTTCGAAGGCGCCCTGACCACCCCGAAGGCCGCTGCCAAGTTCCTCGCGCGCGATGGCCTCGTCCTCTTCGACAACCCGGACTCGTTCCTCATCTGCGCCTTCAAGCGCGACACGGCCCTGTGCGACCCGGACCCCGGGGCGACGGCACCCAACCAATTCGCCTGCCAGCTCGGCTGCGGCAACGCGATTCGCACCGACAGTCACGCGCAGGCCGCTCGAGAGCACGCTGATCGGCTCGATGCGAAGGCAGCCCTCGTGCCTCAGCCCCTGGGCGACCGGTTTCGCAGGACCGCCGGCCGCTTCCGCGCTCTCGCCGACGCCCACGACGCCGCTGCCCAGCCTGCCGAGGAGGCCGTCGCATGAACCTGCAGCACGAGGACGAACGGACCCGCATCCGCGCGGCCATGGACCGTCTCCTGGCCGGCCAGCCCACCGGCTCCAACGGCAGCCTCACGGCGGTCGCGCTCGCCGCAGAGGCCGGTGTCCACCGTATGGCGCTGCAGAAGCGCCATGCTGACCTCAAGGAAGAGTTCTACGCGCGGGTGCGTACGGAAACGCACCAGACGCCGGAAGTCGAAAAGCGGCTTCGCAAAGAGGTCGTCCGCCTGAAGGAAGCTCTCAAGGACTCCCGGGCGGCCGAAGCCGCCTCCCGGCATCGAGCGGAGCAGATGGCCCTCGCAGCAGCCGTCCTCATCCTCCGGCGACCCGACAGCCAGGACCAACCTGCCCCCGACAACGTCATCCCGCTCCGCCCCTCCAGCGATTAAAGAGAGCGGGCCGTCACGCGGCGACGCCGAGCTCCTCGCGGGGGGACGAACTCGCGGACGGCCGGCTTGCGCCGCCAGTGGGCGAGGGCGCCATTGAACTCGCGGACGTAGTCCTTGGCCTGGCTCGACTGGACGCGGGCGAGAATGTCGACGGACCAGTTGCCGAGCTCGAGGGGCCGCCCGGAGCTTCCGGACGGCCCCGCCTGGGAGTGTTGCTCAGGCCGGGACAGCAGCGGTTGCAGGCTCGGTTTCGGCCGTGCCGCGGGCGGCGAGGTAGCGCTCGGCGTCTAGGGCGGCTGCCGCGCCGGTGCCTGCGGCGGTGATGGCCTGGCGGTAGGTGTGGTCGACGACGTCGCCGGCGGCGAACACCCCGGGCAGGCTTGTCCGCGTCGTCGGGGAGGCCACCTGGATGTAGCCCTCGCCGTCGAGGTCGAGCTGGCCGGTGAACAGCTCGGTGCGCGGGTCGTGGCCGATGGCGATGAACAGCCCCGTGACATCGAGGTCGCGGGTGGCGCCGGTGAAGACGCCGCGCAGGACGACGCCGCCGAGCATGCCGTTCGTCTCCTTGATCTCGGCGATCTCGCTGTCGAAAGCGAAGGAGATCTTGTCGTCGGCGAACGCCCGGTCCTGCATGACCTTGGAGGCGCGCAGGGTGGAGCGGCGGTGGACGACGGTGACGGAGCGGGCGAAGCGGGTGAGGAAGGTGGCTTCTTCCATGGCGGTGTCGCCGCCGCCGACCACGACGATGTCGCGGTCGCGGAAGAAGAACCCGTCGCAGGTCGCACACCAGGACACCCCGCGACCGGACAGCTCGTCCTCGTGAGGCAGGCCGAGCTTGCGGTAGCCGGAGCCGGTGGCGATGATCACCGTCTTCGCACGGTGGACGGTGCCTGCGGAGTCGGTGAGCAGCTTGATGTCGCCGGTGAGGTCCACCTCGACGATGTCGTCGTCGATCATCTCGGCGCCGAACTTCTCGGCCTGGGCCCGCATGTTGTCCATCAGCACGGGGCCGTCGACGCCCTCGGGGAAGCCGGGGAAGTTCTCGACCTCGGTCGTGGTGGTCAGCGAGCCGCCGACGAAGATGGAGCTGCCGAACAGCAGGGGCTTCAGCTGGGCGCGGGCGGTGTAGAGGGCGGCGGTGTATCCGGCGGGGCCGGAGCCGATGATGACGACCTCGCGTATCTCGCTCACGCCGTCGCCTCCGGCTTGGCGGGGGCGATCTCGGCGATCAGGCCCTCGACCAGGGTCTTGATCTCGTCGCGGATCGGGCGCACGGCCTCGACGCCCTGGCCGGCCGGGTCCTCCAGCTTCCAGTCCAGGTAGCGCTTGCCGGGGAAGACCGGGCAGGTGTCGCCGCAGCCCATGGTGATGCAGACGTCCGACTCGCGGACCGCGTCGACGGTGAGGATCTTCGGCGTCTCCTTGGAGATGTCGATGCCGATCTCGGCCATGGCCTCCACGGCGGCCGGGTTGACCTGATCGCCGGGGTTGGACCCGGCGGAGCGGACCTCGACGCGGTCCCCCGCCAGGTGGGTCAGCCACGCGGCGGCCATCTGGGAGCGGCCGGCGTTGTGGACGCAGACGAACAGGACGGACGGCTTGTCAGCCATGGTGATCGTTCTCTCTCGTCGCATGGCGGAACCCAGCCGCCAATGACTTCAGCCCCCGCTGGTATCAGCGAGTGGTGATGTGAGAGTATCAGTGCATGCTGACTTCAGTCGATCCTGACGTGATCCGGGTGCTGGGCGATCCGCTCCGCCTGAAGATCGTGACCCTGCTGGCGCGCGAGACGCTCTGCACGACGCACCTGGTCGAGGAGACCGGAGCCAAGCAGACCAACCTGTCCAACCACATGAAGGTGCTGCGCGAGGCCGGGATCGTGGAGACCGAGCCCTGCGGCCGCTTCACCTACTACAAGCTCAAGCCCGAGGTCCTGGCCGGCCTGTCCGAGCAGTTTGCCGAGCTCGCCGCCTCCGCCCGCACCGCCGCCGAGAACAAGAGGGCCTGCCCGTGACCTCCACCGAGCCCACCACCGCACCCGC
The DNA here is from genome assembly GCA_014655195.1 of Streptomyces cellulosae. Lineage (GTDB taxonomy): Bacteria > Actinomycetota > Actinomycetes > Streptomycetales > Streptomycetaceae > Streptomyces > Streptomyces cellulosae. The sequence continues at coordinate 142,505 of BNBH01000006.1, read as the reverse complement.
TCCGGCCGGCGGTGGGGACGACTCGATCGTCAAGAAGCTCTCCACCCTCGACCGCTACCTCGCGGTGTGGATCCTGCTCGCCATGGCCGTCGGCCTGGCCCTGGGCCGGATCATCCCGGGGATGAACGACGCGCTCGCGAAGATCGAGATCGGCGGGATCTCCCTGCCGATCGCGCTCGGACTGCTCGTCATGATGTACCCGGTCCTCGCGAAGGTCCGCTACGACCGGCTCGACCGCGTGACCAGTGACCGCAAGCTGCTGATCTCCTCGCTGGTCATCAACTGGATCGTCGGCCCGGCGGTGATGTTCGCCCTGGCGTGGATCTTCCTGCCTGACCTGCCCGAGTACCGCACCGGCCTGATCATCGTCGGCCTGGCCCGCTGCATCGCCATGGTCATCATCTGGAACGACCTCGCCTGCGGCGACCGTGAGGCCGCCGCCGTCCTGGTCGCACTGAACTCGGTGTTCCAGGTCCTCGCGTTCGGCCTGCTGGGCTGGTTCTACCTCGACCTGCTGCCCCGGTGGATGAACCTTGGCGACGGCCAGGGCCTGGACGTCTCCGTGTGGCACATCGCGCTGAACGTCATCATCTTCCTCGGCATCCCGCTGCTTGCCGGGTTCCTCACCCGCCGCATCGGTGAGAAGAAGCTGGGCCGCGCCGACTACGAGGCGAAGTTCCTGCCGAAGATCGGACCGTGGGCGCTGTACGGGCTGCTGTTCACGATCGTCATCCTCTTCGCCCTCCAGGGGAAGACGATCACCTCCCAGCCGCTGGACGTCGCCCGGATCGCGCTGCCGCTGCTGGTGTACTTCGCGGTCATGTTCTTCGGCACCTTCCTCCTCGGCAAGGGCCTGGGCCTGGCCTACGACCGCACCACGACGCTGGCGTTCACCGCGGCGGGCAACAACTTCGAGCTGGCCATCGCGGTCGCCATTGCCACCTTCGGCGTCACCTCCGGCCAGGCCCTGTCCGGCGTCGTCGGACCGCTCATCGAAGTCCCGGTGCTGATCGGCCTGGTCTACGTCGCGCTCGCCTGGCGCAGGAAGTTCGCCCCGGGCGCGGTGACGACGGCCCCGTGACGCAGCACACGGATGTGGTGGTGGTCGGCGGCGGGCAGGCAGGGCTCGCCGCCGGCTACCACCTGCGCCGCCAGGGTCTGGACTTCGTGATCCTGGACGCGGAGGCGGCGCCGGGCGGGTCGTGGCAGCACATGTGGGACTCGCTGCACCTGTTCTCTCCGGCGGAGCACTCCTCGCTGCCCGGCCGGCTCATGCCCGCCCAGCCCGGGGAGACGTACCCGGGCGCGGGGCATGTGGTGGACTACCTCGCCGACTACGAGAAGCGCTACGACCTGCCCGTCCAGCGCGGCACCCGTGTGGACGCCGTACGCCGCGATGCAGACCGGCTCCTGGTCGAAGCGGATTCCGGCATCTGGCGGGCCCGTGCGGTCATCAGCGCGACCGGCAGCTGGTCGCGGCCGTTCCTGCCCGCCGTCCCCGGCCGATCCGTCTTCACCGGGCGGCATCTGCACACGGTGAACTACCGCTGTCCGGCCGACTTCGCCGGGCAGCACGTGATCGTGGTGGGCGGCGGGAACTCCGGCGCGCAGATCGCCGCCGACCTCGCCCTGGACGGCCATGTCGAGGTGACGTGGGTGACCCAGCGCCCGCCGCGGTTCCTGCCGGACGACATCGACGGTCGCGCCCTGTTCGATGTCGCCACCGCCCGCCGCCGCGCTCTCGACGCCGGCCGCAGCGACACCGGCGGGGTCGCCTCCCTCGGCGACATCGTGGCCGTGCCGCCCGTCAGGGCCGCTCGCGATGCCGGACTTCTGCAGGCGAAGCCGATGTTCGCCCGGTTCACCGCCGACGGTGTCCAGTGGGCCGACGGCAGCCATACCGGCGCGGACGCCGTCGTCTGGTGCACCGGCTTCCGCCCGGCCCTGTCCCACCTCGCCCCGCTGAACCTGCGCGGTGCGCGCGGCCACATCCCCACCGACGGAACCCGGGCTCTGGGCGAGCCGCGGCTGCATCTGATCGGCTACGGCGACTGGACCGGTCCGGCCTCCGCGACCCTCATCGGCGTGGGCCGCCCGGCCCGGGACGCGGTACGCGAGATCGCCGGGCTCCTGTGAGCGCGGGTGGTGCGGCCGTCCCCGGCCGCGCGGTGCCGGGCGGCCGGGGACGTGCGGCTACGCGGCCTTGACCATGGTCTTGCCGCAGCAGCACGTCGGGTTCTGCTGGCCGCCGCAGGTGGCCGGGGCGCCCTTGGTCACCGTCAGCTCGCACCCGCAGTTCTCATCGGGGCAGCGATACACCTCGCCCTCACGGAACGGCATCGCGCTCACCTCCTTGTTCGCGTTTCGCTTCCGTCGCGAGCGACGCTAGAACCTGGCCCCTGGGGCAAGGTCAACACTGGGCGGGAGGAGGAACGCACATGGTGATGCAAGGGATGACGATCGGGCAGGCGGCCAAGGCCGCCGGGCTCACACGCAAGGCCGTCCGGGTCTACGAAGCCAAGGGCTTGCTGCCCAGGGCGGAGCGCAGCCAGGCCGGCTACCGGCTCTACAGCGAAGACGACGTCGAGCTGCTGACGTTCATCCGCCGGGCCCGCGCACTGGGCCTGCACCTGGACGATGTCGGCGAGGTCCTGCACATCCGCCGCGGCGGAACCCCACCGTGCGACGCTGTCCGCAACCTGCTCGACGCGCGCATCGCCGAGATCGACGCGACCATCACCGATCTCCTCGCGCTGCGCCAGACCCTCACCGAGACCCGTCGGGGCGCCGACGACCGGCCCTGCGGCGAGCCGGCCACCGTGTGCTCGATCATCGAGGACGCCTGAGCCCCACCGCCGTGCCGGTGCCTGGCTACCTGATCGCGGGCCGCCCATGGCGAACCACGACTGCACCTGCAGCGCAGATCGCACTGTTGCTGAGCCACTGAGCGCGCACTCTCACGTGGTCCTGCCCGCGCAGCACGGAGGCCGGCGACCCGCGTCGACTTGGCAACGTCAGTGATGGCGGGCGAGCTTGATGGCGGAGGCGAGCAGGATCACGGCCAGCAGGGGGATGAGCACCAGGTCCGGGAACACACCCAGGAGTAGTCCGCCCAGCACCGCGCCGACCGTGGACCCCGCGACCATGACCAGGGTGAAGCGGAGGTTGACTCCGAGGACGGCGAAGCTGCCGTCGCGGCTGTAGCGGGCGAACGCGACCAGCATCGTCGGCAACGACACCAGCAGCGAGAGGCTTCCGGCGGTCTTGATGTCCTGGCCGAACAGCAGCACGATCGTCGGGATCAGCAGCTCGCCTCCGGCGACACCCATGATCGCGGCGACCAGGCCGATGCCGAACCCGGCAATGACGCCAGCCGGCACCTGGGCCCACAGCGGCAGGGAGAGAGTGCCCAGGGACGTGGTGTGGGTGGCCACCAGGGCGCTGGCCATGAGCACCATTAGCGCCGCCAGCACCTTGTAGAGGGTGGAGCTTCGTATGCGCACCGCCCAGCTCGCTCCGGCCCACGCACCGATCAGACTGCCGGCCAGCAGGTTGACCGCGACCGGCCAGCGTGCGGCCACCTCGGCGGCCGGGACCCCGGCCAGGCGGGCGGGTAGCGCAACGAGGACCACCACCAGGCTCATCGCCTTGTTCAGAATGACGGCCGAGAGCGCCGCGAACCCGAAAAGGCCGATCAGCAGGGGCAGACGGAACTCCGCCCCGCCCAGCCCGATCATCCCGCCCAGCACCCCGATGGCCGCTCCCGCGCCGAACACCGCAGGTATGGAATGCGTCGGGCGCAGCGGAACAAGGCTCTGGTCAGTGGTCATGCCGGGCATCTTCGCTGTCAGCCGCCCCCGCCCGCTACGGCACCACGTCCCCTTCGGCCGAAGGCACCGCGTACCCGGTCAGGATTCGTCCAGACCTCCGAGTAGCGGCATCCGCGCACGCTGCCACCGCATGCCCACCGAGCGGCCTGCGTTCAGTCGATCGCTGGGCTGCGGCGCTCGACGAGGACGACGTCGCGCCAGACGCCGTGGTGGCGCCCGATCCGCTCCCGTGTACCGATGACACGGAAGCCGGCACGCTGGTGGACGGCGAGGCTGGCGGTGTTCTCGGGGAAGATCCCGGACTGGATCGTCCAGATCCCCGCGCGTTCGGTGGAGTCGATCAGCGCCTTGAGCAGGGCGGAGGCGATGCCGCGGCCGCGGGCGGCAGGGTCGACGTAGACGGAGTGCTCCACCACGCCCGCGTACGCGCAGCGGTCCGAGACCCTGCTCGCGGCGACCCAGCCCAGCACCGCCCCGTCCGCGTCGAGTGCGGCGAAGCGGTGCTCGGGCAGCTTTGCGGCGTCGAACGCCTCCCAGCTCGGGGCGGCGGTCTCGAACGTGGCGTTGCCCTCGTCGATGCCCGCCTGGTAGATCGCCAGCACCTGCTCGGCGTGCTCCGCCGCCAGCGGCACCACCACCGCGCTCAACGCCCCACTCACCACGGTTCCCCCTGTCTCTGGTCGATCATCAGGCCGCGGCCGGCAGCGTCAGCAGCTTGCCCATCGCGGCGAGCACCGACGGCTCGACCCGGTAGTAGACCCAGGTGCCGCGCCGCTCGGAGGTGAGCAGCCCGGCCTCCTTCAGCTTCTTCAAGTGGTGGGAGACGGTGGGCTGGGAGACGCCGACGTCGGAGATGTCGCACACGCACGCCTCCCCGCCCTCGTGCGAGGCCACGGCGGAGAACAGCCGGAGGCGGACCGGGTCGCCGAGCGCCTTGAACATCCGCGCGGCCGTCTCGGCCTCCGCGGCGGTCATCGGGCGCTCGGTCAGCGGCGGGCAGCACGGCGCCACACCCTGACCGTCGGCGGGCTCGAGCAGCGGCAGCACCTTGGCATTCGACATGCGTCTATGTTGACACACATCGAACCAGTGCGGGGAGGCCGTCAGCGGCGCGCGAGATGGGCGGCCAGGCGCCGGGCGATGCGCTCCGCGTCACGTCCGACGCCCCGCAGCGAGTTCGACGACAGGCTGCGCTGCCATTCCAGCCCGACGAACGCCAGCCCGCGCACACCGGTGGCGATCCCTTCGCGGTGCCGGGGGTTCCCGTCGGCGTCAAGAGCGCCGTCGAGGCCGGCGAGGTAGGGCAGGTCGGGGCGGTAGCCGGTGGCGAGCACGATCGCGTCGACCTCTTCCCGCTGCCCGTCCGGCCAGACGAGCTTGGCCCCGTCGGCGCCGGTGAACAGCGCCCGCCGGTCGGGTCGTCCGGCGGCCAGGGCGGCCCGGTAGCGGCCGTCGTCGAGGACCGGCTGCGCCGGCGGGCGCGCAAGGAACCGGCCGAGGGGCGCGGTGTCCAGGCCGGTGCGGGCCGTCCAGAAGTGCAGGTCGCGGCCGAGGACGCGCTGGGCGGCGAACTTCACCGGGGCGCGGCTGGCGAGCGTGACCCGTGCCGTCTCGGCGAGCTCGGCGGCGATCTGCACCGCGGAGTTCCCGGCCCCGACCACGACCACCCGGCGGCCGGAGAAGGGGGCCGGGCTGCGGTAGTCGGCGGCGTGCAGCACCTGCCCCGTGAACTCCTGAAGGCCCGGCAGCGCGGGCCGGTGCGGGTGGCCGAACGTCCCGGAGGCCGCCACGATCGCCCGCGCGGACAGTCGGCCGCCGCCCTCCAGCTCCGCTGTGAAGCCGTCGCCGGTGCGGCGGACCGCGGTGATGCGGCAGCCCGTGCGGAGGTCGGCGTCCAGGCGGTCGGCGTAGGCGGTGAGGTAGGCGACGACCTCGTCGCGGTGCGGGTAGCGGTCGCGGTCGGCGCCGGGGAACGGCATCCCGGGCAGGGAGCTGTACCGGGCGGGCGAGAACAGCGTCAGGCTGTCGTAGTAGTGCGGCCACGAGCCGGCCGCACGGTCGGACGCCTCCAGCACCACCGGCCGCAGCCCGCGCCGCAGCAGCGCATGGGCGGTGGCGAGACCGGACTGGCCGCCGCCGATCACGGCGACGTCAATGTGCTCCATCAGCGAATCCCCCCAGGGTTCGATGAATGTCTATGTTGACGCCCATCAATACAGGTGTCATGCTGGGCCGCGCAAGCATCGACAGATGTCGAAACACGCAAGGAGTCGCCGTGAACGCGCCCGCCACCACCGAGCTGCCCGTCGCCGTGAACGCGCCCGCCACCACCGAGCTGCCCGTCGTCGTGATCGGGGCCGGACCCGCCGGCCTGGCCGCCGCCGCCCACCTCATCGACCAGGGCATCGAGCCCCTGGTCCTGGAAGCCGGGCCTACCGCCAGCGCCGCGGTGCGCGAGTGGTCGCACGTGCGGCTGTTCTCCACCTGGGGCGAAGTCGTCGACCCCGCCGCCGAGAAGCTCCTGGCCCCCACCGGATGGACCCGCCCCGACCCGGCCACCTACCCCTCCGGCGGCGACTGGGCCGACCTCTACCTGCAGCCGCTCGCCGACGTCCTCGGCGACCGCGTCCGCACCGGCGCCACCGTGACCGGCGTCTCGCGCACCGGCCGGGACCGGATCGTGGACGCCGACCGCGAGGCCCAGCCGTTCGTCGTGCACGTCGCCCACACCGACGGCCGCGAGGAGCGCCTCTTCGCCCGCGCCGTCATCGACGCCTCCGGCACCTGGGCCACACCGTCCCCGGCCGGCGGAAGCGGACTGCCCGCGCTCGGTGAGAAGGCCGCCGCGGACCGGATCACCTACCGCGTCCCGGATCTGAAGGACCCCGCCGTCCGGGCCCGGTACGCGGGTAAGCGCACCGCCGTGATCGGCTCGGGCGCCTCCGCCTTCACCGCGCTCGCCTACCTCGCCGACCTCGCCAAGTCCGACGACGGCGCGGGTACGAAGGGCGTGTGGATCCTGCGCCGGGGCATCTCGGGCTCCACCTTCGGTGGCGGAGAAGCCGATCAGCTCCCGGCGCGCGGCGCCCTGGGCCTGGCGGCGAAGGCCGCCGTAGACGAGGGTTACGCGGACGCGGTCACCGGCTTCCGCACCGAGGCGATCGAGCGGGCGGACGACGGCCGCCTGGTCCTGGTCGGCGAGGACGGCCGCCGTCTGGACCCGGTCGACGAGGTGATCGTGCTGACCGGCTTCCGCCCCGACCTGTCCTTCCTGGACGAGCTGCGCCTCGGGCTCGACGAGCGTCTCCAGGCGCCGGTCGAGCTCGCGCCGCTGATCGACCCGAACCAGCACTCCTGCGGCACCGTCTACCCGCACGGCCACCGCGAGCTCTCCCACCCGGAGCAGGGCGTGCACCTGGTCGGCATGAAGTCCTACGGCCGCGCCCCGACGTTCCTCGCCATGACCGGCTACGAACAGGTCCGCTCCGTCGCCGCCGCCATCGCCGGCGACCTCGACTCCGCCGACCGCGTCGAACTCACCCTCCCCGAGACCGGAGTCTGCGGCGGTGCCGGCCTCTTCGACAACCCCGACGCCCAGGAAGGTGACGGCGGCGGCTGCTGCGCCCCGGCGCCGCAGCTCGTCCAGCTCGGCGCCCCCGTTGCGGTGGCCGTCGGCGTCACGGCGGCCGAGGAGGCTCCGGCGGGCGGCTGCTGCGGCTCGTGACCGACCTCAACACCTCAGTCCGCGGGGCCGCGACCGGATCGGGGGACCGGTCGCGGCCCCACGCCGCCCTGCCCGCCCTCTGCCTGACGCAGATCACCAGCTGGGGCATCGTCTACTACGCGTTCCCCGTTCTGAATTCCGAGATCACGCACGCGACCGGCTGGCCGGCCGGGGCGACCACCGCGGCCTTCTCCCTCGCCCTCGTCGTCTCCGCCCTCGCTGGAATCCGCGTCGGCCGGGTCCTGGACCGGCGCGGCCCGCGCGCCGTCATGACCACCGGTTCCCTCCTCGGCACCGTCAGCCTGCTGCTCGTGGCCGCCGCCCCCAACCTGCCCGTCTTCTTCGCTGGTTGGGCCCTCGCCGGACTCGCGATGGCGTCCACCTTCTATCAGCCGGCCTTCGCCGCCCTCACCCGCTGGTGGGCCCCCGACCACATTCGCGCACTCACCATCGTCACCCTCGCCGGCGGACTCGCGTCCACCGTCTTCGCACCCCTGACCGCCCTGCTCGCCGAGCATCTCTCCTGGCGGCACACCTACCTGGCCCTCGCCGGACTGCTCGCCGTCCTGACCATCCCCGCGCACGCCCTGGCCCTGCGCGCACCCTGGCCGCCCGCCCCACCCGCCGCACCCCACCATGCCGACGGCACCACACCCGTCGCCAGAAGCCGCTCCTTCTGGCTCCTCGCCGCAGCATTCACCCTGTCGGCGTTCGCGATGTACGCCGTCGTAGTCGCCCTCGTCCCGCTGCTGCTCGAACGCGGCTACTCAACCGCCCAGGCCGCCTGGGTCCTCGGCATCGGCGGCGCCGGACAAACCCTGGGCCGCACCCTGTACGCGGGCCTCGCCCGACGTACGACCGCGACCATGCGCACCACGGTCCTCATCACCCTGGGCGGCATCACCACCATCGCCTTCGCCGTGACGCCAGGCCCATACGTCCTGCTGATCGCCGTATCGGTCGCAGCTGGCATGGTCCGCGGCAACCTCACCCTGCTCCAGGCCACCGCCGTCACCGACCGCTGGGGCCACACCCACTACGGCCGTCTCTCCGGCCTCCTCGCGGCCCCGGCTACCACCGCCGCCGCACTCGCCCCCTTCGCCGGCGCCGCACTCGCGCCCCTCCTCGGCGGCTATCCCCACCTCTTCTGGTTGCTGGCCACCACATCAGTCCTCGCCGCGCTCATCGCCACCTGCTCGGACCCCGCCGGTGTGCGCAGAGGACCACGTACATCGCCGAGCTGACGGAGGAGCACCGCCCCTGCGAACCCGCTCCCGGATCACTCTCCACGGCGATCCAGCGAGCGGGTCCTCCTTTCCACCACTCCGGGAATCCGCGAACCCGCGCGCTTCGTACGTGTTCGCAGCCAAGATCGGGAGGGACGAGGTCGGTCACCGCAGTGGCGAGTGGCGCTTCGTCGGGTTCGGCACACCACCCGGCGATTCAGACAGGCACTGTGCCCTGGCGCGATGCCCGATGGGCCGTGCGCGCCCTGGGACGCCCCTGAGCGCGGGTTCGTCGCCCGGGCCCGTGACGTCTCCGCGATCGGCGCACACGGCCGGGGCCACGCCAGAGCCGCCAACAGCGTCCTGGCGATCACGGAAGCGATCCCACACTGATGGGCTCAACTTGCCCACTCCACCCGGGAGATCACCTGATGAACGCCACCCCCGCCGCCGACACCCAGGGAGCCGAAGAAGCCGAGGTACGCACCGGCGGCTGCCTGTGCGGCCGCATCCGCTTCACCGCCCAGGGCCCGGCAGTCTTCCCCCACACCTGTGAATGTGTTCATTGCCAGAAACTCGGCGGCACCCCCGTGATGTGGTGGGTGGGCTTCAAGACGATCACCTGGACCGGCGAGGGTGGCGAACCAACCTGGTACGAGACCTTCCCCGGTGAGGCGAAGCGCGGCTTCTGCCCGACCTGCGGCAGCCGCGTTGCGGCGATCGACAGCGACGTCCTGGAGATCGGCATCAACGTCACGGCCCTCGACGACACGAGCGGCGAAGACCTCGTCCCGATCCACGCGTCCTTCCACGACAACGCCGTGCGCTGGCTGCCCTCGGTGGCACTGACAGAGCCCAGCGCGACCGGCTGACACCGCGGCAGTTCAGGGACATTCAAGGTACTTGAGAAATGCGCGGGACTACTTCCTCGACGAATTCGAGCTGCCACCCCATCGTGGGACGAAAGCGGAAGTGAGAGCCAGGGCTTTGGTTAGTCAGGCAGTGTCGAATTCGAGGAATCTGGGTGGGCCAAGCATCGGGGTACCGGTGACGAATTGCGAGCCGCCCCCGCGAAAGGGGCACATCAATTTCATCGAAGCGGCCCCAACACCCCGTAAGACACAGCAGAATTAGCCGTACAGGAACTGTCCATCCCGTCCGTCGGCTGGCCGTCCCGCTCCTTCGGCAGCCGCCACTGCGCGCCACCAGAAAGAGGGGGCACAAGACGTGAACACAAGCACTTGACAGGGAACTGTGCTCCTGTGAGCGAGAAACTCGGGTGTCCGGCGGGCCCGCCGTGCTGTGGGTGGGCTTCCCCAAGGACTCGCTGATCTGGACTGGCTCCGGCGGCGAGCCGAAATGGTGGTACCCCTACCCCACCCTTCGCTGCGGCTTCTGTCCCGACTGCGGATCGCAGCTCGTTTCCATCGCCGACGACTCCGACATGGCCATGGTCACCGGGTTCAGCCTCGCTGACCAGAGCGGCGTCGAACCACTGGGCCACTCCTTCCGCGAGCACGCCGTGCCGTGGATGCACATCACCCTCGCACCCGCACCCGCACCCGCACCCGCACCGGATCCTGGGCCTGAGGCGCGTGCTACACGAGCAGGCCGGTGTGGGGGTGGGGCGCCGGCTGCTGCCGGATGACCTTCCTCAGTGCCCGGTTGATCTCGGGGTTGCGGCCAGGGACGTACGAGCGGATCGGCTCGTAGCCGCACGCGGCGTACAGGCCGAGGGCGGCGACGTTGCGTATGCCGGTTTCCAGCAGGATCTCGGTGGGGCCGCGGCCGAGCATGTCCTGTTCCAGAGCGGCGAGGATCCGGCGTCCAAGTCCCTGCCCGCGAGCGGGCGGCGCCACGTACATCCGTTTGATCTCGGCGGCCGAGGTGTTGAGGGTGCGCCAGCCCCCGCAGGCCAGTGCCGGTCCGTCCCCGAGCCGGGCGACGAGGAACAGGCCGCTGGGGGCGTCGAACTCCGCGTCCTCGGTGGCTTCCGGGTCGTCGGCGGTGCCGTAGGTGGCCAGCTGCTCCTGGTGGAGGGCTTGGACGAGGGCGCGGGCGTCGGGGCTGCCGTAGGGGACGGCGGTGAGCGTCCATTCGGGGGCGGCCTGGAGCAGCGAGGTCATGGTGTCGATAGTGCCGTGCGGAGGGCGTCCAGCGCATCACTGTGTCCGGCGGCGCGCAATTGCCGGCCGGCGGCTGTGCGGACTCGGGTGAGGAGGGTGCGGCATCGGATGGACTGGACCTGCGGGAGGGTGGTGGTCAGGGCGGTGATCCAGTGGGCGGTGGCTTCGGTGTCCCGGGCCCCGATGCTGGCGCGGACGAGGTGGATTCCGTGCAGGAGGCCGGATCGGCGGTAGCCGGTGGCCGTTCCCTGGGCGGCGGTCGGGTTCAGGAGCTGAGCGGCTTCCTGGAGCAGGAGTGAGCGCCGCCCGCGGGTGTGGCCGGCGAGGTCGACAAGCGCCTGGCCCGACTCGGCATCGACCTGCTGGGGAGTGAAGTAGTAGAGGGAGGGAGGGTCATCGCTGTGGCGTTGGCCGATCAGCTGCCGGCATCGGTCGGTGGCCCGACGGAAGGCGTCCAGGTCTCCGGCGGCGGCCTGGGCGGTGGCGAGACGCCCCCATGCCCGGGCCTGGACCAGTGGGACGGCTCTGGCGGAGTGTTCTACCGCGGCGTGGGCGAAGCGCAGGGCCAGGCGCGGGTTGCTGCCGGCGGCGTGCTGGTAGGCGAGCATGCCGAGGGCGTTGGAGACGGTGGTGGTGTCTCCGGCGGCGCGCGCGATCCGGATGGCCAGGAGCTGGTAGCGGTGGCCGGCGGGGTCGAGGCCCGCGTCGAAGCTCATCCATCCGGCTAGTTGGGCGGCGCTGGCGGCGTACCGGAGGAGCCGGTTGCCGGTGGCCGCGTTGTAGCGGCCGGTGTGGATGAGGGTCAGGGACTCGTGCAGGGCGATGCGGGCCTGGCGCTGGCTCAGGGGGCCGCCGCCGGTGCGGTCGTCGAGGCGGCGTAGTGCGGCGAGCTGCTCGAAGAGCATGTCGACGAACTCGGGGGCGACGTAGTTGCCGTCGCCCCGGCCGGGGGCGGGAGGGGCGGGGGCTTGGCGGGTGGCGTCCCAGACGGCCGCGGTGAGGTGTTCGGCGGCGGCTGAGTGGACGAGTGCCGGTTCGACGGCGCCGCTTGTCCACTCGGACGCTGTGCGCAGGACGTGCTCGAGTGGCAGGGGGCCGAGCAGGTCTTCGGTCTCGGCGGTCTCGGTGGCGGGCTGCTCGAGGCCCCACAGTTGCGCGGAGGTGTAGCGCAGGCCTGTCGCCTCGGTCAGGACGACCGCCACGACGTCGCGCACGGCGGCGGAGCGGGGCCGGTGTCCGCGCAGCCACTTGTAGCCCGCGGTCAGGTCTACCGGAGGCTGGCCCATGGCGTTCAGCCGTGGGTTGATGGCTTTCACCAGCTCGCGGGCCGACCACTTGGCGCGGTCCAGGGCGTCGGCGAGCACGGGCGAGGGGACGAGATCAGTCACCACGCCATGACGTTAGGTCACAAGCCGTGGGTGTGGGAGGTTTCACGGGATTTCACACTTCCAGAGCCTGCTTCACGTCCTTCACGGCCCGGGCGTCTGCCGGATGCCGGGTGGGGGTGGTGGGCTGGGACGATGCCGTTTCTCCTGCTCCTTCACGCCCCACGGTGGCCTTCATGATTCCTGCGTACGTTGCCGAACTCCGCTCCTTCGTCGGCCCTGACCACCGGCTCTGGCTGCCGGGGGTGAACGCGGTCGTCCTCGACGAGGGGCGGGTGCTGCTGCACCGTCGCTCCGACACCGGGGACTGGTCGATCCTGAGCGGCATCCTCGACCCGGGCGAGGAGCCGGCGGCCGGGGTGGTGCGCGAGGTGGCGGAGGAGACCGGGATCCGTGTGGTGGTCGAGCGCCTCGCCGGGGTGACGGTCTCCCCGCCGGTGGTGCACACCAACGGGCACCGGGCGCAGTACTTGGAGCTGGTCTTCGCGTGCCGTCCGGACGGCCCGGGCCAGGTGGCCCGGGCCGCGGACGACGAGTCGCTGGAGGTCGGCTGGTTCCCGGTGGACGCGTTGCCGCCCATGCGGGCGCGGACCGGCGAGTTGCTCAGGCTCGGCCTTGAGGAGCGGGAGCGGGCGTGGTTCCGGCCGGCGTGAGGACGGTGTGCCGCAGCACCTCGAACGCTTCCGCGGCGTCGTGGCCGATCTGGGCACCGCGCAGCCGGGCTGCGGCCAGTACCGCTTCCGGGGAGCGGGTGTGCGGCCAGGGCCGCATCTCCGTGGCGTACACCTCCAGGGCCTTCTCCTTGACGGCCAGCGCGTGGGGGGTGAGGGGCTGGAACCAGGCCGGGTGGAAGGGGCGTTGGGGCGCCCATTCGGTGGCGGAGCGGACTTCCCAGGCAAGGACCGTGGTGACCGGGCAGCCGGGTTGGGGCCGGGTGGCCGCGGCGACGGCCTCGGCGGTGATGCGGTGGTCCAGGGACAGGTCGGCGCTGCTGTGGGTGTAGACGATGTCGGGCTGCCAGGTCCGGACGGCGTTCTCGACGGCCTGGGTGATCTTCAGCCGGGGCACGGTGTCGAAGGCGTTGTCGTCGAAGGCGGCGATCTCGGTCTGGGCGTTGTAGAGGGCGGCGGCCCGGTGGACGCAGGCGCTGCGGTGGGCGAAGGCCTGATCGGGGTCGTGGCCGGGGCGGCTGGTGGAGCTGGCGCTGAGCACCAGGATCCGTACCCGGTCCCCGGCGGCGGCGTGCTCGGCGAGCGTGCCGCCGGCGCCCAGGGTCTCGTCGTCGGCGTGGGCGGCGACGGCCAGCACGGTGCGGGCGGTGGTTCCGGCGTTCATGGCGCTCCTGTCGGCGGATCGGTTCGGGTCGCGTCGCGGCCCGCTGGAGAAGGGGTGGGAACTGGTATGCGGGAGTCGTGCTTTCCCGGTGTCGAGCTGCGGGTCGGCCGGATGGAGATCGGCGAGGGGGTGCGGATCGGTGAGGGCACGGTGATCGTGGCCGACGACCTGGTCTTGGGGGCCGGGGCGGTGATCGGGCCGGGCTGCGACCTGCGGTCGGCACGCCTGGAGTTCGGCCCCGGCTCCCGGGTCGGCAAGGGTGGGCGGTGGCTGGTCGCGGACCTGGCCCGGCTGGGAGGCGGGACGGTCGTCGACGCGGGCGCCGAGGTGGTGTGCCGGGAGCTGACGATCGCCGAGGGCACCTACGTGGGGCACCGGTTGCGGATCGGCGCGGGGGCGACGATGGAGGAGCGCTCGCTGGTGCGGATCGGGGCCCGGTGCCAGATCGCCCCGGACGTGACCTTGAACTGCACGGAGCCGGTCGTGATCGGCGACGAGGTGGGGATCAGCGCCCAGGTGGCGGTCTTCACCCACGGCTACCACGCCGGGCACCCGGTCCGCGACGGGCACGCGGCGGCGTTCGCCGGGGTCGGGGTGGGGGAAGGGGTGTGGCTGGGCCTTCGGTCGGTGCTGCTGCCCGGGGTAAGGGTGGGGGCGGGCACCGTGGTCGCCGCGAGCGCCACGGTGACCCGGCCGCTGCCCGCTGGGGTGCTCGCGGCCGGCGTGCCCGCGACGGTCAAGCGCCGCCTTCAGCCTCAAGCCCTGGATGCCGCGCAGCGGCGCGAGATGGTGTCCGCCCTGGTGGAGGGCTGGATCGAGCGCCTGGCGTTCAAGGGCCTGGCGGTGCGCCCGGTGCCGGGCGGTGAGGGCCGGGCCGGGTGGGAGGTGAGGGGCCGGGGCGGACGCTGGTCGGTGCTCCTTGCGGTTGGCTCCGGGGCGGCGAGCGTTGAACTGCGCCGGCACGGCGGCGAGATGGTGGTGTTCGGGTTCGGTGAGCCGCTGACGGTGCGCGGGGTGCTGGATGAGCTCGGGCACGATCTGCGCGATCACTGCCGCAGGGCGACGTGGCTGTTCCCGTACGAGTCGAACAGCCAGGGCCTGATGCCGCAGCGGTTTGCGCGGCTGCTGGACGGCGCCGGTCACGGGCCGGCCTGAAGGTAGGCGGCCAGTGCGGGGGTGACGCGCTCGGCCTGCGCGGCGCCGACCATGCTCTCGGCCAGTTGCTGATGGGTGCGCGGGCCGATGACGGGGATCACCGGCGCCGGGCGGTGGGCGCGCAGCCAGGCCAGGGCCAGCCCGTGCGGAGTCATCCGCAGGGCGGCCGCCGCCTGGTGGAGCCGGGCGCGGCGCTCGCGGCCGGCCTCCGTGTCGTAGGCGGCACTGTGGTGGGCGGTGTGGCGGCCGCTGTGGCGGGCGGCCAGGTAGCCGGCGGCGAGTGTGCGGTACGGGGTGACGGTCATGCCGTGCCGGGCGGCCATGTCCAGGTGTGCTCGGTCGGCTTCGACGAGCCAGGGTTCGGCGGGCGGATCGGCGCGCGCGGCCAGGCTCCACAGCGGTGCGGTGAGCGTCGGGGCGGTGAGCCGGGCCGCCGCGGCGTACGTCGCCCAGGCCTCCAGGCGGGCGGTTGTCCAGTTGGAGGCGCCAACGCGTTCGGCGAGACCTTCGCGGGCGGTGCGCTCGGCGGCGTCCGCGATTTCGTCGACCGGCACGGCGGGGTCGTCGCGGTGCAGCACCAGGATGGTGGGCCGGCCGAGGCGGTCGGCGCTGCGGCGGGCGGAGGCGAGGATCGTCTCGGGGCGCAGGTCGCCCTGGTCGGGGCGGGCGGGGTCGAGTCCGGCCTTGGTGATCACCCGCATCCCGGGGGCGCCGGCGGCGTGCAGCCAGGCGCCGATCAGCGGCTCGGCCAGGAACGCGCCGCCGTGGGGGCCGTAGGTGGGGGCAGTGTCGATAAGCCAGCCGCCGAGCTCCTGGTAGGTGTCGAGGAGCCGGCGGGCCCGGTCGGCGGGAAGCGCGGGGGTGCCGAACTCGAAGGTGCCCAGCGCCGCCACCCCCGGCAGCGGGGTGGCGGCGCCCGTGGGGGTGGAGGTCACCGGGGCGCCCCGGCCGGGGCCCAGGCGGCGGCACGGGTGCGGGCGGTGTCGGCGAGGGCCCCTTCGAGCGGCCGGGTGGGCAGCGGCCCGTAGGTGGCGGTGAACAGGGACGTGTCGGCGGTGAAGGAGCGGATCTCGTTGGGCCGGGGGTGGGTGTGGGCGAGGGTGCCGCGGCCGGTGGCGCGGATGACCACCTGAGCCAGCTCGAGGACGGTGATGGCCTGCCCGGAGCCGACGTTGACGACGGGCAGCAGCCGGTCTGTGTCCAGGATGCGGCCGAGCATGGTGACGGTGTCGTCGATGTAGGTCAGGTCCCGGGCCTGGGTGCCGGTGCCCTCGATCATCAGGGGCCGGTCGGCGAGGGCAGCATCGATGAAGGCGGGGACGACCGCGTCCGGGTCCTCCCACGGGCCGTAGGTGTTGAAGAACCGGACCGTGCCGATCTGCCGGCCGGGGCCCAGCCGCGGCCGGTAGATGTCGGCCAGGTGCTCGGTGGCGGCCTTCCCGGCCGCGTATGGGGAGCGGGGCCGGTGCGGGGCGCTCTCGGCCAGCGGCCCGCTCTGCTCGCCGTAGACCTCGCAGGAGGAGGCGAGGAGCAGACGGCCGGCGCCGGAGGCCGCGAAGGTGTGGAGGATGTGCCGGTCGACGGCCGTGTTGTGCTCGAAGCCGCCCGGGTCGAACGAGGCGGGGACGGACTTGTGGGCGGCCAGGTGCACGACGGTGTGGAAGTCGTCCAGGTCGGCGGGGGTGAGGGTGCGGACGTCGCGCTCCACCAGGTGGTCGGGGCGGGGCCGGGGCGAGTGGACGGACAGGTCGTCCAGGGCGGTGACGGCGTGTCCGGCGGCGCGCAGGGCGGTGGTGAGGGCGGAGCCGATGAAGCCGGCCGCGCCGGTGATCAGCAGGTTCACGAGCAGTCCTTGGCGGGGTCGAGGGTGATGAGGTAGGAGGCCAGGGCGGCGGGGTCCTGGTAGGTGTGGGCGCGGATGCCGAGCTCGGTCGCGGCGTCGGTGACGAGGGCGATGTCGTCGACGAGGACGAGGTGCTCGCGGGTGGTGTGGTGGGCGGCGGCGACGTGGTCGAAGAACGCCGCGCCGGGCTTGGTGGCTCCGACCTCGTGCGAGCAGTGCACCGTGTCCAGCACCGGCAGCTCCTCGCGGAACAGCCGGCGCCAGAACGCGGCGTGCAGCACGTTGGTGTTGGAGACCCCGACGACCGCGTCGAAGCGGCCGCGGACCGCCGGGGCGGCCAGCAGGGCGAGCAGGAGGGGGTCGGTGGTGCCGTAGATCGAGTTCCAGCCCGCCTCCAGCTGCTCGTCGCTCAGGTCCACGGCCAGGAGACGGCGCAGGTGCTCCAGGTAGACGGCGGGCTCGATCTCGCCGCGTTCGAAGGCGTCGAAGGGGGCGTCGATCAGCCAGCGCTCCCGCAGCTGCTTAGGGTCCTGCCCGGCGGCGTCGGCCCATGCGTCGAGGGCCTTCAGGAAGGAGTAGCTGAAGAAGACGCCTCCCATGTCGACGAGCAGGACACGGCGGGGGCGGTCAGACGAGAGCACGGATGGCACGGGCGGTCTCCAGAGTCGGCAGAAGGTCGCTGTAGCGGACGGCGATCAGGTCGCGGCGAGGTTTGCCGGTGGAGGTGACCAGGAGGAGGTCGGGCCACCGGTCGGGCAGGACATGGACGGCCGCCAGGTCGCAGTAGGGCAGTTCGCCCTCGCGCCGGGCCGTCTCGACGCCGTGGAACAGCTCGCCCTCCAGCGCGGCGACCCGGTCGGGCAGCCAGTCAGCGGTGGTGGGCGCGGAGACGAGGGCGACGGCGCGGGGAAGACCGGGGCCGAGCAGGCACGCGGCGTCGACCGCGGGGTGGGTGAGCAGGTGCGCCTCGACCGGTTCGGGGTGGATCATCTCGCCCGCGCCGGTCTTGAACGCCGATCCGACCCGGCCGCTCAGGCACAGCCCGCCGGACGGGTCCTCGTCGGTCCTCACCAGGTCGCCGGTGTGCAGCCAGCCGTCGGGGTCGGTGACCGCGTTCAGCCGCGGCCACTGCTCGACGTATCCGGCGGCCAGATGGGGGCCACGCAGCAGGAGTTGGCCGTCGTCGTCGATCCGGTGGCCCACGCCGACCGGCCGGCCCAGCCCGGGGGTGGCGGCGTCGTCCTGGTGGAAGGCGGGGACGGTGGTCTCGGTGGCGCCGTAGGCGCCGCAGATCCGCAGTCCCGTGTGCCGGCGAAGGGTGTCGGCGACCGTGCGGTCGAGGGCCGCGGCGCCGTTGACGGCGGTGCGCACCTGGGCCAGGGCCTGCCGCAGCCGCTGTCCGCTGTCGCCCGGCTGCTGGCAGGCGGCGGCCAGGCGGGCCCAGACCTGGGGGACGCCGAGCAGGGTGTCCGGTCGGTGTTGACGCAGGTCCTGTGCGAGGCGGGCCGGGGTGGAGGCGATGACGGTGGTCCCGTACAGGCACATCAGGGTGTGGCCCATGATCCGCTGGGCGATGTGGGAGACGGGCAGGTAGGACAGGGTGCGCGCGGGCCGGCCGGTCCACTGTGCGGTCCAGGTGTCGGTGCCGTGCACCAGGGCCGCCTCGGTGAGGGCGACGGCGCGCGGCACGCCGGTGGTGCCGGAGGTGAACACGATGGTGGCGGTCTGTTCCAGCCGGCGCCCGGCCAGGCGGCGGGCCGCCGTGCGCCACTGCGCGGGGGTGCCGCCCGGCCGGGTGCTCCGCTCGTCCACGATGTGCACCGGCGTCCGGACGTGGCCGGCGACGGCGGCGAGCACGCCGTCGCCGACGGTGTCCAGGACGGTGGCGGGCTGCACCACCGGCCACAGCGCGGCGAGTTGGTCGCGGGTCAGGTCCGGGAGGACGGCGGGTACCCCGCCGGCCAGGAGGACGGCCAGGTCCGCGACGGAGAACAGCGGGCCCGGCCCGGTGCGCAGCAGCACGACGCGCCCGGTCACGTCGGTGGTGCCGCGCAGTTGCTGGGCGAGGGTCAGTGCCCGGCCGAGGACCTCGTCGAACGTCCAGACGGTGCCGTTCAGGTCGACGACGGCCGGCTGCCTGCCGGGGTGGGCGAGGAAGCGCTCGAGGAGACGGTCGGCCATCACAGGTCCCGGGCGGTGGTCGCGGTCAGGTGGTGGGCTCCGGCGAGCTGGCGGCCGCGGGCGGCGACGAGCGCGTGACGGGAGATGGTCAGGGCGTCGCGCCAGCAGCCCTCCAGGCCCGCAGCGCGGTGGATCGCGGCCGCCCCGGCGGCGTCGAACAGCGTCCGGCACGCGGCCTCGGCGGCCTCGGCCATCTGGCAGCAGGCCGTGCGCAGCAGCGCCCGCTGTCCCGGGCTGACGTGGCCGGTCAGTGCGCTGCTCCACGCGGTGTCGGTCGCGGCGTCCAGCAGGGCGGCCGCGGCGCGCAGGCGGCCGTCGGCCTGGTCGAAGGCGGCCTGGACCGCGGGCTGTCCGGCCATCGGCCCGGTGCCGTAGCGGCTGGTGGTGGTCGAGACGAGCCGGGTGAACGCGGCCCGGGCCCGCTCGCCGGTCGCGCGGGCGACTTCGGCGATGCACCCGGCCAGCAGCCCGTACAGGGGGTAGCGGTACAGCGCCCCGTCCGTGAGCGGCGGGTCGGTCAGGCTGATGCTGTGCGCGGGCGGCAGCAGGGTGTCGCAGGCGACGGTGTAGGAGGCGCTGCCGCGCAGCCCGAGCGCGTCCCAGTCCTCCTCGACCGTCGTCCGGTCACGCGGGACGACCCACCAGCGGGTGCCCGTCATGCCGGAGCTGTCGGCCGGGGCCGCGAGGGCGGCCAGGGTCATCGCCGGCGCCCCGGTGACCAACGGCCAGCGCCCCCGCAGGCGCACCCCGTCGCCCTCCGGCTCGGCCCGGCCGACCGGCACCGAGGAGCCGGCGACCACCGGGGCGGGGCCGGCCAGGTCGCGGGCCGTCTGGACGTCCAGGCGCGAAAGGAACGCCCCGGCCGGGGCGTGGATGGCCGTCACCCACCCGGCGGCCGGGTCCGCGAGGGCGACCTCGCGCACTGCCAGGAGGATCTGCGGCACGTCCCACTGCAGGCCGCCGCAGTGGGACGGCAGCGCGGCCCGGGGCAACGCCGAACTGGTCAGCGCCTCCCACACCTGCGGATGTAAGGTCCCGTTCCGCTCCCCGAACTCCCGGTGCTCCGCGGCGGTTCGGCTCAGCTGCTCCGCGGCAGCGAGGGCGGGGCGCTCTTGGACAAGGGTCATCACGAATCTCCACTCGGATCAGGTCGAGAACAAGGCGAAGGTGCCGCCGACGGCGGCGAAAAGGGCAGGTAGGGGCGCCCGGGTCAGTGGCGGGAGGGGGCGGCGAGCAGGTCGCGCAGGGCGGCGGCGACCGCGTCCAGGAGTTCACGTGTCAGCCAGCCCGGCCCCGCCGCCCGGCCCAGCACCTCGCCGGCGGTGCCGACCAGGTGGCAGGCCAGCGCCGCCGCTTCGGCGGGCGCCAGCGTCGCGGCGAGCAGTGCGGCGGCGACGCCGGCGAGCACGTCCCCCGAGCCGTGCCGGGCCAGCCCCGGGTGCCCGGCGGGCACCAACAGGGTCCGGGTGCCGTCGGTGATCAGATCCGGATCGCCCTTGGCCACCATCACCGCGCCGGTCTGCCGGGCCGCCTGCGCCAGTGCCGCCGCGTCGACCGCCCCCAGGGCGTGTGCTTCGGCCCGGTTGAGCAGGACCAGGTCCGCGCCGAGGTGCCGAAGGCGCTCCCGGGCGCGGGGGCCGCCGCCCAGCGAGCCGTCGACCACCAGCGCAGCCTCCCGGTCGTGGTCCCGGACCTCCTCCAGGGCGTCCAGCACCCTCCCGGCCACCGGGCTGCCTCCCAGCCCCGGACCGACCAGCCATACCACCCGGCCCCGGGCCTCCGTCTCGGTCAGGCGCTGCGCCATCCGCCGCGATACCCGGGCCGCGGCCGCCACCGCGCCGGCATCCAGCTCGGACCCGAGTCCCGCGATCAGATGCGCCTCCAAGGCCACCTGCTGCGCCGCCGGGGCGGGCGGCGCTGCGACCCGCACCCCGTGGGCCCCGGCCCGCCGGGCCGCCAGCGCCGCCACGTACGGCGGGCTGGGGTACTCGCGTGAGCCGCCGATCACCATCACCAGCCCGCCGTCACCCTTCACTCCCCCGTCGGCCACGGCGACGGCCCGCAGCGCCAACTCCCGGGCGTACGACCGCTGCACGCGCCCAGCTTCGGCACCGGCGGCCCCGCAAACCTGGCCGTATGACGCTTCGTCGGTCGCTAGGCTCGGAACAGACACCCGCGTCGGCACCCGGCGCCGGGCCGCTTCGAGGGGAACCCCGTGACCGCACCCACCCGTACCTGGCCGCACCTGCTCGCCACCCTGCTGCGCGGCGAAGACCTCACGGCGGACGACACCAGGTGGGCGATGCGCACGGTCATGGACGACGACCACGAGCCGGTCGCCCTGGCCGGCTTCCTCGTCGCGCTGCGCGCCAAGGGCGAGAGCCCCGCCGAGCTCGGCGGCCTGCTCGACGCCCTGATGGAGCGCGTCGTCCCACTGCCCGTCGACGGCACCGGTGTCCTCGACATCGTCGGCACCGGCGGCGACGGCGCGCACACCGTCAACATCTCCACCATGGCCGCGATCGTCACCGCCGCCGCCGGAGCCCCGGTGGTGAAGAACGGCGGCCGCTCCGTCTCCAGCAAGAGCGGCTCCGCCGACGTCCTGGAACAGCTCGGCGTGCCCCTCAACCTCAGCCCCGAGCAGGTCGCCCAGTGCGTCCGCGACCTCGGCATCGGCTTCACCTTCGCCCCCGCCTTCCACCGGGGCCTGCGCCACGCCTCCCCCGTGCGCCGCACCCTCGGTCCCTCATCCAGGCGCGTCAGGGCGCCCCGGGCGCGGAGGCGGCGTTCCGGCGGCTGGTCTCCACGACGCTGCGGCATCTGCGGACCGCGGCCGTCGGTCTGACGCTGGTCGGCGGGCTGCCGGGCAGCGGCAAGTCGACCCTGGCGGGGGCGCTGGCCGACCGGCTGGGGATCACCCTGCTCAGCAGCGACCGGGTCCGCAAGGAACTGGCGGGCATCCCGGCGGAGCAGTCCGCGGCGGCCGGGTACCGCGAGGGGATCTACACGCCGGAGTGGACGGCGAAGACGTACGCGGCGCTCCTGGACCGTGCGCGGGCTCTGCTGTCCGCCGGGGAGTCCGTCGTCCTGGACGCCACCTGGTCCGACACGGCCCGGCGGAAGGCCGCGCACCGTGTCGCCGGGCAGGCGGGCGCCGACCTGGTCGCGCTGCGCTGCCATGTGCCGGGCGAGGTGGCGGCGGCCCGGCTCGACGCGCGTACGTCCGGGTCCTCCGACGCCGACGCCTCGGTCGCCGACGCGATGCGGGCCGCGGAACCGCCGTGGCCGGGGGCCGTCCCGGTCGACACCGGCGGCTCACTGGGCGCCGCGGTCGAGCGGGCCCTGGCCGCCGTGCGGCCGTGGGGCACGGCGCAGGCGCCGGTGTTCCGGCGCCCCTACATGGAGCCCGACTGACGGCGGCGTCCTGCCGTGGCGACGCCGTCGACGTGTGAAGGCGCGGCCCGTGTCCCGGTTGCCCGGGGGTTCGTCCCGGGCGACGGTGGACAGGGGCGGCCGCGCCGTCAGGGAGTGGAAGACCATGCGAGCCCTCGTCTACCACGGTCCCGGACGCATTTCCTGGGACACCGTCGCGGATCCCGTGATCGAGGATCCCGGTGACGCCGTCGTGCGTGTCGGGACGACGACGGTCTGCGGCACCGACCTGCACATCCTGCGCGGGGACCTGGCCGAGGTGACGGCGGGCACGGTCCTCGGCCACGAGGCGGTCGGCGAGGTGGTCGCGACCGGCGACGACGTCCGGCGGCTGCACCCGGGCAACCGGGTCGTCGTCTCGTCCGTGTCCGCCTGCGGCCGCTGCCGGCCGTGCCGCGACCGCCTGTTCGGGCAGTGCCGCGGGGGTGGCGGCTGGATCCTGGGCCATCTGATCCACGGCACCCAGGCCGAGTACGTGCGGGTGCCGTTCGCCGACGACTCGACGCACCGGCTGCCGTTCTCTCCGTCGCCCGACGAGGCGGTCCTGCTCGCGGAGGTCCTCCCCACCGCGTACGAGGTGGGGGTGCGCAACGGCGAGGTCGGCCCCGGGGACACCGTGGTCGTGGTGGGCGCGGGGCCCGTCGGTCTCGCCACGGTGGCGATCGCCCGGCTCTGCTCGCCGCGCCGGATCGTCGCCGTGGACCTGTCCACGGCCCGGCTGGAGGCGGCGGTCCGCATGGGCGCCGACGCGGCCGAGGTGCCGGGGCGGATGATCGCCGAGCTGTACGAGGGACCGGGCGCCGACGTGGTCGTCGAGGCGTCGGGCGAGCCGGACGGGTTCGTGCTGTGCACGCGCGCCGTCCGAACCGGCGGCCACATCGCCGTCATCGGCACGCCGGGCCGGTCCACCACGCTGCATCTCGAGTCGCTGTGGCGCAAGAACGTGACGATCAGCACCGGCCAGGTCGACACCTCCTCGACGCCCTGGCTGATGGAGCTGCTGCGGCTCGGACGCCTTCAGGTGTCCCCGCTGCTCACCCACTCGTTCGAACTCGAACGGGCAGTGGAGGCCTACGAGGTGTTCTCGAAGGGCACGGAGTCGGGGGCGCTGAAGGTCGCGCTGCGTCAGCGGTGAGAGGAACTGGCGGTACGCCGGGGCCTGCTGTGATCTCACTGGAATGCCGCGTGGATCTCGTGTTCCGTGGCGGAGTGCGACACGAGCAGGATCTCGTCCCCGGCCCGCAGACGCACCTGCGGGTGCGGCACGGTGGGCCGGCCGTCGCGGACGACCGTCCGTCGCGCAGCACCCGGCAGGTGTGGGGGACCATGGCCTCCAGCGCCTGGGCGGTGCGTTCCGCCGAGTACTCCTGCGCGAAGCCGATGGCTGCGTTCAGCCCCACGACTCCCAGGATCGCCACCGCGAGGGTGAGGGTGCCCGCGTCCCGTGGCTCCTCGAGGGCGTACGCGAGGAAGGTGATGCCGGAGGCGGCGAGCAGCATCACCGCGAAGAGGTCGGTGAACTGCGCCGCCGGCTGCCGCCCCACGGCCCGGGGCGCGGTGCGGGGCAGTCCGTTGACCCCGTGCGTTCTCGGGCGGTCCTCGGCCTGGGCCCTCGACAGCCCGCGCCGCGACGTCTCCAGCGCGGTGAACACGTCGTCGGCGGGGAGCTCCGTCACGGGCGGCCGCGGGCCGGGCTGCCCTGTCACGGGGCGCGTCCCCGCGTGGTCTCAGACCGGGACCGTGATGACCGGACAGCGGGCATGAAGCAGCACTCCCTGGCTCACCGAGCCCAGCATCATGCCGGTGAAGCCTCCGTGACCACGGGTGCCCACCACCAGTCCCAGGGCGTGCTCGGACGCCTCCGTCAGGACCTCTACCGGATGGCCGCGGACGACTTCATGATGGAGCTCCACGTCCGGGTGGGCCGCGGTGCGGCCCGCGACCGTCTCGGCCAGAACCCGGCGGCACTCATTCACCGTGGCGTGTTCGTCGAGAACGCCGAGCAGCGGCGGATGCCACACGTACAGCGCCCGCACGATCGCCCCGCGCAGGTCCGCCTCCTCAACAGCCAGGTCCACGCCGGCGGCCGTGTGCGGGCTGCCGTCGACACCGACGACGAAGTACGGCGGCTGCTGGGTGATGTGCTCGGGCTCCGGTACGACCACGACCGGGCAGGCCGCGTGCGCCGCCAGCGGCAGCGCCACCGATGCGGACGAGAACAGTCCGCGCCGCCTGCTCAGGTGCCGGGAGCCGACGACCACAAGCGAGGCGTCGCGTGATTCCTCGTGGAGGATCCATGCGGGTTCTCCCTCCGCCAGCAGCGTCGACAGGTCGACCGCCGGCTGCCGGGACTCCACGAAGGACACCGCGTCCTTGAGCACCTGGTCGCCCAGTCCGTGCAGTTCACGGTTCCACTCCTCCCACGAGGGCCGCACCTCCCCCGACCGGTAGCCGCCGGTCGGGGTGCCCTGGGCGTGCACGAGTCGCAGCGGCAGCTTCCGCCGCTCGGCCTCGTCGGCGGCCCAGGACAGTGCCAGGCGCTTCTCCGGGTCGGGATCGACGCCGACCACGATGGGCCGACGCCCGTCCGCACCAGTCATGACACCTCCAGGCTCTGCTCGCCGTGTTCGCCCCCTCCCAGCGTCGCCTCTGCGGCCGGGTGACGCCACGCCACGCCGGAAGTGCTCGCTCCGGGGGCCCCGGCTGGCGCGGTGGCGCGCGTTCCGTCAGCGTGGAAGGAGGGGGACGGCTGTGTGAGGTGGTGTTCCATGGCATCCTCCGAAGCTCCGCGCATCGTGGTGGGCGTGGACGGTTCCTCGTCGTACGACGCACTGCGCTGGGCGGACCGTTACGCGCGCCTCGTCGGCGGTGCCGTCGAGGCGGTCTGCGTCTGGGAGAGCCCGACCTTCGGGGGGTGGGGCGGGCCGGCGACTGAGCCGGTGTTCGACGTGGAGCAGGCACGGCAGCGCTTCGCCGGGGAGCTGGACGAGGTCTTCGCCGACGGGCTCCCGGAGGGGCTCACGCAGCGTCTGGTCGAGGGTGATCCGTCCGACGTGCTGATCCGCGCCTCCGAGGGGGCCGAGGTGCTCGTCGTGGGCCGGCGTGGGCGCGGCGGCTTCGCCCGGGCGGTGCTGGGGTCGGTGAGCCAGCGGTGCGCGCAGCACGCGGCCTGCCCGGTGGTCGTGGTGCGGCAGGAGGGCGATCCGAGGCGTTGACGCCGACGGCCGGGCGCCTCGGTCCGTGATCGTCGCCGCGTGAGCGTCACAGCCGCTTCCGTGATCGTCACACTCGCTTCCGTGATCGTCATCGGCTTCCGGAGGGACCGGTCATCATGAGCTCACATCTCACCTCCGCCGCCGTACCGCCGCCCGGCCCCGCGGGAGCCGAGGCGTATCCGGCCCGGTTGACGGCGCGGCTGGACGCGCCGCTGTCGCGCTGGCTGTGGCTGGTCAAGTGGCTGCTCGCGCTCCCCCACCACATCGTCCTGTTCTTCCTGTGGGTGGGGGTCGTGCTGGTGAGCGTGGCGGCCTTCTTCGCGATCCTGTTCACCGGCCGGTACCCGCGGCCGCTGTTCGACTTCACCGCCGGTGTGCTGCGCTGGAGCTGGCGTGTGGCGTACTACGCGTACGGCACCCTGGGCACCGACCGCTATCCGCCGTTCACCCTGGCCGACGTGCCCGACTACCCGGCGCACTGGGACGTGACGTACCCGGAGCGGCTGTCGCGCGGGCTGGTCCTGGTGAAGTGGTGGCTGCTGGCCCTGCCGCACTATCTGGTCCTCGGCTTCTTCGCCGGGGGCGCCCGCCTGGCCTGGTACTCGGGCGGCCTCATCGGCCTGCTCACGCTGTTCGCGGGCGTCGCCCTGCTCTTCACCGGGCTCTATCCGCGCGGGCTGTACGACCTGCTGCTCGGCCTCAACCGGTGGGTGCTGCGGGTCGCCGCCTACGCGACGCTGCTCACGGACGTGTATCCGCCGTTCCGCCTGGACCAGGGCGGGCGGGAGCCGGGGGCGGCTTGTACAACGCGGAAGGTCTGATGAGGAGGAGCACCGAGATGGTCCGTTACGTGTACGCGTTCGGCGAGGGCGGCAAGGAGCAGGCCGACCTGCTGGGCGGCAAGGGCGCCAACCTGGCCGAGATGACCCGGCTGGGGCTGCCGGTGCCGCCCGGTTTCATCGTCACCACGGAGGCCTGCCGGGCGTACCTGGCGACCGGCGGTGAACCTTCTGGTCTGTCGCGTGAGATCTCGGACCATCTGGCCGCGCTGGAGCGGGCCGCGGGGCGGCGGCTGGGGCAGCGGGACGATCCGCTGCTGGTGTCGGTGCGCTCGGGTGCGCGCTATTCGATGCCCGGGATGATGGAGACGATCCTCGACGTCGGTCTCAACGACGACTCGGTGCCGGGACTGGCGAAGTCCGCGGGTGACGAGCGGTTCGCCTGGGACTCGTACCGCCGTCTTGTCCAGATGTTCGGCTGCACGGTGATGGGTGTCGACGGCGCCTTGTTCGATCAGGCGCTGGAGGATCTGAAGCGAGAGGTGGGCGCGGCGGACGACCTGGGGCTGAACGCGGGCGACCTGGCCGGTCTGGTGGAAACGTACAAGGAGGTGATCCGCCGGGAGACCGGTGAGTCCTTCCCGCAGTCCCCGGCGGAGCAGTTGCAGCGGGCTGTGCTGGCGGTGTTCCAGTCGTGGAACGTCGAGCGTGCCCGGCTGTACCGCCGGCGTGAGCACATCCCGGACGACCTGGGCACGGCCGTCACCGTGCAGACCATGGTGTTCGGAAATCTGGGCCCGGACTCCGGCAGCGGTGTCGCGTTCACCCGTGACCCGGCCACCGGCCGCTCCGGCGTGTACGGCGACTACCTGGCCAACGCGCAGGGCGAGGACGTCGTCTCGGGCATCCGCAACACCGTGCCGCTGGACGAACTCGCCCGCATCGCCCCCGAGGCCTACGAAGAGCTGCGCCGGCACATGGCGACGCTGGAGGCGCACTACCGCGACCTGTGCGACATCGAGTTCACCGTCGAACGCGGCCGGCTGTGGATGCTGCAGACCCGCGTGGGCAAACGCACCGCCGAGGCGGCCTTCGCCATCGCCTCCGCGCTGGCCGACGAGGGGCTCGTCACCGCGGACGAGGCGCTGGAGCGGGTGCACGGTGACCAGTTGGCAAGGCTGATGTTCCCGCGGTTCGACGCGTCCGCCGTCGGGGAGCCGTTGGCGCACGGTGTGCCCGCCTCCCCCGGGGCGGCCGTGGGGGAGGCGGTGTTCGACTCCGCGGAGGCGGTCCGGCGGGCCTCGGAGGGCGAGAAGGTCGTGCTGGTGCGGGAGGAGACCACCCCGGACGACCTGCCCGGCATGGTCGCGGCGCAGGCGATCCTCACCAGCCGTGGCGGCAAGACGAGTCACGCGGCCGTGGTCGCGCGCGGCATGGGCACGGTGTGCGTGTGCGGGGCCGAGGAGATCGCCGTGGACACCCGGCGGCGCCGGTTCACCGTCGGCGGCACGGTCGTGGAGGAGGGCACCGTCATCTCCGTGGACGGATCGGCGGGGGCGGTGTACCCGGGGGCGGTGCCGTTGGTCGACTCGTCCGTCGTGCGGTACTTCGAGACGGGTGAGCGCCCGGACGCGCTGGTCGACGCGGTGGCACGCGCCATGGAGCACGCCGACGGCGTACGCCGGCTGGGCGTTCGCGCCAACGCCGACACCGCCGAGGACGCGGCCCGTGCGCGGCGCTTCGGGGCGGAGGGCATCGGCCTGTGCCGTACGGAGCACATGTTCCTGGGCGACCGGCGCCGGCTGGTCGAGGCGATGATCCTGGCGGAGGGCGACGCGGAACGCGACCGGGCGCTGGGGGCGCTTCTGCCGCTCCAGCGGCGGGACTTCAGCGGCATCCTGGACGCGATGGACGGTCTGCCCGTCACCATCCGGCTCCTCGACCCGCCGCTGCACGAATTCCTCCCCGACCGCACGGAGTTGGCGGTGCGGGTCGCCACGGCGGAGGCGCGGGGCGGTACGCCGGACGAGCATGACGCACGGCTGCTCGACGCCGTGAACCGGATGCACGAGGAGAACCCGATGCTGGGGCTGCGCGGCGTCCGTCTCGGGCTGGTGGCTCCGGGGCTGGTCGCCATGCAGGTACGGGCGGTCGCCGAGGCGGTCGTGGAGCGCAGGCGGGCGGGCGGTGACCCGCGGGCGGAGATCATGGTGCCGCTGATCGACACCGTGGAGGAACTGCGCCTGGTGCGCGAGGAGGTGGACCGGGTGCTGGCCGATGTCTCGGCGGAGGCCGGGATGCCTGTCGACTGCCCGGTCGGCACGATGATCGAGCTGCCGAGGGCGGCGCTCACCGCCGGACTCATCGCGGAGGAGGCCGAGTTCTTCTCGTTCGGCACGAACGATCTGACCCAGACGACGTGGGGTTTCTCCCGCGACGACGTCGAGGCGGCCTTCTTCTCCGCCTACCTCGACAAGGGCGTCTTCACGGTGTCCCCCTTCGAGACGATCGACCGCAAGGGCGTGGGACGCCTGGTGGAGATCGCGGTGAGGGAGGGACGCGCGGCGCGGCCAGGCCTCCAGATGGGCGTGTGCGGCGAACACGGCGGGGACCCGGAGTCGGTGCACTTCTTCCACGGGGTGGGGCTGGATTATGTGTCCTGCTCGCCGTTCCGGGTGCCGGTGGCGCGGTTGGAGGCGGGGAGGGCGGCGCTGGAGGGTGGCGGGTGACGGGGGTCTGCCCCGGTCGGTCCGAAGCGGGCGGGTTGCCCGTGGAGGCGGCTGTGCCGTGCCGGCTGCCTTGTGCGGGGTGCCCCATCGGGCAGGTGACTTGGTCCTTGTGACTGGTGCCGTGTCGATCGCGGAGCGCGTAGCGTTCGCCGTGTTCGAGAACGGGGGAGGCATGCCGGACTGCTGACTGCGGGGGCTGCCGCCGAGAGTGGGAGCAGCAGAACGTGCCCAAGGGCGACGGCGTGGGACAGACCGCATCGCCGACTTCCCCAACTGCCTCCGCCTCGGCGACTGTTGCTGTGTCGCAGCGCCGTCGCGGCCCGGGCGGATGGCTGCTGGTCGTACTGCCGGGTGTGGTGACGCTCGGTGCCGTCTTCGCATTCGTCTCGCTGGTCGGCGGTGAGACGGCCGTTCCGCAGGGTGGGACGCCGGGCCAGGCGGAGTCCGCCGTCAGCAATGTGGACGGCTCGTACGTCCCCTGGCTGCGCAAAGCGACGGCCGACTGCGTGGGGGTCACCCCCGCGCTCCTCGCCGCGCACATCGACCAGCTGTCCGGGTGGCAGAGCGAGAGCGCGAGTCTGTCCGAGCGGGGTATCGCTCGTTTCACCGCTGCCAGTTGGAAGAAGTGGGGCCGGGACGAGGACGGCAACGGTACGTCCACGCCCCTCGACAAGGTGGACGCGATCATGGCGCTGGGGCGTCAGGACTGCTCCTTGTCGAAGCGGATGACCACGCTGCGCACCAAGGGCACCGTGAACGGCGATCTCGCCGACCTCACGCTCGCCGCGTACGCGGTGGGGGTGGACGAGGTGGCGGAGGCCGGCAAAGTCCCGTCGTCGGCGCGCTTGTTCGTGACGGAGGTGAAGAAGAGGCTGCCGCAGTACAGCGCGTTGGTCCGGCGTAATCCCGAGCAGCAGGGCGGCGCTCCGGCCGCGGGCGCGCGGCTGCAGTCGCCCGTCGTCACCCTCTCCGTCACCTCGCCGTTCGGTTCGCGCAAGCACCCGCTGACGGGGGTGACCAAACTGCACACGGGCGTCGACTTCGACGCGCCGCAGGGGGCGCAGGTGTCGGCGGCCTGGAGCGGGGTGGTGGAGTTCGCGGGAATGACGCCGGCGTACGGGTAACGGGTGGTGATCGACCACGGCACGGTCGAGGGGAAGCGGCTGCAGACGACGTACAGCCACTTGTCGGCGCTTCAGGTGAGCGCGGGGCAGGGCCTGGCCGCGGGGCAGGCGGTGGGGCTGGCCGGCTCGACGGGACTGTCCACCGGCCCGCACCTCCACTTCGAGGTGATCCTCGACGGCCAGTACTCGGACCCGATGGCTTGGCTGAATGCCGGCGGCTGAGGGCGGCCGGTCAGGCGTCCGGGTCGACTTCGGGGTGGGTGAACCGTACCGGCTTGTTCAGTGAGCGGGCGTAGCCGATCTCGGCTCGGGTGCTGTCCCCTATGTAGTCGCCGACCACGAGTACTTCGTCCGCGAGCCGGATCTTCGCCCGGTGCAGGGCGTCGAGCCGCACCTTCAGAGTCTGGGCCTCTGTGGGGTCGGCCCAGAGGGCGTTCGGCGACTTCAGGTCGCAACCCGGCTTGACGACGATCCTCCCCGCTACGGTCTCCCGCAGGTCGGCCTCGGCCATCTCGGCCATGAAGCGGGTGGAGCCGCAGATGGCGACGATGGCCGGGATGTGCAACTGCTTCTTCGCGGCGGCGAGTTGTTCCTCGGGGGTGAGGGGTTGTGACACGGCTCCTCCTGGTGGGCGGTGCGAGCTCCTGACCGTCCCAGCCGATCATGAATGTGCACTGCCTGGCGAGGCCAGGGTCTGCACATGAGATCGATGAAGGACAGCGCCGCCCGGAGCCGTTGGACCCATCACGGCGACCGAGACGCGTAGCGCGCTCCGCGGAAGCTGCCGGACTTCGGCCGACGTCCCAGTACCTTCGCACCTCACGGAGCATCGTGCACCCTCGGAGGGAACCGTGTTGAAGGATGCGACCGCCGTTGTCACCGGCGGGTCCCGGGGGATCGGGCGGGCCATCGTCGAGCGGTTGTGCCGGGACGGACGGGGCGGCCGTGGTGTTCAACCACGCCAAGGACGACGAGGCGGCGGAGGACGTCGTCCGGGTCGTCGAAGACGGCGGCTGCAAGGTCAAGGCGGACCGGGCTGAGTGCGTTGGGACGCGAGTGGGCGCTGGAGCGGCCGGCCGAGTCGCTCACCCTCGAGGACACGGCGCGGCACGCGCACATGAGTGTGCGTACGTTCACGCGCCGCTTCCGGCAGGAGACGGGGCTCAGCCCGCTGAAGTGGCCGGCCCGGCGCCGGCTCGCGCGCGCCCGCCATCTCCTGGAATCCACGACCCTGCCCGTGGCCCGCATCGCGAAGGCCTGCGGTCTCGGCGACCCGGTCGCCCTGCGCCGCCAGTTCCACACGTACGTGGGCCGGTCACCGGCGGCGAACAGCCGCACGCACAGCGCACCGGGGGTGACGGCGGGGCGGTGACGCGTCCGGTGATGCCCGGTGTCCAGCGGTGCCGATTGCGGTCGGCGGCGGCGAAGTCGATGCGTAGGGTCGGGCAGGTGCGCGAAGCTGTCGAGCACAGGCCCCGGCCGGCTCGGAGGCGGCCGGGACGAACGCGACGCGAGGGGGCATGGTGGCCAAGGTCAGCATCAGTCTGGACGCCGAACTCGTGGTGGAGGTGATGGTCCTGGCAGGGATCGGATCGCCGCAGGACGCCGTCGAGGCGATCGTGCGGGACTACATCGCCCGCGGGCACCGTACGGAGGCGCGTACCGGGCTCGGGGAGCAGGGGTTGCGCGAGGTCGACGCCAAGCCGCGGGAGCCGGAGGGCTGAGTCGCCCGGGTCGCGCGACAGCGGTAGGCGGTATCGCGCATCCCCTTCCCCACACCGGGCACCCGGGGCCGGGAACTCACTGGTCAGGGGCTGGAAAGGGCGTGTGCGATGGATGAGCGGGAGCGGGGGGCCGAGCTGCGGCGGGTGGCGCGTGAGCGGTTCGGGTGGAGTGATCTCGGCACGGAGCAGGCCGAGGCGATGCAGGGGCTGCTGGACGGCCGGGACGTGCTGGTCGTGATGCCGACCGGCTCCGGGAAGTCGGCGATCTACCAGGTGCCGACCGTGCTGCTCGGCGGCCCCACCGTCGTCGTGTCGCCGTTGATCGCCCTTCAGCGTGACCAGGTCACGGGGCTGCGCGACAGTGAGGCCCCGGACGCCGTCGCCGTGAACTCCGCCCAGTCGCAGTCGGTGACGGACGAGGGCTGGCAGGCCGTGGAGGACGGTGACGCCGAGTACCTGTTCCTCTCCCCCGAGCAGCTCGCCAGGAAGGACGTCCTGGAGCGGCTGCGTGAGCTGCGGCCGTCGCTGTTCGTCGTCGACGAGGCCCACTGCGTGTCCGCCTGGGGGCACGACTTCCGGCCGGACTACCTCACCCTCGGTGAGGCCGCCGAGCGGCTGGGCCGGCCGCCTGTTCTCGCGCTCACCGCGACCGCCGCGGCCCCCGTCCGGGAGGACATCGTCGAGCACCTGCACATGCGCGACCCCCACCTCGTGACCACCGGCACGGACCGGCCCGCCATCCAGCTGAGCGTGCACACGTACACCGACGACCCCTCCAAGCGAGAGGCCGTCTCCCGCTGGACCGCCGCCGCTCCCGCACCCGGCATCCTCTACACCGCCACTCGCAAGGACGCCGAGGCGTACGCGGAGCGGCTCCGTGAGGACGGGGTGGACGCCGAGGCGTATCACGCGGGGCTGAGGGCGGCCGAGCGGCGGCGGATCCAGGACGGATTCATGGAGGGAGCTCCCGCCGTGGTCGTCGCCACCTCGGCGTTCGGGATGGGCATCGACAAGCCGGACGTACGGTTCGTCGCGCACGCGTCCGTGCCCGAGTCGCTGGACTCCTACTACCAGGAGGTCGGGCGGGCCGGCCGGGACGGGGAGGCGGCCGACGCCGTGCTGTTCTACCGGCCCGAGGATCTGGGGCTGCAGAAGTTCCTCACGTCCAAGTCGCTGGACAGCGAGGCGCTGCGGCGGATCATGAGCACGCTGTTCCAGCAGGACGCGCCGCAGAGCCGCAGTCGTACGGCGGAGTTGTGCGGGTTGTCGCGCCGGAAGGCCGGCGACCTGCTCAACCTGCTGGAGGAGGCCGGCGCCGTGGCCGTCGAGGGGCGGCGGCGTGCGGTGCGGGCCGTGGCCGGGTGGTCGGCGGAGGACGCCGCGGAGGCTGCGGCGGAGGTGTTCGAACAGCGGCGCCGTATCGACCGCTCGCGCATCGAGATGATGCGCGGGTACGCCGAGACGCCGAGCTGCCGCCGCCGGTATCTGCTCGGCTACTTCGGCGAGCAGCTCGACTCGCCGTGCGGGCGGTGCGACATGTGCGAGCGGCTGGACGACGAGCCCGCTGCGTCCGACCACGCGTCCCCGGCCGGGGAGGCCGGGCCGTACGTACCCAACGAGCGTGTGCAGCACGCCGATTGGGGTGCCGGCACCGTGATGCACATGGAGGACGACCGCGTCACCGTGCTGTTCGAGCAGGTCGGCTACAAGACGCTGTCGTTGTCGGCCGTCGAGGAGGGTGACCTGCTGACCGGCGCGTGAGCCGCGGCGCTCATGTCATGGGCGGGGGCGGACGCGCACCCAGCGTGGGCGCGCGTCACTGCCTCGGCGTCCGGCCACCGACGCGCAACGCGGGCACACCCGCCGCACCTTGTCGGCCGCGCCGCCCGACTCGGGGAACGTGTCGGGCCAGTTGACGTGCGAGAAGCGGACGAGGCGTGAGCGGCTGAGGGACAGGCCGCAGACGGTCTCGTTGCGGCCCGGCTCCCAGGCGTGGACCTCCCCGGCGGGCAGCCTGCGGCGGCCCTCCTCCTCGTCGGTCCACTGACCGGAGGCGGCGACGGCGTACCGCTTGCCGCGCTTCATGACCCGCGTCCGCGGTGGGCGGGGCTGTTCCCGGTCATGTCGGCACCGTCCTCATCCTCGGCGGCTCTTCGTGTACGGTCGCGGCGCCCCCGGTGGCAGCGGGCGCCGCCCGCATCGGACGAGTGCCACGCGGGGCCCCGCCTATGCCCGGCCCGTTCTACTCGCAGCCCGTGCCGTCACCGTCGCGGTCGAGGTGGCTGCCGTAGCCCGGGTCACCGACGTGCACGGGCGCCGCACCGGCGGCCCGGGCGGCGGAGCAGTTCTCGTAGTAGACGCTGCCGCCCCCTCCCCCACCGCCGCTGTAGTCGTCCTCGGCGGGCTCCGCGGTCACGGTCTTGGTGACCTTCACCTTCACCCTGGCCGTCTCGGTCTCCGTGACCGTCACGGTCGGGGCGGGTTCCGCTTCCGCGGGCGGCGTGGCCGTCACCGTCGCGGTGACGGTCGCCGACGGCTGAGCCTTGGCCGCCAGGGGTTTCGCGTCGCCCTTCGCGCTGCTGTCCTCGCCGCTCGCCGCGATGCCCATGCAGAAGGCGAGGAAGAGCGCCGGCAGCACGTACCGCTTGCGCGCCCACTTCGGCGCGGTGCGGCCTCCGGTCGTATACGGATTGGTCATCATGCCCCCGGGCGCTAGTTGAAGCACGAACTGTATCTGCTATGTGAAGAAAATATGAACTCCGGGGGCGGAGTGCCGTCGTTTGCTCGCCGTGGCCTATGGCGCTCCGTCAGCAGTCAGAGACGGCAAGGAAGTCGAGGACCGTTTCGCGCATGATGCGGTCGACGGTGCCGTGCAGCGCGCTCTCGGCGGTGACGACCGTTTCAATGCCGCCGGGCAGGAGGTCGCGCGGCCGGTACCACTCGCGCAGGCAGCTTTCGTCGACGGTGCCGGCGATCGGCTTGGTGCCGTGGCGGGCGGTGCCGCCGGGTCGGTCAGCGGGGTACGTCGTAGGCGATGTGGGTCGCCGTCGGCGTGCGGAGCACGCTTCGCTGCGTAAGGGTGTGCGGCACCCCGCCGGTGAAGAGGGGTGTGCCGCCGCCCAGGACCACGGGTGCGATGTGCAGGGTCAATACGTCGATCAGCCCGGCGTCGAGGGCCGAGCTGATCGTGAGCCCGCCGCCCATGACGTACACGTCGAGGTCCTTGCCGCTGCGCGCGGACGCCGCCTCCGCGCGTTCGCGTGCGACGGCGACGGCGTCGCGCACCCCGGTGGTGACGAACGTCCAGTCCAGGTCGGACGTGCGGACGGACGCGGGCGGCGCGCTCGTCACGACGACGAGCGACGGCTTGCCGGCCTCGCGCGCGCCGTAGCCGGTCTCGTCGTTCCAGCCCTTCGGGCCGTCGACGATGTCGAAGAGGTTGCGGCCCAGGACGACGGCGCCGGAGCGTTCGGTCGTCTCCCGGACGATACGGCGATCCTCCGGGTCGTCCGAGAAGGCCCAGGTGTGCAGGCCCTCCCCGCCGTTGCCGAGGCCGTTGTGCAGACCGGGGTCGGGGCCGGTCACGTAGCCGTCGAGGGAGATCGAGATGTCGGCGATGATGTGGGTCATGTGAGGGCAGACCTGGTTCGTCGCGGGAAGTCATCGGTCACCTGTAGCGCGCGACCGCGCCTCCCCGGAGTGCGCCCGGGTTCAGGCGGGTCACTCGGTCACCCTTTCGACGTCAACTGGGCCTGGACGAGCGGGCCGTAGCGTTCGACTGTTTCCTCGACGGGCGTCGACCTCACGTCCGTTCCGCGGGCGATGCCGCACATCACGCCCAGGCCGAGGAGTGCGGCCAGGGCGAGTTCGGCACGCAGGCCCGCGTCGGGGCCGGGGAGGCGGGCGGCGAGCCGACTGGTGACCTGGGCGCGGAAGTTGGCGCGCAGGACGTCGCCGTGGTCCCCCTGGAGCGGCGCGAACGCGATCCGCAGGAGCGGGTCCGAGCCGTGCTCGCGCTGGCTGACCAGGACGTGCCGGACCATGTGCCGGCCCAGGTCGTCGAGGGGCGCGTCGAGGAGGGCCGCCGCGTCCTCCTCGAAGGACATCACGCGGGCGAAGACGGCGTCCTTGTTGCCGAAGTACTTCAGGACGAGCGGCGGGCTGACCCCGGCGCGCTCCGCGACCGCCTTGAGGGTGATGTCGGCGTGGGCCTGGCGGGCGAGGAAGTAGCGGGCGGCGCGGAGGATGGCCGCCTTGGTCGCCTCGGCGTCGCGTCGTGCGGGGCGGGGCGCCTCGTCGTGGGGCTGGGTGTTCCGGGTGCTCACGCTTCCTCCATGGCGGTGCCCTCGGTGACGGACCGGACGCCTCTCGTGCGGGTGGGCTCGCTCTCGCGGCCGGCCTCGGAGACGGGTTCGCCTTCGGAGGCCGCGTCGCCCGGTATGAGCAGAGCCACGGCGCCGGCGACGAGGGCGATGCCTGCGGCGACGGCGAAGGCCACGAGGTAGCCGTGCAGGGTGGGCAGCGGGAGTCCGCCGACCAGGCTGGTGTGGTGCACGAGGACGGCGGCGACGGCGGCGCTGGAGACGGCCTGGCCGACGGTGCGCATGAGGACGTTGACGCCGTTCGCGGAGGCGGTCTGCGTGGCGGGGACGGCGCGGAGGATCAGGGCGGGGAGCGCCGAGTAGGCGAGGGTGGTGCCGATGGACACGACGGTGGCGCCGGCCATGATCATGACCAGGGAGCGGCTGTCGGCGATGCGCACGCCGTAGCCGAGGGCGATGACGGCGGCGCCCAGGGCGAGGGTGATCCTCGGTCCCCGCGCGGCCGAGATGCGGGCGGAGACCGGGGACAGCAGCAGCATCACGACGCCGCTCGGCAGCAGCACCAGGCCGGTCTGGACGATCGACAGGCCGAGTCCGTAGCCGCCGGCCTCGGGGGCCTGCACGAGCTGCGCGGTGACGAGCGTGTTGGCGTAGAAGGCGAAGCCGGTGAGGAGGGCGGCCACGTGGGAAAGACCGACGCGGGGCCGGGAGACGAGACGCAGGTCCACGAGGGGGCGGTCGGCGTGGAGCTGGTGGCGCCACCAGACGGCGAGGACGAGAACGGCGCCGACGAAGAGGCCGACGATCGGGGCACTCCCCCATCCCCAGGTGCCGCCTTGGGACACGGCGAGGAGCAGGCAGACGAGGCCGGCGGCCAGTCCGAGGGCGCCGGTGACGTCGAAGCGGCCGCTCTCACGCACCGGTGACTCCGGCACCGCCCACCGGATCAGTGCGACGCCGCAGGCGCCGAGGGCGGCGGTGACCCAGAACATGACGTGCCAGTCGGCGTACTGGATGATCAGGGCCGCGGCGGGCAGGCCGAGGGCGGCACCGATGCCGACGGTGGAGCTCATCAGCGCGACGGCGCCGTTCCGGCGCTCCGGGGGCAGCTCGTCGCGGAGGATGCTGATCGACAGGGGTACGACGGAGACGGCGGCGCCCTGCAGCGCGCGGGCGGTGATGAGCAGCGCGATGTCGGCGGTGAGCGCGCAGACCACCGAGCCGGCGGTCATCAGGGCGAGGGACAGCAGCAGCACGCGGCGCTTGCCGTACATGTCGCCGGCGCGGCCCAGGACGGGGGTGAGGACGGCGCCCGAGAGCAGGGACGCGGTCACCATCCAGGAAACGGCGGACGCCGACGCGCCGGTCAGCCGGGGCAGGTCGGGGAGCAACGGCACGACGACCGTCTGCATGACCGCCATGAGGATGCCGCCGTAGGCCAGGACGGGGATGGTGAGCCGGGCCCGGAGGCCGGA
This sequence comes from Streptomyces cellulosae, assembly GCA_014655195.1. Classification (GTDB taxonomy): domain Bacteria; phylum Actinomycetota; class Actinomycetes; order Streptomycetales; family Streptomycetaceae; genus Streptomyces; species Streptomyces cellulosae. The sequence continues at coordinate 104,900 of BNBH01000006.1, read as the reverse complement.
GGAGTCACGGGACGGACGGGCTGTCGAGGCGGACGACGCCATGGGCACTCCAGCGGCAGACCTGGACGGTGATTCTGTTGGTGAATGGCGATTCACCTTAGCAGTGAATTGCCATTCATCTCGGGGTGGGTCGTGCGCACGGTGGCACGTGATCCGCCCTCCTCGCCTTGCCGCCGAGCACCGCCGCCGGACGCGACGACCTGCGCATCTTCTACAACGAGAACCGCGTCCTGGAGAACGACGCGTTCTACGTGTGGATCGTCCGGTAACGGCCCCTAACATGGCCGCATGACGGAGCCAGCACCCACCGCGGCCTCCAGCCCGGTCCACGTGGATCACCACACGTTCGAGCTGATCGACTCTGACAAACGCGCCCCCCTGGGGTTCGACACGTCGAACGGGTTGGTCTTCTCCCGGCCCGGGCAGGCCGTCATCTGCACCGGCATCAGCACGGGCCCGGTGAACGTCAGCGTCCGGGTGCGTCGGCATCCCCCCACACAGGTGGATGCCGACGCGTGGGACGAGATCATCGACCACAGCGTCGAAACAGCGACCGGCGACGTCGGGGGACTGGAGACGACGTCCGACGTGGCGGCCCGTGAGCGCTGTGCCCGGCTCGCAGCTGCTCACGCCGCCCGGCAAGGCGGCTTCAGCCAAGATCCGCCGTTCTGATCGGTCTCCCACGCCGCCCCGCGTTCCGGCTCACCCGCGCCGGCTCGCCCCGGCCGTCCGTTGACGACGAGACATCCGGCGATTCCGCCGACGCCGCGAGCCCGCCGAAAACTTCCGCCGCCGACTCGTGGGGGAATCCTTCACGCGCCCCCGCCCCGGCATCAGGCGCCCAGCAGCACCTTTCGGCGCGCCGTCCGCTTGATACCAGCCCTCTGACCTGCGTCGATGCGGGATTCCGTCATTGACTGGCCGGATATCGACGGTTAGCTTCGGGTCATGTCCGAAGCAGCCCTCCGGGACACCGTCGACGATCTGGACCGCCGTGTGATCGCGGCGCTCCAGCTCAACGGGCGTGCCCCGTGGAGCGCGGTGGCCCGTTGGGTCGGTGCCAGCGAGACCACCGCGCAGCGTCGTTACGCGGCGTTGCGTGAGCGAGGGCTGTTGCGGGTGACCGGCACTCTCGAGCTGGACCGGACCGAGGGGGGATCCTCCATGATGGTCCGGGCCCAGGCACGCCCGGGACGAGGTCTGGAGGCGGCGGCGCGGTTCAGTGAGAGCCCCGACGTCCGCTTCGTGGCCGTCGTCACCGGTTCCGCCGATCTCGTCGTCGACTTCGTCGCGCGTGACAACGACGACATGATGCGGATGCTGTTCACCGACCTGCCGGCGACCGACCTCATCACCAGCACCGAGGTCGTTCCCGTCATCCGGCCGTTCACCTCGGCGGCCATGTGGGACACCGGGCTGCTGCCTCCCGAGGCGGCGGCGGAGCTCCGGCCGGCCGCGGCCGCTCCGGACTCCATCGGCCGGGACCGTGCGCCACAAGCGCTCACCCCGCTCGAGCAGGAGATCGCCGCGGCGCTGCGGGAGGACGGCCGGACCCAGGTCAGTGTCCTCGCCCGGCGGCTCGACCGCGCCGAGTCCAGCGTGGCACGCGCCATGGACCGGCTGATCTCGCGCGGTGTCCTGCAGTTCCGTACCCTCGTCGATCCGTCCCTGCTCGGGTTCGACGCGGAGTTCATGGTGTGGCTGTCGATCGAGCCCGGAAGGCTGGAGGCGGCGGGACGGCAGCTCGCCAGGCATCCCGGGACGAAGTTCCTGGGCGCCGCCAGCGGGCGCTTCAACCTCATCGGACACATGGTGCTGCCCCGGCGCACCGACCTGTACCCGTACACCAGCGAGGTCATCGGGTCGCTGCCCGGGCTGATCGCCTCCGACGTGACGCTGCACCTCGCCACCGTGAAGTACTCCTGGTACCGGATGCACCGCCCCGTCTGATCCACACCGGGCGGGGTCCCCGTCTCCCCGACGAGACGCCGGTACCGGCGGTTCCGCCGCGCCCCTCCCCCACCGTCCCCGTACGTCCCGACCTGAGCTTTCCCGCTCGTACACCACACCCTCAGGAGCCCTCCCATGCCCTCAGACGACCCGGGCCTGCCCGAAGAGAGCTGGCGCTGGCCTGAGCCGGCCTGGCGCGGCCACGTCGACGCCGTGCGCGCCGGACGGCGTCTCGTCCCGGACCGCTGGCCCGGCGGCGCCCGTGTGGCCGTCGCCCTGTCGTTCGACTCCGACCACGAGACGATCCCCCTGCGCGACGGCGAGACCAGTCCGGGACGGCTGGCGCAGGGCGAGTACGGCGCCCGCGTCGGCGCGCCGCGGATCCTGCGGCTGCTGGCCCGCTACGGCGTTCCCGCCACGTTCTTCATGCCCGCCGTGTCGGCCCTGCTGCACCCGGAGGAGGCCCGCGCGTACACGGAGGACGGGCACGAGCTGGCGGTGCACGGCTGGATCCACGAGCGGAACATGCTGCTGGGCCGCGAGGACGAGCGGGAGCTGACCGCGCGCGCCCTGGACACGCTGGACGCGCTGACCGGCCGCCGCCCGGTCGGCATCCGCACCCCGTCGTGGGACTTCTCCGAGTCCACGCTCGCCACGATGCTCGAGCTCGGGTTCACGTACGACTCCTCGCTCATGGCCGACGACGAGCCGTACGAGATCGTCGCCGAGGGGCGTCCCACCGGTCTGGTGGAGATCCCCGTCGACTGGATCCGGGACGACGCGCCGTACTTCACGATGGACCGCTACGGCGCCGTCCGCCCCTACAGCCGGCCGCGCGACGTCGGTGAGATCTGGCGCGACGAGTTCGACGCCGCCTACCGCGACGGCGGAGTGTTCCAGCTCACGCTGCATCCCCATGTCATCGGCCACCGCTCGCGCCTGGTCGTGCTGCGGGAACTGCTCGACCACATCACGGCCCACCACGACGTGTGGTTCACCACCCATGCCCAGCTCGCCGACACCGCCCGCACCGTGCTCGACGGCACCGCCGGCACCCGTCCCGTCCCCTCGGAGCACACGCCATGAACCTCAAGTCCGACCTGTCCGCCGGGTCCCCCGCCGCGGCCGGCGCGCCCGCCTCGCGGAAGCTGAACGCGAAGCAGCGCAAGGCCATCGTCGCGGGCACCATCGGCAACACCGTCGAGTGGGTGGACTGGGCCCTCTACTCGATCTTCGCGAAGATCATCGCGGACGAGTTCTTCCCCAAGGGGAACGGCGCGGTCGCCCTGTTGTCGACGCTCGCCGTGTTCGCCGTCGGGTTCGTGATGCGCCCGGTCGGCGCGGCCGTGCTCGGCGCGTACGCCGACCGGCACGGCCGTAAGAAGGGCATGACGCTCACGGTGGCGCTGATGGCGGGCGCCGGGTTCGCCATCGCGATCACGCCCAGCTACGAGCAGATCGGGTTGCTGTCGCCGCTGCTGCTGCTCGTCGCCCGTCTTGTACAGGGCTTCTCCGCGGGCGGTGAGTTCGGTTCGTCCTCCGCGTTCCTGGTCGAGTCCGCGGCCCGCGGCCGCCGCGCCTTCGCCGGGTCCTGGCAGCAGGTGTCGGTCGCCGGCGGTGTGCTGATCGCCTCCCTGCTGGGCACCCTGACCACCTCCACGCTCAGCGACGAGGCGCTGCACTCGTGGGGCTGGCGCGTCGCGTTCGTCCTCGGCGGGCTGCTCGGTCTGGTCGGCCTGTGGCTGCGGGTCTCCGTGGAGGACACCGAGTCCTTCACCGAGAGCCAGGACAGCGGCCGTACCCGCACCAACCCCGTCAAGGCGATGTTCGTCGAGCACCCGGCGGCCACGCTGCGCGTCGTCGGCATCACCGTCGCGGGCACGCTCACGTACTACATCTGGGTCAACTACCTTCCCACGTTCGCGAATCTGACCACCGGCATCCCGCTGAAGACGGCGCTGCTGTCGCAGACGCTGTGCCTGGTCGTGTTCGTCATCGCGCTGCCCTTCGCCGGGCTGCTCTCCGACCGGGTCGGGCGCAAGCCGACGATGGCGGCCTTCGCGGGCGGGTTCGTCGTCCTTGCCTGGCCGCTGCTGCACCTGCTGGGCGACAGCTTCTGGAGCCTGTTCCCGGTGCAGCTCGTGGGCATGCTGCTGATCCTCGGCTACTCCTCCAACTGCGCCGTCATCATGGCCGAGCAGTTCCCCGCCGAGGTCCGCGCCACCGGCATCGCCCTGCCGTACGCGCTCGCCGTCGCCGTCTTCGGCGGCACCGCGCCGTACGTCACGACGTGGATGCACGAGAGCGGCCACAGCGGTCTGCTGTGGATCTACGTGAGCGTCGCCTCGCTGATCTCCCTCGTCGTCTACCTCACGATGCCCGAGACCAAGGACAAGGATTTCAAGTGACCCACGTTCTCGTCACCGGGGCCGCGGGCGGCATCGGCAGCGCGATCGCCGAGGCGTTCGCCGCGCAGGGCGCGTTCCTCACCCTGTCCGACCGGGACATCGACGCCCTGGACGCCACGGCCGCCCGCATCGACGGCGGCACCGCGATCCGGGCCGCCGACCTGACCGGCGCCGATGCGGCCAGTGACCTCGTCGAGCAGTCCTGGGCGGCGCACGGCCCGGTGGACGTCCTGGTCAACGCGGCGGGCGTCTACCCCTCGCTGGACATGGCGGACGTCGACGCTGCGTCGTGGGACCGGCTGTTCGCCGTGAATCTGCGCGCCCCCGTCTTGACCACCGCCGCGCTGGCCCGCCTCGCCGCGGCATCGGGCCGCCCCGCGTCCGTCGTCAACATCTCCTCCGGGTCCGCGCTGCGTTCCCGCCCCGGAGGCGGGCCCTACGCCAGTTCCAAGGCGGCCCTGGAGATGGCGACGCGGGCCGCCGCGCTCGAACTGGGCGCGCTGGGCATCCGCGTCAACGCGGTCAGCCCCGGGTTCGTGCTGGTCGACAGCGACGTCAACCCGGTGTCCGCCGAGTACGCCCGGAGCATCGACGTCAATCCGCTGGGCCGCCCCGGGACGCCCGAGGACATCGCCCGCGCGGTGTGCTGGCTCGCCGGGCCGGAGGCCTCCTGGATCACCGGCGAGACCGTACGCGTCGACGGCGGGTCGAGCACGGGGGCGCTGCATCTGCCGCGGATCTGGCAGGCGGACGGCACCCGGGCAACCCGCCCTGCACATGCGGAGGCACCGGCGGGTGCCGGCACCACGACGGAGGAAGTCACCCGATGAGCGACACCACCCAGGGCCCGGCCGCGTACACCGTCGTCGGCGGCGGGGCGATCGGCGGAACCCTCGCCTTCGCCCTGGCCCGAGCGGGCCACCCGGTCACCGTCGTCGACGCCGACCCGGCACACGTGGAGGCCATCCGCGCGCACGGTCTCGTGCTGGCGCGGGGCGACCGCCGTACGAGCGTCGCGGTGCGCGCCGAGACGCCCGACACGTTCGACGGCAGCCTCGGCCGGGTCCTGCTGGCGGTGAAGGCGCAGGCGACGCGGGGCGCGGTCGAGTGGATCGCCCCTCGTCTGGAGCCCGGCGGTTACGTCGTCTCCGTGCAGAACGGCTTCAACGAGGACCTGATCGCCGAGTACGTCGGCATCGACCGCACGGTCGCGGCGTTCGTCAACATCTTCGCCGACGTCGTCGAACCCGGCGTGATCCTGGACGGCGGCGCGGGGGCGCTGGTGATCGGCGAACCGAAGGGCGCGCCTGTCAGCGAGCGTGTCCGGTCGCTGGTCTCCGACCTGCAGAGCTGGGGGCCGGCCCGGGCCAGTGACAACGTCGAGGGCTGTCTGTGGGCCAAGGCGGGCTTCGGCGCGATGCTCGCGGCGACCGCTCTCGCCGACGCTCCCATGGCCGACCTGATCGACCGGCACCGGCCGGCCATGGCCGCGCTCACGTCGGAGGTCTTCGCCGTGGCCGACCGGCGCGGGGTCACGCTCCAGGCGTTCGACGCCTTCGATCCGGAGCCCTTCCGGCAGGGCGCGGACGCCGCGGCCCGCGAGGCCGCCTTCGACCGGCTGACGGCGTGGCTGCGCACGCAGAGCAAGGACCGCAGCGGCATCTGGCGCGACCTGGCGGTACGGCACCGCCCCGTCGAGGTCACGACGCACTACCGCGACGTCATCGCGTACGCCACGGAGCTGGGCCTGCCGACGACGCTGCTGCGTACGGTCATGGACGGGCTGCGTGAGCTGGAGGGCGCGCCGGAGACGATGTCCGAGGGGCGTCTCGACGCGCTGGACCGGCTGACCGGCGGGCCGGCCCTCGGCGACGCGGACCCGGGTGTCCGGGCGGGCCTCGACGAGGGTGACCCGGGCATCCGGGCGGGCCTCGGCGCCGAAGACTCCGGCGTCCGGGGAGGCCTGGAGGACGGTGACCCGGCCGTACGGGTGCGGCGGTGGCTGGAGGAGCACCGCGAGGAGATGGTCGCGGACCTGGCCGCGTACACCGCGCAGGGCAGTGCGAGCGACGACCTGGACGCGCTGGACGCGTGCCTGGCCTGGCTGCGCGGCTGGCTCGACGAGCGGCTGGGCGCGGCGGGGAGTGAGGAGATCCTGCGGCGGGACGACGCCGGGGACATCCTGATCCGCCGCTCCCCGGCGCGTGACACCACGGCGGAGGACGCGAGGCCGGTACTGCTGCTTGGGCACTACGACACGGTGTGGCCGACCGGCACGCTGGAGTCCTGGCCGTTCCGCCGCGAGGGCGACACCGTCACCGGGCCCGGGGTGTTCGACATGAAGGCGGGTCTGGTCCAGGCGGTGTGGGCCCTGCGCGCCCTCGACGCCCTCGGCCTGCCTCGCCCGGCCGTCACCCTCATGCTGAACGGCGACGAGGAGACGGGGAGTCTCGCCTCCCGCGACGCGATCGTGGAGACGGGCCGGGACTGCCAGCTTGCCATGGTGTTCGAGGCGGCGGTGGACGGGGCGATCAAGACGGCACGCAAGGGCGTGGGCCTGTTCACGCTGACGGTCACCGGCAGCGAGGCGCACGCGGGTCTCGACCCCACGGCCGGGGCGAGCGCGGTCGACGAACTCGCCGCGCAGGTGGTGCGGTTGGCGGAGCTGCGCGACCTGGATGCGGGCACCTCCCTCAACGTCGGCGTGATCGAGGGCGGCACCCGCAGCAACGTCACGGCGGGCCGCGCCACGGCACATCTGGACGTCCGGGTGGCGAGCGCGGCCGAGCAGGACCGCATCACACGGGCGCTCGCGGAACTGCGTCCCGTGAACCCCCGGACGCGGGTGGAGGTCACGGGCGACTGGAACCGTCCGGTCTTCGAACGCGGCGAACAGGTCGCGGCGGCTGCGGAGTTGGCGAAGTCCGTGGCGCGCGGCCTGGGGCACGACCTCGCGGAGGCATCGGTCGGCGGGGCGAGTGACGGCAACTTCCTCGCGGCGGCGGGTGTGCCGGTGCTGGACGGCATCGGGGCGGTCGGCCACGGGGCGCATGCGCGGACGGAGTGCACATCGGTGTCGGGCATGGTGTTCCGGGCGGCGCTGACGGGTGGGGTGCTGGTGAGGCTTGCCGGGGAGTGAGAAGCGTTCGGTGTTGGGGCGAGCCTGCGCGTGTCGCGGGCTCACCTCGCCTTCTCACCAGGGCAGCTGCCCAGGACCGTCCCCGCGCACGGGGAGCCGCCCACGCAGCAGGGCGTCGCCGCGCTTCTCCTCCCGTAGGGGCAGGACAGCCGCCCCTGCGCTGCTTCGGTCGCCGCCGTGCCGGCTGAGCCATGCCAGGGCTTCCCCCCGTTCGGTCTCGGCCGGCGGTGGCTTCAGTTGGTCCGGGTGGCGGATCAGGGCGTGGTCGCGTGCGGTCCGCAGGGCGATCGCGCGGGCCTCTGGAGAGAGGCACGTGTCCTCGGCGACCTTCCGGGCCCGCCGCCACCAGCTTCGCCTCCTGGAGTCCACGGCGTAGTGCCAGAGCGGCTGCGCGGGGTCGGCCACGCCGAGCAGTACCCGGTGCGGCACGTGATCGCGAATCCCCCGGCGTGCCGATCAGACGGTCGGCGACGGGGAGCGGGACGCACCGCGGTCCAGCGGTTCGCCGAGCGTGTCGAGGAACTGGCGTACGCCGTCAGGGTCCGACGGGTCGGGCAGCCCGTCGTCGTCCCGGTGGGTGATCCGGTCCAGCCGGAACGCGGAGCGTGGTCCGCCGTCGACGACGGCGAAGCCCGCAGGTCCCGTGTCGAGCCCGGCGGCGACGGTGGCGTGGTGGCCGCCCCAGTGGAGCAGCAGTTCGCCTGTCAGTGTGCCGGAGCGGTCAAAGGAGTGCCTGTGGGCGTCCCAGTGCCAGTAGGCGAAGGAGGCGGGGGTGGGACCTCGGTGCCGCCGCCCTTGGCTTCGAGCAGGGGGGCGGCTTCCTCGTGACCGTCGGCCCGCGTGACGCGGCGTCGAGTGGGCGGCGGCAGGACGAAGAAGCCGTTGCCGGAAAGGCTGTTCCACCACGTGGTGAGGGCGGCGAGGTCCGACAGCGGACGCGGGCTGTTCACGTGCTCCCCCAGCGGTTCACCTGGCCGAATGCCGACACGGGCGGGCGCGTCCGGTTCTCACGACGCGGCCGACGCTTCCGCTTCCCCACGGATACGGCTCCCATGTGCTGCACGCGCGGGACCCTGTCCACAAGGACGGCAACCCGCCAACCCCGCCCCGACAGGTGCGGATCATGACTGACGGCCGACGCACAGACCGTATCGGTGCTGCGTTCCGGGGCGACAACCCCACCGTGATGCGGAGGCGCGGCGCCGGCTTCGCGGGCATCGGGGATGAACTCGACCGGTTGCGGTCGCCGGAGTGAGCCGGAAGGGTGCGCGCCCCGCACCGTGATCGATGGCGTGATTTCATCTACCACCTATCAGCGGCGGCCGCGAAGGATACGCATGTCCGGGCCGCAACAGCGGCCCGGCGTGTTCGAGTCCGTGCACCCCCACCACCCAAGGGAGAAGCATGCGTACCGAGATCGTTCTGTCCCAGGATGCCCCCGAGCTGGACCTCGACCTGGACCTGCGTGTGTCCGATCTGCCGGAGCAGGCCGAGTCGTTCGGGCAGGGCACCTACACCTCGCCGAGCAGCTACGCGATCGGCACGCGCTGCCCCGTCTGTTGCTGACGGACTGAAGCCCCTGAGGGGCTCTTCCGAGCGGGGCGGTGCTGGGACCGCCCCGCTCTTCCGTACGGACGGCGACGAGGAGAGCACACACGTGGCGGCGGAGTCCGAAGCCGATCAGGCGTCTGCAGTATTCGAGGTACGGGAGCCCGTGCTCGTCCGCATGGCGAGCCGGCCGCGCGGCGCCGCACTCGCGGGCGTCGACGCCACCGATCCGGTGCCAGGGGCGCGACGGCTCGCCTCCGATCCCCTGCTCGGCCAGGCGGTCCGGGTGGCCAGCGGCTCCCTGGCACACAGTCTGGACCGTCTGACCAGCGACGAGGGTGCGGCCGCGCTGGGGCGCAAACGGACGGTGAGCGCCGCGCGCACCCTCACGCGGTACGCCCGCCGGGCCGCGGCGCGTCCGACGCCGTTCGGTCTGTTCGCGGGGGTGGGCAGGGCCAGCTTCGGTTCCGCGGCCAAGGCGGAGCCGGGGACCGGTGAGGTCGCGGTCCGGCTCGACGGGGCCTGGCTGCGCCGTCGTGTCCTGGCCTGGCTCGCGGAGCCCGCCGTCCGCCGGCGTGTGGACGTCGTCCTCAACGACCTGTGCTTCCTGCGGGACGGGCGGCTGCATCTGCGGACCGGCGGGCAGGAGCAGTCGGTGCGGGACACCGCACTGGTCGGTGCTGTGCGGGAGAAGGCTCGGACCCTGGTGGCGTACGGCGACCTGCTCGACTCGCTCTTCGAGCGTTTCCCCACCGTGGACGCCCAGCAGCTCGACCGTCAGCTCGCCGAGCTCGTCCGGCACGGTTTCCTCCTCACGTCGATCACCCCGCACCGCATCGACACCGCGCTGCTCGACGGCATCGGGGCCGTGCTCGACGAGCCGCTGCCCGACGACGCGCGGGCGCTTCGGGACATCCGGGCGGCCTGCGCGCGGTATCAGCTGGACGCCCCGGGGCAGGGCGGGGACTCCTGGCGAGCGTTGCTGGACGAGGTCCGGCGACTCGATGTCCCCGGCGCGGGCGGTGATGCCCGGTCCCGGCCTCCCGTGCACGTGGATCTGCACATGCGGGGCGAGTTCGTCGTCCCGGAGACGGTCGGGCATGAGGTGTGCCGGTACGCGGCCGCGATCTGGGCGATCACCCCGGAGTGGACGACGCTGGCGTACATGCGGGACTACCGGGACCGCTTCATCGAGCGGTACGGCACCGCCTGCGCCGTACCGCTGGGCGACTTGGCCGACCCGCACCGCGGGCTCGGTCTGCCGCCTGAGTACGGCGCGGAGCCCACGTTCGCGCGCACCGGGCCCGGTGACGAGGCGGACGGTCCGCGACGCGCGCTCATCGGTGAGTTGATCCAGGAGGCCGTCCTGTCCGGCGGCGACCTGGTGCTGACGGACGACGTCGTACGGCGTCTCGCGGACGTCGCCCGGCACGACCCGGAGGCCGCGCCGCCGCGCGGCCTCGAACTCTGCTTCCAGGTGCTCGCCGACAGCACCGCCGCCCTGGACCGCGGCGACTTCCGCCTGCTCGGCAGCCCGCACATCGGGGCCTGGGCGGCCGGGGCGACCGCGGGCCGTTTCGCGGAGGCGGCCGGCCTCACCGCCGGACTCGCCCGGCTGGCTGCCGACACGTCCGGCGCCGCCGACGGCGAAGTGATCGCCGCGCAGGTGGAGTTGGTTCCCCGGGAGCCGCGCGGGCTCAACATCGTCCAGGTGCCCCGGCTGCTGCCGTACCGCATCCCCGTCGGTGTGCCCGACGACCGGGACGACCCCCGCTGTCTGGACTGGCGTTCCCTGCTCGTCGCCGCCGGATCGGACGGGCTGCGGCTGCTGCACCCGGAGAGCGGGCGCCCTGTCCGGCCGGTGCTGCCCCACATGCTGGCCCTGGACACGCAGGCTCCTCCGGTGGCGCGCTTGCTGATGGATCTGGCGACGGCACGGCCGCGGGTGTGGTCGGGGTGGGACTGGGCCGGGCACGACACCCTGCCGTATCTGCCCCGTGTGCGGTACGGACGGGTGGTGGCGATGCCCAAGCGGTGGCTGCCCGGGCGGCGGCTGCGCGACGCGGCGCGCGCCAAGGGCGCGGACGTGTGGGAGCAGGGCCTCGACGCCTGGCGTCGGCGTCTCGCCGTACCGGACCGGCTGCAGATCGCGCGCAACGACCAGATGTACCCCGTCGACCTGCGCGAGCGCTGGGACAGGGACCTCTTGCGGTCCGAACTCTGCGCCCCGCAGCCCCAGTTCGTCCTGTACGAGGATCTGACCGCCGAGGGGGCGGGGCTCGGCTGGAACGGCGGGCACAGTACGGAGATCGTGGTGCCCCTCGCGGGGGCGCGGCGGTCCGGCGGGGCCGGCGAGACCGTGGGCAGGGAGCGTACGCAAGCGCCACCGCCGGTGCGGCTCGCGCCCACCCGGTTCCATCTGCCGGGCGAGGACTGGCTGTTCGTCAAGTGGTACGCGGAACCGTCGGCCCACGACGCCCTGCTCGCCGATCACCTTCCCGCCGTGCTCGCCGAGATCGAGGACGACGTCGACCGGTGGTTCTTCGTGCGGTACCAGGATCCCGATCCTCATCTGCGGCTGCGGTTCCACGGTGACAGTCAGGCTCTGAACGGCCGGGTGCTGCCCGCGCTCAGCCGTGCGTCGCGCCTGCTCGTCGAGAACGGGGCGCTGCGTTCGACGGCTCTCGACACCTACCGGCCCGAGACGGACCGGTACGGAGGCGAGGCCCTCCAGGAGTCCGCCGAGCGCCTGTTCCACACGGACAGCCTGTCGGCCGTCGTGCAGGTGCGTGCCCTGCGTGGTGCGACGCGGGCCCTTCCCGCCGACGTGCTCGCCGGGCTCGGGCACGCGGTGCTTCTCGAGTCCCTCGGGGACTGGGACTGGTGCGGCTGGGTCGACCGGATGTTCACCAAGACCGACGAGCACGAGGTCTACCGGCGTCACCGTGCTCTCGCCGACCGGCTGATCACGCCGGGGGACATGGTGGCGTCGGCCGCGGAAGCGCTGAGGGCGCCCGCGCTCCACGCGCTGTGGGCCGGAGCCGACGAGCCGCGTGCGTACGGGCGGTTGATCCTCTCCGCCCCGGAACCCGACCGCGACGAGGCGCTGCTGTCGCTGCTGCACATGCGGCACAACCGTCAGTTCGGCATCGACCGGTCGGCGGAGGCGCGGGGGTACGCGGTGCTGCGGGGTGCGGTACGGAGTCATCTGGGACGACGGCGTCACGGCGGCCAACGAGCGGGCGGGGGCGGTCGATGAACGGGGCGACGGACGTGACCACCACCGGGGGCACGACCCGTGAACGCGCGGGCGGCACGACCTCACCGGCGCTCCGGGAACGAGCGGGCGCCGTGTCCGCCGAGATCCTGGAACGGCTGGCCGACCCCGCCGCCACCGTCGCGGCCACGCGCATCCCGGCCGAGGCCGCGGACGACGGGGTCGCCGAGCCGGTCTGGGCCGAGCTGACCCTGGGCAGCGGCAGCCCCGGACTGGCTCTCGCTTTCGCAGGGGCCGCCCGCGACGCCGCGCGGCAGGTCCCGCGCACCCATGCGTATCTCACGGCGGGCACGCGCGCCGTGTCAGTGACGGGCGGCACGGCGAGCGGCATCTTCAAGGGGCCCGGCGCGCTGGCGTTCGCCGTGCTGGTCGCCCACCGCACCACCGGCGGATATGTCTCCGCCCTCGAGCGGTTCGACGCCTACCAGCGCGATCTGGTACGGACGGTCCTGCCACCCGTCGAGGACCGGCCGTTGTCGACCATCGGGCACTACGAGGTGGTGCGTGGCCTGACCGGGGTGGGCCGCTATCTGCTGGCCCGTGCGGAAACCTGCGAGGAACCGCTGACGGCGGTCCTCGGCTGTCTCGTCCGTCTGTCACTGGGCACGGTGGAGCATCAGGGCGCACAGGTGCCGCGCTGGTGGGCGTTGGACGCGCCGCGGATCGGCTCGGAGGAGGCGTTTCCCGGTGGTCACCTCAACCTCGGCCTGTCGCACGGCGTTGCCGGACCGCTCGCGTTGATGGCCCTGGCGTGGGAGCAGGGTGTGCGGGTGCCGGGGCAGCGGGAGGCGATGGAGGCGACGGCGGGCCTGCTGCGGACCTGGGCGGTGACGGACCGGCACGGTGTGTTCTGGCCCGGCCACCTCTCCTTCGCCGAGTGGCAGCGCGGTCCCGCCGCGTACACCGGGGCCGCCAAGTGGCCGGCCTGGTGCTACGGGACGCCTGGGGTGTCCCGCGCGCTGCAACTGGCGGGGCGGGCTCTCGACCGGACGGACTTCTCGGACCTGGCCCGCGCCTCGGTGGACCGGCTGCTCACCCTCCCCCGGCAGCACTGGGGGATCAACGACCATGCCCTGTGCCACGGTTGGGCGGGGGCTCTGCACCAGCTCGGCCGGCTCGACGAGGAGTGGAAGGAACCGCGGCTGGCCGCACTGCGGGACGACATCGCCGCCGAACTCGTCTCCGCCTTCGACCCGGCACTGCCGTTCGGACTGCGCTTCACGATGACGAAGGCGCCGTTCGGATCCGACGTGTCCGGTTATCTGGACGGTGCCGCGGGGGTCGCGCTCGCGCTGGACTCGTACGCGACGGGGGGCACTCCGGCCGACTGGGACATGCCGTTGCTGCTGGCCTGATCAGGCGGTGTCCATGCGGCTGGCACCAGTGCGAGGGGTGGCGTACGCCGGATGGGCGGTGGCGTGTCGTCCTTCTAGCCTCGGGTGCATGATCACTCGTCGTTCCCTCTTGATGGCAACTACCTCGGTGGCGGTGGCCGGTTCAGCCTTACCGGCCACCGCTGCTCCAGGCCTGACCGGTGCCGCCCGGTCGCTGCGGCGTGACGCCGATGCGGTGCGGGACACCGGGGTGACCGGCGTGGCCGTCCGTCTCGACACTCCGCGCGGGACCGTGACGGCCAGGTCGGGTGTGCGGGACCTGGTCACGCGGCGTCCCGTGCCGGAGGGCGGGTATCTGCGTCTCGGCAGCACGACGAAGACGTTCGTCGCCACCGTCCTGCTGCAACTCGTGGGCGAGCGGCGGGTCTTTCTCGACCGGACGATCGAGGAGCTGCTGCCGGGGGTCGTGCAGGGCTCTGGGAACGACGGTCGGACCATCACGGTGCGCGACCTGCTGCGGCACACCAGCGGTCTCGCCGACTACGTCCACGACGTCTTCCCCGGGCAGAGCGCGGAGACCTACTTCGCCAACCGGTGGCGCGCGTACGCACCCGAAGACCTGGTGCGCCTTGCCGTGCGGCACCGCCCTCTCTTTCCGGCCGGCACCGATTGGGCCTACTCCAACACCCATTACGTTCTCGCCGGGCTGATCATCCGGAAGATCACCGGACGCACCTGGGAGCACGAGGTCACCGACCGCATTCTGCGCCCGCTCGGTCTGCGGCACACCGACACCCCGGGCACCCGCCCCTTCCTCCCGCATCCGCACACGTCCAGCTACCAGCAGTTCACCGAGGGCGGCCCGCTGGTCGACACCACGCTCCCCTACCGTCCTTTCGACAGCGGGGCGGACGGTTCGATGACCGGCACGGCGCGGGACCTCAACCGCTTCTTCGCCGCCCTGGCGAGGGGGCAGCTGCTGCGGCCCGCCGAACTCGCCGCCATGCGGGACACCGTGGGGGTACCGCACGGCAGTGGTCACCCGGAAGGCACCCGGGCCGGCCTGGGCCTGTTCTTCACGCCTCTCTCCCGTGGCGGCGGCTACCTGGGACACGGCGGAAGCGGCTTCGGGTACGTCGTCCAGACCGCGACCACCCTCGACGGCCGGCTCACCGTCACCGTCTCCGCGCACAGCCGCTCCGCCGATCCGGAAACCGCGGCCCGCCAGGAAGAGGCCATCCGGGACCTCATCGACCGCGCCTTGAGCCGACACGCGAAAATGTGATGCGTCCGGCTGTCTCCTGGCGACAGACTCGCGCCTATGACCGGCCAGATCACGCGTATCAATCCGCCTCAGCTCCATGCGACCCCGGGGTACCACCACATCACCGTCGTCGAGGCGGGCCGGACGGCCTATCTGGCGGGGCAGTGCCCCCTCGACCCGGCCGGGGAGCTTGTGGGGCCCGGTGATCTCGACGGCCAGATCGACCAGGTGGCGGCCAACGCCCTCGCCGCCCTGAACGCCGTAGGGACCGAGCCGGAGCACGTCGTCCGCTCCGTCATCTACGTGGTCAGCGACGACGGACCGGTCCTGGGCGCCGCCTGGCAACGCCTGACCGCGTCCGTCATCGGACCCGCGTTCACCACCGCGAGCACCCTCCTCGGCGTCGCCCGGCTCGGCTTCTCCGGGCAGCTCGTCGAGGTCGACCTGACCGCGGCCCTGCCCCACTGACCACGGCACCGGGCCTCAGAAACCTGCTCCCCCAGGGCGCCACACGTACCGGACGTCCGGCTCCCGTTCCTCGTTCCGTGAACCGTCGGTCCACTCCTCCGCCACGAAACCGTGCCGCTCGTAGAAGCGACGTGCCGCCTCGTTGACCTGGAACGTCCACAGCGTCAGCCCCGACGGGCTGCGCTCCTTCGCCATGTCCACGAGGCGTCCGCCGATGCCCCTGCCCTGCCAGGCCGGGTGGATGTACAGCTGGTCCAGGTCGTCACCGTCCAGCACCGTCATCGCGACGACCGAGCCGTCCACCGTCGCCACCCACGTCTCCTGGCCGGGCACCACCACCTCGCGGATCCAGGCCCGCACCTCGTCGTCCGTGTGCGCCCGGCGCACGCCCGGAAGCGCAGCCGTGAAGGACCGCAGCCACACCTCGGCCACGGCCGCCGCGTCGGGGCCGGCCGCACGGCGGATGGCGAAATCGTTGATCTCCACGACCCGCATCCTTCCAGACCCCCGCCGCCCGCACCCTTACGCGTACATCGACTCGATCACCGCCCCGTGCAGCCGCTCGACGTCCCTGCGCCGCACACTCAGCTTCGGGGTCAGTTCGCCCGACTCCGCCGTCCACGGCCCGGGCAGCACGCGGTACGTCTTCACCTGTTCCGGGCGCGACAGCTGCGCGTTCGCCTCCGCCACCGCCTTGTCCAGCGCCCCGAGCACCTCCGGGTGGCGGGCCAGTTCCTCGAGGCCGTCGGCGGCGACCTCATGGTCCTTCGCCCACAGGGGCGCCGCCTCCTCGTCCAGGACAAGCAGCGCCGTGATGTACGGGCGCCTGTCCCCCACCGCGACCGCGTGGGCGATCAGCGGGTGGGTGCGGAGCAGGGACTCGATCCTGGTCGGGGCGATGTTCTTGCCGCCGTCGGTGATGACGAGCTCCTTCTTGCGCCCCGTGACGGTGACGATGCCCCGTGCGTCGACGGTGCCGAGATCGCCCGTCGGCAGCCAGCCGTGCTCGTCGGTCGCGGGGTCGATGCCGCCGTCGGCGCGCAGGTAGCCGGGGACGACCACCGGGCCGCGTACGAACAGTTCGCCGTCCTCGGCGGCCTTCACCTCGATGCCGGGTCCCGGCCGGCCGACCGCGCCCAGGGCGAAGGCATCGGGTGTGCTGACGGTGGCCGCGCCCGTCGTCTCGCTCAGACCCCACACCTCGTGGACCGGCAGACCCACGCTCGCCAGCGTCTCCAGCACGGCGGTGGGGATGGGCGCCGCACCGCTGGAGGCGCGCCGGCACTCGTCGAGGCCGATCGCGGCCCGTATCGGACGGAGTTCCTGTCCGTCGAGGTGTGTCAGGCGCTCGGCCAGCTCAGGGGGGACGTCCTCGGCCGCGGAGCGGAGGCGGTACGCCTTCAGGGCCAGTTCGCGGGCCTCCCCCAACTCCTCGCCCCGCTTGGCCCGTAGGACGCCGGCCAGCTTCTCCCACACCCGCGGCACGCCGAAGAACCCGTGCGGGCGGACGTGCAGGAGTGTGGCGGGGAGCTGCGCAGGGTCACGGCAGATGGTGACGTGGCCCGCGTTGCAGATCGGGAGGTAGATGCCGAGCACCCGCTCGGCGATGTGGGCCAGTGGCAGGTACGCGACGGTGCGAGGGTGGTCCGGGACCGGGAGCAACTGGTCCTGCATGAGGGACTCGTGGATGACGTTGCGGTGGGTGAGCACCACCCCCTTCGGCTCGCCCGTCGTGCCCGAGGTGTACACCACCGTCAGCGGCTGGTCCGTGGTGATCTCGTCCGTCAGCGCCTCGAAGGTGGCGGCGTCCAGCGGTCCCGAGCCGCGCACGGCCTGGTAGCTCACGAACCGTTTGTCGCCCTCCGGGGCGGCGCTCCAGTCCAGGACGATCACGGCGCGCAGGTACGGCAGGTCGTCCAGCACGGGACCCCAGCGCCGCATCTGTTCCTGGCCCTCCAGGACCAGGACGGTGGCCGCGCTGTGCCGGGCGAGGTGGCGGATCTGGTCCGTGCTCAGGGTGTCGTACGTGCTGCAGGGCAGGGCCCCGAGGTGGACGGCGGCCAGGTCCGCGACCCAGTGTTCCGCGCGCCGGGACATCGCGATGAGCATGCGGTCGCCCCGCCGAAGGCCCACGGCGCGCAGTCCCCGGGTGACGGCGGACACCTCGGTGCGCAGCTGGTGCCAGGTCAGGGTGCCGTCGTCGGGGCCGATGCCGGTGCTGAGGGCCGGCCGGTCGGGGTGGCGCCGCGCGTTCTCGCGCAGCAGCGCCGGAATCGTCAACCCGTCTACGGATCTGTGCAGTTGCTCCGATGCGGCCACGAGGGCTCCCTCCATCGCCTTGCGTCTGCGGACTCCTGGGGCGGCACACGGTGGACCGCTGTTGACGGAGTGTCAATAGATTCGGTCGCGCTTCTGGCGATCTTGCGCGGTCTGTGCTCCCCTGGGGGGCGCGACGATACAGCGATACTAAATGTGTTTCAGCGTACCAAGTGATCGTGCGAAGGGGCAGGGCCCGAGCGGGGGTCATGGGCCGCAGCACGTACTGCCCCTCGCAGGTACGGCGACGTCAGGGATCACGCACGGCAAGAGCCACGGACCACGGGACAGAACCCACCGGGACCAGACGAGGAGTCGCAGCATGACCGACATCAACAGGCGGAGATTACTGCTCGCGGGCGGCGCACTGGGCGCGTTCGGGGCGCTGGGAATGGCCTCGCCGGCGCGGGCCCGGTCGCTGTGGACCTGGTCGCCCGCCGACTCGGTGGCGGGCAGCGGGGCCGGTGTCGACCCCGACTGGCTGTGGGACGACGAGGTCGACGCGATCATCGCCGACGTGATCGAACGGGGCCAGGTGCCGCAGGTCAACGACCTGCTGCGGGACTGGGTGCGCAACGACCAGCCACTGCCCGCCGGGCTCCCCTCCGCCCTGCGGGACTGGATGGAGGAGGCGCGCAAGCTGCCCTCCTGGGCCGACACCGCGAAGCTGGAGGACGCGGTCGACTTCACCAGGAAGAAGGGGCTCTACACCGGCGCCCTCTACGGCCTGGGCAGCGGGCTGCTGAGCACCGCCATCCCCCGCGAGGCGCGCGCCGTGTACTACTCCAAGGGCGGCGCGGACATGAAGGACCGGGTGGCCAAGACCGCCCAGCTCGGGTACGACGTCGGGGACAGGTACGCGTACAAGCCTCAGGGCGGGATGATCGCGACGTCGGTCCGGACGCGGCTGGTGCACGCGGCCGTAAGGCATCTGCTGCCGCAGTCGCCGGGCTGGTCCCGGACCAGCGGCGGGCAGACCATCCCGATCAGCCAGGCGGACATGATGGTCACCTGGCACAGCCTGCCGACGTACGTCATGGGCAAGCTCCGCGACTGGAAGGTCCCCATCACGGAGAGGGAGTCGGAGGGCTTCCTGCACGTCTGGCAGGTGAGCGCGCACATGCTGGGCATCCGGGACGAGTACATCCCGGCCACCTGGGCGGCCGCGAACGCCCAGTCGAAGCAGGTTCTCGACCCGATCGTCGACCACACCCCGGAGGGCGCCGCGCTCACCGACGCGCTCCTCGGCATCATCGCGGAGGTCGACGCGGGGCTCACCGAGCCGCTGATCAACGCGTTCTCCCGGTACATCGTCGGCGACCGGGTCGGCGATCTGATCGGGCTGGACCGCGAGCCGATCCTGCAGCCCATCGTCAGCAGCGCCTGGCCGCCGGTGGTGGCGTTCCGCGAGGGACTGATACCGCTGCCCGGGGTGCCGTCCATCGCCTGGGTGCTGGAGGAGGCCCTGCGCAAGTTCGTCCTGCTGTTCATGTCCGAGGGGCGGCCCATCCACCTGGAGATCCCGGACGCCAACCGCTCCCTCTGAACGCCCCTGTCCGCGCCCGTCGTTGACGTTCCGGGGCCCGGGCCGTCGCCGTCACCGGCGGCTCCCGTGTGCCCCGGTACGTCCGCCGATCACCACGAAGTCTCCGCGCGCGGCCCCCTTGCATGATCAGCGCACGCACGGAAAGGTGTGCGCCCCGTACCCCCGACCTGCCGAGATGGGATCGTGACGCAGTATGCCCAGTGACGGGATGGCGAAGACGCCCGAGTCCGACGCACGCGGCCCGGGACGACGACGCTTCCTCGGGTACGTCCTGGCCGCCCCGACGCTCGTCGCCGCCGCCGAGATGTCCTCCGCCCCTCGGGCCGCGGCCGACGGCATCCCCTCGCCGGAGATCACCGAACTGGTCGACCTCAACGACGTGATGACGGCCGCCGCCCTGCCGACCTCGGGTCTGATCACGGTCGAGGTGAACGAGGACGGCACCGTGTCGTTCGCCCTGCCGCGCGCGGAGGTCGGCCAGGGGATCACCACCTCGACGGCCATGCTGATCGCCGAGGAGATGGACGTGCCGGTCGAGCGGGTGCGGGTCACCCTCGCCGACGCGCGGCCCGAGCTGCTGTTCAACCAGCTCACCGGCGGTTCCAACACGACGTTCTCCACCTACACGCCGGTGCGGGTCGCCGCCGCGGTCGCCCGCCAGCGGCTGCTGGCCGCGGCCGCCGACCAATTCGAGGTCACAACCGGTGAGTTGACGCTGAAGGCCGGCGTCGTGTCCGCCCCCGGCGGTCGCAGCGCCGGTATCGGGGAGCTCTCCGGGAAGGCTGCGGGCAGCACGAGCGAGCGGGTCTCCGTGAGCCTCAAGCCGCGCGACCAGTTCCGTGTCATCGGCCGCCCGCACACCCGAGTGGACGCCCTCGAAGCGGTCACCGGGCGCAAGCAGTTCACCATGGACCTCGACGTGCCCGGTGCGCTGCCGACCATGGTGTGCCGGCCGCCCACCATCAACGGCAGGCCCGGCACGGTGAACAACCTCGACGAGGTGCGGGCCATGCCCGGCGTCACCGACGTCGTGGTGATCTCCACCGGGGTGGCGGTG
Source organism: Streptomyces cellulosae (assembly GCA_014655195.1). Classification (GTDB taxonomy): domain Bacteria; phylum Actinomycetota; class Actinomycetes; order Streptomycetales; family Streptomycetaceae; genus Streptomyces; species Streptomyces cellulosae. The sequence goes on along the minus strand of BNBH01000006.1, from coordinate 84,593 downwards.
CGCGCGGACACCTTCGGACGGTGTATCGACGCCGTACGGGCGCTGCGCGTGTCGTGGAAGCCGGGGACTGCGGAGGGCAAGTCCGACGCGTCGGTGCTGAAGGAGCTGCGCGCCGCCGAACCGTCCATGGGGCTGCCTTCGTTGACTCCGAGCGTGGAGGGCTCGTTCATCTTCCACTTCCGCAGCAACAGCGCGCTGGAGCCCAACTGCGCGATCGCCGACGTCCGTCCGGACCGCGCGGAGATCTGGTCGTCCCTGAAGTCGCCGATCGTCGCCCAGGAGACGATCGCGGTGAAGCTCGGGCTGCCGGTGAGCGCGGTCAAGGTGCATGTCACCGAGGGTGGCGGCTCGTTCGGCCGGAAGCTGTTCTTCGACGCCGCGCTGGAGGCCGCCGAGGTGTCGAAGAAGACGGGCAAGCCCGTCAAGCTGATGTGGCACCGCGCGGACGACTCCCGTCAGGGCCGCACCCATCCGATGGCGATCTCCCGGGTGCGGGTCTCGTACGCGGGTGACACGGTCCTCGGCTACAAGCAACGGCACACGAGCGTCTCCACGGACCTCGGTCACGGCCTGGGCGAGCTGCTGACGGCGATGGCGGCCAAGCTGCCGGTCGGGGACATCGGGTTCTCGGAGACCTTCTTCCAGCTGTCGCAGTCGATGCCGTACGACTTCGGTGCGAACAGCAGGCTGCTGGCCGAGACGGACAAGGGCTTCAACACCGGCAGCATGCGCAACGTCTACTCCCCCGACGTCGTGTGCGCGCGGGAGCTGATCGTGGACCGGCTCGCCGCCAAGCTGGGCAAGGACCCGTACGAGTTCCGGCGACGGTTCCTGCGGGACGACCGGGCGCGGGCCGTGCTGGACAAGGCGGCCGAGGCCGGTGAGTGGGGCCGGACGCTGCCGGACGGCATGGCGCAGGGCATCGCGCTGCACACCGAGTACCACTCGGCCAACGCGGTACTGGTGGAGATCGACTGCCGGCCTGAGACGGTGAACCGGCGGGTGCGGGACGGCGTGGCCGGTCCCCGGGTCACCAAGGCGGTCGTCGTGGTGGACGTCGGTCTGACCGTCAACCCGCGCGGTCTGGAAGCGCAGATGATGGGGTGCCTGATGGACGGCATCGCCCAGACCCTCACCTCCAGCCTCCATCTGCGCGACGGTCACTTCCTCGAGGCCAGCTGGGACAACTACTTCTACACCCGGCAGTGGAACGCCCCGCTGGAGATGAAGGTGATCGTCATGCCGGACACCACCGGCAAGCCGGGCGGGGCGGGCGAGCTGGGCGTCGCCGCGTCGATGGCGGCGGTGGCCTGCGCGTACGGTCGTGCGACCGGCACCATGCCGACCACCTTCCCCATCAACCACGACATCCTGTCCTTCGGTCCCAAACCGACCGTGCCGCCGATCCCCGCCTCCCCGGCCGACGGCCTGGACCACGTCCGCTGAACACCCCTGGAGCTCTCACGTGCCCAAGCACACTTTCCGCCTGAACGGCGAAGAGGTCACCGTCGATGTGCGGGACGACGAGCGGCTGTTGTGGGTGCTGCGCGACGTCCTGGGCGTGACCGGACCCAAGTACGGGTGCGGCATCAACGTCTGCAAGGCGTGCACGAGCCATCTCAACGGCCGTGCGGTGAACCCCTGCGCGGTGCCCGTCGGCGCCCTGAGGCCGACCGACGAGATCACCACCATCGAGGGGCTCGCCGACACGGTGGACGGCGAGCTGCATCCGATGCAGGAGGCGTGGCTGGAGCAGGACGTGGCGCAGTGCGGTTACTGCCAGCCGGGGCAGATCATGGCCGCGGTCGCGCTGGTCCGCCGGGTCGCCGAGGAAGGCCGCGAGGTCACGGAGGACGACCTGGACGGTATCCGGAACATCTGCCGCTGCGGTACGTATCCGCGGATCCGCGAGGCGATCAAGTCGGCGGCGGGGAAGATGTAGCGGCGGGCAGTACGGGGGTGTCTCCCCGGGCCTCCGCCGGTCAGGGGGTCCGGGGACCTTCGGGTGTCCGGGGAGTCAGCACGTCCTGGAGCAGGGCGCCGTACCGGGACACCAGCTCCGCGCGGTCCATGCGGAGCAGGCCTTGGTCCCCCGCGACCCACAGGGCGTAGAGGAGTCCTCCGGCCACGGCGGCCGCCGTGCGCGCGCGGACGTCGGCGTCGGGGCCGGTGAGCCGGCGGCGCAGGGGCTCGACGAAGAGATGTTCGTGTGTGTCCCGCAGCCGGTCGTGGATGTGCGGTTCGTTGCTGCCGTGAACCAGCGCGAGGAAGACGCCGCGCGCGGAGCCGCCGAGGTCCAGGAGGAGTTCGGCGAGGCGCTCACCCAGACGCTCCAGGGGTACGTCGAGCAGCGGTTCGTCGTCGAGCGTCAGATGCATCGTCTCCAGGAACAGCAGTTCCTTGGACTTGAAGTGACGGATCACCAGTGCGGGGTCCGTGCCGGCCTCGGCGGCGATCTGACGGACGGTGGTCCGTGAATAGCCCCTGCTCCGGAAGAGCTGGGCGGCGGCCGAGTGGATGGACTCGCGGGTCGACACGCTGGAGCCGGTCTGCAGCATGCGGGCCAGGATAGGCGGCCGTGCGCTTCGCACCTGCGCGTTCACATGTTCACAGGGGCCGGACGCAGATTGCGTGTGTGTTTCAAGAAGTTCGGTCAACAATGTTGACTCCGGCTCGGCGCCGCTGCACATTACTTGACGGTAGAACCAACCGGTAACCGCTCGACCAGGCACTCTTCCCCACCACGACCGCCCCGTCCGCCCTGCCGGCACACCCTGCCGCCCGCCGCACCCGCAGCCCGCCGCCCTCCCTCCGGAAAGGGATCACATGCAGAAGCATGTCTCGCGCCGTAATGTCATGGCCACCTCATGCGCGCTCGCCGGTGCGCTCACTCTGAGCCTCACGGCCGGCGGCACGGCCCAGGCGTCCGACCCGCTGCGGTACGTCGCCCTCGGCGACAGCTACAGCGCCGGCTCCGGCGTGCTGCCCGTCGACACGAGTAACCTGCTCTGCCTGCGGTCCACCGTGAACTACCCGCATGTGATCGCGGACCGGACGGGCGCCCACCTCAAGGACGTGACCTGCGGCGCGGCCCAGACGAAGGACTTCACCTCGTCGCAGTACCTGGGCGTGCCGCCCCAGGTGAACGCGCTGAGCTCCGACACGGATCTGGTGACGCTGACGATCGGCGGCAACGACAACGGCACCTTCATCAACGCCATCACGTCCTGCGGCAGCGCGGGGCTGCTGACCGGGGGCAAGGGCAGCCCGTGCAAGGACAAGTACGGCTCGTCCTTCAACGACGAGATCAAGAACAGCACGTACCCCGCGCTGAAGAGTGCTCTGCGGGCCGTGCGCGCGAAGGCGCCCACCGCGCGGGTGGCGGTGCTCGGTTACCCCTGGATCACCCCGGAGAAGGCCGACCCGTCGTGCTACCTGAAGCTGCCGATCGCCGAGGGCGACGTGCCGTACCTGCGTGACGTGCAGGCCCATCTGAACGCGGCGGTGGAACGCGCCAGCGAGGAGACGGGCGCGACCTTCGTCGACTTCGCCGAGGTCTCCGACGGCCACGACGCGTGCACACCGCTCGGCACCCGCTGGATCGAGCCGGTGCTGTTCGGCACGAGCCTGGTGCCCGTCCACCCGAACGCCCTGGGTGAGCGGCGGATGGCCGAGCACACGATGGAGGTTCTCGGGCTGAAGTGAGGACGGTTGTGGTGCCCGGTGCACGGGGGACCGGGCGCCACGCCTGCACGTGCGCGGATCCGTTCAGTCGCCGAGTGCGGCGGTGGGGGTGTCGCCGTTCTGAGACTGCCGGGAGCGCTCCGCGAGGAGCTCGGTGAAGTCGCGGACGCCGTCCGGGTCGATGTCTCCCTCGGACTCCCCTCCCGTCTGGACCCACAGCAGCGTGGTCCCGACCCGCACCTGTTGGGCTCGGCGGCCGGCATCCACCCGTCCATCGACGCACCGTCCGGAAGCACCCGCCGCGCCTGCTCCTTCGTGAGCGCAGCCGCCCGGCCGCCGTCGCCGCCGCTCTCCTCCCCGCTGCCGCAGCCGGCCAACAGGACCGCCGTCGCCGTGATCGCCGACCACCGCCAACGGTGGCTCTTCGTGGTCGCGCCACCACCTCCCCCGGAATGATCTCAGTCGGACCACTTCGTGGGGGAGCCGCCGACTACACGGGGAACGTGACCCCCGTCAGCTCCTCGGAGACCGCCCACAGGCGCTGCTGCACGGCTCGGTCGTGGGAGGCGCGGCTGGAGCGGACCGGTTTCGGATGGCCGCGCATCTCCTGCAGGCCGCTGGGGCCGTAGTACTGGCCGCCTCTTACGTCGGGATCGGTGGCGGCGCGCAGTGTGGGCAGGGCTCCCCTCGTCGCGTTCTGGGTGATCAGCGGTGCGAGCGAGGTGATCAGCAGGCGGAACGCCGCGGGTGAGTTGCGCAGCAGTTCGGTGTTGGACACGCCGGGGTGAGCGGCCACCGCGAGCGTGGTGCCGTGGGATGCGAGCCGGTGCTGCAGTTCGTACGTGAACATCAGGTTGGCCAGCTTGGACTGGCCGTACGCGCCCGCGCGGCTGTACGAGCGCTCCCACTGCAAGTCGTCGAAGTGGATGGCGGCGCGGACGCGGTGACCCACGCTGCTGACCGTGACGACGCGGGAGCCGGGGACGTCGAGGAGCCGGTCGAGCAGCAGGCCGGTGAGGGCGAAGTGGCCCAGATGGTTCGTGCCGAACTGCAACTCGAAGCCGTCGGCGGTGATCCGCCGTGGCGGGTACATCACGCCCGCGTTGTTGATCAGCAGGTCGATCCGCGGATGCGCGGCACGCAGGTCGGCCGCCGCGGACCGAATCGAGTCGAGGGAGGCCAGGTCGAGGGCCTGCACGCCGACGTCGCCGGAGATACGGGCGGCGGCCTGCTTCCCCTTCTCGACGTCCCGGACGGCCAGGACCACCGTCGCGCCCCTCTCGGCGAGCATCCGCGCCGTCTCGAAGCCAAGCCCGGTGTTGGCGCCGGTCACGACCGCCACCCGGCCGTGTTGGTCGGGGATGTTCCGTTCATTCCAGCGTTCACTCATCACGCACCCCTAAGGAACCGTCGGTCTGTTATCAACGAACATAAGAGACCGCCGGTACACTGTCAAGAGACCGCTGGTCTTTAGGTTTGGTCTTCAAGTTAAACTGCGGTCATGACCTTCAAGCGGGCGAGAAGTGAGGAGCAGCGGGCCATCCGCCGCCGGGCGATCCTGGATACGGCGGCCGCGATGCTCGACGAGATGCCGGTGGCGGAGGTCAGTCTCAACGAGCTCAGCCGGCACGTGGGCCTCGCCAAGTCGAACGTCCTGCGCTACTTCGAGTCGCGCGAGGCGATCCTGCTGGAACTGCTCGACGACTTCCTCGGCAGTTGGCTGGACGCCCTGGCGGAGGAGCTCGCCAAGGGGGTCGACGCGCACGCGGCGCCGGAGGTGCGGGCGCGACAGCTGGCCGAGGTGCTGAGCCGGTCGCTCGCGGAGCGCAAGGTGCTGTGCGACCTCTTCGGCGCGCAGGGAGGCGTCCTCGAGCGCAACGTCTCCGTCGAGGTGGTCAAGCGGCACAAGCGGGCCTCGATCGCGAGGCTCGCGACGATGTCCGAGCTCGTGGGACACCATGTGCCCGAAATCGGGGACTCCACACCGCAGTTCTGCCTGCTGGCGCTGGCCGCGGGAGGCGCCCTCGGCGCGTACGTCCCGCCGCCGCCGAGCGTTCTCGCCGCGTACGCGGAGGAGCCGGAGCTGAGTGCGCTCCACATGGAGCTGCCGGACGCGCTGCGGATCACCGTGACGTCGCTGCTGCTGGGTGTGCTGCCCCGCGGGTGAACTCCGCCTGCTGCCGCGGACGGAGTCCGGTCCGGTCAGCCTCCGCTGCGGGTCGGGGTGTTCGTCACGTGTGACGGGTGGGCCGCCTGGGCGATGAAACTCGCTGTCGGCGCGGCGCGGCGCCGTGCCAAGATCCCCGCATGACTGTGCGATACCCCTCTCCTCTGCGTCCCGGTGACCGTGTCGGTGTGACCTCGCCCTCCAGTGGAGTCCCGGATGCGCTACGCGCGCGCCTGGAAGTGGCCGTCCGCGACATCCGGGCACGGGGGTACGAGGTGGTCGTCGGGAAGTGCATGGACGGTTCGGGTCACGTCAGCGCCTCTGCCGCCGACCGTGCGAGCGAGCTGATGTCGATGCTGACGGACCCCACGATCAGGGCGATTGTGCCGCCGTGGGGCGGGGAGACCGCGATCGACCTGATCCCGCTGCTGGACTGGGACCGGCTGCGTGAGGCGGAACCGACCTGGGTCGTCGGCTTCTCCGACATGTCGACCCTCATGACCCCGCTCACACTGCTCACGGGCACGGCGACGCTCCACGGCAACAACCTCATGGACACGCCGTACCGCGTGCCGGAGGGGCTGCTGTCATGGTTCGACATCGCGGCCGCGCCGCCGGGCTGGTCGTTCAGGCAGACGCCGCCCGGACGCCACCGCACCGTCGGTTTCGACGACTTCGCCGCGTTCCCCGACGTACGGGAGTACACGCTCGACGCGCAGGGCGGCTGGACCCGGCTGGACGGCACGGGGGACGTGGAGGTCGAGGGGAGGCTGATCGGCGGCTGCGTCGAGACGCTGTGCAATCTCGCGGGGACGCCCTGTCTCGACATGCCGGCGTTCACCCGCGACATGGCGCCCGACGGACTGCTCGTCTACGTGGAGGTGTGCGACAGCGACGCCTTCACCGTCTGCCGTCATCTGCACGGCATGAGGCTCGCCGGGTTCTTCGAGGGTGCGAACGCCATCCTGGTCGGCCGGACCGCGGCTCCGGACAGCCCGTCCCTCACCCAGCACGAGGCGGTCCTCGACGCGCTCCACTGCCTGAACGTGCCGGTCATCGCCAATGTCGAGTGCGGGCACGTCCCGCCGTACATGCCGATCGTCAACGGCGCGTACGGACGCGTGGTGCACGCGGCGGGGCGGAGTGAGTTGACGCAGACGCTGCGGTGAAGGTGCGGCGAGCGTGCGCCTTCGGGACTTGGGGGAGGGTCGGGAGGGTACGGTGGGGCACCGTTTCGCTCCGTGATGGGGAGGTGTCCGTGGAGCACGGTGGCATGTCGCGCGGTGCGCGCCTGGCCGCCCATGGTGGTGTTTCCGCTTCGCTGGCGATGTGCGACGAGCGCGGGCTGCGTGAACTCGTGGACGCGGGGCGGCCGTTGGGGTCCGGCATCGGCGGGGACCGGGTACTGGTCGACGTCGACGGTACGCCCGTCTTCGTCAAGCGGGTACGCCTGACCGATCTGGAGCGGCGGCCGGAGAATCGGCACTCCACGCGGAACCTCTTCGAGTTGCCGCTCTTCTGTCACTACGGGGTCGGCACGATCGGCGGCCCGGGCTTCGGGGCGTGGCGGGAGTTGGCCGTACACCGTATGACGACGGAGTGGGTGATCGGGGGGCGGTACGAGGGCTTCCCGGTGCTGCATCACTGGCGGGTGCTGCCGGACGAGGGCCGGCCGCTTCCCGATGAACTGGCAGATGTGGAGCGAGCGGTCGCGTATTGGGGTGGCGGGCCCGAGGTGCGGTGCCGCATCGAGGCGCTGCGGGGGTCGTCGGCGAGTCTGCTGCTGTTCCTGGAATACATTCCGCAGAACTTGCACGACTGGCTCGGTGAGCGGATGGACGCCGGCGGGGAGGCCGCCGAGCGGGCCTGCGCCATGGTGGACGACGAGTTGCGGGCGGGCATCGCGTTCATGAACGCCAACGGGGCGCTGCATTTCGACGCGCACTTCGAGAACATCCTGACCGACGGCCGTCGGCTCTTCTTCACCGACTTCGGGCTGGCGTTCTCGTCTCGTTTTGAATTGGGCCGAGATGAAGCGGAGTTCTTCGAGCAGCACTACCTGTACGACCGATGTTATGCCGTCACGCATCTGGTGAATTGGCTGATCGTGGCTCTGCTCGGCCATGGGCCGGACCAGCGTGCAGCCTTCGTGCGGACGTGCGCCGAAGGGGTCCGGCCAGTGCGGATGCCCGCGGTCTTCGCCGATGTCGTCGCGCGGTACGCGCCGGTCGCGGAGGTGATGGGGGACTTCTACCGCCGGTTCCGGACGGAGAGCCGGACGGCGGCTTTCCCGTTCACTGCGGTCCGGCAGAGGCTTGAGATAGGTGATCAGTGAGGAGTCAGGGAGTCTCCATGGATTCGATCGTGCAAGCGCCCGTCCAGGATGATCTGTTCGGCGCGGTGGAGATCGAGCTCGACTATGAGGGGCGGCACTCTGCGCGTGAGCGGTGGTGAACTGCCGACGGTCGAGATTCGGCGCGGCCCGGACACCTCCCAGGTGGAGACGCATGTGCGCCTCGGAGGGCGGTCGGGGTGCGGCTGCGCGGCGTGGAAGGGGTGCGGGGTGACTGGACCTCGCTCGATCGACGCCATGTTCACGGACAGACTGCCGCCCATGAGACAGATGCGGGCCCGGCGATGAGCGACGACCTGCCCAACTTCCGCTATCACCCGGACCCCGTGGCCACCGGGTCCGTCCGGGCGTCCTCCGACAGGTGCGTGTGCTGCGGGCGCAGCAGGGGCTGGATCTACACGGCCGGCTTCTACACCGCACACGATGTCGACGGGCCTTTCTGCCCGTGGTGCATCGCCGACGGAAGCGCGGCCGAACGCTTCGAGGGTGACTTCACCGACTGCTTCGGGCTCGACGGGGTCAGCATGGACGTCGTGCAGGAGGTCACTCGGCGCACGCCGGGCTTTTCCGGCTGGCAGCAGCCGCACTGGCTGTCCCACTGCGGGGATGCGGCGGCCTTGGTCGGAGAGGTGGGGTACGCGGAGCTGGCGGAGTATCCCGAGGCCCTGGACCAGCTCGGTGACTTCGCAGCCCACCTGGGCGGCGGTGCCAATGTGGTGCTGTTCCGCTGCACCGTGTGCGGCACTCATCTCGCCTACGTGGATGCTTTCTAGGCATCTTCTCGCATGGCCAGGGCACCTACGACTAACCGAAACAGAGATCCACGTCCTTTGCCACGCACATCCGCAGGACGGTGACCAATCGGCCGATGTCCTTGGCGTGTTGGCGGATGTCGGGGTCGCAGCCGTCGGCCACATGGTGGTCACGGATCTCCTCCAACCGCGGCAGTATCGTGGCGCACTGGGCAGGTGTGAGTTCCCCATGGTCGTCCGGGTGGTTGAGCAGTGGCTCCAGGGTCGTGTGCACGCTGGACCACTGGCGTTCCCCGCAGAAGCCGTCCATGTCGTTGAGCGCGAACCCCTCGATCTGCGCCAGCCACCTTCGGAACATGGCAAAACCGGAGTACGTCCAGTCGACGTCCGGGCTCGTCACGTCACCGTCATCTGGGAAGAGCACCAGCCCCATGTCACACCCCCGTTGCCACGCCTACACTGCCGCACCATGGCCGGCGATCGTGGATTCCCCTGTAGGGCACGCGGGGCGAGGCACCCCGAGTTACCGGTTCACCTCTCATGACCATCACCTACGAATGGCGCGGCGACATCGACAACGGCGCCCTCAATGCCCTGCACGCAGAAGGGTTCGGCGGGCCCGTCGGGGTGGTCGACTGGCGGGGGAGGCTGGAACGGCACAGTGTTGGGTGGGTTTGTGCCTGGGACCGTGGGGAGTTGGTCGGGTTCGTCAATGTCGCCTGGGACGGCGGGGTCCATGCCTTCTTGTTGGACACCGTCGTGGCCACAAGGTGCCGCGGGGGCGGCGTCGGGACCACGCTCGTCCGTCTCGCCGCCGAAGGGGCCCGTAGCGCCGGATGTCACTGGCTGCACGTCGACTTCGAGGAGCATCTGCGGGCGTTCCATCTCGACGCCTGCGGTTTCCGGGCCACGGCTGCCGGGCTGATCGCCCTCTAGGCGGTCCCGGCAGCCGTGCGGCGGGCTACGGGCGCGTGCCGTCCTTGGGCGGCTGTTCCTCGCGGCCCGGGATCGTCTCGCCCGGGATGACCCGCGGAGGCGTGTCCGTCGCCTTCTGCTCCTCCGCCTCCTTCATCGCGCGCGCCTCCGCCTTGAGGATGCGCGCCGACTTGCCCGCGTTGCGCGCGAGCTCGGGGCCCTTCTTGGCCAGCACGATCGCGATGACGACGATGAGGATGATGGCCAGTTCGCTCAGTCCGAACATGGTCTCCCGCTCCCTCTGTCTCTCCGGGTCAGACGTTCACGCCGAAATCGGCGGCGATCCCGGCCAGGCCGGAAGCGTAACCCTGCCCGACCGCGCGGAACTTCCACTCCGCGCCGTTGCGGTACAGCTCGCCGAAGACCATCGCGGTCTCGGTGGACGCGTCCTCGGAGAGGTCGTAGCGGGCGATCTCCGCGCCGCCGTTCTGGTTGACGACGCGGATGAACGCGTTGCGGACCTGGCCGAAGCTCTGGCCGCGGTTCTGCGCGTCGTGGATGGATACGGGGAACACGATCCGGTCGACCTCGGCCGGCACACCCGCCAGGTTCACCTTGACGCTCTCGTCGTCTCCCTCGCCCTCACCGGTGAGGTTGTCGCCGGTGTGCTCCACCGAACCGTCGGGGCTGCGCAGGTTGTTGTAGAAGACGAAGTGCTGGTCCGACAGCACCTTGCCGGAGGCGTCGAGGAGCAGGGCGGACGCGTCGAGGTCGTAGTCGGTGCCGGTGGTCGTACGGACGTCCCAGCCGAGGCCGACCAGGACGGCGGTCAGACCCGGCGCCTCCTTGCTGAGCGAGACGTTGCCGCCCTTGGACAGGGAAACTCCCACGGTGTGCTCCTTCTCGGCGGGTGCGGTCGGGCCCGCGGCTCGGGTCCGGAGCTACGAATCTACATCACTGTAGAGATCACGCGGCAGGGCGTGGGACCGTACGTTCTGGACGCCGGACCGCGCGCACCCGTACATGGCGTACGGACGGACGGCCCCCAGGCGTCTATACGATGTCCGCGCGGGAAACGCGGGAGAACGCATGGCGGCAGGAGGGAGACAGGACGTGGGCGAGCAGCGGCAGCGTCCCCGGCGGCGGGGGCAGGGCGAGCTGGAGGCTCTGGTCCTGTCGGCGCTCCGGGAGGCCGACGGCCCGGCCACCGCCGGCTGGGTGCAGGAGCGCCTCGGCGGCGACCTCGCGTACACGACCGTGATCACGATCCTGACCCGGCTGCTGGCCAAGGGCGCCGTCACGCGGGAGCGGGCCGGGCGGTCGTTCGCCTGGACGTGCGCGCTGGACCAGGCGGGTCTCGCCGCCCGGCGGATGCGCAAGGTGCTGGACTCCGAGAGCGACCGCGAGGCCGTGCTGGCCAGCTTCGTGACCGGCCTCGGGCCGGACGACGAGCGGCTGCTGCGGGAGCTGCTGCGTCCGACGGGGCACGACGGGGAAGACTGAAGCCTCATGGGGGTCTTCGTCTTTCTGCCGCTGGTGCTGCCGCTGACGGCGTGGCCGATCGCGCGCCTGGCCGAGCAGCATCTGCATCCGCGCACCGCGACGCGGCTGCTGACCGGGGTGGCCGCGGTGATGGCCGCGTGCAGCACGCTCTGTCTCGCCCTGGTGATGGTCGTCGGCACGGCCCAGCTCCCCGGCAATCCGCTGCCCGACGGCTGGTCGGACCCGGAGGTGCGGGCGGCGGTGCCGTACGACGAGGTGGCGGGCAAGGCGGCGATTCCCGCGCTGTTCGCGGTGCTGGCGGTGTGCGGCCGTACGTGGTGGCGGCACGCGCGGGTGCGCCGTCGGGCCCACCGGGCGCTGGCGGGGCTGCGGGACACGCAGGTGGCCGTCCTGCCGGACAGCACGCCGTACGCGTACGCGCTGCCGGGTGGCGGCCGGCGGGACCGTGTGGTGGTCACGACAGGCCTGCTGGAGTGTCTGGAACCGGCCGAGCGGCGGGCGCTTTTCGCCCATGAGCGGGCGCATCTGTCCGCCCGTCACCACCGATTCCTGCTCGCGGTGCGGCTGGCCGCGCAGGCCAATCCTTTCCTGCGGCCACTGCGTACGGCGGTGTCGTACACGACGGAGCGGTGGGCGGACGAGGACGCGGCGCAGGCGGTCGGCAGCCGCCGTACGGTGGCACGCGCGATCGGCAAGGCGGCGTTGTTGTCGCGGGGCGCCCCGGCCGCCACGCCTGCCGGTCTGGCGGGTCTGGCCGCGGCGGGCCCGGTGCCGCGCCGGGTGGCCGCGCTGCTCGGTCCCGCGCCGGCGGTGCGGTCGTGGCCGTCGCTGTTCACGGCGGTGGGTGTCGCGGCGTGGGGTGCCGCCACGGGGGCGGCCGTGTCGGCGATGTCGTCGGCGAACTCCGCGGTGACGATGGTGCTCATCCTGCACGCCGCGACGCCGCTGTAGGAGGCCGGGATGTGCGGAGGGCCGGCACCGTGACGGTGCCGGCCCTCCGTGTGTCGCGGTGGGTCAGAGGTCGAACTCGTGGGGCGGCAGGTCCAGCGCGTAGCACGCCTCGCGGACCACGGCCTGCTCGTCCTTGTCGAAGTCGCCGTCGGCGCCGCCGATGACGATGCCGATCTGGATCACGGCGCGCGCCTCGGCGGGCTTCTTCTTCGCCTTGGCGATCTCCTGGATGACGCTCACCTTGCCGAACGCGAAGTCGCTCGTGAGCTTGTTCAGGTTGTCCTCGAAGCGGCGGCGCAGATCGTCGGCGGGGAAGTTCTGCAGCACCTCGTTGGTGGCGATGAGCTGGGCGACGCGCTGCCGCTCGACCGGGTCGACGGTGCCGTCGGCGGCGGCGACGAGCGCGCACATCGCCATGCTGGCGTCCCGGAAGGCGCCGCTCTTCAGGTCGTTCTTCTTCGCCATGAGCTGGGTCTGCATCGACGATGCGGACTCCTTGAGGCGGTCCCACAGGGCCATGAAAGCTCCGTACGTGTCGGGCGGGAGCCCGGACGGAAGGGGGTCGTCCGGGCTCCCTGTGTTTCTACACTACTGTAGAATTTATCAGCAGGGGGCGGATCCCTCGATCAGCCCTCGTCCTCCTCGTCACCCTCGAAGAAGTCGCCCACCTCGTCGACGACTTCGGCCGCGACCATGCCGCCGACGACACCGACGGCGAGGCCCGCGGCGCCCGCCGCGACGGCGGTACCCATGCCGGGGCCGCTCTGGTGGTGGCCGCCGTGGTCGTGGCTGTCGTGGTGACCGTGGTCGCCGTACACCGCGTACGCGCCACCGTGCCGTTCGGTCAACTGCCGTACCCACGCGTCCACTTCCGCATTCCAGTCGCGCGAGTCGTGGTGGCCGACCGTGAAGCGGGTCAGCGCGTCGTGGCCGCCGGAGAAGAGGCCGCCACGCTTGTCGGCCTCCAGAACCACCTCGACGCCGCCCGGGTTCGCCAGGAAGGTCACCTCGATCTCGTTGACCTGGTGGGCGTACTGGGGCGCCGGGGTCAGCTCGATCTCCTGGTAGAACGGCAGTTGCTGGCCGGTGCCGGCGATGCGGCCGTATTCGAGGTCGGCGGACCTGAAGCCGAAACCGAGCTGCCCGAACGCCTCGAGGATCGCCTCCTGTGCGGGCAGCGGGGCGATGCTCAGCTGGTCCAGGTCGCCCTTGTCCCGGGCGCCGGCCACCGCGAGTTCGGTGCGCACGCCGAGGACGATGCCGAGGTGCTGGCCGTGCAGTTCGGTGACCGGTGTCTCCCACGGCAGCGTGACCGTGAAGGGGACGCTGTGCCGTTGGCCCGCGGCGAGGCGGAAACCGCCGCCGACGGCGAACCGTTCGAAGGCGACGACGCCCTCGCTCTCCCCCTCCGCGTGCTCGGCCTCGACCCGGGCCACCAGCTCCAGGGTGATGTGCTCGATGTCGAAGTCGGCCTGCCCGCCCTCGAGATGGACCTGGCCGGTCAGCGCGCCACCGGGCCGGGCCGTTCCCGGGTCGAGGACCGTGTCGACCGTGGGGCCGCCCACACCGAGGGATCCGAGCAGTCGTTTGAACACCATGGCGGCGTCCACTCCTTTGTGCGTACGTGCGTGCCTCGGGCCCGTCGCCCGACGCGCCCGTTTCTACAGACGCGTAGAAGCATAGGACGCCACCGGCCCGTGAACGGCGTGATCAGAGGTGGGTCGCCGGAAACGGCCGAAAAGCTGCAGGTGGCCGGCGCGGGAGGATCGAGCAAGAGGCGGGGAGGATCGTTGTTTCCCGTGGGGCGGCCGCGCGGTTGCCTGGAGGTGTCACTTTCCGTACGGAGCCTCCGGGCTCCGGAACCTCAGGGAGGCACGCCATGAAGGTTGCCGTCGTCACCGGCGCCAGCTCGGGCATCGGCCGCAGCGCGGCCGTGGAGATCGCACGACGTGGGTCGGGCGTCGTCCTGACCTACAGCTCCAACGGGCAGGGCGCCAAGGAGGCCGTCCGGGAGATCGAACAGCTGGGCGGCACCGCGGTGGCGCTGCCGCTGGACATCGCCGACACGTCCGGTTTCCCGGCCTTCCGCGAGGACGTGACCGGTGTCCTGCGTGAGACGTTCGGGCGGGACTCGTTCGACCAGTTGGTCAACAACGCGGGCTTCGCCGGCATGGCGATGATCGAGGACACCACCGAGCAGTCCTTCGACCGTCTCACCGACGGGCTGTTCAAGGGCCCGTTCTTCCTCACGCAGACCCTGCTGCCGCTGCTCGCGGACGGTGGCGCGATCGTCAACGTGTCCAGCAACTCGGCGCTCCCCCACGTGACCGAGCCGGGGTACTCCGTCTACGCGTCCGCGAAGGGCGCCTTGATCGTCCTCAGCCGCTACATGGCCAAGGAGTTCGGCGCCCGTGGCATCCGGGTCAACTCCGTCTCCCCCGGCGCGACGCGCACCCGCTTCGCCGACGACGCGTTCGCCCGGAACCCGGAGATCGTCCCGGAGCTGGCACGGCAGTTCGCGCTCGGGCGGGTCGGGGAGCCCGACGACATCGGCCTCGCCGTCGCCGCGCTCGTGTCCGAGGAGGGGCGCTGGATCACCGGCCAGAACATCGAGGTGTCGGGCGGCCATCACCTCTGACCCTGACCGCGCGAGCGCCTCCCGGCATACTCGTACGCCCACGCCTACGAAGGAGTTCACTCAGTGCCGAGCGACAACCGGATCGGACCGCCTCTCTTCGGCAGCGAGCGGGAGACGCTGCGCGCCTGCCTCGACTACCACCGGGCGACGCTCGCCATGAAGTGCGAGGGCCTGAGCGACGAGGAGCTGCGCCGGCGGTCCATGCCGCCGTCCACGCTGTCGCTGCTCGGTCTGGTGCGGCACATGGCCGAGGTGGAACGCGCCTGGTTCCGCCGGGTGTTCCAGGACGACGACGCGCCCATGGTCTGGTCGGACAGGGTCGACTTCCAGGCCGCGTACGATGCCGACGCGTCGACCAGGAGCGAGGCGTTCACGGCGTGGGAGGCGGAGGTCGAGAACTCGCGCCGGATCGAGCGGGAGGCGTCCTCCCTCGACCGGGCCGGGCACCAGCCGAGGTGGGGCGAGGACGTGTCGCTGCGGATCGTGATGCTGCACGTCCTGCTGGAGTACGCCCGTCACAACGGGCACGCCGACTTCCTGCGCGAGGGCGTCGACGGGACCGTGGGCGCCTGAGTCCTGGGGCGCCGAGGTCAGCCGGGCTGGGACGCGTCCACGTCCGCGCGCTGTTCCGTGCTCCTCTCCGCCCGCCGCGATCGCCGCGCCGCGCTGATCGCGGCCAGCACCGTGCCGACCGCCACGATCGCCAGGCCGCGCAGCCACACCGCGGCCTCGATCTGCGTGGCGAGCAGGACGCACGACGCGATGCCCAGCACCGGAAGCACGGCCGGCGTACGGAAGTGGTCGGCCTCCCCCGGGTCACGGCGCAGCACCAGGACCGCGGTGTTGACCATGAGGAAGACGATGAGGAGCAGCAGGACCAGGGTGGAGGCGAGGGTGGCGACGCTGCCGGTGAGGGCGAGGAGCATCGCCAGCCCGGTGGTGACCGCGATGGCGGCCCACGGGGTGCGGCGGCCGGGCAGCACCTTGGTGAGCGTGCCGGGCAGGAGACCGTCCTTGGCCATGCCGTAGGCGAGGCGGGAGGACATGATGCCGGTGAGCAGGGCGCCGTTGGCCACGGCGACCAGCGCGATGGCGCTGAACAGCTTGGGCGGCACACCGCCCGCCTCCTTCACCACCTCCAGCAGCGGCCCGCTGGAACCGGCCAGTTGCGCGGTCGGCACGGCGGCGGACGCGGCCAGGCCCACCAGGACGTACACGGCGCCGGCGGTGGCGAGAGCGCCGAACAGGGCGCGCGGGTAGGAGCGGCGCGGGTCACGGGTCTCCTCGGCGACGTTCACCGAGGTCTCGAAGCCGACGAAGGAGTAGTACGCCAGGACGGAGCCGCTGAGCACGGCGGCCGCCATGCCCTTCTCCGGTGTGCCGAGGTCGGTGAGGCGCCCGGGGTCGCCGTCGCCGCGCAGCAGCAGCCACGCGCCGAGCACGACGACCACCGCCAGTCCGCCGACCTCGACGACGGTGGCGACGACGTTGGCGCGGGTGGACTCCTTGATGCCGCGCGCGTTGACCAGCGCCAGCAGGCCCAGGAAGACCACGGCGACGAGTCCCACGGGCAGGGTCACGAAGGCCGACAGGTAGTCGCCGCCGAAGCCGCGGGCGAGCGCCGCCACGGAGACGATGCCGGCGGCGAGCATGCAGAAGCCCGCGACGAAGCCGGCGAACGGCCCGAAGGCGCGCGTCGCGTAGTGGGAGGCGCCGCCGGCGCGGGGGTACTTCGTCGCCAGTTCGGTGTACGAGGCGGCGGTGAGCAGCGCCAGCAGCAGGGCGACGACGAGCGGCGCCCACACCGCTCCCCCGGCGTCTGCGGCGATCTGTCCGACCAGGACGTAGACACCGGCGCCGAGCACGTCGCCCAGGATGAAGAAGTACAGCAGCGGCGTCGTCAGCGCGCGCTTCAGGGCCGTCGGCTCCTGTGCCGTTCCCCGCGCCCGCGTCCCTGCCCCGTGACCCACTCGTCTTGCCATACCGCACCGTGTCCCCCGTCGCGGCGAGATCACGCTCACCTGTGTGGCGGGGCGGGGATGGGCCGCGTCACACCGGCTGCGGGACGCGTGAGCGGGGAAGCGGTGGCTCAGGCGGCGTCGAGGGCGGGGGCGTCGAGTGGGGTGGGCGTCAACCGGGCGGGAAGGACGGAGGGCCCAGGCCTGCGGGGATACTCCAGGTCGGCCCACACGACCTTGCCGCCGGGTACGGGCCGCGCGCCCCACCGGTGGGCGAGTTTCGCGACGAGGTAGAGGCCCCGGCCGCCCTCGTCCGTGGTGTGTGCGCGGGGCGGGTGCGGGGTGAGGGCGTGCCCGCCGTCATGGACCTCGACGGTGAGCGTCTTGTCGCGCAGGAGCCGCAGGCCGACGGGACCGCCGCCGTGGCGTACGGCGTTGGTGACGAGTTCGCTGACGACCAGTTCCGCGACGTCCACGAGGGCGTCGAGGCCCCACTCCTCCAGCGTGCGGGCCGTGAGGGCGCGGGCGGTGCGCACGGCCCTCGGGTCGCGGTCCAGGATCCAGGAGGCTTCCCTGCCAGGACGGAGCGCGCGGGTGCGGGAGACGCGGAGGGTGACGTCTGGGAGACGCCCGTCGCGGTGGCGTGTCCGGGCGGGGCCCGGCAGGCCGTCGCGGGCGGGGAACCGGTCCGCGACGGCGGGCAGGAGGCGGGCGGCGGTGCGGCCCACGGTCTCGCCGGGTTCGCGTCCGGTGAGCCGGCGGGCCGCGAGGGTCCATCCGGTCACCGCCCCGTCGTCGTCGAGTACGGCGAGCGCGGTGTCGGAGAGATCGGCACTGCTCATCGGCTGGTCCAGAGTCACCATGGTCGGTCCCGGTTCGGTCGTGGTCGGTGGATGCCCCCTCTGTCAGTACGTGACCGGACGGGAGACCGCCCCGTGACAGACAACGGGAGACCGCCCCGTGACAGACATACGGATCGGTAGGGTCACGGGCAGGCCGAGCGGGGAGGGCGCCGTGCAGTTGAGGGATGTCGTGCCGGAGGACGTGGACGCGTACGTCCGTATGCGCTGCGATCCGGTGATGACGGCCGACCTGGGCGGGCCGCTGCCGCAGGAGGGCATGGCGGACAAGGTGCGCCGGGACGCCCGGGACGCGGCCGCCGACGTCGCGTGGATCAAGATGATCGTGCCCGACGCGGCCGCCCCCGGCGTGGTCGCCGGAACGGTGACCCTCTGGTCGCACGACTCGGAGGACGGTCCGGTCTCGGAGATCGGCTGGATGGTCCTCCCGGAGTACCAGGGGCGCGGCCTGGGCAGGCGCGCGACCCACTCCCTGCTGGAGCGGGCCCGCGACGAGGACCGCTGGGGCGTCGTGCACGCGTTCCCCGCCACGGGCAACGCCGCCTCCAACGGCATCTGCCGCTCCCTCGGCTTCCGCTTCGTCGCCGAGGGCGAGGTGATGTTCGCGGGGCGGGTCCTGCGCTGCAACCACTGGTCGATCGACCCGCGCACAGATCTCACGCCGGCCTGACCGTCCGGTGGGTCCGTAGGGGTGCTGCGGGAAATCGGGAGTACTCAGACCGACGGGACGGGGCAGTCGGTAACCGCCGAGTCCGCTCGAAGTAAGGAGTGCAGTCCCATGCCCGAGACTTCCGACGTCGTCGAGCTCATCCTCCAGGACCACCGCCGCATGGAGGATCTGTTCCGCCGGATGCGCAGTGTCGAGGACGACCGGGGCGCCGCGCTGCGCGAGTTCTCGGACCTGCTGATCGCGCACGCGCTGGCCGAGGAGTCCAAGGTCTACCCCGCGCTGAAGCGGTACAAGAACATCGAGGACGACGAAGTCGAGCACGGCGAGGAGGAGCACGACGAGGGCAACCAGGCCCTGCTGGCGCTGCTGGAGGTCGAGGAGATCGGCGGCGACGAGTGGGACGAGAAGCTGGAGGAACTCGTCGAGGCCGTCACCCACCACGCCGACGAGGAGGAGCGCACGATCCTCAACGGCGCCCGCGAGAACGTGGCGATGGAGCGGCGTGAGGAGCTGGGCAAGGCGTTCTGGGAGGAGCGGGGGCGCCAGCTGAAGTCCGGCTGCGGTTCCGTGGACAACGTCCGCAAGATCGTCGAGTCCTGACGCACGTACGGCGCCTGTCCCGCCGTACGCCACACGAAAGGCCGGCCCTCCCGCGATCCGCGGGGAGGGCCGGTCTTCGTGCGTCCCGTGCTCCGGGTCAGTGGCCGGCGGCCGGGTTCTCCGGGCGGATATGGCCGTGCCAGCCGCCCCCGCTGCCGCCGTTCTCGACGTACTCCTTGAAGCGGTGCAGGTCGCCCTTGACCCGGCGGTCGATGACGCCCAGGGCGTCCGCGCCCTTCTCGGCCACGCCGGTCGGCTCGACGTCCATGGTGAGTTCCACGCGGGTGCGGCTGTCGTCCAGCGGCTCGAACCGTACCGACCCGCGCTGCTTCGTCTCGCCCCCGACGGTCCGCCAGGTGACCCGGTCGTCGACGAGCTGGTCCACGATCTCGGTGTCGAACTCGCGCTTCACACCGGCGATCTCGGTGGTCCAGTGGTTGTGCCGGTCGTCGAGCTGCGTCACCTCCTCGACGCCCTCCATGAAGCGCGGGAACTCCTCGAACTGCGTCCACTGGTCGTAGGCCCGGCGGACGGGGACGTTCACGTCGACCGTTTCCTTGACCGTGCTCATGGATCCTCCTGGGTTTCTGTGCGCGAAGGGCCGGCGTGCCGGGCACGTCGGCCTCCTGTACGGATCGTCCGCGACGGCGGGTACCCGGCAATCCGCACCTGAAAGATCCGAGTTGAAGTCGGCTCACTCCGCAGGCAGGGCGTTCAGTACGTCGGCGGCCAGCCGGTCGGCGTCGTCGAGCACGGCCGTGAGGCGGTCCGGGGCCGGGTCGAGGGCGCCGAACAGGGTGTGGGCGCGGGCGGTGAAGCCTGCGGGCGCGGCGGGGAGAGCGCCGGCCGAGCGGACCGCGTCCTTCTCGTTGAGCACCCAGGCTCCGGCGTCGGCGTGCAGGGCGTGCACGAGGAGGCCGACCGCGCGGTAGAGGCAGCCGGCGACATGGAACGCGTCGCCGCGGGGGACGCCCTTGCGGGCGACGGACAGGGTGAAGGGCGCCTCCCAACGCGCCTGACCCACCAGGGCGTTGCGCAGTGGTCGGGGATACCCGGAGCGGATCTCGTCCCGCAGCGCGGTCAGTTCGCCTGTGGGGTCGGTGACGACGCGGGCGAGGGCCACCTCACCGGCGTACGTGTGGGAGGAGAAGCCGTAGGGGTGACCGGGCTGGAGACCCGTTTCGACGTGTCCGTCCCGGCACTGCTGCCAGACGCGGCGGACGCGGTCGAGGTCGCGGTAGATCCAGTCGACCGGTGTGCCGTCGACGGTCAGCCAGGCGCCGCCGTTCACCCAGGGTCCCCAGCCACCGGGCTCGGTCACCTCCATCGTGGCCCCGGTCAGCTCGGCGGCCAGGCGGCGCAGGGCCTCCGTGTCGAGCGGGGCCCGGTAGTACAGGCCCAGGTCGACGTCCGAGTCGGGGCGGTGGGTGCCGCGGGCGCGGCTGCCGCCGAGAGCGACCGCGACGACTCCGTCGACCTCTTGCAGGCGGTGCCCGATGCGGGTGATCTCGTCCATCGGGTCGAGTGTGCCGAAGGAGGCGCGGTGCTGCGACCGCGTTTCGGTACGGCGCGGGTGTCAGGCGGGTCCCCTCGGTGACCCCAGGTGGCGGCCACCTCGGCGACGACCCGGAGGGCCTGCTCGTAGCCTGCCCGTGCCGCGGCTCATCCGCGTGCGGTGCCCTACCAGGGAACCGGGGAGCACTCCCCATTAGCGCCCCGGAAGGCTGTCTCACTCGCAGAACGCCGTGTCCACGGCGTCCATCACCGCCAGCGCCGCCTTCTCGTCGTCGCCGCCGAACGTCCCCGGCAGCGCGGTCACGGCCAGGCCGACGGAGCGGCCGTCGTCCGTGGCGCCGCCGCGGGTCTCGTAGCCGTCGATGTCCCCGCCGTGACCCCAGTACACGCCGCCGCAGCTCAGCGGGATGCTGGCGACGCCCAGTCCGTAGCGCCACCCCGGCAGCACGGGGGCGGGGACCGTCTCGCGCATCTCCGCCAGCTGCTCGGGCGGCAGGAGCCTGCCGTCGAGCAGGGCGCGGGTGAAGCGGGCCAGGTCGCTCGGGGTGGAGATCAGCTGCCCGGCCGCGCCGCCCCAGGAGGGGTCCATCTCGGTCGCGTCGATCACGCGGTCGTCGTCGAGGCGGGCGAGGGCGTAGCCGTGCGGGTGCGGTCCGCTGATGCTCCGGTCGCCGGGCTGGGGCCAGTAGGTGTGGCGCAGGCGCGCCTTGTTGATGACGCGTTCGGTGATCTCCTCCTGCACCGGGCGTCCCGTCACCCGCTCGACGATCAGTCCCGCGAGCAGGTAATTGGTGTTGCTGTACTCCCACTTGGCGCCGGGGGCGAACTTCGCCGGGTGGGCCAGGGCCGCCGCGAGCAGGTCGTGCGGGTGGAAGAAGCGGTGCTGGACCTTCTCGAAGTGCTCCAGCCCTATGTGCTCGGTGTAGTTGGGCAGCCCGCTGGTGTGCTGCAGCAGGTGCCGGACGGTGATCTTCCGGGCGTCGATGCCTTTGCCCCGTACGAGGCCCGGAAGACAGCGCTCGACGGGAGCGTCCAGTCGGACCTTGCCCTCGGCGACCAGTTGGAGCACCACGACGGCGGTGAAGGTCTTGGTGTTGCTGCCCGCACGGACCTGGCCGTCGCGCGGAACCGGCACCTGGCGGCCCAGCCGCGAGGAGCCCGCGACCAGCGAGGTCGTACGCCCGTCCTTACTGCTCCAGGCGAGCGCGGCGGGGAACTTCTGTTCCTCCACGAGCCGTTCGAGGCTCCGCTGGAGGGGCGAGCGCGAGGGCGGATCCGCTTCCGCGGCGCCCGTGACCGTGGTGCTCAGCAGCCCCGCGGCCGCGAGGACGAGCAGACTTCCGCGCAGGACGGACTTCTTGTTCCGTGGCACCGGCACTCCTTCTCCGTGGATCGGTACCAGGAACGATGCCGGTGCCGACACCTCGGAGTCAGTCATGCCAACCCCCGAACCGGGGTACCCCCAGCGCTACCCGGCCCCCCGGCTGAAGGTCGGTTCAGCCCCCGGACGGGCCCGTGAGGGTCCAGCTGGCCAGGAGGTCCAGCGCCCGCCGGGACGGTGAGCCCGGCTCGCAGGTGTAGACGAAGAGGGTCGTGTCCGGGTCGCCCGGCAGGGTGAGGGTCTCGTACTCGACGGTCAGGTCCCCGACGACCGGGTGGCGCAGGCGCTTGGAGCCGTGGGTGCGCTGGTGGACGCGGTGCTGTTCCCACCAGCGGTCGAAATCGGCGCTCCGCTCGCGCAGTTGGGCGACCAGCTCGCTGGTGGCGCGGTCGTGGGGGTCGCGGCCCACTTCGAGGCGCAGGCTCTCCACCGCGGTGCGGGCCTGGTCCTCCCAGTCGGTGAAGAGGTCGCGGGCCGCCTCGTCGAGGAACATCCAGCGCGCGTAGTTGCGCTCCGGGCGCGGCTTGCGCTCGAAGTCGGCGAAGAGGGCGCGCGCCATGCGGTTGGCGGCGAGGATGTCGGTGCGCCGGCCCAGGACCAGCGCGGGTTCGCCGTCGAGGGCGTCGATCAGCTGGTGCAGTCCGGGGCGCAGCCGCTGCACGGCGGGCGGACGCCGGGGGCCGCGCGCGGAGGCCGCGGTGAGGCCGAAGAGGTCCTGGAGGTGGGCCCGGCCGGCCTCGTCGAGGTCGAGGGCGCGTCCGAGTGCCTCGACGACGGCGGGCGACGGGGTGATACGGCGACCCTGCTCGAGCCGGGTGTAGTAGTCGGTGGACACCCCGGCGAGCAGGGCGACCTCCTCGCGGCGCAGCCCCGGCACGCGGCGGACCCGGCTGTCGGGCGGGAGGCCCGCCCGCGCGGGGTCGACCTGGGCCCGCGCCCTGCGCAGGAAGTCGGCGAGTTCACGGTTCGTCCCGGTCACGTCTCCCAGTGTGGCTCATCGGGTTCCGCGCCACCTGGCCCTCCGAGTCCTGGGTTGCCGCGACCGGGTCCCCGCGGGGCCCGGTATGGCGGCCCACGGCGTGGATCCGCGGCCCACTCTGGAGTCACCGGCCGCGAGGAGCGGATCCGGACCCCTCTCCCACACACGAGGACTGAGCATCATGGCCCACCCCACCGACCGACCCGCCACCTGGTTCGTCACCGGCACCTCCCGCGGCCTGGGACTGGACCTGGTCAGGCAGCTGCTGGGGCGCGGCGACGCGGTCACCGCGACCACCCGGTCCACCGAGCGGCTGCTGGCGGCCCTCGGCGACGGCGTCGACACCTCCCGGCTGCTGCCCCTCACCGTCGACCTGCGCGACGAGGAGCAGGTGGCGGCCGCCGTACGGAAGACCACCGAGCGCTTCGGCGGCCTGGACGTCGTCGTCAACAACGCCGGCTACGGCTACCTCGCCGCCGTCGAGGAGACCGGCGAGCGGGACGTGCGCGACATGCTCGACGTGCAGGTCGTCGGCGTGTGGAACGTGCTGCGCGCCGCGATCCCCGTCCTGCGCGAGCAGCGCGGCGGCCACATCGTCAACGTCTCCTCCGTCCTCGGCCTGACGGCCGTGCCCGGCTGGGCCCTCTACTGCGCGGGCAAGTTCGCCCTGGAGGGGCTCAGCGAGGCCCTCGCGGCGGAGGTCGCCGGCTTCGGCGTCGACGTCACGATCGTGGAACCGGGCTACTTCCGCACGGACTTCCTCACCCGTGACTCCCTGGCCCTGCCGGAGACCACGACCGGGCACTACCCGGCGATCCGCGAGATGGTCGCCCAGCACCTGGAGCTCCAGGGCAAGCAGCTCGGCGACCCGGTGAAGGGCGCGGCCGCCGTGATCGAGCGTGTCGTCACCGGCGAGGGCCCGCTGCGCCAGCTGCTGGGCAGCGACTCGCACGCCTACGCCACCGCCAAGGTGCAGGCCCTGCGGGACAACCTGGACGCCACGGTCGCGACGGCCCCGGCGACGGACCACCCCGCCGCCGCGTGATCCCCGAGGACGGGGCGGTCCGCCGACCGCGGCGGGCCCGCCCGGTTCGTACGCCCGAACCGGGCGGTGGTCAGAGCTGGTTGAGGCCGCCGTCCCGGTCAGTTGGGCGAAGGCTCGCGCAGGGACGTCTCCAGGCGGTAGTGGACCGTGACGTCGCGGTAGTCCACGTCCGGCTCGACCGTGTCCGGAAGGTTCGTGCGGTCGCTCCGGCTCACCGACGTGCGCTCGTCCGCACCTGGGAAGCGGACGGCCGTTCGAGGTGGCTCCCTGAACCGGAGGCGGTCGGCGTGAACCGTGGAGTGGAAGGTGATGTCCTTCCCAGACTCTGCCGTCACGGGCGTTCAGGGCGGCTCTTCGGCTTCCTCCGCGGGCGCGCGCCTGCGGGCCGGCCGCGGGGGCAGCTTGCCGTCCTCGCCGCGCACCCGGCGTTTGCGGGTGGCGCCCTCGGCGGCCGTACGCTTCTTCGCGGCCGACCGGGTCGCCTTACGGGCCGGTGCCGCCGCTCGGCCCGCCGTGTCGGCGACCTGTCCGGCCGCCCCGGTGGCGGTCTCCGCCGCACCCGCGACGACCTGACCGGCCTCCGCGCCGACACCCTCGACGGTACGTCCCGCTCCCCCGCCGGCCTCTTCCACGGCCGCCCCGGCTCCGCGTCCGACACCCTCCGCGACACCGCCGACGCCCTGAACAGCCTCCCCAGTGCCCGCGCCGACGTCACGTACGGCTCCGCCGGCACCGGCGCCCACATCCTGCACGGCACCTCCGGCCCCCGCACCGACATCCCGCACGGCACCTCCGGCCCCCGCGCCCACGTCCCGCACCGCGCCCCCGGCGCCCCGGCCGACCTCCTCGACGGCTCCGCCCGCGCCGCGCCCCACGTCGCGGACCGCGCCGCCCGCGCCCGCTCCGACGTCCTGGACGGCCTGTCCGGCGCCCTCGCCCACCGCGCCCACGGCCTGGCGGGCTCCGCCGCCGACGTCCCTCACGGCGGCGCTCACGCCCCGGGCCAGCTCGGTGAGGATCTCCGGGTTGCGGTCCACGGTGGTGAGCACCCGGTTGACGATCACGGCCACGTTGTCGAGCCGCACCCTGAGCTGCGCCTGGGCCTCCACCCCCGAGATGCCCAGGTGCACCCGGCCGAGGGAGACGTCCGCGCCGACGCTGAGTCTCAGCAGGTCGAGCACCTCGGCCTGGAGCGACACATGGGCGCGGAGATCCTCGACGTCCAGGTCGATCTCGTCGACCTTGAGCAGCGGGACGTCGAGGAACACGTCCGTGTCCGTGGGGGTGGCCGGGGTCCGCGGGACGGTCTCCTCGTCACCCGCCCCGTGGACCTCCTCGACCTCGGCGACGCCGTCCTCGGAGTCACCGCGCTCGAAGTCGCCGTTCTCGGAGCCGTACTCGGTTTCGCCGTTCTCGGTGTCGTACTCGGTGTCGTCGGCGTTGCCGCCCATCACCGCACCTCCCGGGTCGCCGGCCCCCTGGTTCCCATCCTGCGGCGCGTGGCGCTCCGCCGCACGGTCAGCCGGGCACGGAGACCGGGGCCGGGCCGGGGCGCGGGCTCCAGACGCACGATGACGCTCTTGGAGGCGGGCTGGTTGCTGACGTCGGCGACGCTGTCCAGGGGCACCAGGACGTTGGTCTCCGGGTAGTAGGCGGCCGCCGTCCCGGTCTTCGTCGGGTACGCGACGATCGTGAAGCCGTCCGCGCGCCGCTCCGCGCCGTCCTTCCACACCCCGACCAGGTCGACGCGGTCCCCGTCGGCGAGGCCCAGCGCGGTGAGGTCGTCGGGGTTGACGAGGACGACGCGCCTGCTGCCGTGGATGCCCCGGTAGCGGTCGTTGTCCGTGTAGGGCACGGTGTTCCACTGGTCGTGGGAGCGCAGCGTCTGCAGCAGCAGGTGGCCGTCGGGGACGCTGGGCGCCTCGTGCTCGTTGCGGGTGAACCGCGCCTTGCCGACCTCGGTGTGGAACACGCCCTCGTTGACGGCGTTGGGCAGCCGGATGCCGCCGGGGCGCGTGACGCGCCGGTTGAAGTCGTGGAAACCCGGGACGACGTTGGCGATGCGGTCGCGGATCTCGCCGTAGTCCGATTCGAAGACACCCCAGGGGATGTCGGGGCCGCGCCCGGCGAGGGTGCGGTGGGCGAGGCGGCAGAGGATGGCGACCTCGCTGAGCAGCAGCGAGGAGGCCGGCTGGAGGCGTCCGCGGGAGGTGTGGACCTCGCTCATCGAGTTCTCCACGGTGACGAACTGCTCGCCGCTGGACTGCACGTCCCGTTCGGTGCGGCCGAGGGTCGGCAGGATCAGCGCCGTGCGGCCGCAGACGGTGTGCGTGCGGTTGAGCTTGGTGGAGATGTGGGCGGTGAGCCGGCAGGCTCGCATGGCCTCCTCGGTGACCATGCTGTCGGGCGCGGCGCGGACGAAGTTGCCCGCGAGGGAGAGGAAGAACTTGACGCGGCCCTCGAGCATCGCGCGGATGGCGTTCACGGAGTCGAGTCCGTGGTGGCGGGGCGGATCGAAGCCGAACTCCTTCTGCAGGGAGTCGAGGAAGGAGTCGGGCATCTGCTCCCAGATGCCCATGGTGCGGTCGCCCTGCACGTTGCTGTGTCCGCGCACGGGGCAGGCTCCGGCGCCCGCCCGGCCCAGATTGCCGCGCAGCATGAGGAAGTTGACGAACTCTCGGATGGTGGGCACCGCGTGCTTGTGCTGGGTGATGCCCATCGCCCAGCAGACGATGACGCGTTCGGAGCGCAGCACCTCGTCGCGGACCTGCTCGATCTCCTCGCGGGTGAGGCCGGTGGCGGCGAGGATGTCGTCCCAGTCGACGGAGCGGATGTGCCGGGCGAACGCCTCGAAGCCCTCGGTGTTGTCGCGGATGTAGTCGTGGTCGAGGACGGTGCCGGGGCGGGCGTCCTCGGCCTCCAGGAGCAGCCGGTTGAGGCCTTGGAACAGGGCGAGGTCGCCGCCGACGCGGATCTGCAGGAAGCGGTCGGCGATGGTGGTGCCGCGGCCGATGATGCCGCGCGGCTTCTGCGGGTTCTTGAAGCGCAGCAGCCCGGCCTCGGGCAGCGGGTTGACGGCGATGATGCGGGCGCCGTTGCGCTTGGCCTCCTCCAGGGCGGAGAGCTGGCGGGGGTGGTTGGAGCCGGGGTTCTGCCCCACGACGAAGATGAGGTCGGCGTGGTGCATGTCCTCCAGGCTGACCGTGCCCTTGCCGGTGCCGAGGGTCTCGTGGAGGGCGTAACCGCTGGACTCGTGGCACAGGTTGCTGCAGTCCGGCAGGTTGTTGGTGCCGAAGGCGCGGGCGAACAGCTGGAGCACGAAGGCGGCTTCGTTGCTGGCGCGGCCCGAGGTATAGAAAGCGGCCTCGTCGGGCGAGTCCAGTGAGGTGAGTTCCTCGGCGAGCAGTCCGAACGCGTCGTGCCAGCTGATCGGTTCGTAGTGGTCCGAGTCGGGCCGCTTGACCATGGGTTCGGTGAGCCGGCCCTGGTCGTTGAGCCATTTGTCGGAGCGGCGGGCGAGCTCGGACACCGGGTGCTCGCGGAAGAAGTCGCGGCCGATCCGGCGGGTGGTCGCCTCGTCGTTGATGTGCTTGGCGCCGTTCTCGCAGTACTCGTTGCGATGCCGCTCCCCCGGGGCCGGGTCGGCCCAGGCGCAGCCGGGGCAGTCGATGCCGCCGACCTGGTTCATGGTCAGCAGCGTCCGCCCGGTGCGTACGGGGGTGGTCTGCTCGAGGGAGTACTCCAGCGCGTGCATCACCGCGGGCGCTCCCGTGGCCCATTTCTTGGGCGGTGTCACGGTGAGCCGTTCCTGGGAACCGTCGTCGGGCCGCTCGGGCATGGACTCTCCTTCACCGGACACGCGGACGCCCTCCAGTCTCACGCTCCCGGCGGGGGGCGGCCACATGATCTTCCGCCGATGGGGTGGCCCCGGCCGCACGGCGGCCGGGGGGAAGCGCGGGGCTCGGGTTCCCCGTCGGCGGCCGGCGGAACATCACGATCTCGGCCCGCGTTGTCGGACGTATGACTACGACCGGTTCGCGGCCCGAGGTGCTGCGCTACACCGCCTTCTCCGGCGACCCCGCGGGCGGCAACCCCGCCGGGGTGGTGCTGGACGCCGGCGCCCTGGACGACGGGGAGATGCTCGCCGTCGCAGCTCAGCTCGAGTACTCGGAGTCCGCCTTCCTTACCGCCCCGCCGGAGGGGCTGGACGGCCCGGAGGGACGGACGTACCGCATCCGCTACTTCAGTCCGAAGGCCGAGGTGCCGTTCTGCGGGCATGCGACCGTGGCGACGGCCGTCGCGCTCGCCGAGCGTCAGGGCCCGGGGCCGCTGCTGTTCGCGACGCAGGCGGGGCCGGTGCCGGTGGAGGTGACGGCGTCGGAGGACGGCACTCTGCGGGCCACGCTCACCAGTGTCGAACCGCGTGTCGAGGACGTGGACGGCGCCGATCTGGCGGAGGCGCTGGCCGCGCTGGGCTGGCCCGCCGCCGACCTCGACCCGGCCTTCCCGCCGCGGATCGCCTACGCAGGCGCCCGCCATCTGGTGCTGGCGGCGGCCACCCGCGCCCGTCTGGCCGACCTGGACTACGACTTCGCACGGCTGGAGGCGCTGATGCACCGCCTGGACCTGACGACCGTGCAGCTGGTGTGGCGGGAGTCGCCGACGCTGTTCCACGTGCGGGACCCGTTCCCGGTGGGCGGTGTCGTGGAGGACCCGGCGACGGGGGCGGCGGCCGCCGCGTTCGGCGGGTACGCCCGTGAGCTGGGGCTGGTGCCCGAGGACGCCGTCCTCACGCTGCGTCAGGGTGAGGACCTGGGGCGCCCCGGCGAACTCACGGTGACGCTGCGTGCGGGCGACCCCCGGGTGCGGGTCGGCGGGGCGGGCGTGCGCATCGGCTGACGGCGTGCGCGGCGGGCGGCCGTGCGGACACGCGTGGTAGGGGTGCGGCATGCGGGGCACACTGAGGAAGAAACCCGAACCGACAGGTGGGGCCATGCCTGGAGCATCCGCGCAGTCCGTCGAAGAGGCGATCGAGGTCGCCGTTCCCGTGCACACCGCCTACAACCAGTGGACCCAGTTCAAGACCTTCCCGCGTTTCATGCGCTGGGTGAAGGGGGTCGAGCAGCTCCGCCCGAACCTCACCCGGTGGGAGATCGGCACCGGCTGGGCGACCTGGACGCTCATGGCGGAGGTCGTCGAGCAGCATCCCGACGAGCTGATCGCCTGGCAGGGCCTCGGCCGCTGGGCCGGGCACCGGGGCGAGGTCGAGTTCCGCGCCCTCGCCCCGAACCGCACGCGGATCGTGGTGCGCCTGCGGTCCCTGGCACGCCCGACCCGGCGGCATCTGCTGCACCGGTCGCCGGTGACGCCGCGGCTGATCCGGGCCGAGCTGGCCCGTTTCAAGCAGTTCATCGAAGGCGTGGGCCAGGAGTCCGGCGCGTGGCGCGGTGTCATCCGCAAGGGTCAGGTGCGCCCGCAGGAGGAGAAGCCGGCGAGGAGCCTGGTGGCGGGCTGGCCGGTCGGCTGAGCAGCAGGCCGGGGGAATCGGGAAATCAGCCCGGCCGGGTCTGCGCGGTCCGCTCCGTCCGGGGAACCCGGCGCTCGGAACCGACCCGAGGAGTCACCATGAACATCCCCCACGACAAGCGCCTGGGCGAGGAGCCGTCCGGAGGCCGGCCGTGACCGCGCCCGCCGTGTCGATCTCCGATCAGGACGCCGACGCGCTCGGCGGTGACGACAGCATCCTGATGCGCCAGCGCCGGGACCACGCGCGGCTCGACGCGATGATGAACCGCTGCCTCTCCGAGGACCTCCCGCCCGGCGAACTCGACGCGCTGTGGCTGGACGTCGTCCAACTGGTGTTCAGTCACGCCTTCGCCGAGGAGACCGTGCTGTGGCCGCTGCTGCGGCGCGTCTCTCCCGACGGTGAGGAGCTGACCCGGCAGGTCGAGGAGGAGCACCAGGCGATCAACGAGCTCATCGCCCGGATCGAACGCTCCCCCGGCGACCCGAGGCGCGCGGAGTGGATCCGGGAGGCGTTCGCGCTGATCCGGCAGGACATCCGCGACGAGGAGGACGAGCTGCTGCCGCGGCTGCGGACCGCGTTCGACGACCGCAAGCTACGGCGCATCGGCGCCGCGTGGGAGGCCGTACGGGCGACCGCCCCGACCCGGCCGCACCCCGGCGTGCCGCGGCGTCCGCCCGGCAACGCGCTGCGGGGCGTCCCGCTCAGCGCGTTCGACCGGCTGCGGGACCTGGCGCCGGGCAGCGGCCCGACCGCCCGCCGCGCCTCCCTGGCGGTGACGGGCGCGCTGGTGGCCGCCGCGGTGGTACGCGCCGCCCGTCGGCGCGGCTGACACACCCAGGGCGTCATGCGGCGCCGCGTCCCCGGCGGGAGCCGGCGTACGCGGCGTCGCGCAGCCGGTTGAGGCGGCCGGCGGGGCGCAGGCCGGGCAGGCTGTGGGCGACGGGGTCGTAGGACACCGTGGTCTCCGGCGGGGCGGGATGCACCGCTTCGAGGGTGAGGGACGCGAACGGCCGCCAGGGCTCGTCGCTCGCGGCGGCGCACAGCCGGAACGGGACGGGACGGCAGGCGAGTTCCTGCCACAGCGTGGGCCGCGGTGTGTGCGGCGGATCGAGCAGGGGGAAGGCGGCGAGCACCCGCTCGCGGTCCCCCGTCCGGTACGTCAGCAGTGTGGAGTACCCGCCGGTGAGCGCGTCGGGGCGGAGCAGCGGCACATGGCGGCCGAGGCGGCCCGTGCCGCTGGACGTGAACAGCAGGTCGAGCGGCCGGCCGGGGCCGCCCGCGTCCTCGGCGCGGACGGCCAGACCGAGCGCGTCCGGCAGCCGCCCGGGCGTGCCCAGGGCGTGGGACCAGCGCACGATCGCCGGGTACGAGGCGTGCCGGTCCAGCCATGGCTCGCCCCACGGCCGTTCGCCGCGCCCGGCGACGTGCAGGGTGCCGGAGCAGAGCACGCCGGTGGGGTGCACGGCAGGAGCGTCCCGCCACCGGGCGACGCGCTCGGCGGCCCGGCGGGCGGTCTCCCGCACGCTCGCCAGGGACGCCGCCCCTCGTGGGCTCACCGGCGGGGCCGGTGCCCGTCGGTGGACGTGGCCGCGAACGCGTCGCCGGCGTACGGGGTGTCCGGAACGGTCTCCGTCGGCAGGCGGATCTCCACGTGGCCGTCGACGACCCGGGTGTCGAAGGAGGGCTGGGGTGCGGTGGCGGGGCCCGTGACGTTCCAGCCGTCGGAGAGGCGGAAGACGCTGCCGTGCCAGGGGCACTGGACGCAGCCGTCGGCGACCGTGCCCTCGGACAGCGGTCCGGCCAGGTGGCTGCACCGTTCGGCGAGGGCGTGTACCTCCCCGCCCGCCTCCCGCACGACCAGCACCGGCACGTCGTCCACGACGCACCGCACGGCCTCGCCGGCGGGGAACTCGTCGACGCCGCCGACGCGGTGCCAGCCGTCGCTGACGACGTGCGGGACCTCCTCGGCGTGGTTGACGCCCGCCGCCTGCCGGTACGCCAGATGGCCGCCGAGCAGGCCGCCGACGCCGACCGCGGTCAGCCCGAGGTACCCGAGGACGCGTCCCTTCGCGCCCTTGCCGCTGAGACGCATCACCAGGGAGGCGCCGTAGAGGCCCACGGCGGCCGTGTTGGCCCAGGCGTGGATCAGGCCCACGCGCTGCTGCTCGCGATGGAGTTCCGCCCAGTCGGCGAGGCCCGTCGCGGCGGCGGGGACGGCCCCGGTGAGCCCCAGGGCCACCAGGAGGTCCGCCTGCCGGGACCGGCCGGGTTTGAGGTCGAGGACGGCGGCGGACATCCAGCTGCCGAGGGGCAGATGGATCGCCATCGGGTGCACGGGGTGGCCCAGCCACGTGCCGTGCAGCACGTCCCGGACGCGGCCGAGCGGCAGCGCGCGGACGCGCCGGGTCAGCGCTTCGATCAGCTGGTCACGGCCGGGATCGCGCTCCAGCGCGTCCAGCAGCCACAGCATGCGGTTCTGTCCGAGGAGGCGACGCCCAGGCTTCTTGCTCATGGGCGCTGAGTTTCCCCGCGCGCGGCGGGCAAACGGCGGGGGCGGTCAGCGGATACGCAGCCGCACGCGGGACCAGGCGTTGTTGACGTACCCCTTCGGGTTCCACACCTGGGCCGGGGACTCCGGCGTGCCCGCGCCGGAGGAGTCCCAGGCGCGGGCCAGGAGTTGCGTCTCGCCGGGCGGCAGGTCGAGGGTGGTGCGCCACCGCTGCCACGCCCCCGGCCCGGCGGGCGCCTCGAGCGCGGCGCGGGACCAGGCGCGGCCGCCGTCCGTGGACACCTCGACGCGGGCGACCGTACGGCCCTCGCCGGCGAGGGCGTATCCGGTGACGTCGACCGGGCCGCGCGGCAGGACGGCGCCGTCGGACGGGGTGAGGACGGCGCAGTTGAGCGGGAGCGGGCCGAGCGTGACGCCCCGGGGGTCGTCGGGGGCCGGAGGGAGGCGGTAGGCGGTGGCCTGGAAGTAGGCGTCGGAGGGGGTGGTGCGCGCGGTGACGCGGGTGAGCCATTTGACGCTGCGGGCGCCGATCCAGCCCGGCACGACCACGCGCAGGGGCGCGCCGTGGACGGGTGGCAGCGGGGAGCCGTTCATCGCCCAGGCCAGGAGCACGTCCGGGGCCAGCGCCCGGTCGCGCGGGACGGACACCTCGTAGGGCTGGGGCGGGTCGGCGGACGGGGAGACGTCGGGGGCCTGGAAGGCGACGTGGGCGGCGTCGGGGGCGATGCGGGCGTGGGCGAGGACGTCGGCGAGGCGCGCCCCGCGGAACCGGGCGGTCGACAGGGCGCCCGGTCCCCACGGCGTCTCCCCCGGTATGGCGCGTACGGCGGTCAGGTCGGCGCGCCGGTTGCCCGCGCACTGGAGGGTGACGGTCGCCTCCGTCACGTCGAAACGGGACCCCAGGTCGTCCAGGGTCAGCAGCAGCGGGCGCGCCACCAGGCCGTCCACCGTGAGCCGCCAGTCCGCCGGGTCGAAGCTGGGCACGGGGCCGTGGTTGCGGCTGTAGAAGGCGTCGACGGGCGTGACCGCGGCGCGGGCGAGCACGGCCCCGGGCGGCTCCGCGTTGAACGGCTCCCGTCCGTGGACCACCATGTCGTCCCGCTTGCCCCACATGCCCATGGGGTGATTCTCCGCCTGTGCGTCGGGGCGCGCCCGGTCACGCGGGTCCCGGCTCGGACCTCAGGCGTCGCCCATGACCAGCCCCTCGATCGTGTGCTTCTGCGTGATCGGCCGCAGCACGTCCACGACCTCGCAGTCCAGGTGGCGCCGTACCCGCTCCGGAAGGCTCTCCCAGTAGGCGCGGGTGACGGCGGCGTCGTGCCGTTCGCCGTTGGTCGCCTCGGGGCCGTCGACGCCCAGCACCAGCACGGGGCGGGACTTCGCGGAGTGGTTGCGGGTGCCGCGGTGGATGGTCAGGGCGGAGCGCGCCGAGATGTCGCCGCGCCGCGGGTACTTGCGCACCGCGCGCTCCTCGTAGCGCGGGTAGTGCGAGCGGGGCGGGAACATGCCGTGCCCGAACTCCGGGCTGTCGTCCCACTGGGTGCCGGGCGCGATCTCGAACGGGCCCATGTCCTCCTCGGTGTCCACCGCGGTGACGTTGAAGGCGAGGGAGGTCAGCCGCCGTTCGGCGCGGGTCTCCTCGGGCATCGGGAAGTCGCGGTGCCACGGCTGGTTGACGGCGCCCTCGAGCGGCACGTCGAAGCCGACCTCGACGATGCGGTAGTCGGGGCCGAGGACCGCCGTGCAGAGGGAGCGCACCCAGGGGTGGTCGACGAGGTCGACGAAGCCGCGCAGCTGCTCGGGGTGGATCTCCACGTAGTAGCGGTGGGGGCCGCGGCCGACCGCGCCGCCCGGACGGCTGCGCGCCTCCTCGAAGGCGGTCTCGATGTCCTCGCGGAGCCGGTCGGCCCACTCGGGGGTGAACGCGCCCTTGCGGGCGGTGATGCCGTCCTCGTAAAGGGCCTCGACGTCGGCCGTGACGTCGACGTCGGGCGCGTCCGGGGTGACGGCGGGGTGGGTGTGCGGGTTCATGGATGCCTCCTTGCGACGGAACCGCCGGCGGGTACGTGCCGGGCGCCTGCCGGGCGTTATCGTTGCATCGTTGATTTCAACGTGGCAATACCCGGCAGCGGGAGGGTCACGGGTGCCTGGTCCGCGGGCGGGCGGCGCATGCCACGATGTGCGGGTGAGCAGCAGCCTGAAGGACGTGGCGGCGCGCGCGGGGGTGTCGGCGCGCACGGTGTCGAACGTGGTGAACGGGTCGGCCCGGGTGGCGCCCGAAACCCGTCGGCGGGTGCAGGAGGCGATCGAGGAGCTGGGCTACCGCCCCAACCTGGCGGCGCGCAGCCTCAGGGCGGGCCGTACCGGCATCGTCGGCCTGGCGATCCCGGAGCTGCACTCCCCCTACTTCGCCGAGTTGGCCGGGCTGCTGGTGGACGAGGCGCGCCGCCGGTCGTGGACGGTGGTCATCGACCAGACGCGGGGCGACGCCGAGTCGGAGCGGCGGCTGCTGACCGGCGACGGCGGGCGGGTGATGGACGGTCTGATCATCAGCCCCTGGGCGCTGCCCGCCGAGGACATCACGGCGGCCGCCCGCCCGCTGCCCGTGGTGCTGCTCGGGGAGCGCAGTCCGCAGGGCCTGGCGGACCGGGTCGCCGTGGACAACGTGGCCGCGGCCGGGGAGGCCACCGCGCATCTGCTGTCGCTGGGACGCCGCCGCATCGCCGCGATCGGCCTCCAGCCCCATCTGCGCAACGGCACGGCGGAGCTGCGCGCCGAGGGATACCGTGCGGCGCTCCGGAGCGCCGGGATCTCCCCGCGACCCGAGTGGGAGCGCCCGGTGTCGGCGCTGCACCGCGCGGACGGGGCCCGGGCGATGGCGGATCTGCTCGACGCCGGGGCCGAGCCGGACGCGGTGTTCGCGTTCAGCGACGAGCTGGCGCTGGGCGCCCTGCACACGGCGCACGCGCGGGGGCTGCGGGTGCCGGAGGACGTGGCCGTGGTCGGGTTCGACGACATCGAGGACGGCCGGTTCGGCCGGCCGACGCTCACCACCGTGTCCCCCGACAAGGGGCAGATCGCGGCGCGCGCCCTGCAGTGCCTCGCCGACCGCATCTACAGCCCGCGCAACGACGTGCCGGCCGCCGACCTCACGGTCCCGCACCGGCTGGTGGTGCGCGGAAGCACCGGGGGCTGACCGCGGGTCCGGAGGGGCGGACACGCAGGTGGATTTTTTACGGTATGCCGGGTATGCGCCGAGCCCGGCCGGGGAACATGTTCGCCCTGTTCGGGCCGTCCGCCTTGTGGGCGGTGTGCCCTGTCGGGCCGTGAGCTCTGTCGGGCCGTGCGAGAGGACTGCGTGTGACTGCGTCGGCGTCAGGGGCGGGTGACCGGCGGGCCGGCGCCCAGGAGGACGCGTACGAGCCGGATCCGCGCCGGTGGCGGGCGCTCTGGGTGACGCTGGTCGCCGGTTTCATGAGCCTGCTGGACGTCACGATCGTGGCGGTCGCGCTGCCCACCGTGCAGAACGACCTGGGCGCCTCCCCCGCCGAGGTGCAGTGGGTGGTGTCCGGGTACGCGCTCACCTTCGCCCTCGCCCTCGTCACGGCGGGCCGGCTCGGGGACGCGCTGGACCGGCGGAAGATCTTCCTGAC
Organism: Streptomyces cellulosae; assembly: GCA_014655195.1. GTDB lineage: Bacteria > Actinomycetota > Actinomycetes > Streptomycetales > Streptomycetaceae > Streptomyces > Streptomyces cellulosae. The sequence goes on along the minus strand of BNBH01000006.1, from coordinate 48,933 downwards.
CGCCCTGTGCGTCTTCGTGCTGTGCAGCGCGGCCTGCGGCGCCGCGCCCGACATCACACTGCTGGTCGTGGCGCGTCTCGCGCAGGGGCTCGCGGCCGGATTCATGGCGCCGCAGAACTCGGCGCTGATCCAGCAGATGTTCCGCGGCGCCGAACGCGGCCGCGCCTTCGGCTACTTCGGCGCGACCGTCGGCATCTCCTCCGCCTCCGGGCCGATCGTCGGCGGCGCGATCCTCGCCCTGGCCGACGGGATGCAGGGCTGGCGCTGGATCTTCTACGTCAACGTGCCCATCGGCGTCCTCGCCGTGCTGCTCGGCCGCCGGCTGCTCCCGCGGACGCGGAAGTCGGGCCGGGGCCATGTGGACGTGCCGGGGGTGCTGCTGCTCGGCCTGGGCGTGCTGGCGTTCATGTATCCGCTGGTGCAGGCGGAGTCGGGCGGGCTGCGCAGCCTGTCGTGGCTGTTCCTCGTCGGCGCGGCGGTGCTCGCCGTGTTCGTACGGCGGCAGCGGAAACTGCTGGCCCGGGGGACGACGCCGCTGCTCGACCCGCGCCTCTTCACCACCGTGCGCGGCTACGCCGTCGGCGCGGGCGTCGGCACCCTGTACTTCATCGGCTTCAGCGGCGTCTGGCTCGTGTTCGCGCTGTTCTACCAGCACGGACTGCACTACTCCCCGCTGGAGTCGGGGCTCGCGGTGACGCCGTTCGCCATCGGCTCGGCGGGGGCCGCGGTGGTGTCGGGCCGGCTGGTCGACCGGTTCGGGCGGCTGCTCACCGTGTGGGGTCTCACCGGCGTCATCGTGGGCCTCGGCACGGCCGCCGTGCTGCTGCGGTTCGCGCCGCTGGACCACGCGCCGTGGCTCGCCGCGCCGGCGCTGTTCGTCGGCGGCATCGGCGGCGGATTCGTCGTCTCGCCGAACATCACCATGACGCTGCGGGACGTGCCGGTGCGGATGGCGGGCGCGGCGGGCGGCGCCCTGCAGACGGGGCAGCGGCTCGGCGCGGCGGTCGGCACGGCGGCCCTGCCGGGCCTCTTCTACCTGGTGCTCGGCCACAGCGACGACTTCCAGGTCGCCCTGTTCACCGCGCTGTGCGCGGCCCTGGCGGCCATGTCGACGTCGCTGGCCCTGGCGGCGTACGACTGGCTGCGCGACCGCCGCAGGCGCGCGGAGCACGGAAAGTGCCCGGAGGAGGTCGCGAACAGCCCGGTGCACTCACGGTCGCTCTGACGCTCCGGGCGGTCAGGTCGCCGCCGATGCCCCCGGGCGCAGGACGATCTTGCCGACATGCTTCCTGAGGGCGAGCTCCTCCTGGGCCCGCGCCGCCTGCTCCAGCGGGTACGCGGCGGCGACGACCGGTTCGACGGCGGCCCGCCGGGCCATGTCCATGAGCAGGTCGAAGTGCGCCGGCGTGTGCATCGCGGAGCCGATGACCTGGGCGTTGTGCAGGTAGAGACGGCGTACGTCCAGGGTCACCGCGTAGCCGCCGAGCGCCCCGGCGATCACCCAGCGTCCGCCCTCGCGCAGCAACGGCACCCCCTCTCCCACCAGGTCTCCGGCGACGACGTCCAGCGCCACGTCGACGCCTTCGGGCGCGGCGGCGCGGATCCCCTCGACGACGTCCCCCGCCCGGTCGACGACGGCGTGCGCGCCGGCCTCGCGTACGGCGTCGGTCTTCGGGCCGCTGCTGACGGCGACCACGCGGGCGCCCCGGGCGCGGGCGATCTGCACCGCCGCGAGCCCGACTCCGCCGGACGCTCCCGTCACCAGGACGGTCTCGCCGTCGCGCAGCCGGCCGCGTTCGATCATGCCCAGCGCCGTGCCGTAGGCGGTGGGCAAGGAGGCGAGCTGGTCGTCGGTGAGCGGCGATCCGGTGACGTCGTGCAGCCGCTCCAGCGGGGCGACGACGAACTCGGCGTAGCCGCCGTCGCGTTCGCTTCCCATCAGGCCCACCGGGTGGGCGTCGGGGCCGTCGCCGTCGTAGAGCGCCGGGTCGACCACCACGCGGCGGCCGACGAGCCCCGTGTCGCCGCCGGGCCCCACGGCCTCGACCCGGCCGGCCACGTCGGCCCCCTGGATGCGGGGAAAGGCGACGGGTCCACGCCAGCCCGAGCGGGCCTCCGGGTCGCCGGGGCGGCCGTAGGCGCCCTCGCGGGTCCACAGGTCGGTGTTGTTCAGGGCCACCGCCGCGACCCGCACCAGCGCCTCGCCGGCTCCCGGGAGGGGCACCGGCACCTCGGTCACCTCCAGCACCTCCGGCCCTCCGTGCCTGGTGACGCGTACCGCGCGCATGTGCTCGGACAAGGTCCTCACCTCCTCGCAGGTATACTGATCTGTATACCTCTTGCACCCCACCGTACACCGATCAGTGAAGGTCCGTGCGCATGGACAGCGGCAGTGACGCTCCTCCCCTGACTCCGGCCGCGCGCCGCATCGTCGACGCGGCCGAGGAGCTGTTCTACGAGCACGGCATCACGGCGGTCGGCGTGGACCTGATCGCCGAGCACTCCGGAGTGACCAAGCGGACGCTGTACAACCGCTTCGGGTCGAAGGAGAACGTCGTGGCGGCGTACCTCGCCGAGCGTGACCGGCGCTGGCGGTCGGCGGTCCGCGCGGCCGTCGACGCGAGCGGCAGTGCCGAGGAGGCGGTCACCGCGCCGTTCGAGGCGCTGCGGACCTGGACGTCGACGTACACCCGGGGCTGCGCCTTCCTCAACGCCCTCGCCGAACTGCCCGACCCGCGGCACCCCGGGCACCATGTCGCCGCGGAGCAGAAGCGCTGGCTGCGAGGCCTGTTCGAGAAGCTGGCCACGGCGGCCGGCTGCCCGGAACCCGCCACGCTCGCCACCCGGTTGTTCGTGCTGCACGAGGGCGCGGTCGCCACCGAACCCCTGTCCCTCGGGACGGTCACGGCGGCCGCGGATCTGGCGCGGGAGCTGGTGCGTGCGGCCGTGCGAGGGTGAGCCGGACCGCTCAGTCCCCCTCGCCGACACTCGTGACAGTGTCCTCGCGGACCACGACGACCGGGCAGGCCGCGTGCTGCACGCAGTGCTGGGCGACCGAGCCGAGGAGCAGGCCGGCGAAGCCGCCCAGGCCGCGGCTGCCGACCACGAGCAGGGACGCGTCACGGGCCGCGCGCAGCAGCACGCTCGCCGGCGTGCCGTACTGCACCTCCGTACGGACGTCCGCCGCCGGACGCGCGCCCAGCGTCTCCTCGACGCACCGGGTTAGGTCCTCACGAGCCCTGGCCTCCAGGGCCTCCTCGTCGCCGCTCGACGGGGGGAGCCAGCCGAGGGCGCCGTGGTACTGCGGGTAGTCCCAGGAGGTCAGCGCCAGCACCGTCCCTCCGGTGAGCGCGGCCTGGCGGGCCGCCCAGCGCAGCGCCTCCCGTGACGACGGCGAGCCGTCCACCCCGGCCACGATGCGGTCCTGCTCGTCCACGGTCTCTCCTCACGCTCGGCGGCAAGGGCGGGGCGGCCGGCGCGCGCCGCCCCGCCCGGTCCCCAGCCTCCGGCGCGGAGCGCCGGTTGCCGAGCCCAGCGGGTCCGGACGGGGCAGCGGGGGCTCATGGCGAGACCCCCGGGGGATACCTCAGAGCTCCTGCACGAAGTACGGCTCCAGCGTCATCCAGCCGTTGCCGCGCGCCCCGTACCGGGTGCCGTCGTCGGTGCGGGCGAGGGTGTACCAGGAGTCGACGTAGTCCGGGTCGTCCGTCCACCAGTCGTCCGGGATCGCGTCCAGCACCGCGTTCACCAGCGGGATATAGGCTCCCTGGTCGGTGACCGTGAGCAGGACGGCGGCGATGGCCTTGGCGAGGTCGCGGTAGTTGGTGGAGCCGTCCTCCTCCATCATCACGGCGTCGGCCAGGCTGTACTTGTACGACGACCAGTTGACCAGGATCTGCCGGGGCCGGTACACGGTGCCGTCGTTGTCGAGGTACGGCATGTCGACCGGGTCGACCCGCACCTTGCCGTCGTGCCCGAAGCCGGTGACGAGGGTGTAGATCTCGGCGTCGCCCTTGATCCAGGGTTCCTGGTCGTCGGAGAGGGAGACCGCGCTGATCCGGGTGGTCCAGAAGCCCGCGGCGGCGGCCGAGGCGCGCGCCCGTGTCGGTTCGGGCGCCGGGTCGGCGGACCGGACGCCCTGGCGGGCGAGTTCCTCGTGGAGGACGTCCAGGCCGGCGGCCAGGGCGCGGGAGCCGTCGATGTCGACGACGTACACGGGGCGCGCGGGCGTCGCGCGGGCGTCGAGCGTGTGGGTCCGGCCCTTGCCGTCGTACGCGGTGACGGGGCCGTCGTCCGAGGTGGCGGCGGCCACCCAGGGCGCCGTCCCGGCGGTGAGCGCGCCGCGCATCGACGGGTCGCCGAGCCGCAGGCTCAGCAGCGGGCCGACGTCGGAGGCGAGGCCCTTGGCGGCCGCGATGCGGCGGTCGGCCGCGGCGAGGGCGGCGCGGAGGGCGCCGTCGGCGAGGGCCGTGACAGGGATCTCGTCAGAGGTCAGGGCGGCCTGGCGGACGCGGGCGCGCCAGGCGGGGTCGGTGAGCGCGCCGGCGATCGCCCGCGCGGCGGCGTCCTGGGCCGTGCGGACCTCGGACGCGGTCGAGGTGCGGACTTCCCGCGCGGCCGCCGGGGCGGGGGCCGCGGCTGCCCGCGGTGCGGCGAGGGTCTGGCCGGCGCACAGGACGGCCAGGGTCGTCGCCGCGGCGGCGAGGGCGCCGCGACGGCGGAGGTGACGGGGTCTCACGTGGATCGAGCCTCCTGGGACGAGTGGTCGACAGGGCACTGCGTGTGGAGCTCGTGAGCGTGACCGTGCGAGGGATCCATGCGGGGACCGCGCGGATCTATGCGGGTAGATACCCGCGAGTAGCGATGATGACGGTGCCATGACAGACGCGCAAGAGGGCCTCGCGCCGGGAGGTCGGGCGCGGTCCTCCGCGGTCGGCCGGTCGGGCGGTCCCGCCGCGCACGCCGGTGCGGTCCGCGAGCGGCGGCGTACGGGCCCCGGCAGGATGGTGCGCCATGTGGAACCGGGGACGCCCCGAGGGGCGCGCGCGTTCCTGGCGGACTCTGCTGCCGGCGCCGTCGTCACGGGCCGAGTCCGTGGGCGCGGCCCGGCGCGCGGTCCGCGTCACGGTCGCCGCCGTCGCCGGGTTCTACCCCGCGGTCGACCTGCTGGACCGCCCGGTGCTCGCGCTCTACACGCTGTTCGTCCCCGTCGCGTTCGGGCTGCTGTCGCCGCTCCCCGGCTCGGGGCGCCGCCGCGCCGGCACCGTGCTGCGCGCCGTGCCGGCCGCCGCCGCGCTGATCACGCTCGGCACGTATCTGGCGGCGGCGACCTGGTCGGCGACGCTCGGGATGCTGGTCGTGGGGTTCACGCTGGTGCTCGGCGCCTCGATCGGCTCCCGGGCGACGGGTGTCGTCCCCGCGCTCCAGCTCTGCTACATCCTCGCCTGCTTCCCGCCGTACGCGCCCGGTACGCTGCCGGACCGGCTGGCCGGGCTCGCCGTCGGCGCGACGCTGACGATCCTCTGCGAACGGCTGCTGCTGCCGGAGCCCGAACAGCCGTCGTACCGCGGCCGCGTCGCCGACGCGCTGGAGCTCGCGGCGGACGCCGTGCACGATCTGCTGCGGGGCGGAACCGACGGCCGGGAGACGGCCGAACGGCTCCGGGCTGCGGGCCGGGAGCTGCGCTTCTCCCGGACGGCGGCCGGCCTCCGGCCCACCGGCGCGGGGGCGAGGGAGCACGCGCTGGCCCAGGCCGGTTACGCGACCCGCCGCTTCCTCGACCTGCTCGCCGTCCTCGCCCCGCTGCTGCGCGCGCCGGTCGACCTGCCGTCGGCCACGCTGCTGCGCGGTCTCGCCGCCGCCTGCGCCGACGAGGCCGCCGCGCTGCGCGGCACCCGCCCGGCGCCCGGCCCCGAGGGGGTCGAGGAGATGATCGCGCGGTACGCGGCCGTACGGGGCGTGCCTCCGGACCCGCGCGAGGATCCGCGTCCGCTGCTGCGGCGGCAGTCGACGCTGCTGGCCGCCGCGGTGTCCGCCCTGACGGTGAGCGCGGCCGTCACCCTGGCGACGGGACGCCGCCGGTCGATGCCCGGGCTGCCGCTGGAGCAGTTCTGGTACGCGGGAGCGTCCACGCCCCGGCTGTGGTGGATGCGGATCGCCGACCACCTCACCCCGCGCTCCGTCGTCTTCCAGAACGCGGTCCGTACGGCCGCCGGGCTGGCGCTGGCCCGGCTGGTGGCGGGGTCGCTGGACCTGTCGCACGGCTTCTGGGTGCTGCTGGGCATGCTGACGCTGGGCCGCACCACGGCGGGCGCCACATGGTCGGCGGTCCGGTCGGCGACGGCGGGGACGCTGGTCGGGTCGCTGGCCGCCGGTGCGCTGCTGGTGTCGGCGGGCGGCATGACCGAGGTCTACGCGGCGCTGCTGGTGCCGACGATGCTGGTGGCCTTCTCGGTGGGGCCCGTCGGCGGGCCCGCCTGGGGCCAGGGGCTGTTCACCCTGGTGGTGTCCACGGCGTTCGCGCAGATCGCCCCGGTGACCTGGCAACTGGCGGAGGCGCGGATCGTCGACGTGCTGACGGGCAGTGCGATCGGGCTGGTGTGCGGGGTGCTGGCCTGGCCCGCCGGCGCGCGGGGCGAGACGCGGCGCAGCGCCGCCGCCCTGCTCCGCGCCACCGCGCCGCTGATCCGGATGACCGTCGAGCGGGCGGCGACCGGACACTCCGCGCCCACGACCCGCGCCGACGCGGCGGCGGCGCTGCGGCGGACGCGGCGGTACTGGCGCATCGCCCACGCCTCGTACGCGCAGTTGCGCACCGAGCCCCCGCCCCGGCGCGCCCCGGAGGGCGGCCCCGACTGGCTGGCCGCGCTCAACTTCGGCTCCCGCGTGCTGGTCGGCGCCTACTGGCTGCCCTGGTCGGAGGGCACGGCGTGGCCGTCGGACGCGGCGTCCTGGGCGCGGGAGGCGACGGACGAGGTGGTGTCGGCGACGCTGCGGGCCGCGCACTTCCCGGCGGACGGTGTGACCGTACGGCCGGCGCCGCTGCCGCCGGGGGTGCTGACGCGGATTCCGGCGCCGTCCGTGTCGCACCTGGTCGACGTGGAGGTGTGGCTGCACGCCCTCGCCTCCGACCTGACGACGGCGGTCGGATCGGGCAGCAAGGTGGAGGGCGGCTTCTGGTGACGGCGGCCCGCCGGGTCACCCGTACGGCCCCCGCCACCGGGTCTCCCGCCTGCCGGCTTGGACCCTCGCGGCGCCGGACAGCGCGCGGTGGCGGGCGTCTGCGGTGAGGATCGACGCAGGTGTCGCGTCGAGGTGTGCGGAGGGATGACCGTGGACGGGCAGGGCCATGGGAGCGGGGCGGGACTGCACTGCCTGGTCACCGGGGCGTCGGGGTACGTCGGCGGGCGGCTGGTCCCCGAGCTGCTGGAGGCGGGCCACCGGATCCGCTGTCTGGCCCGCTCCCCCGACAAGCTGCGCGACCACCCCTGGGCGCCCGACGTCGGGACGGTGCGCGGCGACGTCACCGACGCGGCGTCCGTCGCCGAGGCGATGCGGGGCGTCGACGTGGCGTACTACCTGGTCCACGCGCTGGGCAGCGGCGGGGACTTCGAGGACACCGACCGCCGCGCGGCCCGCACCTTCGCCGAGCAGGCGCACGCGGCCGGGGTGCGCCGGATCGTCTACCTGGGCGGGCTCACGCCGTACGGGGTGCCGGAGGAGACGCTGTCTCCGCATCTGCGGTCCCGCGCCGAGGTGGGGCGGATCTTCCTGGACTCGCCGGTGCCCGCGACCGTGCTGCGGGCCGCCGTCGTCATCGGCTCGGGCTCGGCGTCGTTCGAGATGCTGCGCTATCTGACCGAGCGGCTGCCCGTGATGGTCACCCCCAGCTGGGTGCACACCCGCACCCAGCCGATCGCGGTGCGCGACGTGCTGCGCTACCTGGTCGCCTCGGCGACGATGCCGCCCGACATCGACCGGGCCTTCGACATCGGCGGCCCGGACGTGCTGACGTACCGGGACATGATGCGCCGCTACGCCGAGGTCGCGGGGCTGCGCCGGCGGGTGATCGTGCCGGTGCCGGTGCTGACGCCGGGGCTGTCGAGCCACTGGGTCGGGCTGGTCACGCCGGTGCCCGCCTCCATCGCCCGGCCGCTCACCGAGTCGCTGCGCCACGAAGTGGTGTGCCGCGAGCACGACATCGCGCGGTACGTACCCGACGAGCCCGGCCGGCCGCTGCCCTTCGACGAGGCGCTGCGGCTGGCGCTGGCGCGGGTGCGGGAGGCGCAGGTCGCCACCCGCTGGTCGTCCGCCTCCGTGCCGGGCGCGCCGAGCGATCCGCTGCCCACCGACCCCCGGTGGGCGGGCGGCAGCCTCTACCGCGACGAACGGGACCAGGTGGTACCGGCGTCGCCGGAGGCGCTGTGGAAGGTGATCGAGGGCATCGGCGGCGAGCACGGCTGGTACTCCTTCCCGCTGGCGTGGGCGGTGCGCGGGCGGCTGGACCGGTTCGTCGGCGGGGTGGGGCTGCGCCGCGGACGGCGTGACCCGCACCGGCTGCGGGCGGGCGACTCGCTGGACTTCTGGCGGGTGGAGGAGATCGAGCCGGGACGGCTGCTGCGGCTGCGCGCCGAGATGCGGCTGCCGGGTCTGGCGTGGCTGGAGCTGCGTGTGGACACGGACGACGCGGGCCGCACCCGGTACCGGCAGCGTGCCCTGTTCCATCCGCGGGGTCTGCTCGGTCACGCGTACTGGTGGGCGGTGTCGCCCTTCCACGCCCTCGTGTTCGGCGGGATGGCCCGCAACATCGCCCTCGCGGCGGCCGAGGGCGTGGCGGGGCCGGGCAGCCGGCGGCCCCGCCGGCTGCGCGAGGGCGTCCGCCGCTGATGTCCGGGCCGGAGGCGCCGCGTGGACGCGTCGGCGCGCCGGTGCGGGCCGACGCGCGCACCGGGGAAGGTCGTCCGGGCCTTTCGCGGGTACCCGGGGGCGAGCGCCAGGCTGCGGGCGACGGACGACGTGAAGGGGCTGTGCATGCGTGAACTGCGGTCGGCGACGGAGGAACCGGCGGAACGGGCCGGTGGACCCCTCACCGCCGACGCCGCCACCAGGGCCGTGGGCCGGGTCCTGGGCGAGGTGCTGGACGCCCGGATGTCGGAGGCGTACGACCTCGACGCCGTGTTCGCCCGTGACGTGGCGGGCCGCGTCTCCGCGTTCGCGCGGCGCGGCGGGAAGCGGCTGCGCACGGCGTTCGCCTGGTGCGGCTGGCGGGCCGCGGGCGGCACGGGCGACCCGGGACCGCTGCTGAAGACGGGCGTGGCGCTCGAACTGGTGCAGACGTGCGCGCTGGTGCACGACGACGTGATGGACGGCTCCCATCTGCGGCGCGGGGCGCCCTCGATGCACGTGGACCTGGCGGGGATGCACCGCGCGGCGGGCATGACGGGCGGCGCCGAGGCGTTCGGGCACTCGGCTGCCGTGCTCGCCGGGGACCTGGCCCTGGCCTGGGCCGACGACCTGATGACGGAGATCGCGCTCGCCACGCCCAACGGGCCACGGCTGTACCGGGAGTGGCGGGCGATGCGCGAGGAGATGGTGGCCGGGCAGTACCGCGACCTCCAGGCTCAGGCGGCCGGCGCGTCCGGTGTCGAGGAGGCGCTGACCATCGCGACGCTGAAGAGCGCCCTCTACACGGTGGAGCGCCCGCTGGCCCTGGGCGCGGCGCTGGCCGGGGCGGACGAGTCGGTGACGGCGGCGCTGCGCGCGGCCGGCCGGTGCGCGGGGCTCGCCTTCCAGCTGCGGGACGACCTGCTGGGCGCGTTCGGCGATCCCGCGCTGACCGGGAAGCCGGTGGGCGACGACCTGCGGGCGCGCAAGCTCACCTACCTGCTGGCCGTGGCCCTGGAGATGGGCCGGGCGGCCGGTGACGAGGAGGCCGTGGCGCTCCTCTCCCCCGGTGTGCCCGCGCTGCCGGAGCGTGCGGTGGAGGGCGTGCGGGCGGCGCTGGAGCGGACGGGCGCCCGGGACGTGGTGGAGGCGAAGATCGCCGAGCTGGCGGACTCCGCGCTGCGGCACTTCGGCGGGACGGGAGCGGACGACGCGGTGCGGCGGGAGTTCGCCGCGCTGGTCGCCCGCGCGTCGGGCATCTCGGCGCCGCAGGTGCGGGAAACGGTGTGAGGCGGGCGGCCCGCCACGGTCCGGACGGGATCGTGGCGGGCCGCCCGCCCTCGGGTGCGGGTCAGGGCTGGCGGCGGGCCTGTTCGGCGGCCTGGCCCGCGGCGCCGGTCTCGGTGGTGGCGCCGCGCGTGCTCAACTTGCCGCCGCTGGACTCCAGATGGGCGCGGACGAACCACTGGAACAGCTCCAGGCCGCGCAGTTGCTCGATCAGCATGTCCTGGGTGACCGGGTCGGACTCCTCGGTCTCCCGCATCGCCTCCCGGTGGTCCTCGATCAGGTTCGTGTACACGACGTCGAGGGCTCCCAGGTGCTCGATCGCCTCGGCCCTCCCGATGGAGTAGTCGTCCCAGGAGCGGGCGGCGACCAGCGCGCCGGGGGTGCCGTTCGGCTCGCCGCCGAGGGTGGAGATCCGCTCGGCGAGGTCGTCGGTCATGTCCCGCACCTTGTCGACCTGAGGGTCGATCATCTCGTGCACGGCGATGAAGTGCGGTCCGACGACGTTCCAGTGGACGTGCTTCAGGGTCAGATGGAGGTCGTTGAGGGCGTGGAGTCGCCTCTGCAACAGCTCGATGATCCGTCCGCTGTCCTGGGTGCTGAGGCCGGGCACGGTGTACGAGGGGTCGGCGGGCTGTGACGGCACGAGGGGCTCCTTGCGATCGTCCGATGCTCGAACATCCAGATAAGCGGTTCATCGGCCCGTTGCCCGGTTCACCGTCGCGCACCTCCGCGCGTCTCACCGGTCTGGAGCAGCGGAAGGCGCCGCCCAGGGCCCGCGCGCTTATTGCTTTGCCGGGCGGGACGGCGCGTGGTTGGCTCACGCCCATGAGCTGGCTTCCGCGCGACTTCGTCCACCCCCTGCACGTCGGCGTCCCCGGCGGTGCGGGCCATCGGCTGCGCCCGATCGCCGGGGCCGACGCGCCGCTGGACTATCCGGCGGTGATGGGGTCGCGCGAGCGGCTGTGGTCCATATTCGGCCCCGCCTGGGGCTGGCCCTCGGCCACCATGACGTACGAGGCGAACCTCGCCGATCTGGAACGGCACGCGGCCGAGATCGAGGCGCACGAGTCGTTCAACTACACGATCGAGAACCCGGAGCGCACCGCGCTGCGCGGCTGCGTCTACATCGACCCGCCGGAGAAGGAGGGCGCGGACGCCGAGATCTCCTGGTGGGTGGTGGACGACGAGGTGGGCGGTCCCCTGGAGCGGGCGCTGGACGCGTTCGTGCCGCGGTGGATCGCCGAGGACTGGCCGTTCGAACGGCCCCGCTTCATCGGCTGGGACCTCACCTGGGAGGAGTGGCTGAAGCTGCCGGACGTCGCCTGAGGTCAGGGCGCCAGGGCGGCGGGGGCCTGTCCGGTCCCGCGGAGGAGGGCCGCGTCGCGGCTCGGGGGCGCGCCGAACAGGCGCCGGTACTCGCGGCTGAACTGGGAGGGGTTGTCGTAGCCGACGCGCCGGCCGACGGCGGTGACGTCGCCCGGGCGCGTGGCCAGCAGCAGCCGGGCCTCCTGGAGCCGGATCCGCTTCTGGAACTGGATGGGGCTCATCGCCGTCACCGCCTGGAAGTTGCGGTAGAAGGCGGAGACGCTCATACCGCTCATCCGCGCCACGTCCTCCACCCGGAACGACTCCGCGAAGTTCTCGCGGATCCAGCGCACCGCACGGGAGACGTGGCTGAGCCCGCTGTCGGCGAGCCCCAACTGCCGTACGGCGGCGCCCTGTTCGCCGGTCATCAGGCGCCACAGGATCTCCCGCTTGACCATCGGTGCGAGCACCTCGCGGTCGCGGGGCTGGTCCAGCAGGCGCAGCAGCCGGACGACCGCGTCCAGCAGCGGCTCCGGCGCGTCGCTCACGGCCAGCGCGGACGGCGTCCCGCCGGTGCGGGGCAGGCCCCCGGGGCCGGCCGACAGCAGGAGGTCGGCGACGGCGGAGGGGTCCAGCACCAGTCCGAAGCCGAGGGCCGGACGGTCGGGGCCGATGTCGAGCCAGTGGCCGGTGACGGGCAGGTCCACGGACGCGACCAGATACTGGCCGGGGCCGTACTCGTAGACGCGATCGCCGAGGGCGAGACGTTTGGCGCCCTGGGCGACGACGGCGAGGACCGTGCCGGACATGGACGGTCCCGGGGGATCCTGCCGGTCGATCCGCGTGGCGAGGACGCCGTCGACGGGCGTGGCCCCGTCGGGGCGGGCACAACGCTCCAGCAGGGTGCGCAGCTCTTCGAGGAGGGCCATGCCTCCATTGCAGCACAGGAGCGGGTGCCGCATCCCCGACACTGAGAGGATCGTGCAAACACCGGGGAGGATCGATCTAACGTTTCCCCAGTTCGGCGGCCTTCAATGGAGTAATCGCACTCCACCGAACGAGAGAAGGTCGCCATGATTGTCCAGTACGGCTTCCAGGCCACGCTCACCGCCCGTCCGGGTCGGGGCGGGGAGCTCGCCGAGCTGCTGCTCACCGGCATGGACGAGGGAGGTGCCGCCGCGAGCGAGCACTGCGTCGTCTACCTCGTGTCGCGGTCCGCCTCCGCCCCGGACGTCGTCCACATCATCGAGGGCTGGACCAGCAAGGAGGAACACGAGCGGCTGTTCGACGGCGAGGCCGCCCGTGCTCTCGTGTCCCGCATCACGCCGCTGCTGGCCGGCGAGCCCGTCCACGCCGACTACGTCCCGGTGCGCGGCAAGGCCGCCTTCGGCCCCGCCGCCGCGTGAACCGCCGTGTGAACCCCGTCCCCACCCCACCGGAAGGCACACCCGTGTCCCTGAGCCCGCGCCCCGACGTCGACCCCGAACTCCGCGCCCTGCTCGCCGAGATGCCCCTCGTGGAGCGGATGGACGAGGAGATCCTCAGCCAGCTGCGCGCCCTGCCGTCCCCGTCCCCGGACTCCCTGCTCGCCGGCCGCCGCGTGGTCCGCCGGGAGGTGGACGTGCCGGCCGAGGACGGCGCCGTCGTCCGGCTGTCGGTGCTGAGTCCCGCGGACCGCGACCCCGCCGTCCCCGCGCCGTGCGTGTACTGGATCCACGGCGGCGGGATGGTCCTGGGCGACCGGTTCGGGCAGATCGACATCCCGCTGGAGTGGCTGGAGCGGTTCGGCGTGGTCGTCGTGACCGTGGAGTACCGGCTCGCCCCGGAGGCCACGGGCACGACCGCCGTGGAGGACTGCCACCGGGGGCTGGCCTGGGTGGCCGCGCACGGCGAGGAGCTGGGCGTCGACCCCGGCCGCATCGTGGTGGCCGGCATCAGCGCGGGCGGGGGTCTCGCCGCCGGGCTCTGCCTGATGGCCCGCGACCGCGGCACACCCGCGATCGCGGCACAGCTGCTGATCTGCCCCATGCTAGACCATCGCAACGTGACCGTCTCCAGCCGGCAGTACTCCGGGGAGCCCGGCCTGTGGACGCGGGAGACGAACGAGTTCGCCTGGCGCACGCTGCTGGGCGACCAGGCCGACGGCGAGGTGCCGCCGTACGTCTCCCCCGCACGGGCCGCCGACCTGTCCGGGCTGCCCACCGCCTACGTGGACACCGGCTCGGCCGAGGTGTTCCGCGACGAGGACGTGGCGTACGCCTCCGCCCTCTGGTCGGCGGGCGGCCAGGCTGAGCTGCACGTGTGGGCGGGCGGCCACCACGGCTTCGACGCGCAGTTCCCGGAGGCGGAACTGTCGGTGACGGCCAGGAGGACGCGGAGCGAGTGGCTGGGGCGGGTGCTGCGGCAGGCCGCGGCCGACGGCGCGTCGGCGAACGGCCGGCCGGCGACATTCAGCGGGTGAAGAGCCACAGCGTCGCGTTGATCCCCGTGGCGCAGGCCAGCACGCCGCTCGCCCAGGCCACGTGACGTCGTAACAGCGCGCCGCGTAGTTCCACGTACCGCGTCTCGTACTCGTGGCGCAGTTCGTCGGCTCGGCGGACCGTGGTGCGGAGCATCTGGCGGGTGAGGTCGATGCGGCGGGCGACGTAGTGCCGGGTGAGGTCCTCGGCCTGACCGGTGGTCAGCCACGGCAGGTCGGCGCAGAGGGCCTCCGCCTCCCGGCGCGCCTCGGCGAGGTGGGAGCGCGCCATCACGATGCCCTCCGCCTCGGCCATGACGGCCGAGGCGTCGTGCGCGGTGGGGCGACGGAACCGCGACCGCGGCATCAGCGGTCGCCCTTGTGGCCGCCGGGGTCGATGACGTCACGCTGCCCGGTGTTCTCCGCCTGGTCGACGCCGGCCAGGGCCGGGTGCCGCAGGTCGAAGGCGGGCGACTCGGAGCGGATACGGGGCAGGGTGACGAAGTTGTGCCGGGGCGGCGGGCAGGAGGTGGCCCACTCCAGCGAACGCCCGTAGCCCCAAGGGTCGTCGACCTCGATCTTCTCGCCCTTCTGCGCGGTCTTCCAGACGTTGTAGAGGAAGGGCAGCGTCGACAGGCCGAGCAGGAAGGCGCCGATGGAGGAGACCGTGTTGAGGGCGGTGAACCCGTCGGCGGCGAGGTAGTCGGCGTAGCGGCGGGGCATGCCCTCGGCGCCCAGCCAGTGCTGGAGCAGGAAAGTGGTGTGGAAGCCGACGAACAGCGTCCAGAAGTGCACCTTCTCCAGACGGTGGTCGAGCATGGTGCCGGTCATCTTCGGCCACCAGAAGCTGAATCCGCCGAACATCGCGAACACGATCGTGCCGAACAGCACGTAGTGGAAGTGGGCGACGACGAAGTAGCTGTCATGGACGTGGAAGTCCAACGGCGGGGACGCCAGCAGCACACCCGTCAGACCGCCGAAGAGGAAGGTGACGAGGAAGCCGGTGGCCCACAGCATGGGCGGTTCGAAGGACAGACTGCCCTTCCACATGGTGCCGATCCAGTTGAAGAACTTCACGCCCGTCGGCACGGCGATGAGGAAGCTCATGAAGGAGAAGAACGGCAGCAGCACCGCGCCGGTGGCGAACATGTGGTGGGCCCACACCGTGGCGGAGAGACCGGTGATGGTGATGGTCGCCCCGACGAGTCCCATGTAGCCGAAGATCGGCTTGCGGGCGAAGACCGGGATGATCTCGCTGACCACGCCGAAGAAGGGCAGCGCGAGGATGTAGACCTCGGGATGGCCGAAGAACCAGAAGAGGTGCTGCCACAGCAGCGCCCCGCCGTTCCCCGGGTCGAAGATCTGCGCGCCGAAGCGGCGGTCCGCCTCCAGGGCGAGCAGCGCCGCCGCCAGGACCGGGAACGCCAGCAGCACCAGCACGGACGTGAGCAGCACGTTCCAGGTGAAGATCGGCATCCGGAACATCGTCATGCCGGGCGCGCGCATGCAGATGATCGTGGTGATGAAGTTGACGGCGCCGAGGATCGTGCCGAAGCCGGACAGCGCCAGGCCCATGATCCACAGGTCGCCGCCCTCCTGCGGGGTGCGCTCGCCGCCGCTGAGCGGCGTGTACGCCGTCCATCCGAAGTCCGCGGCGCCCTGGGGCGTGAGGAAGCTGGTCATCACGATCAGCCCGCCGAAGGCGAACAGCCAGTACGACAGCATGTTCAGGCGGGGGAACGCCACGTCCGGGGAGCCGATCTGCAGCGGCATGATCGCGTTGGCGAACCCCGCGAACGTGGGCGTCGCGAACAGCAGCAGCATGATCGTGCCGTGCATGGTGAACGACTGGTTGTACTGCTCGGGCGACACGATCTGGAGCCCGGGCCGCGCCAGTTCCGCGCGGATCACCATGGCGAGCAGACCGCCCACGAGGAAGAAGGCGAACGAGGTGATCAGGTAGAGGTGCCCGATCTTCTTGTGGTCGGTGGTGGTCAGCCAGGAGATGACCACACGCCCTCTCGATCGTCTTCCCTCCACCGCCGGAACCGGGGAAAGAGGTTCAGTCGTGTGTGTCGCCATCGAGTTCCTTCGGGTTCACTACGCGGAGGCCGGCCGGGAGGGAACGCACTCATTGCGGGCGCGATCGGCACACGGGTGCCGGATCGACGCTATGTCAGGTAACCGGTCGTCGGGTTCTGACACCCGCCGAGCGGCGGGCTACTTCACCCGTCCGAGTGGCGTCACTTCGTGCACGGATTGCGAACGGTTCTGGGAGGTCCCCGTCGTCCTTGCCCGCTCCCGGCAACGTCGGCCCGGCGTCCTCGTCCGGAGGCGTGCAGTGTGGAGCGGCCGGGGGCCCGGTCAGGATGCGGGCATGACCGGACGTACGAACGCGCGGCGGAAGGGGTCCTCCCCCTCCTCCCGCGAAAGCTCGCAGAACGACTCCCCGCCTCCTGATGCCGTGGCCGAGGTGGTCACCCGGTTCGAGGCGTACGCGCGGGCCCGCGCGGCCCGGGACAGCCTGCTGCCGGGGGCGCGCACCGGCCCGTGGCACGAGCAGCACGCCTTCGACGACCTCCAGGCGGCCGTGGCCCGGCTGCGTGAGAGATCCCGCCGGCCTGCGGAAGGGGCGTGACGCGAGGGAAAGGTCAGCCGCGTGCCGGCCGGGTGCCGACGCGGACCGCGAGGAGGGCGACGTCGTCGTCGTTGTCGGCGGGGCGCGCCCGGCGGAGCAGTTCGTCGGTGAACTCCCCGACCGGGCGGTGGGCGAGCGCGGCGGCGTGCCGGCGCAGCCGCTCCAGCCCTTCGTCGATGGTGTGGCTGGGCGCCTCGATCAGCCCGTCCGTGTAGAGGACGAGGGTGGCGCCCGGGGGCAGGACCGTCGAGCCGTCGGCGCGCGGACGGTCCGTGCCGGTGCCCAGGAGCATCCCGCCGCCCTCCGTGAGGTAGTCGGCGACGCCCTCCCGGGTGACCAGCAGGGGCGGCGGATGGCCGGCGTTGGTCCAGCGCAGGGTCCAGCGCCCTTCCTCGTCCGTGCCGAGGACGGCGAGCACCAGGGTGGCCATGGAGACGTCGGTGATGCGCAGCACGGCGCGGTCCACCCGCTCGACGACCCGGCCGGGCGGCTCGTCCCGTGAGGACCAGGCGTAGGAGCGCAGCACGTTGCGCAGCTGCGCCATGCCCGCGGCGGCGTCCAGGTCGTGCCCGGAGACGTCGCCGACGACCAGGGCGGTGTCGCCCTCCCCGAGGGGGAAGGCGTCGTACCAGTCGCCGCCGACGTGGGAGGCGTCCGGCGCGGGCAGGTAGCGGGACGTCATCTCCAGGCCGGGGACGCGCGGCAGCTGGGGCAGCAGATAGCGCTGCATGGTCTCGGCGACCTTGCGCTGCCGTTGGTAGAGGCGGGCGTTGTCCAGGGCGAGTCCGGCGCGGCGGGTGATGTCCTCCAGCAGGGTCAGGTCGTCGGGGGTGAAGGCGTCGGCCCGTTCGGAGCGGCCGAGGGTCAGGGCGCCGAGGACCTCGCGCAGCCCGCGGATGGGGGCGATGGCGGCCGAGTGCATTCCCGTGGCCTCGAACAGCCGGCGCTGCTCGACGGCGATGCCCGAGTCGGGGACACCTCGTAGGTCTCCGGGCCGGCGATCGTCGAGGAGGCGCCGCGCAGGGCGCGGGACAGGGGCATCGGGGACTCGTCGGGGACGGGCGCCATCGGCCCTTCGAGGTCACGGCGGGAGACGGGGAGGCCGTCCTCCAGGTGCACCACCTTGGTGCGCCACACCTCGTCGCGCTCGCTGATCAGGTCGATCACCGCCCAGTCCGCGAGGCGCGGCAGCACCAGGGACACCAGCCGGCGCAGTGCCTCGTCGACGGAGAGGGTGGACGTCAGCTGGGTGGTCATCTCCGCCAGCAGGGCGAGCCGCTCCAGCTCGTCGAGCGTCCCCTGGCGGGCCGCGGGCGGGCCGGGCGCCTCGGCGGGGGTCTCGCGGGCGTGGAAGAGGACGAGGACGCAGGTGTCGTCGGTGCCGGCGTCGTAGGGGGTGATGGTCCAGGCGACGGGGAGCAGGGTGCCGTCGCCCTTCTCGAACCATTCCCCGCCGTCCTGGGCGGGGCGGCCGGAGAGGAAGGCGGGCCGCATGCGGCACTGGGAGGTCGGCAGGGTCTCGCCGTGGGCGGTGCGGTGCAGCAGGTCGTGCGCGTCGGCGCCGACGAGTGCGGCGGCGGGCCGCCCCAGCAGCCGCTCGGCGACCGCGTTGACCGCGACGATCGTCCCGCGTCCGTCCACGACGTAGGCGCCGGTGCCGATCGGGGTGATCGTGTCGCCGATCACCCCGGCCGTCTCCCCGTCGTGTTCCGGTTCCACCGTCTCCATGCCCTCTCACCCCTTCGGATCATCGCACGTTCCCCACATCCGCGGGCGTTCCGCCCCTTGTGTACGGGGCTCCGCATGGAGCGGACCGGGGTGGGTAGGCGGTGCGACGGCCCGGGGCGTGCACGAGACACCTGCCCGGACTTCGTAGGATGAACCGGCCGGCCGGGCACCGTGGGGATGGGCGGAGGTCGGGCTCACCCGCATGCGCCGAACACCCCGCCGAGGAGATTTCGTGTCCGTACCGGACGAGACGTTCACCGTCACCCCCCGCCCGAGCGCCACGGGGCCCTACGTCCTGGAGGTGGCCGGGGAGCTCGACCACCACACGGCGCCGCTGCTGACGGAGGCGGTCAACGAGGCGCCGTTCGGTCCCTACGGTGTGGTGCTGGACCTGTCGGGGCTGACCTTCTGCGACTCGTCGGGGATCACCGTGTTCGTGACGGCGCACCGACGGTCGCGGGACAAGGGCTCGCAGCTCAGCCTGGCGGGGGTGGCCCCGGCCCAGATGCGGGTGCTGCGCATGGTGGGGCTGGACGAGGTGTTCACCTTCCACGCCGGCGTCGAGGACGCGCTCCGCGCCGCCCGGCCGCCCCTGCCCTGACCACCCGTGGGTGCACGCTCGTGCCTCTCCCCCGCCCGGCGGTCAGGGTCCTGCGCGGCTGCTCATCGTCGCCGCCGGCGCCCGGGGCGGAACCCCGCCTCTTCGACGGGGTCCCGCGTCACGGCCGGCCCGGAGGATCACCCACCTGACCTACGAGGTGCTGTCCTGACTCAGGGCAGGGTCCACTTCTGGTTGGGTCCGGTGTGGCAGGTCCACAGGTGGACCGGGGTGCGGTCCTCCCAGGTGCCGCCCGAGGCGTCCAGGCACTTGCCCGACTGCGGGTTGCGCACGGTTCCGTCGGACCGCGCGGCCCACACCTGCGCACCGGTTCCGTTGCACGTCCACAGCTGGATCCGCGTACCGTCCAGGCTCCCTCCCCCGAACACGTCCAGGCACTTGCCGAGCGCCCGCAGCGTCCCGTCTGCGGGCACCGTCCACCGCTGGGCGGCGGAGGAGTTGCAGGCGTAGATCTGCACCCGCGTCCCGTCCGCCGTCCCCGCGTTGTCCACGTCCAGGCACTTGCCGTCGACGCCCCGGATCTCACCGGTGCGGGGCCCCGGTGTGGCGCCGTTCTGGTGGAGGCGGATGTTGCGGAAGGACACCTGGTCGCCGTCGCCGTGGTTCTGCAGGCCGATGTGGCCGTCGCGCAGGCTGCGGGCGGGGTCGGTGTTGGTGAAGTCGTTGATCTTCCGGCCGTTGAGGAAGATCTCAAGCCGTTCCGCGGTGACGCGGAGTTCGTACGTGTTCCACTCCCCCGGCGGGTTCAGTGCCGCGTCCCGGGCGGCGATGTCGGCGGACTGGAAGCCGTAGACCGCGCCGGTGGTGCGGTCGGCGGTGTCGGTGGCGTCGATCTGGATCTCGTAGCCCTGGTCGACGGCGGACCACGGGTCGTCGGAGGCGGGGAAGCCCAGGAAGACACCGGAGTTGTCGTCGCCGTACAGCTTCCAGTCGAGCTTGAGGGAGTAGTCGCCGGTGATCTCCCGGTCGTACCAGAACAGGCCCATGCCGCCCTGGGAGGTGAGGGTGGCGTCGTTCAGGGTGAAGCCGCCGGGGCCCGCCTGTTTCCAGCCGGTGGTGCCGGTGCCGTCGAACAGCGGGGTGTAGCCCGTCTCGGGGCGGCAGTCCGCCTTTGTCGTGCCGGCGGCCCAGCGGATGCCGCCGAGGAGGTGACGGCGGAAGGCGGGTTCGGCGTAGGACTCGGCCGTGTGGCCGCCGCCGGTGTAGAAGGCGCGGCCGCCCGCGTAGTCCTTGCACCAGGCGATGGGATGGTCCCCGGACATCGTGCCGCCGGAGTAGCTGGACTCGTCCAGGGAGGCGAGGACATGGGCGGTGGAGCGGGGGTTGGTGCGGTAGTTGTACCACTCGTCGGTGCGCTGCCAGGCGGGGCCGAGGTGGGCTGTGGCGTCGTGCGCCCGGTCCTCGACCCGCACGGTGGCGGGCTGGATCGCCGGGTGGGACTGGAACAGGGCGCCGGCCAGTCCCGTGTAGAAGGGCCAGTCGTACTCGGTGTCGGCGGCGGCGTGGACGCCGACGTAGCCGCCGCCGGCGCCCATGTACTGCTCGAGGGCGGTCTCCTGGGCGGGGCCGAGGACGTCGCCGGTGGTGGAGAGGAAGACGACGGCCCGGTACCGGGCGAGGTTGTCGACGGTGAACGCGGCCGGGTCCTCGGTGGCGGTCACGGTGAAGTTGGCGGCCGCGCCCAGTTCCCGCAGGGCGGTGATGCCCTCGTCGATGGAGTCGTGGCGGAAGCCCGCCGTTCGGGAGAAGACGAGGATGCGGTACGCGGGGTCGGCCGCCGGCGCCGCCGCCAGGGGCGCGTCGGCGGGCGCGGCGCCGGGGGTCGCGGCGGCGTGAGGGGTCAGGCAGAGCGCGGCGCCGGCGATCAGACCGAGTGCTGCTTTCCAGGGGGTGCGCATGGGGGGGCGCCTCCTTCCTACNGGATCACCCACCTGACCTACGAGGTGCTGTCCTGACTCAGGGCAGGGTCCACTTCTGGTTGGGTCCGGTGTGGCAGGTCCACAGGTGGACCGGGGTGCGGTCCTCCCAGGTGCCGCCCGAGGCGTCCAGGCACTTGCCCGACTGCGGGTTCCGCACGGTCCCGTCGGACTGTGCGGCCCACACCTGCGAGCCCGTGCCGTTGCACGTCCACAGCTGGACGCGGGTGCCGTCCACGGTGCCGCCCCCGGACACGTCGAGGCACTTGCCCAGCGCCCGGAGCGTGCCGTCGGCCGAGACGGTCCACCGCTGGGCGGCGGAGGAGTTGCAGGCATAGATCTGCACCCGCGTGCCGTCCGCCGTCCCCGCGTTGTCCACGTCCAGGCACTTGTCGTCGACGCCCCGGATCTCACCGGTGCGGGGCCCCGGTGTGGCGCCGGTGTCGAAGGAGAACTCGTCCACGTCGAACAGCGGTCCGGCGCCGCCCTTGAAGACGAGGTGCAGGGTGGTCGCTCCGGCCGGCCGGCCGCTCAGGGGCGCCGTGACGTCACGGAAGATGTCCCAGCCTCCGGTGACCGGGACGGCGGCCGTGCCGAGGAGGGCGCCGGTCGGGGAGCCCGCGCGGATCTCGATCGTGCCGCCGCTGCCCGCCGAGGAGACGCGGGCGGTGAAGCGGGAGGCGTTGTCGAGGCTGTACGGAGTGAAGGAGATCCGGTCGCCGTCGTGGATCTCGCCGACCGTCCTGCCGCCGTGCGCGGACGCCTTGTCGATGATCTGTACGCCGGCGGAGTCGCCGTAGTGCTCGGCCTGCCGGTGGCTGGGCTGGGTGATGTGCTGGTCGTGGGTGGTGAGGGCGGGCTGGCCGTTCGCGCCCCGGTCGGTGTACTCGGCGTCGACGACGCCGAAGATGTTGGCGTTCGGGTCGTGCTCGCCGTCGGCCAGGGTGCGCAGGGTGCCGGTGCAGCCGGTGGCGGAGGTCTGCGGGTGGCCGTGGCTGTCGTGGCCGATGACGAAGGTGACCTTCACCCGGGAGCAGTCGACGGCGCCGTCCTCCGGATCGGTCACGGTCACGCTGAAGGGGATGGCGGCGCCGAAGTCGTAGATGCGGCCGTCGGCGGGGGTGTCGATGCGTACGGTCGGGGCCGTGTTGCCGACGGTGATCCGCACGGACGCGGTGGCCGACTTGCCGGACGGGTCGGTGACCTTGAGGGTCGCCGTGTACTGGCCGTTGGCCGTGTAGGTGTGCGAGGGGTCGGCGGCGGTGGAGGTGGCGCCGTCGCCGAAGGTCCAGGCGTAGCCGAGGGTGTCGCCGTCGGGGTCCGAGGTGCCGGACGAGGAGAAGGCGACCGTGAGGGGCGCGAAGCCCGAGGTCCTGTTGGCGGCGGCCTGGGCGAGCGGGGCGCGTCCGCCGGTGACGTGCTCGATGCGGTACAGGGCGGAGTTGTGGTCGCCGTTGAAGTAGCCGGTGCCGTAGTCGAGGACGTAGAGGGCGCCGTCCGGGCCGAAGGCCATGTCCATCACCTGGGTGCCGTTCCAGGGGAACGCGTCGATGGACTGCACGGTCCCGTCGCCGCCGGTCTCGACGCGTTTGATCCAGCGGCGGCCGAACTCCCCGGCGAAGAAGTCGCCGTCGTACTCCTGGGGGAACTTCACATCGGAGGCCGATTCCGCGTCGTAGCGGTAGACGGGGCCGCCCATCGGGGATTCGGAGCCGGTGCCGAACTCCGGTACCGAGCCGCCGTCGTAGGGGATCCAGGCGGGCTGGGCGGGCGGCAGCTCGGTCAGGCCGGTGTTGCGCGGTGAGGTGTTCCTCGGGGCGGAGCAGTCGAAGCGGGCGCCGGCGGAACCGGAGGCGAAGTCGTGGTCGACGTAGGCGTCGTTCCGGCCGGTGCAGTAGGGCCAGCCGTAGTTGCCGGCCCGGGTGACGCGGTTGAACTCGACCTGCCCTGCGGGGCCTCGGGTGGAGCTGGCCGTTCCCGCGTCCGGGCCGTAGTCGCCGACGTAGACGGTGCCGGTGGCCTGGTCGACGCTCATGCGGAACGGGTTGCGGAAGCCCATCGCGTAGATCTCGGGGCGGGTCCTGTCGGTGCCCGGCGGGAAGAGGTTGCCGGGCGGGACGGTGTAACTGCCGTCGGCCTGGACCTTGATGCGCAGGATCTTGCCGCGCAGGTCGTTGGTGTTGCCGGCCGAACGCTGGGCGTCGTAGGCGGGGTTGCGGGAGGCGCGCTCGTCGATGGGGGTGTAGCCGTCGGAGGCGAAGGGGTTGGTGTCGTCGCCGGTCGACAGGTACAGGTTGCCGTCCGCGTCGAAGTCGATGTCGCCGCCGACATGGCAGCACAGGCCGCGGGAGGCGGGCACGTCGAGGATCTTCTTCTCGCTCGTCGTGTCCAGGGAGTTGTCGGGCCGCAGGACGAAGCGGGAAAGGCGGTTGACGCCGTCGAACGGGGTGAAGTCGGCGGCGCTGCCGTCGGACGGGGCGTCCCCGGCGGGGGTGTTCAGCTGGGGCGCGTAGTAGAGGTAGACGAAGCGGTTGGAGGCGAAGCCGGGGTCGACGGCGACGCCCTGCAGGCCCTCCTCGTCGTGGCTGTAGACGTCGAGCCTGCCGGCGACGGTGGTGGTGCCGGCCGCGTCCGTGCGGCGGAGGGTGCCGTCGCGGGAGGTGTGCAGCACCGAACGGTCGGGCAGCACGGCCAGGGTCATGGGCTCACCCGTCTCGGCCACGCCTTTGGCGAGGGTCACCTGCTGGAAGTCCTCGGGGGCGGCGGCCACCCGGTCAACGGGGGCGGGGGCGGCGGCCGCCGCGGGGCCCATGGGGAGGGCCAGGGCGGCGGCGCAGGTCAGTGCGGTCAGAAGGGTGCGGACACGTCTGTGTCCGAGCGGTCTCGTGCGCACGGAGCTCTCCAGGGCAGTGGGGGGTGGCGGCAGGCCCCGGGCAGGGGGCTGCCGTGAAGGAGCACAGGCGCGCGCCGTCGCGCCATGGAGCGCCGGCCGGTCGGCCCGTAGGCTTCAAGACCGGTGTGTTTCAAGGAAGTTAGCGGGCGGGGCGCGAAGACGTAACCCCTTTCGCACGGCGTCCCGCGTCTTCTTCCACCGCTGGGACAAAGTGTTCCGGCCGGTGCGGCACGGGGGCGCTTCGCGGGTGTCGGGGGCCGCGTTGCGGCCGTTCCGGGGCCGCCGGACACTGGCCGGGGACGGCCGTACGTCCCTGGAGGGCGGGAACGCATGGGTGACTACGCGGACCTCGCCGGGGTCAGGACCTGGTACGAGACCGAGGGCTCCGGCGATGCGCTGGTGCTGCTGCACGGCGGGTTCTGCACCAACGACACCTGGGGCGCGCAGCGGCCCGACCTCGCCGCCTCCTACCGTGTCCACCTCCCCGAGCGGCGGGCGCACGGGCGCACCCCGGACGTCGCGGGTCCGCTGTCGTACACCGACATGGCCGGTGACACGGTGGCGTTCCTGGAGTCCGTGGTGGGCGGCCCTGCCCATCTGGTCGGGTGGAGCGACGGGGGCGTCGTGGCGCTGCTGACCGCCCTCGCCCGGCCCGACCTGGTGCGCCGGATGGTGGTGATCGGGGCGAACTTCCGGCCCGCGCCGGAGGCGTTCGTCGCGCCGGAGATGCTCGACGCGCTGACCCCGGACAGCGCCGACATGGCCTTCTTCCGCGAGCTGTACGCGGCCGCGAGCCCGGACGGGCCGGACCACTGGCCTTCCGTGGCGACGCGGATGATCGACATGTGGCGCACCCAGCCGACGCTCGACGCCGACGACCTGGCGGCGGTGCGGGCGCCCACCCTCGTCATGACCGGCGACGACGACCTGATGACCCTGGAGCACACCGCGGCCCTCTACCACGCGCTCCACGACGCCCGGCTCGCCGTGATCCCCGGCGCGTCCCATCTGGTGCCGCTGGAGAAGCCCGCCGAGGTCGACCGGATGATCCTCGACCACCTCGCGGGCGGCGCGCCCGAGACGATGATGCCGGTGCTGCGCGCCTGAGCACGGCGCCCGGGGGTGCGGCTTGCGGTGCTGTACAGGTGCCCGGACCTGGCTGCCCGCACGGGGGACGCTCGGGCCGCTGGCAGGCTGAGGCCGCTGCGCCCACCCTCCCCCACTCTCGGCTTCGCTCGAGCGGGAGGTACCCGGGAGGTACCCCCGTGGCCCTGGGGTACCTCCCAGGCCCTCAAGGCACTGGGGGGGCACGAATGCCCGCAGCCAGGCAGGGCCCGGGGGCCGCCCGGACGCTGGATGCCTCCGGCAAGGATTCGGCGTACTGTCCCGATATGGGAGCAGTTCGGGCGACGCCGGTCGAGTCGGCGGGCTCGTCCCCGCCGGGACGGGCGGGTGACTGATGGACACCGCCCTGGCCGACGTCGTGCGGGCGACCCGCGCCACCGGCGCCATGCTCTACGTCCTCACCCCCGACCGCACGGCCCTCTGGCTGTCCCATGTGGCGGGCGCCCCGCGCGAGGTCGTCGCGCCGTGGACCCGGGTCGCGGTGGGCGACCCGATACCGGTCGCCGACGCGGTGCGCGAGGAGCGCCTGGTGTGGGTGAACAGCCAGGAGGAGATGGCGCGCCGCTATCCCCGGCCGGCCGTGGTGCTGCCGTACGACTTCGCCCTGGCGGCCGTGCCGGTCGCCTCCGACTCCGGGGTGCGGGGCGGGCTGGTGCTGCTGTGGCCCAGCGGGCATCCGCCGCAGCTCAGCCGCGCCGAGCACGACGCCGTCCGCGCGGGCTCCCGGCGCCTCGGGCATCTCTTCGAACAGGCCGCCCGGCGCGGCGAGGCCGTCGTCTCCCCCGGCCGGCCGCACATCCTGCCGCCGGAACCGGGACGCACCCCCACCGCCGAGGAGGCGTGGGCCGGCACGGCGCTGCTCGACCGGCTGCCCGGCGGGTACGTCGGCCTGGACCTGAACGGGCGGATCACCCTCGTCACCCCGGCCGCCGCCGACCTCGTGGGCGCCTCACCCGACCGGCTGCTGGGCGCCCTGCCGTGGGAGGCGCTGCCGTGGATGGACGTCCCCCACGTCGAGGACCGTTACCGGGCGGCGCTGATCAGCCGCACCCCGCAGTCGTTCCGGGTGCTGCGCCCGCCCGGCACCTGGCTGTCGTTCGAGCTGTACCCGGACCCCTCGGGCATCAGCGTGCGGATCGACCGCACCGGCGACGGGCAGGACGCCGACCCGGTCACGCGGATGCCGCACGGTCCCGGCCGGGCCACGATGCTGTACCACCTGATGCACCTGGCGACCACGCTGACCGAGGCCGTCGGCGTGCAGGACGTCGTCGACCAGACCGCGCAGCAGCTGCTGCCCGCCCTCGGGGCGCAGGCCATGGTGCTGATGACGGCGGAGGACGGCCGGCTGCGGATCCTGGGCCACCGCGGCTACAACCCCGAGCTGCTCGCACGGTTCGACGGGACACCGCTGAGCCGGGACATCCCGGGCGCGGCGGTCCTGGCCACCGGGGAGCCGGGCTTCTTCCCGTCGTTCACGCAGATGGCGGACGTGTACCCGAAGATGACCCACGAGGACGGGATGGCCGCGTGGGCGGTCCTGCCGCTGATCGCCTCCGGACGTCCCATCGGCTCCGTGCTGCTCTCCTACGACCGGCCGCACACCTTCCCGCCCAGCGAGCGCGCCATCCTCACCTCCCTGGCCGGTCTCGTCGGGCAGGCCCTCGACCGGGCCCGGCTGTACGACAACAAGGACCGGCTCGCCCACCGGCTCCAGTCGGCGCTGCTCCCCCACAGCCTGCCGAGCATCCCCGGCCTGCGGGTCGTCGCCCGCTATCTGCCGGCCGCGCGCGGTCTGGGCATCGGCGGTGACTTCTACGACCTGATCCGGCTCGACGAGAACACGGCGGCGGCCGCCATCGGGGACGTGCAGGGCCACAACGTGGACGCGGCGGCGCTGATGGGGCAGGTCCGCACCGCCGTGCACGCCCACGCCACCGTCGGCGCTCCCCCGGACCACGTCCTCGGCGGCACCAACCGGCTCCTCACCGACCTGGACCCCGGTCTGTTCACCAGCTGTCTCTACGCGCACCTGGACCTGGGGAACCGACGGGCGTGCCTGGCCACCGCGGGGCATCCGCCGCCCCTGATGCGGCACTGCGACGGGCGCACCGAGCTGCTGGCCATCCCGCCGGGGCTGCTCCTCGGCATCGACCCGACGGCCCGCTACCCGTCGCTGGAGTGCGCGCTGCCGCCCGGCTGCGTGCTGGTGCTCTACACCGACGGGCTCGTCGAGGCGCCGGGCGTCGACCCGGACGACGCGACGGCCGCGCTGGCCGGTCTGGTGGAGCAGTCCGACCCGCGCGACCTGGAGGCCATGGCGGACACGCTGGTACGGCACGCCCCGGCACCCGGCGACGACATCGCCCTGCTGCTTCTGAGCCCCACGCCCGACTGCGGGTGACCGCCCGCCCGCTCACCCCAGGGCGTTGACCGCCGCCGTGAACAGGCGGGGCAGGCGCGCGGCGACGGGCACGATGTGCGGGGCGAGGGCGGGTTGCTGGCGCGCCCTGACCAGCAGTTCCGTCAGGACGCGGTAGCGGCGGGTGGCTCGGGCCCAGTCGGTGTCGTAGCGGCCGGGCGTGCCCCGGCGGAGGTTGGCGACGAGGGCGCGGGCGCCGGTGAGGGCGAGGCAGAGGCCCTCACCGGTCAGCGCGTCGACGTATCCGGCGGCGTCCCCGACGAACAGGACCCTGCCGTGCACGCGGGTGCGGGAGCCACGGCGCAGGGGTCCGGCGCCGCGGACCGGGGTGACCGCGGTGTCCGGCGGGAGGCGGGCGGCCAGCTCGGGGAAACCGGCGAGCTGCGTGTCGTAGGGCGCGCGACGCGAGGTCAGCAGGGCCACGCCGACCAGCCGGGGGCCGAGCGGGGTGACGTATGCCTCCGCGTCCGGTCCCCAGTGCACTTCGACGTGCGACGTCCAGGGCGGTACGGCGTAGTGGCGACGCAGTCCGTGGCGGGGCCGGCCGCGGGCCGGGCGGTCGAGGCCGAGGGAGCGGCGCAGGGGTGAGTGGAGGCCGTCGGCGGCGACGAGCCACCGGGCGCGCAGCCCCGCGCCGGGGACGGTCACGCCGTCCGCGTCCTGCCGTACGGCGTCCACGCGCAGCGGGAGGACGGGGACGCCCGCGTCGAGGACCGCCCGGTGGAGGACGGTGTGCAGGTCGGTGCGGCGGACGCCGAGGCCCTGCCCGCGCCGGAACAGGGCTTCGGCGCGGCAGGGCCCCTGCACGTAGCGAATGCCGGTGAGGGGGTGGCCGGGGGCGCGCAGGCCGAGGGCGGTGAGGGCGCGGACGGCGCCGGGCATCAGGCCCTCGCCGCACGCCTTGTCGACCGGGGCGGGGCGGGGTTCCGCGACGACGGTGTCCAGGCCCGCGCGGGCGGCGTGCAGGGCGGTGGCGAGACCCGCGGGTCCGCCGCCGACGACGAGGAGGTCGGGGTGGCTCACGCGGGCACCGCGTGGGTGAGGGCGGCGTTCTCGCAGCGGATCCGCACGGTCAGCAGCACCGCGTCGGCCAGGGTGAACACGGTCGCCGTGATCCACGCGGAGTGCACCAGCGGCAGGGCGGCGCCCTCGACGACGACGGCGACGTAGTTGGGGTGGCGGAGGAAGCGGTAGGGGCCGGCGCCGACGAGACGGGCGCCGGGGACGACGATCACGCGCGTGTTCCAGTAGGGGCCCAGCGTGGTGATGCACCACCAGCGCAGGGCCTGCGCGAGCAGGGCGAGCGCCAGGGCGGGCCAGCCGAGGGCGGGGAGGAACGGGCGGCCGGCAAGCAGGGGTTCGAGGAGACAGCCCGCGAGCAGGCCGGTGTGCAGGACGACCATGGCGGGGTAGTGACCGCGCCCGTGCTCCACCCCGTCCCGCGCGCGGGTCCAGGCGGCGTTGCGGCGGGCCACGACGAGTTCGGCGAGGCGTTCGGCGGCCACGGCGAGGACGAGCAGCGTGTACCAGGTCATGGCGGTCACCTCACCAGCGCAGCAGGACGAGTTCGGTACAGAATCCCGGGCCCATCGCCAGGACGAGCCCCCAGGTGCCGGGCGCGGGCCGGTGGGCCTCGGTGTGGCCCTGGAGGATGTGCAGGACGGAGGCGGAGGACAGGTTGCCGACGGCGGCGAGCGACCGCCGGGACGGGGTGAGGGCGTCGTCGGGCAGCGCGAGCGCGTCCGTCACGGCGTCGAGCACCTTCGGTCCGCCCGGGTGGCACACCCAGGCGCCGATGTCCCCGGTGTCCAGGCCGTGTGCGGCGAGGAAGCCGCGCACCTGGTCGCCCAGTTCGCGGCGGACCAGGGCGGGGACGTCGGGGTCGATCACCACACGGAAGCCGCCCGCGCCGACGTCCCAGCCGAGGAGGTGTTCGGTGCCCGGGTGGAGGTGGCTGCGGGTGGCGACGACGGCCGGCCCGGCGGCCGGTTCCGCTCCGGCTTCCGTGCCGGTCCCGGTGGCTCGGGCGACGAGCGCCGCCGCTCCGTCGCCGAAGAGGGCGCCGGCGACCAGGTTGGCGCGGGAGTCGTCGCCCTTCTGCAGGGTCAGCGAGCACAGTTCCACGGTGAGCAGCACGGCGGTCCCGCCGGGGTGTCCGCGCAGGTAGTCGTGGACACGGGCGAGTCCTGCGGCGCCCGCGACGCAGCCCAGGCCGAACACCGGCAGCCGTTTGACGTCCGGCCGCAGGCCGATCCGTCCGGCCAGGCGGGCGTCGAGGGACGGGGCGGCGACGCCGGTGATGGACGCGCACACCAGCAGGTCGACGTCGGCCGGGGCGAGCCCGGCCTGTGCCAGCGCGGTGGTGAGCGCCCGTTCGGCCAGGTCGAGGCCCGCCGTCAGCCATGCCTCGTTGCTCTCGCGGAAGTCGCGCAGCGCGGCGTACCGCTCGATGGGCAGGGCGAGATGGCGGGTGCGCACACCGGCGGACGCGTGCAGGCGGCGCAGCACGGCGCGGTCGGCACCCGGGGCGAGACACAGGTCGCCGATGGGCTCGGTGAGCCGGTCCTGGGGGTAGCGGTGGGGCGGCAGCGCGGTGTGCACGGCGGCGACGGTGGTCACCGGCGCCGTCGTGCTCGGGGGCGTTGAGGTGGCGGGCGCCGGTTCGGCGACGAGGGGGACACGCATGTCCGTAATGACTTCCTCGCCGTCGCCTTCCGGCTACCTTGCACCCGTGTCCCACCACCCGTCCGGGGTTGTTCCGCGTACGCCGCCGGGCCGTCTCCCCGCGCTGCTGCGCTGCTGTCATCCCGAGCCGGCGCTGGCCGTCACCGTGTTCGTGACCGCGCTGGCGGTGGCGGCGGGGCACCGCCCGGCGGGTGCTGCGGCGGTGGGCGCGGCGGTGCTGGCGGGTCAGCTGTCGGTGGGCTGGTGCAACGACGCGGCCGACGCACGCCGCGACACGGTGTGCGGGCGCACGGACAAGCCGGTGGCCGAGGGGCTCCTGTCGGCGCGGGCGGTGGCTGGGGCCGCGTGGACGGCGCTGGTGCTGTGCGTGCCGCTGTCGCTGCTGTCCGGGCCGGGCGCGGCGGCGGCGCATCTGACGGGGGTGGCGGCGGGCTGGGGCTACAACCTGCGGCTGAAGCACACGGTGCTGTCTCCGCTGCCGTACGCCGTGGGGTTCGCCTCGCTGCCGGTGTTCGTCACCCTCGGGCTGCCGCGACCGGCCTGGCCCGCCTGGTGGGTGGTGGCGGCGGGAGCGCTGCTGGGCGTGGGGGCGCATCTGGTGAACGTGCTGCCGGACATCGAGGACGACCTGGCGACGGGCGTGAGGGGGCTGCCGCAGCGGCTGGGCCGCACGGTCTGCCGGTGGCTGGCGCCGCTGGTGATGCTGGCGGCGGTGGGCGTGGTCGTCGCGGGACCGCCCGGGGCGGTGAGCCCCGGCGGGCTGTGCTTGGCCGTGGTGGCGGGCGCGGTGGCCGTGACGGGCACGGCGACGGCAGCGGGGCGGGGCAGCCGGTGGCCGTTCCGGGCGGCGATGGCGGTGGCGGGGCTGGCGGTGGGGCGGTTGGTGTGGGCGGGGGCAGGGGTGGTCTGAGGCGCTTCGAAGCGTCCCCGCCTCCACGTGGGTCACACCACCCCGGCCGGCGGGGCGCCGGTGCGGAGCATGGTCAGCACCGCCCGCTCGGTGGCCCCCTGGGTGGCCGGGATGCCGTGTGCGGCCTCATGGCCGAGGTGCGGCAGCGCGGGCGCCACGGTCACCCCCTCCTCGTACAACTCGACGACCCGCGGGTTGATGTAGGAGGCGCGGCAGACGGCGGGGGTGTTGCCGAGGTAGCCGGAGACCTCGCGGGCGGCGCGGGCGACGGCGCGGCGGCGGGCGGTCTCGCTGCGGGCGGCCGGCTCCGAGACGGCGAGGGCGACGGCCGCCATCACCGTGGCGTGCCAGGTGCGGAAGTCCTTGGCGGTGACCTCGAGACCGGCCAGCTCCTTGAGGTACGCGTTGACGTCGGCGTTGCTCACGTCGTGCCAGGCGCGCCCCTCCCAGTACGCGAGGAGCCGGTCGCCGCCGCCCCTGCGGCGCAGCAGCGCGGTGAGGCTGCGGCAGGCGGCGGGGTCGGCGACGGTCCGCACGGTCTCCTTGCCGTGCTTGCCGGTGTAGCTGAACAGCACCGCGCCCGACCGGCAGCTGGAGTGCTCCTTCAGCAGGGTGGTGAGGCCGTAGCTGTTGTTGAGCTCGGCGTACCGGTCGCTGCCGATGCGGAAGAAGCCGAGGTCGAGCAGGCGGACCGCGGTGGCGAGGACGCGGGAGCGGGTCAGGCCCCGGTCGCCGAGGTGCCCTTCGACGGCCTCCCGGAGGGCGGGCAGCGTCTCGGCGACGTCGAGGACGTGCTCGTGCTTGGCGGCCTCCTGCTCGGCGCGGAACCGCGGGTGGTACAGGTACTGGCGGCGTCCGGCGGCGTCGGTGCCGACAGCCTGGAGGTGCCCGTTGGCGCGGGCGCAGATCCACACGTCGGTCCAGGCGGGCGGAATGACCAGCGCGCGGACGCGGGCCAGTTCCTCGCGGTCGCGCAGGGGTTCGCCCTCGGCGTCGAGATAGCGGAAGCCCCGCCCGTGGCGCAGCCGGGAGTACCCGGCGTCGGTGGGGCGGGAGTGGTGGAGACGCAACCGGACCTCCCGGCGTGGAACCCGACCGTCGTACGCGGCGGGCGCGTGACCGGGAGGGGGGAGAAGTGGAACGGTGCGCGGGTACCCGCGAAACCGCGTCCGGCACGCACCCGGGGTTCGCCGGGTGTAGATCGGCCGCGCGGGGCCACCCGGGTCGTGCCCGGACGCCGACGACGGCCGAGGGAGGTCGCTGTGGAGCGCACACCGCCTGCGGGCACCGTCAGGGTGCAGTTCATCGGCAACGCCACCCTGCTGATCCGCTACGGCAGTCTGACCCTGCTGACCGATCCGAACTTCCTGCACCGCGGGCAGCTCGCCCACCTCGGCTACGGCCTGGTGTCGCGCCGGCTGACCGAGCCCGCCGTGGACGTCACCGATCTCCCGCACGCCGACCTGGACGCGGTGGTGCTGTCGCATCTGCACGGCGACCACTTCGACCGGGTGGCCCGGCGCCATCTGGACCGGGGGCTGCCGTTCCTGACCACCCCGCACGCCTCCCGCGTCCTCCAGGGGCTGTTCGGCTTCCACCGCGCCGTGGGCCTGCGCACCTGGCAGAGCCACACCCTGCTGCGCGGCGACTCCCTGGTCCG
This sequence comes from Streptomyces cellulosae, assembly GCA_014655195.1. GTDB lineage: Bacteria > Actinomycetota > Actinomycetes > Streptomycetales > Streptomycetaceae > Streptomyces > Streptomyces cellulosae. The sequence continues at coordinate 16,404 of BNBH01000006.1, read as the reverse complement.
CGTCACCGCGCTGCCCGGCCGGCACGCCCCGGGTCCGGCGCAGCGTCTGCTGCCGCCGGTGATGGGCAGCCTGCTGGAGTTCGGCGACCGCTCCGGCCGTGTCCGCCTGGTCATGTACCTCTCGGGCGACACGCTGATGTTCGACGGGCTGAGGGAGATCGCCCGCCGGTGTCCCGACATCCATCTGGCGGTACTGCACCTGGGCGGGACCACGCTGCCCGGCGGGCTGCTCGTCACCATGGACGGTGAGCAGGGCGCGGACCTGCTGGACGTGATCCGTCCGCACCGGGCGCTGCCCGTCCACCACGACGACTACGGCGTCTTCCGCTCCCCGCTCTCCGACTTCCTCGCCGAGGCGGCCCGGCGCGGGCACGGCGGGCGGATCATGCGCTGCCGGCCGGGTGAACGGGTGACGGTCGGCGGGGACACCCGCCGCTGAACCCTGGCCTTGTGCCACCCAGGACGGCCGTCGCGGGCGGGCGTCCCGCGGTCGCGGCGGGACGGGCGAAGTGGCGGGTCCCGTCGCGGTCGCCGGATGATGAACGCGGAGAGCGGTGCGGTCGCCGTGCGGCGCCCGGTCCGCCCCCGGCGTGGCACGAGACGGTCCGGTCCGGCCGCGGGTCACTTCGCGGCGCGTGCCCGAGCAGGCGAAGGAGGGGCACCGTGAGGCGGTACCTCGGCGTGCTCCAGAACAGCTGGAGGTGGCTGGGCGCCCATGCCCTGATGGCGCGGGGCCGGGAACTGGAGCTGATGCACCGGGCCATGGGCTTCGCCACCCTCGCGCTGGTGACGCTGGCGCCGCTGCTGATCGTCGTCGCCGCCGCGGACCCGCTGGGCCGGGGCGGTTTCGCCACCTGGCTGGCGGACGGCATGGGTCTGACCGGGCGGTCCGCGCGGGTCCTCACGGAGATCTTCAGCCCGCCCCGCAAGGTGGTGGGCACGACCAGCGTGTGGGGCGGTCTGGCGCTCGCCGTGTTCGGGATCGCCCTGGGCGGCAGCGTCCAGAACGGCTACGAGCGGGTGTGGCGGCTGCCGCCCGGCCCCTGGCACCGGGTGTGGCGGCAGGCGCTGTGGCTGGCCGTGCTGACCGCGTTCCTGTACCAGGAGGTGCGGACGCGCACGCTGCTGTACGGGCCGGAGCGGATCACCCTGTCGACGGCGGCCGGTGTGCTGTTCTTCTGGTGGGGCCAGCGTTTCCTGCTGGGCGGGCAGGTCCGCTGGCGCGACCTGTTCCCCGGCGCGGTCGCCACCATGGTGGGCCTGGTCGGCCTGCGGATCTTCTCGTACTACGTGTTCACCCCGCTGATCGTGGACAACGCCGTCAGCTACGGCACGGTCGGCGTGGTCCTGGTCGTGGAGTCCTGGCTGATCGGCGTGGGCTTCGTCGTGTACGGCGGCGCCCTGTTCGGGCACTGGCTCCTGACCCACCACGGCTTCCTCCGTCACTTCGGCCACCGGCACCAGCAGGAGGAGCGGGAGCGGGTCGGCGCGGAGTGAGACCCCGGCTCACTCCGCGCCGGGAGGCGGGACCGCGGACCGGTCGGCCAGGGCGACCGCACGTTCCATGACGTCGGCGCGGAAGACCGAGCGTCCGCGCGCGGCCCTCCGTTCGCGCTCCCCGGGGCTCCCGGTGACGATCCGGTGCAGGACGTCCAGCAGGGCGGGGCTGTCGTGGGCGGCCTCGGAGAGGCCCAGTTCCGCCATCCGGCGGACCCCGTCGGCGCCGTGTCCGGGCAGCGGGCGGTGACCGATCACGGGCAGTCCGGCGGCGAGGGCCTGCACGGCGGTCTGGCCCGCCGCGTTGTCCACGAGCGCGCGCACCGCGTGCAGCAGGCCCGGCATGTCCGTCACCCAGTCCAGGGCGAGCGCGCCCGGCACGCGGGCGGTGCGGGACCGCAGCGCCTGGTTACGGCCGCACAGCACCACGGGGAGGTGGCCCGCGCCGGCCAGCAGGCGGGCGGTCTCACCGAGGCCCGCCGCGGCGCCCCAGGCGCCGGCGGACAGCAGGACGGGCGGTCGTCCGGGGGCGTACCGCTCGAACCGCTTGCGCCAGTCGTCGGCGCCCGGGGCGGGGGTGAGGAACTCGGGCGCCACGACCGGGCCCGTGACCTCGACGTGCGTGCCGGGGACGGCCCGGCGTACGTCGTCGGCGGCCTGGCCGGTGAGGCAGAGGCAGGCGTCGTTGCCCGGGTGGAGCCACTGCCGGTGCACGGCGAAGTCGAGGACGAACACCGCGCTGGGGACGCGCAGCCGGCCCAGCGTCCTGAGGTGGCCGGTGAGCTGCGCGGCCAGGTGGAAGACGGGCACGACCACGTCCGCGCCGGTCCGTGCGACGAGCCGCTCCAGCCCGTCGGCGGCGAGCCGGGCGAGCGGGACGCCGCTGGGGCGGGCGTGGTCACCGGGGCGCAGGAACGCCCGGTAGAGGCCGTCGTACACCCAGGGGGCGTGGCGTACCGACGTCCGGTAGAAGGCCCGCAGCCCGGAGCCCGTGCCGTACGGGAGCAGCCGCATGAGGTCGACGGCGTCCGCCTGGTGGCCCTGTGCGCGGGCGCGGCGGACGAGTTCGCGGGCCACCGTGTCGTGGCCGGCTCCCATGCTCGCGCTGAGCACCAGCACGCGGCGGGCGCCGGCCTGCCGGGCGGCGCCCCGGTGGTGCGGGGCCGGGGAGGACGGGAGCACGTCATGCTGAGTCACCGTCGGCGCGCCGGTGAAACGCCCGCCGGGCGTTTCGGGCGTCCCTGACCTGGATACTCCGGGCTCACCCCCTCCCGGACGACGGGAGTGGTCCAGCCGGCCGCTTCCGGTGTCCGCCCAGCAGCCGAGGTCAGCCCATGCCCCACGCACCCTCCCGCGCCGGTACGGCCGGCGCCTCCGACACCCGGACGCCGGCGCCGTTCCCCGACGACGTACGGGAGCCTCCCGGCGCGGCGGCGGCGCGGCCGGGGACGGCCCTGGTGACCGGAGCCTCCTCCGGCATCGGCGCCGCCGTGGCGCGCAGGCTGTCCGCGGAGGGGTGGCGGCTGGTGCTGAACGGCCGGGACGCGGGGCGTCTGGCCGAGACGGCCGCGCACGCGCCCGCCGCGGTGTTCGCCGAGGACCTCACCCGCCCGGCCGCCGAGCGGCGGCTGACCCGGTTCGCGCTCGACGAGGTGGGACACCTGGATCTGCTGGTGGCGTGCGCCGGGGTGGGCTGGGCCGGCGACTTCACCACGATGACCCGGCGTGCCTTCGACGAGGTGATGGAGGTGAATCTGCTGACCACGCTGCGTCTGGTGCGCCAGGTGCTCCCCCACATGGTGGAGGCGGACTCCGGACGGGTCGTGCTCGTCGGGTCGCTCGCGGGGGCCGTCGGGGTGAAGGGCGAGGCGGTGTACTCGGCGTCGAAGGCTGCGGTGGCGGTCTTCGCGGACGCGCTGCGCTACGAGCTGCAGGGCACGGGCGTGGGCGTGACCCTCGTCGTGCCGGGGGTGGTGGACACGCCGTTCTTCGACCGGCGCGGCACGCCCTACGTGCGGAACCGGCCCCGGCCGGTGCCGCCGGAGCGGGTGGCCGACGCCGTGTGGCGTGCCGTCGTCCGGGGGCGGAACGAGGTCTACGTCCCCGGGTGGCTGCGTCTTCCGGCCAGGGTGCGCGGCGCGGCGCCGGGACTGTACCGGCGGCTGGCCGCCACGTTCGGATGAGCGGCGCCGCGGCGTGCTGACCGTCGCCCTGGCGCTTCTCGCGGCGTTGGCGAACGCCGCGGCCTCCGTGCTGCAGCGGCGGGCCGCCGCCGACGAGCCGGCGAGCGGCAAGGGGCTGCGGCAGGCGCTGCGCTGGCTGGGGCACGTGCTGCGGCGGCCGTACTGGGTGGCGGGCGCGGGGATGCTCGCCCTGACGACGGTGCTCCAGGCGGCGGCGCTCGGCGTGGGCAGTCTCGCGCTGGTGCAGCCGCTGATGGCGGCCGAGCTGCTGTTCACCCTGGCGGTCGGGAGCGTGGTGTTCCGCCGTCTGCCGGACCTGAGAACCTGGCTGGCCTTCGTGGCCCTCGCGGCGGGCCTGTCCCTCTTCCTGACGGCGGCGGCGCCGACGTCGGGGCGGGCCATGGCGATACCCGGGCGCTGGTGGCCGGCGGGGACGGCCCTGGTGGCGCTGGTGCTGGGGCTGGTGGCGGCGTCCCGTACGGTCCGGGGCGCGCCGCGCGCCGCGCTGCTGGGGCTGGCGTCCGCCGTGTTGTTCTCGGCGACGGCCGCGCTGCTCAAGGAGGTCACCGGGCTGATCCCGGACGGCCCCGTCGCCGTCCTGTCGACCTGGCCGCTCTACGCCACCGCCGTGGTGGGCATCGCCGCGTTCCTGCTGCTGCAGGCCGCGTTCCGGGCGGGCACGCTGGCCGCGTCGCAGCCCGCCCTGACCCTCGGTGACGCGCTCACCAGTGTGGCTCTCGGGTGGGCGCTGTTCGGGGAGCAGATCAACCTCGGCGCGCGAGTGGTTCCGGAGCTGATCGGCATCGCGCTGATGGGCGCGGGCAGCGTCGGCCTGGCGCGCGCGCCGTCGGTCGGGGGCGGCTGGGACCAGGCCAGGGTGCGGGACGGCCCCGGCTCCGGGGCGCAGCAGCGGGTGTCCCGCCCGCCGTGAGCGTCCGCGTGGTCGGTCCGTGAGGTCAGTCCGCGTGATCAGGAGGTCACCGCCATGCCCGAATCCGTGTCCCGGGCCGCCGCACTGCCGCTCGCCGCGGCCGCCCTGACGCACATCGGTCCCGCGGCCACGTGGCTGCCCGTGGTGCGCAGGCGCCTGTCCCCCCGCCTCGCCGGCGCGGGGCACCCCTGTCATGTCGCCCTGACCTTCGACGACGGCCCCGACCCGGTCTCGACCCCCCGCTTCCTCGACACGCTGGACGGCCTCGGCGTGCGGGCGACGTTCTTCGTCCTCGGCGACGCGGTCGTACGGCATCCCGGGGTGGTACGGGAGACGGCACGGCGGGGGCACGAGGTGGCCGTGCACGGATGGAGCCACGGCCGGCCGTGGCTGCCGACGCCGGTGCGGGACGTACGCGCCCTGCGCCGTGCGGTGGAGGCGGTTCAGGACGTCACGGGGGTGACCCCACGGTGGTACCGGCCGCCGTACGGCATCCTGACCTCCGGCCGGTGGGCGGCCGCCCGCGCGGCGGGGCTGCGCCCGGTGCTGTGGACGGCCTGGGGCCGGGACTGGACGGCGTCGGCCACCCCGGCGTCGGTACGCGCCACGGTCGAGGCGGACCTGGGCGGCGGCGGCACGGTCCTCCTCCACGACACCGACCGCACGGCGGCCCCGGGCTGCTGGCACGCCACCCTGGGCGCGCTGCCCGACCTGGTGGCGGACTGGCGAGCGGCGGGCTGGACGGTCGGCCCCCTGGCGGACCACGGCACGGCGGCGGAGGTGCACGCGACGGCTCCCCGGGTGCTGGGCCGGTCGGGCGCTGTGCCGCGCCGGCCGCTGGAGCATGGCCGGTCACGGCATGGGTGAGGCACCGTACCGCCCAGTGGCCCGTGGACAAGGGCGCCGGCCCTCCGCGCTGTGGACGAACGTCGTCCCGTCGCTCGCGGCACGCGTGGGGGCCGCCGGCGCGCAGTACCGCGAGGGTGGGAGCCCGACGCCGCTCCCCCGGTCCGGGGCCGTCCCGCCTAGGGCCGTCGGCCCGCGGCTGGAGCAGCCGCTCGCGAGCACGGCACCACACTCCGGGCGCGACGTCCCGCCTGGCGGGACAGCGCACGCATGGGGACCACCGGTCTGTGGACCGGCGTCCTCACCTCGCTCGCGGCACGCGTGAGGGCCGCCGGCGCGCAGTACCGCGAGGGTGGGAGCCCGACGCCGCTCCCCCGGTCCGGCAGTCCCACGCATGGCCGCCCGCCCACGGCTGGAGCAGCGCACGCGAGCACGGCACCACGCCGGGCGCGACGTCCCGCCTGGCGGGACAGCGCACGCATGGGGACCACCGGTCTGTGGACCGGCGTCCTCACCTCGCTCGCGGCACGCGTGGGGGCCGCCGACGCGCAGTACCGCGAGGGTGGGAGCCCGACGCCGCTCCCCCGGTCCGGCAGTCCCACGCATGGCCGCCCGCCCACGGCTGGAGCAGCGCACGCGAGCACGGCACCACGCCGGGCGCGCCGGCGCCGGGCGCTCGTGGGCGCGCGAACCCTCAGTCCTCCGCGATCTCCGTCGTGACCGGTGTGCCGAGTTCCACCGTGCGGCTGACCGTGCAGAGGCGGTCGTGGGAGGCCTTCACCGCGCGCGGGAGGATCGCGCGGGCGCGGTCGGCGCCCTCCTCGTCCGGGAAGGCGATGTGGAAGGTGACCCGCAGGTCGGTCATGCGGTTGCCCTGCTCGTCGCTGATCTTGTCGCCGCTCACCTCGACGGTGAACCGGGTGGGCTCGGCGTGCCGGCCCGTGGCGACGTCGACGTCGGCCGCCGAGCAGCCCCCGATGGCGGCGAGCAGCAGTTCGACGGGGGTGAAGGCGTCACCCCCGTCGGTGCCGAACCGTACGGTCCCGCCGCGCGGGTTGGTGGCGATGAACTGGCCGGTGCTCGTGCGCTCGACGACGACGGAACGCTTGGACGCTTCGCTCATGCGTCGACAGTAGTCCCGAAGCGGCCGGCACCCCGAGAGGAGAACGACATGCGGGAGTTTCTGGTGGAGCTCACCACCACCGTCCCCGACGGCACGGACCCGGCCGAGGTCGACCGGGTCCGTGCGCGGGAGGCCGTACGCGCGCGTGAGCTCGCGGCCTCCGGGCATCTGGCGCGTCTGTGGCGGCCCGTAGGGGAGCGGCGCAGCATCGGCCTGTGGCGTGCCGAGGACGAGGCGGCGCTGCGCGAGGAGGTGCTGGGCACCCTGCCCCTGTGGCCGTGGATGACCGCGGTCGTCACGGAACTGGAGACGCACCCCAACGACCCCACCGCCTGACCCGCGCACCCAGCGAGGTCAGATGCTGAACCGCTCCTTCGCCAGCAGCGGCTTCACACGCGAGCGGAACCCGCCCGTGCGGAACGGGCGCTGCAGCAGGCCCGGCCGCAACTGCTGGGCGAGCGCGGCGGCGACCATGCCCTGGTCGAGGGCGAGGACGAAGTCGCTCACCCGGCCGGTCGCGGTGTCGACCGAGTCGCGGAAGCCGTAGCGGTCGTCGTACGCGCCGAAGTCGCGGTCCAGCGCGGTGAGGTTGGCGACGGCCGCGGCGGGCTCGTAGGGCAGGGCGAGGAAGGAGGCGTGCGGGGTGACCACGCCCTTGGGGTTGTAGCCCTCCTCCTGCATGCCGAGGGCGTCGACGCCGTACTCGCTGTAGCCGCCGTCGGGGATGTTGGCGGGCGAGAAGCCCCAGTAGCCGTAGCCGGCCTCCTGCAGGCCGTGGTCGATCTGGCCGCGGACGTAGCGGTGGTGCGAGGTGCCCCAGGAGCGCGGGGACCACTCGGGCTCGGGCACGAACAGCGGCACCATCAGCGCCTCGAACATGGAGCCGCCCCAGGTGGGGACGAGCTTGCGGCCCCGGTGGGTGTAGTGGCCCTGCCACACGCGGACGCCGTCGATCGTGACCCAGGCGCCCTCGGGTTCCTGCTCCTGCTCCATGCCGGGCAGCAGGGTGCGGAAGACGTGCCAGTAGTGCTCCGGCGGGAGGGAGCCGTCGGCGATGCCGAGGTAGCTCGCCATGCGGGGTTCGGTGTTGAGGGCGCCGTAGTGGTGGCCGGTCGGCTCGCCCTTGCCCGGCTTGTCGGGCCAGTAGCCGCCGCGGAGCTGACCGGGGCCGGCGACCGGGTCGGCGGGGTCGTAGGGCGTGTAGAAGTACGACCAGTCGGCGTCCTCGAGGAGACGGGCGACGCGGGGGCGCAGCGACGGGTCGGCGTCGGCGGCGATCATCAGGCCGGTGACCAGCCAGGCGTTGTCGACGCTGGAGAGGAAGGGCCGCACCGGGTCGCCGGTCTCCGGCCAGGTCGTCAGCAGCGAGCCGTCGTGGGCGTCGTACCAGTTGAGCCAGAAGCCGTGGGCGCGCTCCAGCCGTTCGACGGCGGCGACGGTGCGGGTCAGGCGGCGGTGCAGGGTGTCGGAGTCGATGACGCCGAGTCCGGCGGCGGCGACGGTGGTCCACAGGCCGCAGCCGATGTTGGTGGGCGAGGTCTGCGCGGACAGGGCGGGGGCGCCCGTGCCGCTGACGTCCATCTTGTCGGTGGTGAGGCCGAAGTCGGTGGTCATGGCCTCGAGGGAACGGTGGGTCGCCTCGAACCAGGTGCGGAGCGGGGCGCGCCCGGTGCTGCCGCCCGCCGCGGCGGGTGCGGCGCCGGCGAGGGCGGTCGCGGAGGCGGCGGCGGTGAGGGTGGCGGTGGTGAGGAACGTACGACGGTTCATGCGGCTCCTGCCTTCGGGGAAGGGCGGGGTGCGGCCGGGCGACGGGGGCTCCGGCCGTCGGGGCGTCGTGCGGTGCGGGGTGTTGCGGGGGTGGTGCGGAGGGGGTGCGGGAGCCGGTGGGTGTCAGGGGCCCACCGGCTCCCGGGTCCGGGGGCGGCGCGCGGGAAGGCGCGCGCCGCGCGGGTCAGCGCTCGGCGCGCGGCAGCTGCCGGGTGCGGCCCATCTCGCCGAGCCATACGGCGGAGGGCTTGGCGGTGCGCCCGAAGGTGACCGGGTCGACGGCGATGAGGCCGAAGGTCGGCTTGTAGGAGCCCCACTCGTAGTTGTCGAGGGCGCTCCAGGCCAGGTAGCCGTGGATGTTCACGCCGTCCTCGAGGGCGGCGGAGACGGCCTCCAGGGCGCCGGTGTAGTAGTCGACGCGGCGGGCGTCGTCGGCGGTGGCGATGCCGTTCTCGGTGACGATCAGCGGCATGCCGGGGCCGGCGACGTCGGCGGTGTGGCGCAGGGCGTGGCCGACGGCGGCCGGGTAGTACTCCCACTGGGTGAGGGTGCGCTCGGCGTCCTCGGGCGCGGGGATCGGGCCGTCGGCGCCGATCTTGGTGCGGGTGTAGGACTGCACGCCGATCCAGTCGTCGCCGCGCGCGGCCTCGATGAAGACGTCCTCGCGGGGGTACCGGTAGGCGGCGGTGACGTCCTCGGCGCCGGGCAGCGCCTGGTACACCTGGTTGGCGATGGTCCAGCCGACCTGGATGTCCGGGTCGATGGCCCGTACGGCCTTGACGGCGGCGTGGTGGGCGGCGATGACCGCGTGGGTGGTCTCCTCGTCGGGGGTGGGCAGTCCCGCGGGCGGGAAGCCCTGGTCGCCGGTCTTGGCCAGGCCCGCCATGACGGCGATCATGTTGGGCTCGTTGATGGTGCAGACGTGCCGGACGTCCTTGCCGATGATCGGGGCGCAGTGCTCGACGTAGCGGGCGAACAGGTCGGCCGCGCCGTCGGCGGTCCAGCCTCCGAGGTCCTCGAACCACTGCGGCACGGTGAAGTGGTGCAGGGTCACCATGGGCCGCAGACCGCGGGCGAGGGCGCCGTCCACCATGCGCCGGTAGTGCGCGGTCTCGGCGTGCGAGAAGGTGCCGGGCACCGGCTCGATACGGGCCCACTCGACACTGAACCGGTAGTCGGTGAAGCCGAGTTCCGCGAGCAGGTCCATGTCCTGCTCCCAGCGGTGGTAGCTGTCGCAGGCGTCCAGGCTGGGTTCCGCGATGTTCGCCGCCGGGTCGTGTTCCTTCCGCCACCAGTCGCTGTTGACGTTGTTCCCCTCGATCTGGTGGGCGGCGGTGGACGCCCCCCACAGGAAGCCGTCGGGGAAGGGCAGGGAGGTACGCGTCATCGTCCTTGTCTCTCTGGTGGGGGTGGGGCGGTGCCGGTGTGACGGGCGGGCGGGCGGGACCGGTCACTTGAGTCCGGCGGTCGCGATGCCCTGGGTGAAGTGGCGCTGGAGGACCACGAAGACGAGCAGCACCGGGAGGACGACGAGCAGGGAGCCCGCCATCAGCATGCCGTTGCCGCCGCCGACGGTCCGGTTGGGATCGTTGGCGAAGGTGGCCAGGGCGACCGGCAGGGTGTACTTGTCGGGGTCGTTGGTCGCGATGAGCGGCCAGACGAAGTTGTTCCACGAGCCGAGGAACGTGAAGATCGTCAGCGTGGCGAGGGCGGGCTTCACCAGCGGCAGCACGATGCGGCAGAAGATGTACCACTCGCCGGCGCCGTCGATCCGGGCCGCCTCCAGCAGCTCGTCGGGGATGGACTGCATGAACTGCCGCATCAGGAACACGCCGAACGCCCCGGCCGCGAAGGGCAGGACGAGACCGGCGTAGGTGTCGATGAGCCCGAGCTTCGTCATCAGCACGTACAGCGGAAGGATCAGCAGGTTGCCGGGGACCATGAGGGCCGCCAGCACCACGCCGAACACCTTGGACCGGCCGGTGAACTCCAGCTTGGCCAGGGCGTAGCCGAGCATGGAGCAGAACAACAGGTTGCACAGGGTGACCAGTACGGCCACGATCAGGCTGTTCAGGAAGTACCGCTCCATGTCGAGCTGGTCGAGCAGAGCGGTGAAGTTGCTCAGCGTCCACTCCGACGGGATCCACACCGGCGGGCTCGCGGTGAGGTCCCGGCGGGTCTTGAAGGCGGACAGCGCCATCCACAGGAACGGCGCGGACATCACCAGCAGACCGAGTGAGGCGACCGTGTAGAGCACGGGGGTGCGGACACGGCCCCGGCCGCGGGGGCGGTCCTGCGCGGGCACCGGGCGCGCGGTCGTGGTGGGGGCGCTCATCGGGTGTTGTCCTTCAGCAGTCGGAGCTGGAGCACCGTGATGCCCATGATGACCACGAACAGCACGTACGCCATGGCGCTCGCATAGCCCATGTGGAAGAAGTTGAAGCCCTCGCGGTACATGTCCAGGGACACCGTCAGCGTCGCGTCGGACGGGCCGCCCTGGGTCATCACGAACGGCTCCTCGAAGACGTTGAGGTAGCCGATGGTGGTGATGACGGTGGCGTAGAGCATGGTCGGCCGCAGCAGCGGCACGGTGATGCGGCGCATCTCCTGCCAGGCGCCCGCGCCGTCGAGCCGGGCGGCCTCCCGCACGTCGGCGGGGATGGCCTGGAGACCGGCGATGAACAGCACCATGACGGTGCCGAGGTTGCGCCACACCGCCATGGCGATGAGCGAGGGCATGGCCCAGGTCTCGGAGCCGAGGAAGTCCGGCGCGGTCATGCCCAGTTCGGCGGCGAGGCCGGCGATCAGTCCGTCGGACGGGTCGAGGACGAACCGCCAGACGACGGCGACCGCGACGACGGCGGTGACCACGGGGGCGTAGAAGCCGACCCGGAAGAACGTACGGGCGCGGTCGATGCCGTTGTTCAGCAGGATCGCGACGAGCAGTCCGAGCAGGACGGTCAGCGGCACGCCGACGACCACGAAGTACGCCGTGTTGAACAGGGCCTTGAGGAAGCGGTCGTCCTCGAAGAGCTTGGTGTAGTTCTCCAGGCCGACGAACTCCGCCTCCAGGGGGCGGGTGACGTGGCGGGCCCCGAAGTCGGTGAAGCTCATCAGGAGCGTCGCAACGATCGGGAAGGCCATGAAGACGGCGAACAGCACCAGGAACGGCGTGGAGAACAGCCAGCCGTGGAGGTTGTGCCGGCCGAGCGGGCGGCGCGGACGCCGCCCGTCTCCCGGCGGCCCGTCCGGGCCGGTCTTGGTCACCGGGGCCGCGGGATCGGCGGCCGCCTTGGTCAGCAGGGGCATGCCGGTTACCCCACGAGCCCTTCGATCTCGGCCTGCGCCTTGTCCAGGGCGTCCTTGGCACTGGACTTGCCCTGGGTGACCGACTCGATGGCGGAGTCCACCTTGGAGGTGATCTCGGTCAGCCGGGGCTGCGACGGGGTGGTCCTCGCCGTCTCCATCTGCTCGCGCCAGACCTTCAGCTTGGGGTCGGTGGCGAGCTTGCCGGTCTTCCAGGCCTGCTGGTTGGCGGGCAGGTCACGGGTGCGCCCGTACCAGTCTGACTGGCCCTTGGCGTCGGTGAGGAAGGAGATGAACTCCTTGGCGGCGGCCTTGTGCTCGCTGTCGGCGGACACGGCGAGGCTGGACCCGCCGGCCATCGACACGGACTCCTTGCCGGCGGGCACGGGGGCGACGGCCCACTTGCCCTTGATGTCCGGGTAGTTCTCGTCGAGCAGCGACATGATCCACGGGCCGCCGAAGAACATCGGCACGTCGCCGGTGTTGAAGTCCTTCGTCACGTCGTAACCGGGGCGGACCGCCTTCTCGCTGACGCCCTTGGCGAAGAACTCGCCGTAGGTCTCCAGCGCCTTGACGGCCTCCGGGCTGTTGACGGCGGCCTTGCCGTCCTCGTCGATGATCTCGCCGCCGGAGGAGTACAGGAACGGGTAGAAGCTCTGCACCGTGTCCAGGCCGCCGGGCTGGATGGACAGGCCCCACTTGGTCTTCGCCTTGTCCTGGTGGGCCTGGGCGGCCTTCAGCAGCTCGTCCATGGTGGCGGGCGGCCTGGCGACGCCGGCCTTGCGGGCGAGGTCGGTGCGGTAGAAGAGGACGCGGGTGTCGACGTACCAGGGCACGCCGTAGGTCTCGCCGTCGTACGAGGCCTGCTCCCAGGCGGCGGGGAAGAAGTCGCCCTCCTTGACCGTCTTGGTGTCGACCGGTTCGAGGACGCCCATGTCGGCGAACTCCCCGAGGTAGGTCCCGCCCATCTGCATGACGTCGGGCAGCTTGCCCGCGGCGGCCGCGGCGACGAGCTTCTGGTGCGCCACGTCCCAGCCGACCGGGGTCACCTTCACGGTGATGTTCGAGTGGGACTTCTCGTAGACGTCGGCGACCTCGGCGAGCTTCTCGCCCTCGGTGCCCATCGCCCAGACGGTGAGCGTCTGCTCGGCGTCGGCGTCCACGTCTGCGCCACCGGAGCCGCCGCAGGCGGTGAGGGTGAGCGCGGACGCCACGGTGAGGGCGATCGCGGCAGGTGTGGCGCGGTGCATGGACTGCTCCTCCTCGAGCGTTCCTGATGTATGCGCATTCTGTAAGCGCATACATGACTCTGAAGGAGGGGTTCCGCCGTGACAAGGGGGAGCTGGGTCACACTCCGGTAACGGCTGCGGTGCACCCCTTCGTGGACGCGAAAGGGCGCGAAAAAGGGGGCGTTCACCTGCGCGCTGTTTCATCGCGGCAGGCGGACACCCCCAGGGACGGGCACAGGGCCCTGTCAGCAACCTAAGGCGGGGGTGGAGCCTGCGGAAGCGGGTGTGAGATACGTCCCGTGGGGGTGTGGTGAACGGGGTGTGGTGGAGGTGTTCAGGCGCGGCTGCAGAAGCCGTCCGCTCGCCCTGGGGGCGGGGCGCGGGTGTGGGCGCCGCGGTACGGGTGTGGGGGCGACCGCGTGTGCCGCCGGCTCGCGGGGGCGGCCGTCAGGCCCCGATGGCGACGGCGGTCTGCTCCTCGGGGCCGCAGCCGCAGCTGGCGCGGCGGGCGACGGTGACGGGGAGCATCAGGGAGACGGGGTCGGTGCCGGGTGTGCCGCTGAGGCGGCGTACGAGGAGTTCGACCGCCTCCTCCCCCATCCGCAGCATGGGCTGGCGGACGGTGGTGAGCGTGGGGCGGACGAGCCGGCCGAGGGGGATGCCGTCGAAGCCGGTGACGGCGACGTCGTCCGGCACGGTCAGCCTGCGGCGCTCCAGTGCGTGGAGGGCGCCGACGGCCATCTGGTCGTTGGCGCAGACGAGGGCCTGCGGGGGCCGGCCGTCGCGGTCGCAGAGGGCGTCGGCGGCGCGGGCGCCCTCGGCCTGGGTCATCATGGCGGCGCGCACGGCGGGTTCCTCGGGGGTGTCGACGCCGGCGGCGCGGCAGGCGGCGAGGAAGCCCTGGAAGCGGGCCTCGACGTCCGGGGACTCCTCGGCGGAGCCGACGAAGGCGAGGCGGCGCAGGCCGTGGTCCTCGATGAGGTGGCGGGTCAGCTCCCGCTGCCCGTCGAAGTTGGCGACCTCGATGTGGTCGAGGTGGTCCAGATGGTCGCCGTCCTCGCGGGGCCCGGCGAGCATGACGACGGGGCGGCGCCGGGAGATGCCTTCGAGCTCCTCGGTGGGCACGGTGCGGGCCATCACGGCGAAGCCGTCGACGCGTCCGGCGACCTTGGCGACGAGGCTCTCGGGGCCGCCCTTGAGGGACGCGGCGATGAGGAGGGCGTACCCGTGCCGGCGGGCGGCGCGCTCCATGCCGCGGATGATCTGGTCGGAGTAGAGCATCGCCGCGTCGTCGTCCTCGGCGTCGGTGTCCGGGTCGGCGTAGTCGGGGAAGCAGAGGCCGAGGACGCCGGTGGAGCGGCTGGCGAGTCCGCGCGCGTTGCCGCTGGGCACGTAGCCGAGGTCGCGCGCGGCGGCGAGCACCCGCTCCCGGGTCTGCGCGCGCACGGAGTCGGGGTTGCGGTAGACGCGGGACACGGTGGCGATGGACACGCCGGAGCGTTCGGCCACGTCGTACACCGTGGGGGCGGTACTCATGGGGGTCATCCCTGGTCTGTGCGCGCGGAGGGTGTGGGTGGGGTGCCGGTGACGGTGATGAAAGCGCATTCATCGTAGGGGTGGCGCAGGTCAGGGCACAAGGGCGGAATGCGAGACAGGGCCGGGCGGGGCCACTCCGCTGTGCCGTGTCACGGGTGCCATGAGGGACGTCCGGCATGTGGACGGCGGGTCCGGGCACACGGACGGGGCGAGTGCACCTGACGATCCTTCATACGAAGAGGAGCCGCGGATGACTTCGACACATGGGCACCCTGAGCCGACGGGCCACGGGCAGCAGATGGGCTACGGCGAACCGGCGGGGCATGATCAGCCGACGAGGCACGGACAGCCGGCAGGCACGGGTGAACGGCGCAACGGCTTCGGCATCGCGGCGCTGGTCCTGGGCATCGTGGGCGTCCTGCTGTTCTGGACGGCGTTCGGCGGCATCGTGCTGGGCCTGCTGGCCGTGATCTTCGGTGTGCTCGGGTTCCGGCGCGGCAGACGAGGCGTGGCGACGAACGGGACGATGGCGGTCGTCGGCGCGGTGCTGGGCGCGCTGGCGCTGGTGGTGTCGTCGGTGCTGCTGGCGATGGGCGTCGCGGTGATCAACAGCGACGAGTTCAAGAGCTACCAGGACTGCGTCGAGCAGGCGAACAGCCAGAGCGAACGGCAGGACTGCGCGCGGGACTTCGACCGGGAGGTCGACGAGCGGTAGGGGTCTTCGGTGCGGGGGGGTGGGGCGCGGGCGCGTGTGCCGCGCCCCACTCGTGTGCGACGAGCCGTGCGGTCAGGCGGGGGACGGCGCGTCGGCCGCCGGTCCGGTGTGCCGTGCCGGGACGGCGGCGAGCGGCAGTTCGCGTGCCCTGCCCGCAGGGCTGAGCGCCAGGAGCATCCGGGTGAGGGCGAGGGGAGCCGTCATCACCCGCAGAGTGGGGCGCGTGCCGATGGCCGGTCCGAGGAAGCCGCCGAGGGCGGAGCCGATCGCGATCGTGCCCTGGTCGGTGGCCGTCGAGGGCCGAGGAGACCCTCCCCAGCACGCGCGGCGGACAGTAGCTCTGGCGGAACGTGCCGATGACGACGTTCGCCATGGACACCCCGACTCCCAGCACGAAGGCTCCCGTCGCGAAGAACAGCAGGCCTCAACCAGAGGTGGTGAGGGGCAACAGCAGAGCGAAGGGGCAGGCCACCGCCTGGCTGAGCACCATCGCCCGTGCGCTGCCCCGACGGCGGCAGAGGCGCGTCGCGAGCAACGCGCCCAGGACGCCGCCGAGACTGGAACACATGACGAGCAGTCCCACGGCGCCCGCACCGACCCCGACCGTCCGCACGAGGAAGACGCGCATCGGGGCGGGCGCTGCGGTGTGCGGCAGGCTGAAGCCGCGTGGCGTCCACCAGGGAGCGGACGACACATGCGGACGCGGGACTCCTCACCCGACGCATGCCTGGGCCGCACATGTCATGAGGCCCTTGTTCAAGAAGCTGCGCCGGGTATGCGGCCCGCGGAAGGGACTTCCCTGTCGCATACCCGGCGCTGAACAGCGGAGTCACGCCGTCGCGGCTGCTGCCTCGCCGGCTTCGACTGCGGCCTTGAAGTCAGGGTGGACCCCGATCTGGTCAAGCCACACGCTCATCGAGTTGTAGCAGTTGAACCTTTCGATCTTTCCGTCACGGAGGTACCAGAGGTCCGCCGCCGGCACGTCGATCCGGTTCCCGGTCGGCGGGATCTCGCCGGCCGGAGTCGGAAACCCTCCGAGATGCGTGCCCTGGATGCGCAACTCGACGGCGACGACATCACCGAACGCGTGCACCGCGAGCAGCTCACGGTGCACATCGGGGAACGAGCGGGCGAGACCCGCGATCACCTGAGGAATCTGCTCCCCGCGTGTCCGCGTACTCATCTGAGTGCACCACCGAGTACGAAGTTGTGTGCACCACTGCTCAGGCTACGTCGGTGTCCCGTTCGATGGCCTGGAGGCGGTTCTTGAG
>BNBH01000005.1 GCA_014655195.1 Streptomyces cellulosae | reverse complement strand
GAGACGGAGCCGCGCACCAGGCGGCTCCCGGTGCGCATGCCGCGCCCGCGAGCAACAGCACACCGGCCGGCGCGAGCCCCACCACCCCCGGCCCGCACGCAGCGGCCCCGGCGGCCGCGACGCCCGGCGCCTCGACGGCGCATCCTGTCGGCCACCCCACGTCCGCCGGTCACGCGACGGGCGGAAGCCCCGCGGGAGACGCGGCCGCGCCCGGCGTGCCCGCGCGCCCGGCGGCGGCCGAGCCGGCCGCGCACGCGCAGCCCCCCGCCGCCGCGGCGGCCGTTCCGGGAACCCCCGTTCACGGACAACCCGCCCCCTCCGGAGGAGTCCGGCTCGACCGGCGGGCGACGGACGAGGGTGTCGCCGGCGACGACTACACCCTGCAGGCGCCCGACCCCCGTGTCGCCGCCGAGCCGCACGGCGCCGTGTGTGTGGCGTGCCGGGCCGGGCGGGTGGACGACGACGGTTACTGCGAGAACTGCGGCCACGCACAGCCACGCGAACGGGACCACATGGAACAGGAATGCGGCCCCCTCGCCGCGGTCAGCGACCGCGGGCTGCGGCACCACCGCAACGAGGACGCCTTCGCCGTCGGCACGACCACGCTGCCCGACGGCTCCCCCGTGTCCGTGGCGGTCGTCTGCGACGGCGTGTCCTCGGCAACGCGCCCCGACGAGGCGTCACTCGCCGCCTCCC
This sequence comes from Streptomyces cellulosae, assembly GCA_014655195.1. Classification (GTDB taxonomy): domain Bacteria; phylum Actinomycetota; class Actinomycetes; order Streptomycetales; family Streptomycetaceae; genus Streptomyces; species Streptomyces cellulosae. The sequence goes on along the minus strand of BNBH01000005.1, from coordinate 324,737 downwards.
GAGCGGCGAACGCGTCCCTCCTCGACGCCCTGCCCCGCGGCACGCACCCCCAGCAGGCGATGCACGAGGCGATCCTCGCCGCCTCCGAGGCGGTCGACGCGCTGGCGGGCGAGCAGCCCGCGGAGCCCCGCGAGCACGCCCCGCAGCAGAACGCGCCCGCGTGCACGATCGTCGGCGCGGTGGTGACCGCGGGTCTGCTGGTCGTGGGCTGGGTCGGCGACAGCCGGGCGTACTGGATCCCGGTGGACCGATCCGCCCCGGTGGCGCGGCTGACCGAGGACGACTCGTGGGCCGCGCAGATGGTCGCCGCGGGCCTGATGGGCGAGGCGGAGGCGTACGCCGACCCCCGCGCGCACGCCATCACCGGCTGGCTCGGCGCGGACGCGTACGAACTGGAGCCGCACACCGCGGCGTTCAAGCCGGACCGCCCCGGTGTGGTCGTGGTCTGCACGGACGGCCTGTGGAACTACGCCGAGTCCGCGGACGAGATGGCCGAGGCGGTGCCCGCCGACGCCGCCGCGCGCCCCCTGCACGCCGCCCGCGTACTGGTCGGTCACGCCCTCGACGGCGGCGGCCACGACAACGTAACAGTGGCGCTGGTGCCGTTCCCGGCCGTCCCGCAGGGGGCAGGATCGGCCTGAGGCCGCGAACACCGCGCGCCGCGCCCAGGACCGCGGCACACGCACGCACGCGTGTGCCGCACCCGCGTGCCGCGTACGCCCGGCCTCGCACGGGGAAGCTTCAACGGACCGGAGGGGACCGGTCCGTGAGGACGTCGTCGCCCCGCGCCGTCGGGGCACCGGAGGGGGAGCGAACCAGGCATGGCCAATTTCTCGAAATCGAACGTGCCGCAGTTCTCGGTGGACGTGTACCAGAACGAGTACCTGCCGGAGGGCGGCCGCGAGGTCAACGCGGTGGTGACGGTCACGGCGACCGGCGGCGGCACCATCGGCAGCGCGGTGACGGCGCCTCACCTGTACTCGCCCGGCGAGGGCCCGTCGGCGGCGGTGGTCCTCATGGTCGACTGCTCGGGCTCGATGGACCACCCGCCGACGAAGATGCGCAACGCGCGGGACGCGACGGCCGCCGCGATCGACACCCTGCGCGACGGCGTGCACTTCGCGGTGGTCGCCGGCACCCACCTGGCGCGGGAGGTGTACCCGGGCGACGGCCGGCTCGCGGTGGCCGGGCCGGACACCCGCGAGCAGGCCAAGCAGGCGCTGCGGAAGCTGAGCGCGGGCGGCGGCACGGCGATCGGGACGTGGCTGCGCCGCGCCGACCGGCTGCTGGCGTCGGCGGACGTGGCGATCCGGCACGGCATCCTGCTCACCGACGGCCGCAACGAGCACGAGTCGCCGGAGGACCTGAAGGCGGCGCTGGACGCCTGCGCCGGCCGGTTCACCTGTGACGCCCGCGGCGTGGGCACCGACTGGGAAGTGAAAGAAGTCACAGGCATCGCCTCGGCGCTGCTCGGCACCGCCGACATCGTCGCCGACCCGGCCGGACTCGCCGCGGACTTCACGCGGATGATGGAGACAGCGATGGGCAAGGAGGTCGCGGACGTCTCGCTGCGGCTGTGGACCCCGGCCGGCGCCACCGTCACGTTCGTCAAGCAGGTCGCGCCGACGGTCGAGGAACTGACCGGCCGGCGTACCGAGGCGGGCCCCCGCGCGGGCGACTACCCGCTCGGTTCCTGGGGCGACGAGTCCCGTGACTACCACCTCTGCGTGGAGGTGCCGCCCGCCGCCGTGGGCCAGGAGATGCTCGCGGCGCGCGTCTCGCTGGTCATCCCGCACCCCGACGGCAGCGTGCAGAACCTGGGCGCGCAGGGGCTGGTGCGGGCCGTATGGACGGACGACCTGGCCGCATCGACGTCGATCAACCCTCAGGTCGCCCACTACACGGGCCAGGCCGAACTGGCCGAAGTCATCCAAGAAGGGCTCGATCTCCGCAAGGTGGGAGACATGGACGGAGCAACGGCCAAACTGGGCCGTGCCGTCCAGCTCGCGAGCGCCTCCGGCAACGCCGATACTGCGAAACTGCTTGCGAAGGTGGTGGACGTCGTCGACGCCGCGACCGGTACTGTGCGACTGAAGGCGAAGGTCGAGGAGGCCGACGAGATGACACTCGAGACACGGTCGACCAAGACTGTTCGTGTAAAGAAATGATCTGCAAGTAATCGAGCCTGACCCCTCGGGGTTGGAGAAACCCGGTCGGAAACGACCGGAAAAGGAGAGGGGGAAGCGCCGACATGCCGACCTGCCCGAACGGACACCAGTCGGGTTCCGACGACTGGTGCGAGGTGTGCGGTCACCGCATGGCTGGTGCCGTGCCTCCACCTCCTCCCCCGCCCCCGGCTCCCGGTGGCGGCGGCTACGGCTTCCCTCCGTCCGGCGGCCCCGGCGGTGCTCCGGGCGGTCCCGGCGGCGGTTACGGCGGCCCCGGCGCGCAGCCGGAGCTGTGCCCGCAGTGCCGCACGCCGCGTGAGGGCGGTGCGCCGTTCTGCGAGGAGTGCCGGTGGAACTTCCTCACCAACACGGCGACCTCGTACACCCCGGCCGCCCCGCGCCCGCCGGCCCCCGGCCCGGGCGGTCCCGGCGGCGGCCCCGGTGGTCCCGGCGGCCCCGGCGGCCCCTACGGGCAGCAGCCGCCCCCTCCGTCGTACGGCGGCGGTGACGGGTTCGACTACCAGAGCTCGCGTCCCTCGCAGGTGAACCGGCCGGCCGAGCCGATCCCGCCGGGCCCGCCCGGCTTCGGCGGCGACCCCTCGCGCCCGGTCCCGCCTCCGCCCCCGCCCGTCCCCGGCCGCGGCGGTCCCGGCGGTCCGAACGGCCCCGGCGCCCCGCAGGCGTTCCACTCCGGTCCCCCGGCCCCTCCCGGCTTCCCGCAGGAGACCGGCCGTCCCCCGCAGGGCGGCGGCCCGTCGTTCGGCGGCGGTGACGACGACTGGGTGATCTCCCCGCCGACCGGCGGTCCCGGTGGCCAGGGCGGTCCCGGTGGTCCCGGCGGTCCGAACGGCCCCGGCGGCCACGGCGGCCACGGCGGTTACGGCTACCCGCAGCAGGGCGGCGCCCAGGCGCCTCCCGGCCCCGGCGGTTTCCCGCAGCAGCCGCGGCAGCAGCAGGGCCCGGTCACCTGGACGGCGACCATCGGCCCCGACCGCGAGTACTTCATGGCGATGATGCAGCGCTCCGGCCCCGAGGCCGCGGGCCTGAACCTGCCCGCGTACTCGCCGGAGCAGCAGCGCACGCTCACCGGCAACCAGATCACCATCGGCCGCCGCCGGCACTCCACCGGCGACACCCCCGACATCGATCTGTCGACCCCGCCGGAGGACCCGGGTGTCTCGCACCAGCACGCGGTGCTGGTGCAGCAGCCGGACGGCAGCTGGGCGGTCGTCGACCAGAACTCGACGAACGGCACGACGGTCAACGGCTCCGAGGAGCCCATCCAGCCGTTCGTCCCGGTCCCGCTGCAGGACGGCGACCGGGTGCACGTGGGCGCCTGGACGACGATCACCATCCGCCGGGGCTGAGCCCCGGCGCCGCCGGTCCGGCCGCGGCGTTCGCGCCGCGGCCCGGCCGTGACCGTCCCAAGGGGGGGCGGGTCCTAGGCCTTGAGTCCTATGCCGTGGTGTCTGAGACCATGGACGGCGTGACAGAGATTCGGCGCGGCACGCTTCAGGAGCAGACCTTCTACGAGCAGGTCGGCGGGGAGGAGACCTTCCGCCGACTCGTCCACCGTTTCTACCAGGGTGTGGCCGAGGACCCGCTGCTGCGGCCCATGTACCCGGAGGAGGACCTGGGCCCGGCCGAGGAGCGCTTCGCCCTGTTCCTCATGCAGTACTGGGGCGGTCCGAACACCTACAGCCAGAACCGGGGTCATCCGCGGCTGCGGATGCGGCACGCCCCGTTCAAGGTCGACCGTGCGGCGCACGACGCGTGGCTGAAGCACATGCGGGACGCCGTGGACGAGCTGGGGCTCTCCGAGGAGCACGAGCAGACCCTGTGGAAGTACCTGACGTATGCGGCCGCCTCCATGATCAATTCGCCGGACTGACGGAACCCCGGCCGACGGGGGTCACGTGGTCGTCACATTCCGAGCACGCGACTCCGCATTGCGATCACGATCAGGTCAAAAGCGGACTCGGACCGCTGTCTCCCGCCCTGTCCCTCTGACAGCATCCCCGAGAGGTCTGGACAACACGCGGGGGGTCGCGGGTGGATACCGCAGGGGGACCGGCGAGATTCGTGCTCGCCCGCGCGCGGGCGCACCGTCCGCTGCCGGCCGCCGCGCTGCTCACCGTCCTGCTGACCACGGCCGTCCTGGCCACCCTCACCGCCTACTCCACGACGATCGGCGACGCGGCCCTGCGGCACGCGCTGGCGAACCCCCGCGACGCCGCCGGCACCACGCTGCTCGTCAAGACCGAGTCACTGCCCGAGGGCGGCCGGGCCGCCGCCGACGCCGCCGTGCGCCGGGCGGCCGAGCGGGCCTACGACGGCCTGCCGGTGACGCTGCGCACCCTGGCCCGGTCCGGCCCGTACGGCCTGCCGCCCACTCTGCGCCCTGGCGGCCGGGCGTCGGGCGAGGAGCCGGACCTCACGCACTTCGCGGCGCTCGACCGCACCCAGGTGCGCATCACCGAGGGCCGGATGCCCGCCGCGCGCCCCGCAGGACCGGAGATCGAGGTCGCCCTCCCCGTGTCCGCCGCCCGTGAGCTGGGCCTGCGTCCGGACGACCGGGTCACCCTGGACAACCGGCTGGAGGGCCCCGCGGCGCGGGTGCGCGTCACCGGCCTCTACCGCCCGGCCGACACCTCCGCGCCCTACTGGCAGCTCGACGAGCTCGCCGGCCGCGGCATCGTCACGAAGCACTTCACCACCTACGGCCCGCTGCTCGCCGACCCCGCCGTGCTGACCGGGGGCCGGGTGAGCCCGGGGCCCGTGGGCTGGCTGGCGTCCGCCGACTTCTCCGGGATGACCACCGGCCGGGTCGACGCGCTGCGCACCGCCATGAAGGAAGGCGTGGCCGCGCTGCCCTCCGCGCCCGCCCTGCACGGCTCGGCGACCGCCGCCGGCGACCTGCCCGCCACCCTGGACCGCGTCGAGCGCGCCCTGTTCGTCTCCCGCTCCACGCTCCTCGTCGTGGTCCTCCAGCTCGCCCTGCTCGCCGCGTGCGCCCTGCTGCTGGTGGCCCGGCTGCTGACCGCCGACCGCGCGGCGGAGACCCGGCTGCTGCGGGCCCGCGGCGGCTCCCGCGCCCAGGTGGCCCGGCTCGCCGCCCTGGAGGCGCTGCTGCTGGCCGTCCCCGCGGCGCTGTGCGCGCCGCTGCTCGCGGGCCCGCTCACCCGGCTGCTCGCCGGGCGCGGCGCGCTGGCCCGGATCGATCTGCGTCTGGACGCGTCCGTCACCGAGGTCGCCTCGCGGGGAACGGTGTGGCTGGTGTCGGCGGGCGTGGCGCTGGGCTGCGCGCTGGCCGTCACACTCCCCGCGCTCGCCACCCGGTACGCCCCCGGCCGCGCCAGGCCGCTGCCCGGTCCGGTGCGGGCGGGCGGGGACCTGGGGCTGCTGGTGGTGGCCGGGGTGGCGTACTGGCAGCTGAGCCGCCGCTCGTCCGGCGCCGTCGGCGAGGACCTGGGCGTCGATCCGCTGCTGGTGGCCGCACCGGCGCTGGCGCTGCTGGCCGGCACGGTGCTGACGCTGCGGCTGCTGCCCCTGCCGGCGCGGCTCGCCGAACGGCGGGCGGCCCGCACCCGGGGCCTGTCGGGGGCGCTGGCCGGGTGGCAGCTCAGCCGGCGTCCGATGCGCGGGGCGGGTCCGGTGCTGCTGCTGGTGCTCGCGGTGGCGCTGGGCATGCTGGCCGTCGGGCAGGGCTCCTCGTGGGAACGCTCGCAGGACGACCAGGCGGACTTCCGGGCGGGCACGCAGGTGCGCGTCCTGTCCAACGGCACCGAGGGCCCGGGACGCGGCGCCGCCTACGCGGCCGTCCCCGGCGTCCGTGCGGCCTCCCCCGCCTTCCGTACGACCGTGTCGCTGTCCGGCGGTCGGCAGGCGACCTTGCTGGCGCTGGACACCGAGGGGACCGCGGACACCCTGCTGATGCGCCCCGATCTGGCGGACGTGCCGGTGCGCACGGCGCTGTCCGGGCTCGCCCCGAAGGGCGCCGCGGCGGGGGTCCGCATACCGGCCCGCGCCACGCGGCTGGCGCTGACCGCGTCCCTGCGCGGCCCGGACGCCACCGCCTCCGCCGACGTGACCGCCACCGTGGAGGACGCACACGGCACCCCGTACCCGCTGGCGTTCGGCGAGCTGCCCCAGGACGGGCGGCCGCACGACCTGGTCATCGACCTCGCGGCCGTCGCCGGAGGCCCGGCGGGCCCGCTGACCCTGACCGGGTTCCACCTGGACCTGCCGCAGCCGGTGTGGCCGCCCCGGGCGAGCCGGTTCGCCCTCACCGCGCTGACCGCCACGGACACCGCGGGCCGGGACCGCGCCCTGCCGCTGTCGGCCCGCTGGCAGCCGTCGCTCGAAGGCGACGGCCCGGAGACCGCCGACGACGACGCCGTACCGCCGCGGATGGCCGCGGACGCCCCCGCCACCGTCGACTTCACCGCCGCGCCCTTCCCGCCCGACATGGCCTGGCTGCCCACGACGCTCACGCTCGACCTGCGCGTCCCGCAGCGGCGGGTGCCCGTGGTCGAGGGCGTGGCGACGGACCGGTACCTGGAGTCCACCGGCGCCCGGATCGGGCAGCGGCTGAGCGTGCAGCTCGGCGGCGGCAGCGTACCGGTGCGGATCGCCCGCGCGGTGCGGGCGCTGCCGACCACCCCGTCGGACGGGGCGGACGACGACGGCGGCGCCCTGCTGCTCGACCTGGCCTCCGTCAACCGCACGCTCCAGGCAGCCAAGGGCGAGGCCGTCCTGCCGAACGAGTGGTGGCTGGCCACCGGGTCGGGCGACTCCGCGCGGGTCGCGGCGGCGCTGCGGCAGCGGCCCGACGTCGACCCGTCGCGGGTGGTGGTGCGCGACGAGATCGCGGAGCGGCTGCGCGACGACCCGTTCGGCGCGGGCCCCGGCAACGCCTTCGCGGCGGCGGCCTTCGCGGCGGCCGCGCTGACGGCGGTCGGCTTCGCGGTGAGCGCGGCCGGTTCGCTGCGGGAGCGGTCCGCCGAGTTCGGGGTGCTCCGCGCCCTCGGCGCCTCCCGGCGGCGGCTGGCCCGGGTGGTGCTCGTCGAGCACACGGTGCTGGTGGGGACGGCGCTGGCGGTGGGCGTGGTGCTGGGCGCGGTGCTGGTTCGGGCGGTGATCCCGCTGGTGATGCTGACCGCCGAGGCCACCCGCCCGCTGCCCGGGGTGCTGGTGGTGCTGCCGCCGCTGCGCGTGGCGGCACTGCTCGCCGCCGTGGCGGCGGTCCCGTTCGTGATCACGGCCGTCCTGGCCCTGCGCAGGGTCGACGCGGTGTCCTCGCTGCGCGACCGGGGAGGTGAGTGAGGTGACCGGACGGCCCTCCGGACGGCCGCGCACGGCCGCCTCACGGGTGACGGTGCCCTGGGTGCGCACCCGGCTGCGGACCGCGCCGGGCACGGCGGCGGCGCTCGCGCTGCTGGTCGCGGTGACCGCGTTCCTCGCCGCCGCGCTGCCGCCGGCCCTCGACCGGTACGACGAGCGGGGCATGCGCCGGGCGCTGGAGGACGCGGGGCCGGTCCGCACCAGCGTCCAGATCCAGACGTCGGACGCCGACATGTTCCTGAGCGACGGGCCGTGGGAGGACCTGCTCTCCCGGGAGCGGGTGGAGGGCCCGTTCGCGCAGCTGCTCGCGCTGCCGGGCCGCGCGCTGCCCCTGGACGAGGACCAGTCGTCGGCCGGGGTGCGCACCACCCGGCCCATGAAGGCCCCGGACCCGTACCTGTCCCAGCCGGACGGTGTCGCCCCGGTGTTCCACCTGGTGGCGCAGGGTGGCATTGCCGAACACTCCCGGCTCACGGAAGGCCGGCTGCCGAAGGCCCCTGACGGCACCGGTGCCGCCGGTCTGGAGGCCGCCGTCACCACGGAGACGGCCGCGAAGCTGAACATCCGGGTGGGCTCGGTCGTCCACTTCACCCGGGCGGAGGGCGACCCGTTCGCCGTGCGCGTCACCGGCCTGGTCGCCCCCCGCGAACCGGACGGGGCCTACTGGTCCACGATCCCCGAACTGGGCCGGCCGCACCGCATGGCCACCCAGGGCCCCGTGCCCAGCCAGTACTGGGCCGGCGCCCTGCTGCTGGCGCCGGACGCGGGCCCGGCGCTCCTGGACACGCCGGGGGCGCCCGCGCGGTACTGGAACCTGGCCCCCGACCTCACGGCCCTGCAAGGCCGTGACCTGGACGAACTGACGTCGGTCATCGCCTCCTTGGAGGGCGGGCCGCTGCTGGAGCGGGTCACCGCGACCGTCTCGCCGCACCTGGACGTGTCCACCGACCTCGACGACGTGCTCGGCGGCTACGAGGGCCTGTGGTCGGCCATCGGTCCCCTCGTCGCCGTCGCCGCCTTCGGCACCGGCACGGTCGCGGCCGTGGTCCTGTGCATGGCGGGCGGCCTCGCCGCCGAGCGCCGCCGCGCCGAACTCACCCTGCTGCGCGCCCGGGGCGCCTCGCTCCGCGGTCTTGCGGGCCGGCTGCTCGCGGAGACGGCGGTGGTCGCCGTGCCCGCCGCCGTCCTCGGTCTGCTGGCCGCGCGGCTTACCGTCGGCACCGGCCGGACCGCGCAGTCCGTGGCCGCGGCGGGCGCCGTCGCCGTGATCGCCGCCCTCGCCCTGCCGCTGCGCGCCGTGGCCGTCCACCGTGCCGTGGGGGTGCACACCGGCCGCGAGGACGTGGTCCGGGCCCGCCCGTCCCAGCGGCGCCTGGTCGCCGAGGTGACGCTGCTCGCCGTGGCGGCGGGCGCGGTTCTGACGCTGCGGACGCGCGGCACGTCCGCCGAGGGCGACCCCACCGGCGACGAGCTGGTGTCGCTGGCCCCCGTGCTGGTGGCGGTGATCGCCGCCTTGGTCCTGGTGCGCCTGTACCCGCTGCCGCTGCGCGGCCTGGCCCGCCCGGCGCGGCGGATGCGGGGTGTGGTCGGCCCGCTGTCTCTGGCCCGGGCGGGACGCGCGGGCGGTTCCACGGTGCTGCCGCTGCTCGCGCTGCTGACCGCGCTGACCACCGCCGCGTTCGGCGGCTCGGTCCTCACCGGGGTGACCGACGCCCGGGACCGCGCCGCGGTGTTCGCCGTCGGCGCGGACGCCCGCGTCGACAACCTCGGCGAGGGAGCGGCGGACGTGGAGGAACGCGTACGGCGCGCCCCCGGCGTCGAGGACGTCACCCCGGTGAAGGTGTCGTACACCGCGCTCGCCGGAAGCCAGCGCGTGTCCCTGGCCGGGGTCGAACCGGACGCGTACGCGGCGCTGAGCGGCCGTCTGGATTCCGGCGCCTTCGACGCGGACACGCTGAAGGCGGACGGTGAGGACGACGACGCGGTGCCCGCGCTGGGCTCCCCCGCGATGGAGGAGCGGTTCGGCGACGACCCGTTCCCGGTGATCCTGGACGACGGCGACTCGTTCACCGCGCGGATCGTGGCGGTGCGCACCTGGACGCCGGCGCTCGGCGCGGACGACTTCCTGGTGGTGGACGGCTCCGCCCTGCGCGCCGGCCTCGAACCGCCCACCGGGCTGCTCGTCACCGGCGACGCCCCGGACGCGGCGGCGCTGAAGAAGGCGGCCGGCGGGGACGCGCAGGTCCGGCTCCGGTCGGACGTGGTCGCCGCCACCGTCGAGTCGCCCCTGCAGACCGGCGCCGAGCGCGTCTACGCGGCCGCCGTGGCGGCGGGCGCCGGGTACGCCGCGCTCGCCCTGCTGCTGACCCTGCTGCGCGCCGCGCCCGAACGCGCCGCGCTGCTGGCCCGGCTGCGCACCATGGGCCTCACCCGCGCCCAGGGCAGACGGCTGCTGATCCTGGAGTCGCTGCCGCAGGCACTGCTCGCCGCGGTCGGCGGCGCCCTCACCGCGTGGGCGGCGATACGGCTGCTCGCGCCCGGCATCGACCTGACGACGGTCGCCGTCGCCTCGGGCGCGCCCGCCGCGGGACGCGCCCTGCTGCGCGCCGACCAGCTGTCCCTGCTGGTGCCGGCGCTGGCGGTGGTCGCCCTGACCGTCGGCGTCGCGGCGGCCCAGGCCTGGTGGTCGGGGCGCAGGGGCGCGGTCCGCGAACTCCGGGCGGGTGACGTCCGATGACCCCGCCCGACTCCGTGTCTCTCCCCGCAGGAGGCTCCCGATGACCTCGGACCCGACCCTCGCCGACCTCACCGAGCGCGTCACGGCCCGCCGCGACCGGCCCGCGTACGGCCATGACGCGCTCATCACCTGCGACCGCCTGGTGCGTGTGTTCACCGCGGACGGCGTGGAGGTGCAGGCGCTCCAGGGGCTCGACCTGCTGGTGCGGGAGGGCGAACTGATGGCGCTGGTGGGGGCGTCCGGCTCCGGCAAGTCGACCCTGATGAACATTCTGGCCGGCCTGGACACCCCCACGGCCGGCGCGGCCCGGGTGGCGGGCCGTGACCTGCTGACGATGTCGGCGCGGGACCGGCTCGCCTACCGCCGTGAGGTCGTCGGCTTCGTGTGGCAGCAGACCTCCCGCAATCTGCTGCCGTATCTGACGTCGGCGCAGAACGTGGCGCTGCCGATGCAGCTCTCCGGCCGCCCCGGCGGACGCTCCCGCTCAGCGCGCCGGGCCCGCGCCGAACGCGCCCTGGAACTCCTGGAGATGCTCGAGGTGGCGGACTGCCGGGACCGGCGCCCGCACGAGATGTCCGGCGGTCAGCAGCAGCGGGTCGCCATCGCCGTGGCCCTCGCGGGCGACCCGGCGGTGCTGCTCGCGGACGAACCGACCGGCGAGCTGGACTCGCACACCGGCGAGCGGATCTTCGCCGCGTTCCGCACGGCCAACGAACGGCTCGGCACGACCGTCGTGATCGTCACCCACGACCAGGCGGTGGCCAACGAGGTCAGCCGCACGGTCGCCATCCGCGACGGCCGCACCTCGACGGAGGTCCTGCGCCGCAGCGAGGTCGACGAGGCCACGGGCCACGAGAAGGTGGTCGCCCGCGAATACGCGATGCTGGACCGCGCGGGCCGCCTCCAACTCCCGTCCGAGTACACCGGCGCACTGGGCATGCGGGACAGGGTGGCCCTGGAACTGGAGTCCGACCACATCGGGGTGTGGCCGGACGACAGCGGGCGGGAGGAGGGGTGAACTCGGCGGGCGCCGGGCCAGCGGACGCGGGGACGCGAGAAAGGTGCCGCGAGTCAGCGAACGCTGCACCCGAGAGCGCGCACGCGCCCCGAGCCCGAACCCCTCAGCGGACGCTGAGCCCAAGTGCCCCCACGCCCGCCCGGCGGACGGCGACGGACCCGAAGGGCGTCCGCAGCCGCAGCCACGAGCCGGACGAGAACAGGGCCTGGTCCTCACCACGGAGGAATCCGAGCGAATGGGCGGCGTGCACGGCACGCACGGGCAGACCGGTGTCCGCGACCGTGCGGGACCATATCTCCCGCCCGATCCGGTCGAGTTCGGTCCGCGTCCGCTGCTCGGGCGGCAACTGCTCACTCCGGGACCGGAATTCCGCGACAGACGCGGCGACGAGCCCCCGCAGCCGCTCCGGCCCGGGCAACCCCGGCACGGGCTGCCAGCCACCGCGAGGCGGGAGCACCCCGGCCCACGGCGGCCCGGTGACCGCCGCCGGGACGGCCGCGGTGGCGGCGGACTCGTCCACCGACTCCAGCAGCTCGCCGGCGGACACGGTCACGTCCAGGGTGACGTCGAGCCCGTTCTCGTACGGCTTGGCCAGCCGCACCGCGCGGATCGCCAGCACCTCGAAGGAGGGCGGCCGGCCGAACACGGCGAGCGCCGTGCCGGCGGCCTGCAGGCGTACCGCTGCTCCACGGTCGTAGTGGAGCAGCCGGGAGAGGAAGGCGGCGAGGTCCGCCGCCTCCCCCTCGTCGGCGAGGTGGAGCACCGTCATGCGGCGACGGCCCCCTGGCTCCCGGAGTCGTCCATGTACTCCTTGAGGAAGGCGCGCTCCTCCTCGGTGATACGGCGGGGCCGCTGCGCCTCGAAGTCGAACGGCACGATCACCGTCGACGCGCGGACGTAGACCAGGTCGTCGTCCTTCACCTCGTAGGTGAGGGTGAAGGACGCCGCCCTGATCTCCGTGACCCACAGCTCGACGTCGACCGGGTGGTGCCGGTGCACGAGCTGCCGCTTGTAGTCGATCTCGTGGCGCGCCACCACGGACCCCTGCTGGAAGTCCTTCTCCGGGCGGAACAGGAAGTCGATACGGGCCTCCTCCAGATAGCGGAGGAACACCACGTTGTTGACGTGGCCGTACGCGTCCATGTCCGCCCAGCGCAGCGGGCAGCGGTAGATGTGCCGCAAGAGATCAGCCCCGGGTCAGCTTCTTGTAGGTGGCGCGGTGCGGGCGGGCGGCGTCCGGGCCGAGCCGCTCGATCTTGTTCTTCTCGTACGACTCGAAGTTGCCCTCGAACCAGAACCACTTGGAGTCGCCCTCGTAGGCCAGGATGTGCGTCGCCACGCGGTCGAGGAACCACCGGTCGTGGGAGACGACCACGGCGCAGCCGGGGAACTCCAGCAGCGCGTTCTCCAGGGAAGAGAGCGTCTCGACGTCGAGGTCGTTGGTCGGCTCGTCGAGGAGCAGCAGGTTGCCGCCCTGCTTGAGGGTGAGCGCGAGGTTGAGGCGGTTGCGCTCACCGCCGGAGAGCACACCGGCCGGCTTCTGCTGGTCCGGACCCTTGAACCCGAACGCGGACACGTACGCCCGGCTCGGCATCTCGACCTGTCCGACGTTGATGTAGTCGAGGCCGTCGGAGACGACCTCCCACAGCGTCTTCTTGGCGTCGATGTTCTCGCGGCTCTGGTCGACGTACGAGATCTTGACCGTGTCGCCGACCTTGATCGTGCCGGAGTCGGGCTGCTCGAAGCCCTGGATCATCTTGAACAGCGTGGTCTTGCCGGCGCCGTTCGGGCCGATCACACCGACGATGCCGTTACGCGGCAGGGTGAAGCTGAGGTCGTCGATGAGGAGCTTGTCGCCGAAGCCCTTGGTGAGGTTGTTGACCTCGACCACGACGTTGCCCAGACGCGGGCCCGGCGGAATCTGGATCTCCTCGAAGTCCAGCTTCCGCATCTTGTCGGCCTCGGCGGCCATCTCCTCGTAGCGGGCCAGACGCGCCTTGGACTTGGCCTGGCGGCCCTTGGCGTTGGAGCGCACCCACTCGAGCTCTTCCTTGAGGCGCTTCTGCCGCTTGGCGTCCTTCTGGCCCTCGACCTTGAGGCGGGCGGCCTTGGTCTCGAGGTACTTGGAGTAGTTGCCCTCGTAGCCGTGCAGCCGGCCGCGGTCGACCTCGCAGATCCACCCGGCGACGTTGTCGAGGAAGTACCGGTCGTGGGTCACGGCCACGACGGTGCCCTCGTACTTGGCGAGGTGCTGCTCCAGCCAGTTCACCGACTCGGCGTCGAGGTGGTTGGTGGGCTCATCGAGGAGCAGCAGGTCGGGCTGCTCGAGGAGGAGCTTGCAGAGCGCGACGCGGCGCTTCTCACCGCCGGAGAGGTTGGTGACGGGCCAGTCGCCGGGCGGGCAGCCCAGGGCGTCCATGGCCTGCTCGAGCTGGGCGTCGAGGTCCCAGGCATTGGCGTGGTCCAGCTCCTCCTGCAGCTTGCCCATCTCTTCGAGCAGCGCGTCGGAGTAGTCGGTCGCCATCTGCTCGGCGATCTCGTTGAACCGGTCGAGCTTGCCCTTGATCTCGGCGACGCCGTCCTGCACGTTCTCCAGGACCGTCTTCGACTCGTCCAGCGGCGGCTCCTGCAGCAGGATGCCGACGGTGTAGCCGGGCGTGAGGAACGCGTCACCGTTCGAGGGCTGCTCAAGCCCCGCCATGATCTTCAGAACGGTCGACTTACCGGCGCCGTTCGGGCCGACGACGCCGATCTTCGCCCCGGGGAGGAAGTTCAGGGTGACGTCGTCGAGGATCACCTTGTCGCCGTGCGCTTTGCGCGCCTTGCGCATGGTGTAAATGAACTCAGCCAAGAGAAACCGTCCGGCAACTTGAAATCTGGCAGTGGGCAGATACACCCCATCTTGCCCGACCGCCACCCCTGGGGGGAAACCCGTATCACGGCAGGGCCCTGACCTGGGGGTACGCGGGTGCGGGGCGCGGCGGGAGTGTCACGGTCGGTCACGGCCCCGCGTTCCCTCCCAGTACTGTGCGGCCGCATGACCGACACCGAGATCGAGATCACCGCCGACCTGGTCCGCGAGTTGCTGCGGGAGCAGCACCCGGACCTGGCGGGGCTCCCCGTCCGCGAGGTGGACGGCGGCTGGGGCAACCGGATGTGGCGTCTCGGGGACGAGCTGGCGGTGCGTATGCAGCGCATGGACCCCACCCCCGAGCTCCAGTTCAACGAGCGGCGATGGCTGCCCGTGCTGGCCCCGCGTCTGCCGCTTCCGGTGCCGACCCCGGTGCGGTCCGGGGAACCGTCCGCCCGCTTCCCCAAGCACTGGACGGTGATGACGTGGGTGCCCGGCGATCCGCTGGACCGCTCCTCGATCAGCCGCGGCGACCACGCGGCCGACACCCTGGCCGGCTTCCTCCGGGCGCTCCATGTGGAGGCGCCGGCCGACGCGCCGGTCAGCAGGGACCGCGGCGGACATCCCAAGGAGTGCACGGACGGCTTCGACCGGTTCTTCCACGCCGTCGTCCCCGACGACCTCGCGGGCGACGTCCGCGCCGTCTGGGACGACGCCGTCGCCGCGCCCGAGTGGGAGGGGCCGCCGTTCTGGGTGCACGGCGACCTGCACCCGGCCAATGTGGTCGTCTCGGACGGAACGCTTACGGGCGTGATCGACTTCGGCGACATGTTCGCCGGCGACCCCGCGTGGGACCTGGCGGCCGCCTGGGTCATCCTCCCCGCGGGCGCCGCCTCCCGCTTCTTCGCCGCCTACGGAAACACGGACGCGGGGACGATACGGCGCGCCCGCGGGCTGGCCGCGCTGAAGAGCCTGTTCCTCATGCTGATGGGCCGGAACGGGGACCTGGGCCTTCCCGGCGGCAAGCCGGCGTGGGGCCCGGCGGGCAGGGCGGCGCTCGAGCGCGTGCTGAAGGGCTGACGCGTCGGGCGACCGCGTGACAGGTCGGGGCAGGTGCGCGCTCACGGCTGTTGCGAGCACATCGCACCTGGTCAGGCCATGTACGACGGCTGTAGCCGCAATGCGTTCCTTCTGCCACGGTGTGGCGCATGGACGGGAAGCAGCACGCACACCACGACCATGACCGGCCAACAGGGACGGGGCGGTTGAGACACCGCCTCGCCCACCTCCTCACCCCTCACACCCACGAGGCCGGCGACAAGGTGGACGCCGCCCTGGAGACCTCCCGCGAGGGCATGCGCACGCTGTGGATCTCGCTGGCCGTCCTGGGCGTCACCACCGTCGTCCAGGCCGTGATCGTCGCCCTGTCCGGGTCCGTGGCCCTGCTCGGCGACACCGTCCACAACGCCGCGGACGCCCTGACCACCGTCCCGCTGGGCATCGCCTTCCTCCTCGGCCGGCGCGCGGCCAACCGCCGCTACACCTACGGCTACGGCCGCGCCGAGGACCTGGCCGGCGTCCTCATCGTCGCCACCATCGCCGCCTCCGCCGTCCTGGCCGCCTGGACGGCCGTCGACCGCCTCCTCGACCCCCGCGACATCACCCACCTGTGGGCCGTCTCCGGCGCCGCGCTCGCCGGCTTCGCCGGGAACGAATGGGTGGCCCGCTACCGCATCCGCACCGGACGCCGCATCGGCTCCGCCGCCCTGGTGGCCGACGGCCTGCACGCCCGCACCGACGGCTTCACCTCCCTGGCCGTCCTGCTGGGCGCCGGCGGCACCGCCCTCGGCTGGCGCGCCGCCGACCCGGTCGTCGGCCTCCTCATCACCCTGGCCATCCTGCTGGTCCTCAAGGACGCGGCCCGCGAGGTCTACCGGCGCCTGATGGACTCCGTCGACCCGGAACTCGTCGCCACGGCCCACGCCACCCTGCGCGGTGTCGACGGCGTACTCGACACGGGGCAGGTGCGGATGCGGTGGATCGGCCACGCCCTGCGCGCGGAGGCGGACATCGTCGTGGACGCGCGGCTCACCGTGGCCGAGGCCCACCGCATCGCCGTCGCCGCCGAACACGCCCTCATCCACGCGGTCCCCCGCCTCACGGCCGCCACGGTCCACACCGACCACCCACCGCTCGAGGACGACCCCCACGCCACCCTCCACCACCACGCCCCGGCCGGCCGGCGGGCGGCCCCCGCACCCGCCCACCTCCCGAACTGATCCCTCCGAGGGCGGGTGCGTGCCACGATCACCCCCATGGTCATGTGCGCGTACTTCTCGGCCCCGGACGACGCCGCCGCCCTCGGGGTACTGGACCAGCCCGGCGGCCCCCACGGCTCCGCGTTCGACACCCTCCCGCTCAGGGGGTTCGATCCGGTGATCGTCATGGTCGACCTGGAGGCCCTGCTCACCGACTGCTCCTACGACGAGGCCGCCGCGCGCCCTCGCTCCGGCAAGGTGCTGGCGTCCCCGGACGCCGGTACCGCGTGCGTCGTCAGCGTCTCCGACACCCTGCAGGAGGCCCTGACGACGCCCCCTCTCACCTCCCTCACCGACGTCGCGGCCCGCCGGGCCGGAACCGACGAACTGCGCCAGCTCGACGTCACCCCCGAGACCGCCCTCGAGGCGCTGGCCCTCCTCACCGAACTCGCCGGCCGCGCCCGCTCTGCGAAGCACCGCCTGTTCTGCTGGTGGGCGCTCTGAACCGGCTCGCCGAGACCGTGAGTCCGTCTCCTCGGCATTTCCGGTGGCGCCCGTCCGCCCACTCGGACAGGATCACCGGCATGGCCCCGACGGTGGCGAACATGGCGATCGACTGCGCGAGCCCCTGCGAACTCGCCCTCTTCCGGAGCGAGGTGACCGGGCAGCCGGCCGACCCCGAGGACGGACCGGGTGACACCGAGACCGCGATCACCCTGCCGAACGGCACGGCCCTGTACTTCAACCAGGTGCCGGAACCGAAGACCGCCAAGAACCGGCTCCGCCTGTGTCTGCGCCCCGACACCTCACGCGACGCGGAGGCCGAACGGCTGCTCGCACTGGGCGCCTCCCTGGTCGCCGGTCACCGGCGGCCCGACGGCTGGGGCTGGGGCTGGGGCTGGGTCGTGCTCGGCGACACCGAGGGCAACGAGTTCTGCGTCCTCCTCGCCGAAGCCGAACGGGCCGCGCTGCCCCCGGTGTCCGCGTAGCCGGGACCCCCGCGCATGAGTGCCGCGGCGGAGCGTCCCCTCCTCTTCCTCGACATCGACGGGCCGTTGATCCCCTTCGGGTCGCCGGACCCTCCTCCCCCGTTGGCCACCGCCGACAGCGGCAACCCCCTTCTCACCCGGCTCGACCCCACCCTCGGCGCCCGCCTGCTCGCCCTGGGCTGCTCGCTCGTGTGGGCCACCACGTGGATGGAGGAGGCGAACGAGGCCGTCGCCCCGCGCCTCGGGCTGCCGAGGCTTCCCGTGCTGAACTGGCCGGAGGCCGACGAGCCGGGACTTCGCGGGCTGCACTGGAAGACCCGGCCCCTCGTCGAGTGGGCCGACGGGCGGCCGTTCGTCTGGGTCGACGACGAGATCGGCCCCGTCGACCGTCAGTGGGTCTTCGCCGCCCACCCCGGGCCGGCGCTCCTCCACCGCGTCGACCCCGCCACAGGCCTCCAGGACTCCGACTTCCGCACCCTCACCGACTGGCTCGCCGCCCTCGGCCGCCCGTCGTGAGGCGCCGCGGGGCACAAGCCCCGCGTCCGTCCTCCGTCAGCCGTTGTCGCCGGAGGCGCCCTGCCGCTGGCGGGTGATGACCAGGCCCGCGCCGCCGAGGACGACCAGGGCGATGGCGGTCCCGGTGATCCACGGAGTGGCACTGGACGCGCCGGTCTCGGCCAGGTTGGTGTCCGTGTCCGGGGTGGCCACCGGGGTCGGCGTCGGCCCTGTGAGGGTCTGCGTCGTCGTCCCCACCTCGGCGGCCCGCGTACGGCAGTCGAGCATCCCGGTGAAGCGCTGCTGGAAGCCGTCCGGCCCCTCGACGGTGAAGTCGTACGGCTGGTCCTCGTTCAGCGGGACCGTCACCGTGTGGGAGCTGCCCGCCTCCACCGTGTACTCGGCGCCCGCCAGCTTGAAGGCGAAGGCGGCGTCACCCTCGTTGGCGACCGTGACGTCCACCGCGCCCGCGGCGCAGTTCTCGCGGGCCGAGACCGCCGGTATCGCACCCGCCGCCGCCCAGCCGGCGCTCGCCGTCGCGGAGACCGTCGACTCGCTGGACCCGGCCAGGATCTGCGTCTGGCTGCGGCTCTCGGAGACGAAGGCACGGCCGACCGGCACGCTCGTGGCCGCCTGCACGGTCAGCTGGGCGGTGCCCGCCTCCGCGTCCTCGGGGGCCTCGACGTACAGCGTGCTGCCGTTGCGGGCCGTGGTGACGGGCTCGCCCTTGGCGTCCACGATCCGTATGCCGGAGGTGGCCGCGTCCGCCGGCGGGGAGACCGTGACGCTCCGCGCGTCGGTGCGGACGGTGACCGGGCCGAGCCGCTCGCCCGGGCGGCCGGCGACGACCGGCGGGTCCAGGGTCAGCGACGCCTGCGGCTCCGCCGCCTTCTTCGCCTTCTTCTCCAGGTAGTCGGCGAGCTGCTCGGCCTGCGGGTCGAGCGCGTCGACGTCCACGCCGTCGGAGTGGCGCCAGATCGCCACCTGGGTGCCGGCCGCCGCGTCCTGCTCGGTGAGCTGGCCCCGCACGCCCGCCTTCTTCGCGAGCGCAGCGAGGTCGTTCACCTGCGGGTAGGAGTGCTCGAGGATCCAGAGGATCCGGCCGGCGTCCTTGTTGGTGCCGAGCGAGGTGCCGCTCCAGGCGGTCTCGTGGTACTTGGCGTCCTGCTGGGTGGGGGTGTGGATGTCGACGCAGTAGGTGTGCAGCATGCCGCCGCCCTCGACGGACATCTCGAACAGCCCCGCCGACACCTGGGTGTCGCCGGAGGCCCCGTGGATGACGGCCGCGCCGTACGTCTTGAGCCCGTCGATCGTCGCGGCCGCTCCGTTGTGCTGCGGCATCGTCCCGGGGTCGCCCGCGGAAGCCGTTCCGGCACCGGCGAGCACGGTGGTGGCGACGATCCCCGTCACCAGCGTCCCCGCTGCGAGACGGGCCGACCCACGTCCGCGCAGGCGCCGCGCGGAGAACGAAACAGACACCGAATTCCCTTCCGAGCAGGACCCGTTACGTGGGGGGCGGTCCCACCAGCAGAATCTCCGGCCCCGAGGACCCCCGGAGCCATGCCCGGCATCCTAAGGAGCCGTCGGACAGCGCTTGCCGGTGATCGCGTCGGAGCGATGATCCGAATCGGAATCGTTATCGCGAGGACATCGCTGAACAGGGCTTATCGACAAATCCATGCTGGACGGTTCCACACGGACCCGCCGATAAGCCTTGGTTCGGACAGCAGTCGCGGCGTGACACCGTGACCCCTGATTTCACGTCACCATGGCTGCTTCCGGCCGCAGTTGGGTCGCGTCGCCGTCGTCGGCGGCCGTCGCCCCCTCCGCGGCCGTCCCGTCGACCGGCGGCGACGGTGCAGGATCCGTCTCCCAGGCGGGTTCCGAGCGGTCCGCGGCCGGGTTCGACTCCGGGCGCGGCGTGCGGCGGAAGGCGGTCGTGCCGCGGGCGAGGTCGTGCCCGACGGACACCGCGTCGATGTCCGCCGACATCCAGTCGGGCTGGCCCTCCCGTGTCTCCGTCCGCACCTTCAGCCGGCCCTGCACGATCACCGGTTCGCCCACGGACAGGGACGCCGCCGCGTTGGTGGCCAGCTGCCGGTTGGCCCATACCGTGAAGAAGTTGGTGTGCCCGTCGGCCCAGCTGTTCTTCTCCCGGTCCCAGTAGCGCGCGGTGACCGCGATCCGGAACCTCGCCGAAGGCCCGGAGACCGTCTCCCGGTACACGGGCCGTGTCGCCACGTTGCCCACCACGCACACCATCGTCTCGTTCATCGCGTTTCCCTCCCTGGCCCGGACCCGCCGGCTCCCTCACCGGCGGCCGGGCGGATACGCGTACGGGTCCGTCCCGTACGGCTGCCGTCTGGCGCGGCGGCCCCGGAACGCCTCGCGCTCCGTGGTCACCGCGCAGTCAGACTGCCTCCGCCGGGCCGGACCCCGCCGAGCCCTGTGGACCGCCCCCGCCCTGTGGAAAACTCCGCCACCCGGACGAGTGACCCCCACCCACACGCCCAAAAGGCCAAGCGCGTCTCAGCGCCCCACGCTCCCCTCCCCCGAACCGAAGCGCGTCTCAGCGCCCCACGCTCCCCTCCCCCGAACCGAAGCGCGTCTCAGCGCCCCACGCTCCCCGTCCCCACCCCCGCCACACGCCCGTACTGCTCCCGCACCTCCCGGTACCGCAGCAGCTCCGCCGCCACCGGATCCAGCACACGGGCGCGCCCGCACCCCGCCGCCGCCTCCCGCAGCCGTCTCTCCGCCTCCAGCCCGTACCGCCGTGCCGGCCCCCGCGCCGCCATCCGGCAGCTCCACTCGACGAGCGGCCCGCCCACGATCCCGATGACCATCAGCAGCACGGGCACGCCCAGGTTCGGCGCCATGACGCCGATGATCTGCCCCAGCAGCCACAGCCCGCCCACGAACTGCAGGATCGTCATGGACGCCTGGGCGAGCACGGCCACCGGCCACCATCCCGGCCGCGGAGGGCGTCCCGGCGGCAGTCCGGCCCGTACGGCCAGTTCGTCGAGCGCCTCCGGCAGCCCCTGCGACCCGCGCACCGCGGCCTCGCGCACCGCCTGCGCCCAGGGCGCGGGCAGTCCGGCGGAGGCGCGGTCGGCGACCGTGCGGACCGCCTGTTCCACGCGCTGCCGCGCGGTGACCTCCTCGTCGGGCCGGCCGCCCAGCGGGACCCTGCCGGTGGTGGGCTCGCGCCGCGCCTGGCACCAGCGCCACAACCGCAGCCAGGGGGTGCCGCAGGCGCGGTTGGCGTTGCGCAGCCAGGCGCGTTCGGCCGCCTCGCCCGCCGCGGTGGCGCCCACGGCGTCCGCGAGCCGGTCGGAGAACTCCTCCCGCGCCTCCTCGCTCAGCCCGGTGCGCCGGCGCGTCGTGTACGCGGGCCACAGGCGGGCGGCGGTGATGTCGACGTCGGCGGAGATCCGGCGGGCGGGCGCCCCGCGCTCGGCCACGAACCGGGCGAGCGCCTCGCGCAGGTCGCCCACGCCGTCCCCGGTGAGCGCCGACAGGGCGAGCACGGTCGTGCCGGGTTCGCCGTACTCGCCGAGCACGATGCCGTCCTCGTCGAGGAGCCGTCGCAGGTCGTCGAGGACCTGTTCGGCGGCCTCGCCGGGCAGCCGGTCGATCTGGTTGAGGACGACGAACATGACCTCGGCGTGGGCCGCCATGGGCCGCAGGTAGCGCTCGTGCAGCATGGCGTCGGCGTACTTCTCCGGGTCGACGACCCAGATCACCGCGTCGACGAGCCCCAGCACGCGGTCCACCTGCTCGCGGTGCTCGACGGCCGCCGAGTCGTGGTCGGGCAGGTCGACGAGGACGAGTCCGCGCAGCCGTTCGTCGGCGTCCGTCATGGCCTGGAGGGGGCGGCGGCGCAGCCGGGGCGGGATGCCGAGGCGTTCGATGAGGCTCGCCGCGCCGTCGCTCCAGCTGCAGGCGATGGGGGCGGCGGTGGTGGGACGCCGTACGCCGGTCTCGGAGATGGGCACCCCGGCCAGTGTGTTGAACAGCTGCGACTTGCCGCTGCCGGTGGCGCCCGCGATGGCGACGACGGTGTGCTGCCCGGAGAGCCGGCGCCGCGCGGAGGCCTCGTCGAGGACGCGTCCCGCCTGGGAGAGGGTGCGGCTGTCGAGGCGCGCGCGGCTCAGCCCCACCAGTTCGCGCAGCGCGTCCAGACGGGCGGCGAGCTGCGGGTCGTACGACAGGGGGACCACCTTCTGCGGTGTGGAGGCGCGGGGCTCCGCCACGACGGGCCGCTCGTCCGAGGGAGTCCCGGAGACGGCCCTGGAGACGGCCCCGGACGCGGTGCCAGGGGTGGTGCCGGGGGTGGTGGCGGGGGTGCCGGTGGTGCCGGTGGTGCCGTTCACCCGGCGTGCGATCAGCCCGTCGTCCCAGGCGCCGGCGCCGTCCGCGGAGGCGGGGCGCTCGGGCCTCCCGGTGCTGTCGGAGGACTCGGGTCGCTCGGTGTGCTCGGGGTGCTCGGTGTGGTCCTGGTCAGTGACGGCGGTCACCGGTCACCTCTCCTTCTGCAGTACGGACAACGCGGCGATGAGTTCCGGCTGGGGCTCCGCGTGCACCTCGAGCGTGTCGACCGGGGCGAGCCGGCGTTCGCGTTCGGCGCGCATGATCTTGTCCACGTGGGCGACGAGGAGCCGTCCGCCGCGGTCGCGCAGCCGCAGCGCGCCGTGGGCGCCGATCCGCTCGGCGAGGGTCTCCCCGGCGGTCCGGGCGCGGCGGCCGCCGAGGAGGACCGTGGCGACGAGGGCGGTGACCGTCTCGGGCTCGGGCGCGACACCGCGTTCCAGCTCGCGCACCTCCTCCTCGGCGAGTTCCTCCAGCTCGCGCCGCCAGCGCCGTACGGCGAGGCCGATGCGGTGCTCGACGCTCTCCGGGCCGCTGTCGCGGGCGGCCAGCTCGGGCGCGTCGGCGGCGGGCTCGCGCCGCCAGGCCTCGTCGACGCGTTCGTCGGCGGCGGCGACGGCGCACAGCAGGAGCGCGCTGAGGCTCTCCACGAGCGTGTCGAGCAGCTCGCCGGGGGTGCAGTCGAGGGGGAAGGCGCGCCACCGCTTGAGGGCATCCCCGGCGAGCACGGCCCCGGCCTGCAGCCGCCCCCTTACCCGCGAGTGCTCGCTGTCGTACGCGGTCTCCACGGCGGAGGTGAGGCGCAGCGCGGCGGCGTACTGGGCGGCGGCGGCGCCGGCCAACTCGGGCAGCCGGGAGTTGAGCGAGTCGAGGATGCCGTACGCGGTGCGGGCCATGACGTGCTGGCGGGCGGCCGGGTCGAGCGTCTGGTGGACGAGCCAGGTGCGCAGCGCGGCGACGGCGGTGCCGGGCAGCAGCCCGCCGCCCCAGGCGGACTCGGGCAGCTCGGGCACGGTGAACCGGGGCACGTCGCCGAGCCCGGCCTTGGTGAGGAGGGCGCCGTACTGCCGTGACACCTCGGAGACGACCTGGTGCGGCACCCGGTCGAGCACCGTGACCAGGCTCACGTCGTACTCCTTGGCGGTGCGCAGCATGTGCCAGGGAACGGCGTCGGCGTAGCGGGCGGCGGTGGTGACCATGATCCAGATGTCGGCGGCGTTGATGAGCTCGGCGGCGAGGATCCGGTTGTCGGAGACCAGGGAGTCGATGTCGGGCGCGTCGAGGAGGGCGAGGCCGGGCGGCAGGGTGTCGGCGGTCTCGACGCGCAGGACGCGCGCGGGGTCCTCGCCGGGCAGCAGCAGGTCGTCGGCGGGGTCCTGGTGGTGGGGCACCCAGACGCGGGTGAGGTCGGGCAGTACGCGCATCCCGCTGAACCAGTGGTGGTCCTCCGGATGGCAGACGAGCACCGGCGTCCGGGTCGTCGGCCGCAGCACCCCCGCCTCGCTGACGCGCCGGCCGACGAGCGAGTTCACCAGCGTGGACTTGCCGGCTCCGGTGGATCCCCCGACGACGGCCAGCAAGGGCGCGCCGGGGTCTCTCAGCCGCGGCACCAGGTAGTCGTCCAGCTGGGCGAGCAGTTCGTCGCGGTTGGCACGCGCGCGGGCGGCCCCGGCGAGGGGCAGCGGGAAGCGTGCGGCGGCGACACGGTCGCGCAGGGCGGAGAGTGCGTCGAGCAGCTGAGGCCGTACGTCCAAGGTCACCACATGCGAAGAATGCCCAATTTCAGGGTAATTCTGAAGCATATGAGCACGTTCGCGCGCCGACAGGACACAAGCGGATGGAAGGGGCGTCTGCGGCGCGGGCACAGCCGAGGCATAACGAGTGCACAACACCCGATGCGCCAGAGGCCAAAACGAGTGCACGATTCGTACCTGCCTGCGATTATCAGGACCGCTTCACCGAACCTCCACATCGAGCCACGGAGGCGAGGCGACAGGGACAAGGATGCGGGAGCCCTATCCTTGTCTGCGGCAACGTCGAGGACAGGCCCCCACCAGGGCACCACGACGACCGGCCACCACACCCGGCCCCCGTAGCTCAGTGGATAGAGCAGGCGCCTTCTAAGCGCTTGGCCGCAGGTTCGAGTCCTGCCGGGGGCGCAACCCAAGCCTCACCAGCGGAAACGCGGGGAGGCTTCTTCGTGGCCACTTCGTGCAGGGCTTGGAGAGCAAGCGCCTGCCCAGCATTGGGCACAGGTTCGGCTTCTGCCGGGGCGCCAGTGCCCGCCCCCCCGGCGGGAGGGCTTCGCGCTGCTCGGCGCGGTGCATGGGACGCCGGCAGGGTCGCCACGCTCCCGTCATGGGGCTCGATGTCACCGTGGTGATCGCCGACCGCTCATGGCTGACGCGGGTCCCGCCGCGGGAGCGACTGCCGCGGCTGCGGAACGCCTGGTCCACCTGGTCCACCTGGTACGCCGACGCGCCGGCGGGCGACGAGGGGTCGGCGTGGCCACAGGGAGACCGAGCACATCGATACGGCGTTCTTCGGCGAGGACGGGGAAGGCGGGCTGCTCGCACGGTCGCCGGAGAGCGTGCGGCCTCCTGGGATGGGGCGCGGCCTCACCTCGCGCGGATGCGAGCGCCCTTCGCGGAGCATGCCGGTGTCCCCGACGGCTGGGTCCCGGACTTCGACGCGTTCGCGGGCCTGCTGACGCAGCGGGGAGACGCCGCGAGGGAGGCGGCCCGGCGTGGGTAGGTGCGTCGTGGAGTTGAGCGAGTAGCCCGTCCGTGCCTGCAGTTGGAGTCGTGCGCGGTGATCGAATCGTTGCCGCGCCGCCTGCAACCCCCTGCCGGGTTCCCCTGTCCCCTAATCAGCCGCCGAAGACGTGCGGCACACAGGGGAAAGGGAGAGGCACTTGAGGACGAGAAGGGCCATGTGGAGCGCGTTGGTGGCCGGCGGGGCCACGCTCGCGTTCACGGCGGTCTCCGCGGTGCCGGCGGGGGCTGCCGAGGGAGGGGTCTCCTTCAGCAACGTCAAGGTGAACGGCGGGAAGCCGATCGTGATCGGGGTCAAGGAGGAGGTCGTGGTGCGCGCGACCTTCCGGATGACGACCAAACTCAGGCACGACCCGGGGGTGGCCGTGTTTCCCTACCGCGGCAGCCTCGAGTCCGGCGACCAGCTGTGGAACACGATCGAGACCTCCGACTGCAAGGTGGTGAACCGGGCGAAGGGCATCTGCGACTACGAGGAGCGGCTGTACATCGACCCGCGCCACTACGACTTCGGCAACGAGGACGCGGGCGCGTGGAAGACCGCCGGCCGGGTCTGGCTCGCCGGTGACAAGCACGACATCGACGACGTGAAGGTCCCGCTCCAGGTCAAGCGGGCCACCCGCGTCACCGTCAACGCCTCGCCGGAGCCGCTCCGTAAGGGCAGGACGCTCACCGTGACCGGGAAGGTCACCCGGGCCAACTGGGACACGCACAAGTACCAGGGGTACGCGGGCCGCACCGTGAGCCTGCAGTTCAAGGCGGCGGGCGCCACCTCGTACACCACGGTGCGGAAGGTGAAGTCGAGCAGCACGGGCTCACTTCGGGCGACCGTGAAGGCAACGCGCTCCGGCACCTGGCGCTGGGTGTACTACGGCAACACCACCTCTGGCGCGAGGGCGTCGGCCGGGGACTACGTGATCGTCCGCTAGGTGCCGCCAGGGGGGCGCTCGCGCGCGGATGCGCTCCCCCACGCGGGCACTTACCGGCCGGTCCCGGCGGGCGAATACCCCTAGCGAGCTGGCACTTCAGGCAGGATCGCCCACAATTGGGTGGTTACGCCTGAATAGTGGGTTCATTGGTAAGGATGGAGAGGTTCGCCCTCTTTTTCGTTCCGCCTTTCCCGGAGCCGCTCATGCGCACTGCCGCCATCGCCGCCCAGGCCTCACCCCGTGCGGAGGGGTCCCGGCCCGTTCCCTCAGAGCCCGAGCGAGCGGAGGAGCGCGAGCTGGTGTTCGAGGGGTTCCGGTACACCTGCCGGATCGTCCACCAGGGCGCGCCGCAGACGGAGCCGTTGCTGCTGCTGGGCGGGTCGTCGCAGAACCGGTACTCGTGGCAGAGCCACGAGAGGTGGCTGGCGCCGCTGTGCACGCTGATCACGGTGGATCTTCCCGGGTACGGCAGCTCGGACTTCCTTCCGGCTTCGTACGACATCAGCTTCCTCGGGGACGCGGTGCAGCACATGCTGACGGAGATCGGCGTGTCCGAGGTGAATCTGTTCGGCGGCTGCTTCGGTGAGGTCGTGGGGCTGCGTTTCGCGCAGTGCCATCCGGAGTCGGTCAGGCGCATGGTCTTCGCGGCCGCGGCGAACCGACTGCCCGCGCTCTACAGCGAGGCCGTGCCGCGGCTGACTGAGACGCTGGAGCGGGGTGACATCGCGGGGGCCGCGGACGGGCTGGTGCGGCTGTTCATGTCGAACCCGGAGGCGGGTAAAGTGCGCCGGCACGCGGCCGTGGCGCGACTGCTCCAGCGGCAGTTCCTGAACCAGACGCAGGACGAGATCAGGAAGGCCGTCGAGCACAACATCCGGTTGGTGACGCACGGGTGCTACGAGCCGCTGCCGGCGCCGAGGGTGCCGACGCTGGTGTTCACGGGGGAGCACGACACCCTGTGCACTCCGGACATGGGGCGGGAGTTGGCTGCCACCATGCCGGGGGCGCTGTTCACCACCGTGAGGGAGGCGGACCATCTCGTCACGGTGGAGCGCAGGGAGGAGTCGGCGGATCTGATCGCCCGCTTCTGCACGGACCGTTCCGTTGAAGGACTCCCCTACTGCGCCGAGGTCGAGGCGCCTTCCCCCCGTCGCCCTCTCACCCAGGTGTGACCCCCGAAGGCTCCAAGCACTCACGGGCACCAGGAAGGGCCGGGACCTACAAGGGGTCCCGGCCCTTCCTGGTGCCTGGCGACGAACGTCAGACCTTCCGCCCGTCGACGGTGAGGCCGGTCTCGCAGGAAACGTCAGCCCTCTCACCGGAACAGGTCTGCTGCACGTCGTTGACGATGCGCACCTTCCCGTACGTCCCGCTGGTGAGCTCGTGCTCACTCTTGTCCGTGCACCGGATGTTGCCCCGGCCGTCATCGGAACACTTGCCCGGGCTCTCGGCCGCGACGGCCTGCCCGCCTCCGAAACCGAGGAGGACGACACCTCCGAGCACCGTGACCACCGCTGACAACTTCTTGGACTTGAACATCTGCCTATTCCTCACGCTCGGCGCCGCCTTGACCGACGGCGACGCCGCTTGCCGACGTCTTGAGCACCTGGCTCACTCAACGAACCGGGCAGGCTCCGGAGCCCGCGCCGCCCGACGGGCGACAGGACTCCGGAGCCTGCCCGGATCAGCCTGCAGTGATCACTCGCCGCCGACGGCGAAGCTGCTGGCGCACTCGATGGAGTTCGTCTCGCTGTTCTCGGCGACACCCAGGCCGAGGATGCCGACGGCCAGGTTGATGTCATCGATCACGATGAGCCCCTTGGCCGAGTTGTCCTGGGGGCAGGCGGTCGCCTGCTCGCTGTTCAGCTCCACAGCCGGGTCGTCGCCGGCGTGGCTGACGCCCGCACCGAGGAAGCCGACGCTGCCGAGCATGGCCACAACGACCGCAGCCTTCTGGAACTTGCGCATTGCCTCTCCATTCTTCGATTGACACGGCCCGGACGGACCGCACCGGTCACTGACGGCCGCCAAATGTAGGACGGCCCTTGCGGCAATTGATAGCGAAACGCCGAACAGCGTTAAGTTTGCGAAAAATTCCCTCTGCGTCGCTGCCACCCGCTCAGAAAATCCGACCGCGGAATTATCGAACCGAGTACGACGCCACCGCACGGCCTTCTACGCCAGAAAATCAGCCGACGACAAGGTTGCTGGCGCAGGTGAGCTCGCCCTTGCCTGAGCAGCTCTGCGACGTCTTGTTGTCGATACGGACGCCCTTGTCCGTATCAGTCACACGGTGTTCGTTCACCTGGACGCAACGAACGTTTCCCTTGTCGTCCTTCGTGCACGTCCCCGGGTTTTCGGCGCTCACGGCCTGCACCGCCCCGAATGCGAGCAGGGCAAGGCTTCCCAGAACGCTCGCAGACGTCGTCACCATGTTCTTCGACCTCACCATGCACCTTTTCTTCGACGGTCCCGGATCAACACCCGGCCGGCCGGGCAGGCCCGGGTCTCGAACCACGAGAGGCGAGACTCCGGACCTGCCCTCAGCCACCCGACGGTGGTCAGTGACCGCCCAGAGCCACGCTGGAGGCGCACGCGATCGAGTTGGTCTCCTCGTTCTTCGCGATACCGAGGCCGAGGAGGGCGCCGACGCCGGCGTTGACGTCGTCGACCGCAATCAGACCCAGGGCCGAGTTGTCCTGCGGGCAGGCCGTCGTCTGCTTGTTGTTGAGCTCGAACTCCGGGCCCTCGCCGGCGTAGCTGACGCCGGAACCGGCGAGACCGACGGTGCCGAGCATGGCCACGACGACCGCGGCCTTCTGGAACTTACGCATTACCTCTCCGTTTCTCGTGTGGACACGGTCCGCGGCGGACCGGTCACCGAACGCTGTTAACGTAAGCGACGTTTGCGACTTTTGACAGTCGAAACGCCCAGATGCGCACATTTACTACAAAGTCGCAGGTCACAGACGTGCATTCCGACACCGGACGGGCGAACGACACGGCGAGGCGGACTCGCGATCAGGAACAAACACTCATCAAAGAGTGATCTCTGGACATTCCCCGTGACCCGGGCCGCGGTCCCGCGTTGAGCGGTGCGTGCGGCGCTCCACGTGCTGCCGCGCTTAACCAGTAAGTAAGGAGAACGTGATGTCTCGCATCGCGAAGGCGGCCACCCTGGCTCTCGGCACGGGCGCCATGGTGTTCAGCGGCGCCGGTATGGCCTCGGCCGACTCCGGCGCAGAGGGTGCGGCCGTCCACTCGCCCGGCGTCGTGTCGGGCAATGTGATCCAGGTTCCGGTCAACATCCCCGTCAACCTGTGCGGCAACACCGTGAACATCATCGGGGCCCTGAACCCCGCTTTCGGCAACCACTGCGTGAACAAGTAGCAGCCCGGCATCTACGACCACGGACATCCGTCGTAGAACCCGAGAAGCCCCGGTGGTCTCACGCCACCGGGGCTTCTTTCGTGTGCCGGCTCTCGGCAGGCGGTAAAGCGTGTGGCCCCCGGTTCTGCACCGGGGGCCACACGCTTGGGGGTGGGAAAGGTCAGGCATGCAGTCCCACGTCGCCGCGCACCGGCTTGACCTCGTTCACGACGCCCACCGCCTCCTTCGCGGTGCCCATCACCGATTCCTGGTCGGTCTCGAGCGTCTTCGAGTCCTGCAGCGGCATCAGTTCGAAGGGAACCGCGGTGCGCAGGCCCGTGTCGAGGCCGGTGGACGCCAGGTCGGTGGTGTCGGCGTACGCGGGCGCGGCGACACCGGCGACGATCAGGGACCCGGCAAGGACGGCGGCAGCCTTCAGGGACTTCATCGTGTTCCTTTCTTCGGCAACGCAAGTCGCCGGAGTGGTTCTGTCGCCGTGCACAACGATCCCCGGGCGGAGCGGAAACCGGGACATCGAAGATTGCCGAGTCCTCATACGAATTCTATGAACTGATGGGGCGTCCGAAGCTCCGGTCGTATCTCAGGAATTCGGTGTCAGGAGTGAGGTGAGCGCGGGCAGCAGGCCCGGCGCCGCGGCGGGTTCGGCGGGGGTCGCCGAACCCGAGGAGGCCGCCGGGTCCGCGGGAGCCGGCAGCGTCGTGGCAGTCTGCGTGTCCGTGCCGGCCAGCGCGGCGAGGAGCTCGTCCACCCGGGCCACCAGCGCCTCGGTCGACGTCAGCGCCGCGTCGGCGGCCGCGTCGGCCGCCGTCTCACTCGCGTTCGCGGCCGCCGTGGCCTCGTCGACGATGTCCATCCCGACCGTCGGCTCCGTGGTGTCCGTGGACGCCGAGGTGTCGGTACCCGTGCCGTCCGTCTCCGTCGTCGACGTGCCGCTGGGCTCGGTGGCCGCGGTCGACGCGGCGGCCGGGTCGGACTTCGGGAGCAGGACGTCCAACAGTTTCTCCAACGCCTCCCGTACGGCGCCGAGTGCGTTGTCCGTGGCGGCAGTCGGGGTGGTGTCCTCCTCGGCCGTGGGCAGCAGCAGGCTCGGTGCCCGGTTCGGGACGCGGACGCCGGGAAGGGCCGGTGCGGCGAGGGCCGAGCCGTTGCCGACCACCGTGACCGACGTGGTCGCCGGGTCGTCCGCCCCCGCCCGTTCCACCGCCGACCGTGCCGCCGTCGCCAGCCGTCGCGCCTCCGTCAGGGGGAGTTGGCCGCCCGGGGCGGACAGGATGGCGCGGGCCAGGTCGGCGACCGGGGTCAGGTCCGCCTGGGCCGTGTCGGGCTGCGGCAGCTGTACGACGGGGGCGGGGTGGGAGTCGGCCGCGAGGGCGGACGGGCCGGTGATGGTGACCAGGAGGGCGGCGCACAGGGCGCCGAGTGCGATGCGCCGGGCCGGCAGAGCGCGCATGGAGAGTCCTTTCGCGGGGCTTTCGGATCTTGGACCCACCGTCGAAGCGTCCACGAACCCCCGCAACCGGACGTACGCCTTTCGGGCCGGGCCGGCGTCACCCTGATGCGCGTTCCGGCAGATGAGCCGGGGTGCGGGGATGGTCCCGCACCAAACCGGGCTTCACGATTCCAACACACTTGTCTCACTTAGGCGAATTTCGCCTTGTTTGTCCGTTTGGTGACTAGAGTTGCGGTGCTCCGACGCACCTTCACCGGGCGGACGCACCGCACTCGTCCCCGCTGCCGTGCCGCCGCCACCCTTTCCGAAAGGCTCCGAACGGTCATGCGCCAAACCCTGGGTCAGCTGCTTCGCCGTGCGACGGTGGGCGTTCTCGCCCTGACCGCGCTCTGGGCGCCCTGCGGCGCCGCCGTCGCCGCGACCGCCGCGACCTCCGCGCCGGCTCCGGAGGCGGAGGCACTCCCCTTCGGCGAGCGCTACCGGGCCCTCCAGCACGGCAACATCGTGCGCGCGGCCAACTCCTCCGCGACCTGCCGGGCCTCGGCGTCCTCCTGCCGTTCGGTGCAGAACGGCACGCGGCAGGGGGTGAACGGCGACTTCGACATGCACTACGTCGACGTCGACGACGACGAGAACACGTACAACTCCTCCCAGGGGGAGGTGCGGTTGCCCAAGGGGTCGCGGGTGACGTACGCGCGGCTGTACTGGGGCGGCAACCTGCTCGTCGGCGAGCAGAAGCCTGCCGAGGACAACGGGCGCGTGCTCATCGCCGAGCCGGGCGGCAACTACAAGGAGTTGCTCGCCGACACCCTCGTCGGGCACCGCGTATCGGGCGGCATGGACGCCTTCCAGGCCTCCGCCGACGTGACGCGGCTGGTGCGGGACAGCGGGTCCGGGCTCTACACGGTCGCGCAGATCAACGTGGCCGGCGGACGGTCGACGGCCGGCGCGTGGGGCGGCTGGACGCTGGTGGTGGCGTACGAGAACGCCGCCGAGCCGCTGCGGCACCTGTCGGTGTGGGACGGCTTCGCCCGGCTGAGCGGTGACTCCGGCGCGGCCTTCGCGCTGCGGAACCTGCCGTTCCCGGAGGCCGCCGGGGGCCGGGTGGGCATGGTGGCCTACAACGGCGACCGCGGCACCGCCGGCGACTCCCTCGTCCTGACCGCGGGCGACACGGCCACCGCGCTCGGCAACGGCGCCAACCCCGCCGACGACGTGCTCAACAGCACCATCTCCAACCCGGCGTCCGCGCCCTCCTCGCGCGTGCCCGCGTACGCCAACACCCTCGGCTACGACTCCGACGTGTTCGACCTCGACGGGCTTCTCACGCGCGCCGGCGACCGGGCGTCCTTCCGCCTCACCTCCGAGCGCGACGCCGCGTGGGCCGGCGTGCTCTTCGCCGCCGTCGACGCCCGGCCGTGACTCCGCCGCCCCACCCGTCCGACACCTGCCTGAGCGAGGAAGCCGTGCCCATGGACCTGACACCGCCCGGCCGCCGGCCGCGGGTCCTGCACCTCACGCAGCCCGTGGACGGAGGCGTCGCCCGGGTCGTGACCGACCTGGTGCGGGCGCAGCTGGCGGACGGCATGGACGTCGCCGCCGTCTGCCCGGACAGCCCCCTCGCCGCCCGGCTGCGCTCCCTCGGCGCCCATGTCCGCACTTGGGAGGCGACCCGCTCACCCGGGCCGTCGCTGGTGCGGGAGGTGCGGCAACTCGTTGACACCATCGGCTACTTGCGGCCGGATCTCGTGCACGCGCACAGCGCGAAGGCGGGGCTGGCCGGGCGGCTCGCCGTGCGCGGGCGCATCCCGACGGTGTTCCAGCCGCACGCCTGGTCGTTCGAGGCGGTCGGCGGGAGCACGGCCGCGCTCGCCCTGCGCTGGGAGCGGTGGGCGGCGCGCTGGGCCTCCCGCGTGATCTGCGTGAGCGAGGCGGAGCGGGACACCGGGGTGGACGCCGGGATCCGCGGGCGGTGGACCGTCGTGCCCAACGGCATCGACCTCGAGCGTTTCCGGCCCGTGGACGACACGGGCCCGGTCAGGGCCCAACTGGCCGCCCGCCACGGCATGGACGCGGAAGCTCCGCTCGTCGTGTGCGTGGGGCGGCTGTGCCGGCAGAAGGGGCAGGACGTCCTGCTGCGCGCCTGGGACGCCGTTCGGCGGCGGGTGCCCGCGGCGCGGCTCGTGCTGGTCGGCGACGGTCCCGACGGGGAGCGGCTGCGGGCCGCCGCGCCGCGCTCCGTGGTGTTCGCCGGGGCCGTGGCGGACGCGGCGCCCTGGTACCAGGCCGCCGACCTGGTCGTCCTGCCGTCCCGCTGGGAGGGGATGGCACTGGCGCCGCTGGAGGCGATGGCCTGCGCGCGGCCCGTGGTGGTCACGGACGTCGACGGGGCCCACGAGAGCCTGCCGCCGTCGCTGGCCGGCCGCTGCCTGGTGCCGCCGGAGGACCCGCGGGCGCTCGCCCGGACCGTGGCCGCGCTGCTGCTCGACCCGCCGCTGCGCGCCTCCCTCGGCGACCGGGCCCGCCGCCATGTGCTGTCCCTTCACGACGTGCGGCACACCGCGAGGGCGGTCGCCGGCGTCTACCGCGATCTGCTCGGCGCCCGGCCGGCCGACTCCGGGGCGCACCCGCCCCTGACGGCGGGCGGCGCCGAGGACGACCGGACGACACAGCGCGTCGAGCACTCAGAGGACAGGGAGTCCATCCACTCGTGACCGCCGAACGTACCGTGACCTCCCCCGGTGTCGCACCGCGGGAGCACGGATCCTCCCCCGTATCCGTCATGCCCCCACGCGGTTCCGGCGTCGTTTCCCGGCCGCCTGCCGCCCGGCCCCCCGAACGGCCCGCCTCCCCCGTCCCCCTGCTCCTCGCGGACGGCGCGGCGGCCCTGCTCGCCTGGTGGGCGGCCGCCGGGCACTCCTCGCTGCTTCTCGCCCTGCTGGCCGGGGCGTCGCTGCTGCCGCGCCCGCGCGGCGGGCGGACTCCGGTGCCGGCGCTGCTGGAGGAACTGCCCGCCGTGTGCGGGCGGGTGGCGGTGGTCTGGCTGGCCGCCGCCGCGCTGTGGGCGGCGCTGCATCCGCGGGACGTGCTGTCCGTGGCCACCGTGCTGACCGGGTTCGCCGTGCAGGTGACGGCGGCCGGCGCTCTGCGCGCGCTGGTGCACGGGCGGCGGCGCGCCGCGCTGCTGCGCCGCCCGCGCGCGGCCCTGGTGATCGGGCCCGCTGCGGCCGCTCAGCGTGTGGCCGCCGCCGTGCTGCGCCACCCCCGCAGCGGGGTGCGGCCGGTGGGGGTCGTCGCCACGCAGGGGGACGGCTCCGAGGGAGGCGTTCCCGTGCTGCGGACCGACCAGGAGGTCGACCGGGCGGTCATCCAGAACGGGGTGCGTGCGGTGCTCGCCGTCGGCCCGTCGGTGCGGACCGAACAGGCCGCCCTGCTGCGGTCGTTGGCCGCCTCGGGGTGCGTGGTGTGGGAGGTCGACGCGGACGCGGCTCCGTACTCGGCGCGGGAGCGGGTGGCCGGGTTCGCGTGCCGGCGGCTGGACCTGGCGCCGGTGCGGGGCGGCGGGGCGGGCAAGCGGCTGCTGGACATCCTGGTGTCGGGGACGCTGCTGCTGCTGGTCAGCCCGCTGCTGCTGGTGTGCGCGGTGACGCTGCGGCTCACCGACGGGCCCGGGGTGGTGTTCCGTCAGGAGCGCATCGGGCGGGACGGCCGGCCGTTCACGCTGCTGAAGTTCCGCACCCACCGGCCGGTCGACGAGCACGAGTCGGCGACCCGGTGGAGCGTGGCCAACGAGAACGAGATGCGCCGTTTCTGCCGGATGCTGCGCCGCACCTCGCTGGACGAGCTGCTCCAGCTGTGGAACGTGCTGCGCGGCGACATGAGCCTGGTCGGGCCGCGCCCCGAACGTCCCTTCTTCGTCGCCCAGTTCAGCGAGACGTACCCGGGTTACGCGGCCCGGCACCGGATGCGCACCGGCATCACCGGGCTCGCGCAGATCCAAGGACTGCGCGGCGACACCTCGATCGAGGACCGCGCCCGCTTCGACAACGCGTACATCGACGACTGGTCGCTGTGGCAGGACGTCTGCATCCTGCTGCGCACGGCGGTCACGCTGGTCCGTCCGACGGGGAGCTGACGCCAGGTGAGTCACGTCCCCGTACTGCCTCTGCCGCGCCGGGCCGCCCGGTCGGCGCCGGTGCTGCCCCTGGTGGCGGTCGTGGCGCTGCTGGGCCTCCCGGTCGCGGGCGACGGCGCGCAGCCCGCCGACGCGGTGTCCGCGCTGGTGGTCGGGTACTGCGTGATCCTGCTGCTGCGGGAGCGGCGGCGTCCGCTGTCGCCGCGCGCGGCGGTGGTGCTGGGACTGCCCGTGGCGGGGCTCGCGGTCGCCGCCATGGGCGCGGCCTCACCGGCGGCGGGGATCGGCGGGATGGCCCGCTATCTGCAGGTGTTCGTGCTGGTCCCGGCGGCCGTGCTGGTGCTGCTGCGCGGGCGGGCCGACTTCCGGCTGCTGGCCTGGTCGTTCGTGGGGCTCGCGCTGTGGCAGGGGGCCGTCGGCGTGCACCAGTACGTCACCGGGACCGGCGCCTCCTACCAGGGCGAGACCGTCCGCGCGGTGGGCACCTTCGGGGCGCAGGACGTGATGGGCATGGCCACGGCGGTGGCGCTCGGCGTGGTCTGCGCGACCGGGCTCGCGCTGGGCCGCACCCCGTCCTGGCAGCGGGCCGTGGCGGCCGGGTGCGCGGCGGTGCTGCTGGTGCCGCTGGCGGTGTCCTTCAGCCGGGGCGCCTGGATCGCGACCGCCCTGACCTGCGTGGTGCAGCTCGCGCTGGCGGGGCTGCGGCGGGCGCTGAAGGCGGGGGCGGCCGTGGTCGCGGCGGGGGTGATCCTCGTGGGCGGCTTCGGGGTGGGCTCGGCGATGCTGCAGGAGCGGATCGACAGCATCACGCAGGTCGCGGACGCGCCCGACCAGTCCGTGGTCGACCGGTACACGCTGTGGGCGTCCGCCGTCGGCATGTGGCGCGAACAGCCGCTGACCGGGGTGGGGTTGAAGAACTTCCCGGAGTACCGCGACGGGCACGCCACGCTCGCGCTGTCCTCCGGCAGCGACATCGAGGGCGCCGGGGAGGCGTTCCACAAGCAGGCGCTGCTCTCCCCGCACAGCATGTATCTGCTGGTGCTCAGCGAGCAGGGGCTGCTCGGCTTCTGC
This sequence comes from Streptomyces cellulosae, assembly GCA_014655195.1. Taxonomy (GTDB): domain Bacteria; phylum Actinomycetota; class Actinomycetes; order Streptomycetales; family Streptomycetaceae; genus Streptomyces; species Streptomyces cellulosae. Next base: position 288,764 of record BNBH01000005.1, on the reverse strand, counting down.
GCGCTCGTGGGGAGCTGGCTGGCGCTGCTGGTGTGCGCGGTGCGGGGGCTCGCGCGGGCGCGGCGGGACGGGGCCGGTCTCGACTGTGCGCTGATCGCCTGCGGGCTGCTGCTGTGGCAGCTCGTCGACTACGTGTACGGCGACATCGGCGGCCCGTCGACCCTCCTGACCGGCGTCGCGCTGGGCCTGACGGCGTGGTGGGGGCTGGCGGAACGGGCCTCCGCGGACACGGCTCACCGGGACACCCTGCCCGGCCGCGTCGAGGAGGCGGTGGCCCGATGACGACACCCCGCACCGACTGCGCCCCGCCCCGGACCGCCGACGCGCCCCCTCCCCCGGTCGAGACGTCCGGAACCGGGTCCGAAGGCCAGGGCGACCCCAACCTCTCCCGCCGCTTCCTCGCCCGTGCCGCCCTGCTCACCGCCGCGCTGTCCATCGCCGGGTCGCTGCTCGGGCTGGTCCGGGACCAGTCGCTTGCGCGGCTGTTCGGGGCGGGGAGCGACACCGACGCGTTCCTCGTGGCGTGGACCGTGCCGGAGATGGCGGCGACGCTGCTGATCGAGGACGGGCTGGCGATCGCGCTGATCCCGGCGTTCAGCATGGCGCTGGCCCGGCGCGCGCGGGGCGTCCCGGGCGACCCGGTGCGGGAACTGGTGCGGGCCACGCTGCCCCGGCTGTGCCTGGCGTTCGCCGCGGTGGCCGCGCTGGCCGCCGTCGGGGCGCCGTACCTGGTGGCCGTGCTGGCGCCCGGGCTGCCGGACCCGCGGCTCGCAGTGGACTGCACCCGGCTGACCGCGCTCAGCCTGCTGGCGTTCGGGCTCGCCGGGTACTGCAGCGCCGCGCTGCGGGCGCACCGCCGCTTCCTCGCCCCGGCGGCGATCTACGTCGCGTACAACACGGGGATCATCGCGACGATGTTCGCCTTCGGCGGCGCGTGGGGGGTGCGCGCGGCGGCGGCCGGGGTCGCGGTGGGCGGCTGTCTGATGGTGGCCGTGCAACTGCCGTCGCTGTGGCGGCAGCTCACCTCCCGTACACCCGCGCGGGCCGCCTCCGTCGACGGTCCGGCGGATGAGGAGCGGCCGGTGCGGCTGGCGCTGATCGCGGCCGTGCTGCTGTTCGCGCTGTGCCGTCAGTCGCAGGTGCTGGTCGAGCGGTTCCTGGCGTCGTCGCTGCCCGCGGGCGCGATCTCGCACCTCAACTACGCGCAGAAGGTCGCGCAGATCCCGATGACGCTGTCGCTGATGGTGTGCACGGTGACGTTCCCGGTGGTGGCGCGGGCGCTGGCCGACGGGGACTCCGCGCGGGCCCGGGCGCGGGTGCAGCGGGACCTGGTGCTGGCGTCCTGCGTGGTGCTGCTGGGCCTGTGCGCGGTGGTCGCCTGCGCCCCGCAGATGATCGAACTGCTCTTCCAGCGGGGGGCGTTCACCGCGTCCGACACCGCCGCGACGGCCGATGTGATGCGGGTGTACGCGCTCGGCCTGCTGGGCCAGACCCTGGTGGGCGCTCTGGTCCGCTGCTACTTCTCGGCGGGCCACGCCCGCTGGTACCCGCTGGGCGTGATGGGCGTGGGCATCGTCGCCACGTCCCTGATCGGCGCGCTGGCCGTGGGCCGTTGGGGCGTGGCGGGGATCGCCGCGGCCAACGCCGCCGGGATCACCGTCACCGCCGTGCTGCTGCTCACCGGCCTGCGCGCGACCCGCTCCGGGGACGCGCCGAGTGTCACCGTCGGCGTCCGCCGGGTCCTCGGCGACCTGGGCCGGCCGGTCCTCGCCTCCGTCCTGGCCGTCGCCGCCGGGGTGTTCGCCGCCGGCCGGTTCGCCTCGCCCGTGGCGGCGCTCGCGGCCGGCTGCCTCGCCGTCACCGCCGTCTTCGTCCCGATCGCCCTGTCCGCCCTGGGCGTGGGCGCCGCCACCGTGCGGCGCTCCGTCCGTACCGTCACACGAAGGCTCACACATGGCCGCACCCGTTGAATCCCCGCTCGCCGACCGGACCCCCGCGGCGCGCCGTCCGGCGCCCGTGCCCTGGGTGGCGATGTACCACTCGGTGGGCGACTGCTCCGACGACCCGTACCGCATCACCGTCACCCCGGACCGGCTCGAGCACCAGCTGACCTGGCTGCGCCGGCGCGGGCTGCGGGGCGTGTCCGTGGCGGAGCTGCTGGACGCGCGCGCCCGCGGCGAGGGCCGTGACCTGGTCGGCCTGACCTTCGACGACGGTTACACCGACTTCCTGACCGGCGCGCTGCCGCTGCTGCGTCGGTTCCGGTTCGGCGCGACCCTGTTCGTGCTGCCGGGGCGGCTCGGCGGCGACAACGCCTGGGACCCGCTGGGCCCGCGTAAGCCGCTGCTGGACGCGGACGGCATCCGGCGCGCCATCGGGGAGGGCGTGGAGATCGGCTCGCACGGGCTGACCCACGTCGACCTGACCCGCGCCGACGACACGCTGCTGGCCGCCGAGGTGACGAGGAGCCGCGCCCAACTCGCCGAGCTGACCGGCGCCCCCGTGGACGGCTTCTGCTACCCGTACGGCACGGTCGACGCGCGCGCCGTCGAGGCCGTGCGGAAGGCCGGTTACCGGTACGCCTGCGCCATCGACCCGGGCCCGCTGACCGGCCCGCACGCCCTGCCGCGGGCGCACGTCGGGCAGAACGACACGGCGTGGCGGCTGCACCTGAAGCTGCGGCTGCACCGCTGGCGCCGCCGTCCGGTGGAGGGCGTCTGAGATGAGGGCGCTGCACATCATCACCGGCCTCGGCGTGGGCGGCGCCGAACAGCAGCTGCGGCTGCTCCTGCGGCATCTGCCCGTCGACTGCGACGTGGTGACGCTCACCAACCCGGGCCCGGTCGCCGAGGGCCTGCGCGCCGACGGGGTGCGGGTGCTGCACCTGGGCATGGCGGGCAACCGCGACGTGGGCGTGCTGCCGCGCCTGGTCCGCGTGATCCGCTCCGGCGGCTACGACCTGGTCCACACCCACCTCTACCGGGCCTGCGTGTACGGCAGGCCGGCCGCCCGGATGGCGGGGGTGCGGGCGGTCGTGGCGACCGAGCACTCGCTGGGCGACTCCCAGATGGAGGGCCGCGCGCTCACGCAGGGCGTGCGGGCGCTGTACCTGGCGAGCGAACGGCTCGGCTCGGCGACGGTCGCCGTCTCCCCGACGGTGGCGGACCGGCTGAAGCGGTGGGGGGTGCCCGCTCCGCGGATCGAGGTGGTGCCGAACGGCATCGAGCTGGACCGCTTCCGCTTCGACCTCGAGCGGCGGGAGCGCACCCGCAGGCGGCTCGGGCTGCCGGACGGCGCGTTCGTCGTCGGCGGGGTGGGCCGGCTCGCCCCCGGCAAGCGGTTCGACGTGCTGGTGCGGGCGCTGGCCCTGCTGCCGGAGGACTGCTGGCTGCTGCTGGTGGGCGGCGGCCCCGAGGAGCACGTGCTGCGCCGCACCGCCCACGAGGCCGGGGTGTCGGGGCGGGTGCTGTTCACCGGGGAGCGGCCCGCCGTGCCCGACGGCTCCCCCGGCCCCGACCTGCCCTCGCTCACCTCGGCGATGGACCTGTTCGCCTCCCCGTCCACGGAGGAGGCGTTCGGCCTGGCGGCCGTGGAGGCCCTGGCCGCCGGGCTGCCCGTGCTGCACGGGTCGTGCCCGGCGATCGAGGACCTGCCGCCGGACGCCTCGGCCGGCGCGCGGCGGGTGCGCGGCGGCCCGGAGGAGTACGCCCGGGCGATCGCCGAGGTCCGCGCGGCGGGCCCGGCCCCGCGCACGGCCGCCGAGGCCGCCCGGCACTACAGCATCACCCGCAGCTCGGCCCGCCTCATGGACGTGTACGCGGCCGCCGTGGCCGGCCCCTCCCCCTCCCTCCACGTCAAGGAAGCACCGTCCTCATGACCGACACTCCGACCCGTCTGCGTCTGCCGTCCCTGGACCGCGTCAGAAGGCTGCCTGCCTGGTCCGCGCTGGTGGCGGGCACGCTGCTCGGCGGTCTGTCCGGCGGCGTGTACGGCCTTGTCAGCCCGGCCGAGTACACGGCCACCAGTTACGTCGTGGCCGTCCCCACCGACCAGGCCACCCCGGAGTCCGCGCGCGGCTTCGCGCAGGCCTACGGGCGGGTGGCCACCCAGCTCGCGGTGCTCGGCGACGCGCAGGTGTGGGCCGGGGTCCCGGTGCGCACCCTGCGGGACGGCGTGCGCACGGCGACCTCGCCGGACGCGCCGATGGTGTCCGTCACCGCCACGTCGGAGAAGCCCGGGACGGCGGTCGACATGGCGAACGCGGTGGCGCGGGCGCTGACCCGGCACGCGGAGGACACCAAGGACAGCACCCGGGTGCGCCTGGTGCAGTTCTCCCGCGCGGTGAAGCCGTCCGCGCCCGCCTCCGCGTCGCCCGCGGTGACCGCCCTGGTCGGGGCGAGCGCGGGCGGGCTGCTCGGCGGTCTGGCGCTGCTGGCCCGGCCCCGCCGCGGCCGCGACGGGCAGCCCGCGCCCAGCGCCTCCGTGCCCGGCCCGGCCTCCGCCGCCGACGTGCCGCGGTGACGGCGGTGGGCCGGACGGTCCCGGCGTCACCCGGTGCGCGACCACCAGTCGAGCCGCAGGCACAGCTTCCCGCCGAGCCAGTGCTCCACCCAGCGTCCGAGGTCCAGCGGCATGCAGTGGTCCGGCAGCTGCGGTCCCGTGGGCGGCTCGGTGGGCGCCGGGGTCTGCGGGTCCTCGGGCGTGCGGCCGTAGAGGGCGTTGCGGAAGACGCGGGAGGCGTCCGGGTTGTCGTCGCACTGCCAGACGCCGTGCGGGCAGTAGTCGGTGACCGTGTGGTAGAGCGGCCGGTGCTGCTGCATCCAGTTGAGCATGCGGCGCATGTACTCGGGATTGTCGCCGTTGCGGAAAAGCCCCCACTCCGGATAGGCGATGGGCTTCTTGTGCGCCTTGGCGAAATCGACGTGCGCCTGGAGTCCGTACGGTTCCTTCACCTGTTCGTCGAAGGACATTCCGCGCGGCTGGTCGTAGGAGTCCATTCCGATGATGTCGACGGTGTCGTCGCCGGGATAGCACTGCGTCCACGGCACGGCGTCGCGGCCGCGGTTGGGCGTGAACTCGAACCGGAATTCCTGGCCGGGGACGGAACGCATCGTGGTGACGATGCGGTTCCAGTACTTCTTCCAGTTCTCCGGGTCGGGTCCGCAGCGGTGGGTGTAGGTGATGCCGTTCATCTCCCAGCCGAGCACCAGGATGGTGTCGGGGATCTCCAGCTCGACGAGGCGTTCGGCGAGGACGCGGAAGTGGTGGTCGAACTCGCCGGCCGCGCCCCGCCGCAGCAGCTCGCGGACCTCCCCGTCGGGCACGCCCGCCTCGTTGCGCTCCTGGAGCGGGACGTTGAGGACGAGCATCCGCTTGGCGTCGGCGTTGCGCCAGCGCGCCCAGTCCTCGAGGAAGCCGACGTCGCCCTCGATGTCCCGCCAGTGGTTGCCGGGCAGATAGGTGTGGCCCACGCGCAGTTCGGCGCCGCCGAGCCAGCGGCTGAGCTGCTCCATCCGCTCCACGCCGCGCGCGTCGGAGGCGAGGAACGCGCCGAACGGGGGCACGCCCTTCGCGGCGGGCACGGACGGCGGCCGCAGCTCCGCGACGGAGGGCAGCTCGGGCACGGACACGGCGGGGATGTCGACGTCGGGTGTGGGGAACGCCGACGCGGCGGGCTCGGCGCCCGGCGCGGGCGGGGCTCCGGCGGCCGGCGTGGGGCGCCCGGTGGGGCCCGGCAGCGCGGCCCCGGCGTCGTGCATGGGCGCCGCGCCGGCCGCCGGGCCCGCCGCCAGGGCCGCCGACACGGCGACCGCCGCCGCGCCCACGGCCAGGGCGCGGGCCCGGACCCGCCTGTGCTGTGGGGCCATTGGCTGCTCCTCTTCTCGCTCGCGTCCGCCTGCTGCCTGATGCCTCGCTGTTGACGAACAGTCATATGAAGTCAGCCATACGAAATACGACAGTGCCACTGTCGATGCGGCTTTCGAGTGCCGTTCTCGCCCGTGTGGGTGAGACGGCGCCAGGAGAAAGTGAGAATGCGTGTCCTTGCTTGACACCCGGGTCCCCGCGGTTGTTCTGCGGATCGACCGGAATCCCTTTCATCACGGCACCCTGGGCGCCGTCCGGTCGCTCGGCCGGGCAGGGGTGGACGTGCATGTCGTCGCCGACTGCACGGGAAGTCCCGTGGCCCGTTCGCGCTTTGTGCGCCGGCTCCATGCCCCGCCGCCCCCGGACGCGTCCGCCGACGAGATCCTCGCCGTGCTGCGCCGGGTCGCCGCCCAGGTGGGCCGTCCGGCCGTGCTGGTGCCGATGGACGACGCCACCGCGATCGCCACGGCCCGGCTGCGCGAGGAGCTCACCGGCTCCTACCTGCTGCCGGTGATGCCGTCCGCGCTGCCCGAACGCGTCGCGGACAAGGCCGGACTGGCCGTCGTGTGCGCCGCGGTGGGCGTGCCGCACCCGCGCACGGAGGTCCCGGACACCCCGGCGCAGGCCGCGGAGGACGCGCTGCGGCTCGGGCTGCCGGTGGTCGCCAAGTGGAGCCGCCCCTGGCTGCTCCCCGCGGGCTCCGGGCTGCGCAGCACCCAGGTGCTGCACACCGCCCGCGAGGCGCGGGAGCTTCACGCGCGCACCGCGGAGGCGGGCAGTCCGCTGCTGCTCCAGACGTACCTTCCGCCCGGCACCGACCGGGACTGGTTCTTCCACGGCTACGCCGACCGCACGGGCACCGTGCGCGCGGGCGGGCCGGGCAGCAAGCACCTGTCCTGGCCGCGCGGCGCGGGACTGACCGCGGTGGGCCGCTGGACGCCCAACTCGGAGGTGATCGCGCTCGCCGAGCGGATCACCGGCGAGCTGGGCTACCGCGGCATCTTCGACCTGGATTTCCGCCGCTGCGGCGCCACCGGCCGCTACCACCTCCTCGACTTCAACCCGCGCCCCGGCGCCCAGTTCCGGCTGTTCACCGACAGCGCCGGACTGGACGTCGTACGGGCGCTGCACGCGGACCTGACGGGGCGTGACCTGCCGGACGGCGATCCGGTGACCGGCAGGGCGTTCGTGGTGGAGAACTACGCGCCCCTCGCCACGCTGCGTCCCGCGCCCGGCGGCCGCGAACTGGCCTGGTGGGCGGGCGACGACCGCGCCCCGGGCCTCGCGATGTGGGCCCTGTGGGCCCGTCATGTGTCCGGCCGGCTGCGCCGGCGGCTGGGCGCCGCGGCCGAGGTCCCGGCGCAGCGCCCGGCTCCCCGGGCGAACACGCCCTCCCTGACGACCGACAACGAGAAAGCGAGCAGCTGATGATGTACGACCTTCTGGTGGTGGGCGCGGGTCCGTACGGTCTGTCGATCGCGTCGCACGCGGCGGCCGCCGGACTGAACCTGCGTGTCTTCGGCCGGCCCATGGCGTCCTGGCGGGACCACATGCCGGCCGGGATGTTCCTGAAGTCGGAGCCGTGGGCGTCCAACCTGTCCGACCCCGCGGGACGCTGGCGGCTCGACGCGTACTGCGCCGAGCGGGGCCTGACCGCCCGTCACGCGCACCCCATCCCGGTGGAGGACTTCGCCTCGTACGGGCTGTGGTTCGCGCGCAACGCCGTGCCGGACGTGGACGAGCGGATGATCGCGCGGGTGTCGTCGGGACCCGAGGGCTTCTGCGCGGTCGCCGAGGACGGGGAGGTGCTGCACGCGCGGACGGTGGCGCTCGCGGTGGGCGTGATGCCGTTCATCGAGGTTCCGTCGGCGCTGCGCGGTCTGCACCCGACGCTGGTGACGCACAGCAGCCACCACAGCGACCTGGGCGCCTTCCAGGGCAAGGACGTCACCGTGATCGGCGGCGGGCAGGCGGCGCTGGAGACGGCGGCGCTTCTCGCCGAGCAGGGCACGCGGGTGCGGGTGCTGGCGCGGGCGGAGCGGCTGCACTGGAACGACGTGCCGCCGCCGTGGGAGCGGCCGTGGTGGCAGTCGCTGCGCTCGCCGCACAGCGGTCTGGGTCCGGGCTGGCGGAACTGGTTCTACGCGGAGCGGCCTGGGCTGTACCGGCGGCTGCCGGAGGCGACGCGGACGCGGATCGCGGCGACGGCGCTGGGTCCCGCGGGCGCCTGGTGGGTGCGGGAGAGGGTGGAGCGCGCGGTGGACCTGCTGCCGGGGCACGAGGTGACGGCGGCGGCCGCGGTGCCGGGCGGGCTGCGGCTCGAGTTGGTGGACCTGTCGGGCGCGCGGCGCACGATGGAGACGGAGCACGTCATCGCCGCCACCGGGTTCAAGGCGCACCGTGACCGGCTGGGGCTGCTGTCGGCGGAGCTGCGGGGCGCGATGACGGCGCTGCCAGGCGGGTCGCCGGTGCTGGACCGGGGCTTCGAGTCGTCGTACCCGGGGCTGTTCCTGGCGGGTCTGGTGACGGCGTCCGGGTTCGGTCCTGCGATGCGGTTCGTGCACGGCGCGACGTTCACGGCGTCGACGCTGGTGCAGGGGGTGCGCAGGCGGCTGAGGGCGGCCCCGGTGCGCGGCTCGGTGCCGGTGCCCGCGGGCCCGGGCCGCGGCGGCACGCCGGCTCCGGTGCGCGGCTGACGGGCCGTACGACGAGACGTCCCCCGGACCGGGTGGTCCGGGGGACGTTCCGTGCCGGGGGCGCGGACGCCGGGTGGGGTGGGCCCGGCGTCCGCGGGGCCGTCAGCGGCGGGCGCCGACGCGGCCGCGGCGGTACAGCATGGCGCCGCCGGTGAGCAGCACGGCGCCGGCGGCGGAGGCGGCCATCAGACCGTCGGTGCCGGTCTCGGCGAGGTGCGGCGGGCCGTCGGGGGTGTGGGCCGGCGGCTCCTCGGGGGCCGGAGGCGTCTTCACCTTGACGGGCGGCTCGGGCTTGTCCTTCTCGGGCGTCTTCTCCGGCTCCTTCTCCTCGTGGTGGCCGGAGACGTTGACGCAGGTGTTGTCGCTCGCCTCGTTGAACAGGCCCACGAGGTTCAGGCTGTTGCCGCAGGCGTTCACCGGAACGTGGATGGGCGCCTGGATGAGGTTGCCGGACAGCACGCCGGGCGAGCCCTTGGCGGCACCGACCGCGTGGGCCCCGCCGCTCCCGGAGTGCGAGCCGCCCGAGGAGGCCTCGTGGTGGGGGTCCGCCGAGCGGTCGGAGGACTTCTTGTCGCTGTGCGAGCCCTCGGAGACGTTGGCGCAGGTGTTGTCGGAGGCGCTGTTGAAGCCGCCGCCGATGGTGACGTCGTTGCCGCACGCGTTCACGGGGGCGTGGACGGGCGCCTGCACGTTGTTCCCGGACAGCACGCCGGGCGAGCCCTTGGCCTCGCCGGACGCGTGCGCGCCGCCGGCCTTCTCACCGTGGTGGCCGCCGGACTCGTTGACGCACGTGTTGTCGGACGCGCTGTTGAATGCGCCCACGCCGGTGACGGTGTTGCCGCACGCGTTCACCGGCACGTGGACCGGCGCCTGCACGTTGTTCCCGGACAGCACACCGGGAGAATCCTCGGCACCGCCCCCCGCGAACGAGTCGGCGAGGGCGGGGGTTCCGTACAGGGACAGAATGCCCGTGGCGGCAGCGGCCGCCGTGAACACTCCCCTGCTCAGGGTCTGTCGCAATGTGGTTGTCTTCCTGCTTGAAGATCGGGAGGCCGGCCCCGGCATGGAGAGAGGCGGCCGAGGCCGCGCGTCACGGCCCCGGCTGCCCTGTGGCCTGTCTCCCTCTCCAACCCTGCCGCGCGGAATCGGTTGCGCAGGTTCACCCGGTCGGCCGCGTGGGCGTCACGCGGCCCTGGGCGGTCAGGACACCACGTCCTTGCGGGCGAACCCGCGGAACGCCAGTGCGAACAGCACGAGCGCGTACGTCACGGACACCGACGCGCCCTGGATCATGCCGGACCACTCCGGGACGGGCTGGACGGCGTCCGCCCAGGCGAACTGCCAGTGGGCGGGCAGGAAGTGCCGCCAGTCGCCGAGGGCGGTGACGGCGTCCAGGACGTTGCCGACGATGGTCAGGCCGACGGCGCCGCCGACCGCGCCCAGCGGGGCGTCGGTGCGGGTGGACAGCCAGAACGCGAGCGCGGCGGTGACCAGTTGCGACACGAACAGGTACGCGACGATCACCACGAGCCGCCCGGCGGCGGTGCCCGCGTCGAGCGTGCCGCCGGTGGGGATGTGCAGCGGGCCCCAGCCGTAGGCGACGGTGCCGACGGCGAGCGCGACCACCGGCAGCAGCACCATCGCGGCGAGGCTCAGCCCGAGTCCGACGACCAGCTTGGACCACAGCAGCCGCATCCGGGGGACGGGCGCGGCGAGCAGGTAGCGCAGGGAGGACCAGCCGGCCTCGGAGGCGACGGTGTCCCCGCAGAACAGGGCGACCGGGATGACCAGCAGGAAGCCGGCCGACACGAAGAGGCTGACGGCGGCGAAGTTCGCGCCGGACGCCGTGGCCGTGTCCATCAGGTTCACGCGGGAGTTGCGGCCCTCGGGCTCGCCGCCGATCGCGAAGGCGGTCACCAGCACGAACGGCAGCAGGGCGAGGACCGCGCCCATGACGAGGGTGCGCCGCCGCTTGAGCTGGCGGACCAGCTCGACGCGCAGCGGCAGGGTGCGGCCGGCGCGGTAGCCGGCCGCGGTCGCGGCGGGGGCGGGCGGCTGCCCGTGGGCCGTGGACTCCTCGGCCCGCTCGGTGAGCGCGCTCATGCGGATCCTCCGATCAGGGTGAGGAAGGCGTCCTCGAGGCGGCGGTGGGGGCCCACGGACGTCACGGGCACCTCCAGCCGGACCAGTTCCGCGATCAGCCGGGGGGCGGTGCCGTCGGCGCCGAGCCGGACCAGCAGCCCCTCGTCGGTGCGGACGGCGGACTCGACGCCGGGCAGCGCGGCGACCTTCCCGGCGAGGGGTTCCTCGACGGGCGTGACGGTGCCGACGAGGAGGGTGTCGCCGGAGCCGACGATGTCGTGCACCGGTCCGGCCTGGACGAGCCGGCCGCGGTCCATGACGACGAGGTGGGTGCAGGACTGCTCGACCTCCGCCAGCAGATGGCTGGAGACGATCACCGTGCGTCCGGCGGCCGCGTAACGGATCATCACCTCGCGCATCTCGCGGATCTGCGGCGGGTCGAGGCCGTTGGTCGGTTCGTCGAGGATCAGCAGGTCGGGCAGGCCGAGCATGGCCTGCGCGATGGCGAGGCGCTGGCGCATGCCCTGCGAGTAGGTGCGCACGGCACGGGCGAGCGCGTCGCCGAGGCCGGCGATCTCCAGGGCCTCGTCGAGACGGGCGTCCTCGGGCGGGCGGCCGGTGGCGGCCCAGTACAGCTCCAGGTTCTCCCGGCCGGACAGGTGCGGCAGGAAGCCCGCGCCCTCGACGAAGGCGCCGACCCGGGACAGCACGGGCGCGCCGGGCCGCACGGCGTGGCCGAAGACGCGGATCTCGCCGTCGTCGGGCTTGATGAGGCCCATCAGCATGCGCAGGGTGGTGGTCTTGCCGGCGCCGTTGGGTCCGAGCAGGCCGAGCACCTGGCCCTTCTCCACGCGGAACGACAGGTCCCGTACGGCGTACCGGTCGGCGGAGCGGGCGTACCGCTTGCTCAGGCCGGTGATCTGGAGGGGCACGTCGGCCAGGTCCGGGTCGGGGGCCGGGGCGGTGGTGCGGCGACGGGCGGTGAGGAGCAGCGCGAGGGCCACGAGCGCGCCCACGACCGGGAGCCACACCACCCAGGAGGGCAGCGGGGCCGCGGCGGTGGTGACGCCGGGCGCGGTGGGCACCGTCAGGTCGCCCTCGAGGGACACGGTGTACGTCGCCGGGGCGGCCGGGGAGGCGTAGGCGAGGTCGGTGGAGGCGAGGACCAGGCGGAGCCGGTGGCCCTTGCGGACCTCGTGGTCGACGGCCGGGAGGGTGAGCTCGACGTCCTTGCCGGCGCGGGCGCCCTCGACGCGGAAGGGGGTGACGAGCTGGGAGGGCAGCACCTGCTGGCGGCCGTCGGGGCCGACGTCGTAGAGCTTGGCGAAGAGGACGGCGTCGTCGCTGGTGGACGTCACGCGGACGGTGACGGTCGGGGAGCCGGTGACGCGCAGGTCGCGGGTGACGGGGGCGGACTCGAAGCGGGCGTGCTGGCCCGGGAAGTCGAGGGAGACGCCGATGCCGAGGGAGGAGAGCTGGGAGAGGCCGCCGGAGCCGCCGATGCCGGGCAGGGCGGACACGGCGGGCGGGTTGGCGCCGGCCGGGTTGGCGAAGCGCTGCTCACGGCCGGTCAGCTCCACCGTGCGCGTGCCGCCGTGCAGACCGGGGTAGGCGTCGGCGCTCGCGCCCCGCAGCTGGGCCTGGCCGTCGGTGGAGTCGACGCCTCCGGTGCGGGTGACGCGGAAGGCGGGGCCGGTGTCGGCGCTCTCGTCGTCCTTGAGGTAGCGGTCGAACCAGGCGCGGACGCGCTGCTGCAGGCGGTCGGTCTCGGGGTCGCCTCCGTCGTGGCCGCCGGCCAGCCAGTCGACCGTGACGGGGGCGCCGTTGGCGCGGATCGCCCGGGCGGCGGCGTCGGCCTGGCCGAGCGGGAACAGGGAGTCGGTCTGGCCCTGCATCAGCAGGGTGGGCACGTCGATGCGGTCGGCGACGGCGACCGGGGAACGGGCTTCGAGGAGCGCCCGTGCCCGGGCGTCGGGCACGCCGGACTCGGCGACGCGCTCGTACATGGCGCACAGCTCGGGCTCGAAGCGGGCGCAGCCGCCGCCGGAGGTGACGAAGGCGCCGGCCCACAGCTTCTTGAACACGCCGTTGGGGAACAGCGCTTCGGCCAGGTCGAAGTAGGTGATGGCCGGGGCGACGGCGTCGACGCGGTCGTCGTAGGCGGCGCCGAGGAGGGCGATGGCCCCGCCGTACGAGTTGCCGGCCATGCCCACGCGGGGGTCGCCGGCCTTGTCGAGGCGGACCTCGGGGCGGGTGGCCAGCCAGTCGACGAGCCGGGAGACGTCGGCGACCTCGCCCTGAGGGTCGTTCAGCCCGATCTTCCCGGTGGACCGGCCGAAGCCGCGCGCGGACCAGGTGAGGACGGCGTACCCGTCGCGGGCGAGGTCCTCGGCCTGGGCGCGGACGTCCTCCTTGCTGCCGCCGAATCCGTGCCCGAGCAGCACGGCGGGACGGCGGCCGTCGGAGCCCGCGGTGAAGAAGGAGGTGTCGATGCGCACCCCGTCGTCCGTGGCCATGACGCGGTCGGCGCGGCGCACCTGGGGCGCGTCGTCGGAGGCGACGGCGGTCCAGGTGCCGGCCCCGGCGAGCACGACGACGGCGGCCGCGGCGGCGAGGACACGCCGGGGCCGCGGCCGCCTGAGGCCGGACAGTCGAAGATCCATGCGTCAACCGTACGGGGTCCGCCTGTCGGTCCGATGTCGACCGGAGACCGAACCGGGGGACCTCCCGGGGGTGTACGCGCGTGTGGCCGCGTACCGCATGCGCGGTACACGGCCACACGTCCCCTGAGCGGGCTCAGTGGTTGCGGGGGAAGCCCAGGTCGACGCCGGAGGGGGCGTCCGCCGGGTCGGGCCAGCGGGTCGTGACGACCTTTCCGCGGGTGTAGAAGTGCGTGCCGTCGTTGCCGTAGATGTGGTGGTCGCCGAAGAGGGAGTCCTTCCAGCCGCCGAAGGAGTGGTAGCCGACGGGGACCGGGATCGGGACGTTGACGCCGACCATGCCGGCCTCGACCTCGAGCTGGAAGCGGCGGGCGGCGCCGCCGTCGCGGGTGAAGATGGCGGTGCCGTTGCCGAACGGCGAGGCGTTGACGAGGTCCAGGGCCTCCTCGTACGTCTCGGCGCGCAGCACGCACAGGACCGGGCCGAAGATCTCGTCCTGGTAGGCCTTGGCGGTGGTCGGCACCTTGTCGAGCAGGGAGATACCGATCCAGTGGCCGTTCTCGTAGCCGTCGACGGTGTGGCCGGTGCCGTCCAGGACGACCTCGGCGCCCTCGTCGGCCGCGCCGGCGACGTAGGAGGCGACCTTGTCGCGGTGGGTCGCGGTGATGAGCGGGCCCATCTCGGAGGTGGGGTCGTCGCCGGGGCCGATCTTGATCTTCTCGGCGCGCTCGCGGATCTTCTCCACCAGCTCGTCGCCGATCGCGCCGACGGCGACGACCGCGGAGATGGCCATGCAGCGCTCGCCGGCCGAGCCGTAGGCGGCGGACACGGCGGCGTCGGCGGCGGCGTCGAGGTCGGCGTCGGGCAGCACCAGCATGTGGTTCTTGGCGCCGCCGAGGGCCTGGACGCGCTTGCCGTTGGCGGAGGCGGTGGTGTGGATGTAGCGGGCGATGGGCGTGGAGCCGACGAAGGAGACGGCCTTGACGTCCGGGTGCTCCAGGAGACGGTCGACGGCCACCTTGTCGCCGTGCACGACGTTGAACACGCCCTCCGGCAGCCCGGCCTCGGCGAGCAGCTCGGCGAGGCGGACGGAGGCGGACGGGTCCTTCTCGCTGGGCTTCAGCACGAAGGTGTTGCCGCAGGCGATGGCGAGGGGGAACATCCACATCGGCACCATCGCCGGGAAGTTGAACGGGGTGATGCCGGCGACCACGCCGAGCGGCTGGCGGATGGACGCCACGTCCACGCGGCTGGCGACCTGGGTGGACAGCTCGCCCTTGAGCTGGACGTTGATGCCGCAGGCCAGGTCGACGATCTCCAGGCCGCGCGCGACCTCGCCGAGGGCGTCGGAGTGCACCTTGCCGTGCTCGGCGGTGATCAGCTCGGCGATCTCGTCGCGGTGGGCGTCGAGCAGCGCGCGGAACTTGAACAGGATCGAGGTGCGCTGGGCGAGGGAGGACTGGCCCCAGGTGCGGAACGCCTCCTTGGCGGCGGCGACCGCCGCGTCGACCTCCTCGACGGAGGCGAAGGCGACCTTGGTGGTGACCTCGCCGGTCGCCGGGTTCGTCACCGGGCCGTAGGTTCCCGAGGCGCCTTCGGCGGTCTTGCCGCCGATCCAGTGGTTGACGATCTTCGTCATGACCGAGAACTCCTTCGCAGATGGCGGCGTCGGGTGGAGACGTGCCGTTCGTACAGCTCGTGCGGTGGTGCCGCGGGCGGGCGCGCCGCGGCGGTGGCCACGGGTCCATCCCACCAGGGGCGGGGTGCCGGGCGGGCCCGACACTGTGTCGGCCGTTCGGGTCCGCGAGTGGACACATGGGTCCCGGGGGCGGACGTACGGGACTGAACCTCCGGCGCGGGGCCGCGGCGGGCGGGGAGTCGTCGCTCGCACCTCGCTCCTGCCAAAGCGAGGCGGCCTCCCGCGCCGGAGGCGATCTGTGCGGGGGCGCCGCCGTGGGCGCCCCGACGACGGCCGGGGAGCGCCCGGCGACGGTGGAGGCTCGCCATGACGCTCCCTTCGAACGTCTCGTCCGCCCTGCGGGACCCGAGGGCTTCCCCCGGTTCTAGCCCCGCTCACGAAGCCCTGTCAATGTTTTGTCCGGACATTCGGACGAGATGCCGGACGTGAGGGTGGGAAGAGGGGTTTCGGTACGGGCCCGGAAGGGCGCCGGTACGCGTCCGAGGGCCGGGGAGTCAATGCGCCCCGCCGGTGTGCCGGGGTGCGCCCGTGTGGCACTCCTGTCACAAACACTCCCGTCGCGTCACGGCTGTCACACGCGCGCGGCCCTTCCGTCACACCCGCGCACGAGCCCTCTCCGAAAGCGGACCGGCTCGTTCTCCCGCACGACGCTTGTCGATCGCCAGCGCATGCCCGGCTCCCCCTGACGGCCGCCCCCGGCCGCCGCCGTGGTGTGCGCGGGGAGGTGCACACATGAGCGAGCTGTGGTCGTACAAGGACATCGCGGCCCACATCAAGGTGCAGCCGGACACCGTGCGTTCCTACCGCAAGCACGGCCTGCTGCCGCCGCCGGACCGGGTGGAGAGCGGGAGGCCGTACTGGTTCCCGGACACGGTCCGCCGCTGGGTCGCCGCCCGTCCCGGCAACCGCAACCGCCGGGACTGACCGCCGCGGCACGAGGACGCCGTGCCCCCGCGCCGACCACGCGGGGGCACGGCGTCCGTGCGTGCGCTCAGCGCCAGGGTTCGATCACCGTCACCCCGGCGGCGGGGGCGGTGTCCATCGCCGCCAGCGCCTCCGGCACCGCGTCCAGGCCGATCACGGAGGTCACCAGCAGGTCGGGGCGGAGCACCCCGGCGCGCACCAGGTCCAGCATCGGCGGGTAGGCGTGGGCGGCCATGCCGTGGCTGCCGAGGATCTCCAGCTCCAGGGCGACGGCGCGGGCCATGGGCACGGGCGTGGTGCCCGTCTCCGAGGGGAGCAGGCCCACCTGCACGTGCCGGCCCCGCCTGCGCAGGCCGTTGACCGAGGCGGCGCAGGTGACGGGCGCGCCCAGGGCGTCCAGAGAGAGGTGGGCGCCGCCGCCGGTCAGCTCGCGGACGGCTGCGGCGGGGTCGTCCACCGCGGAGGCGTCCACGGTCTCCGCCGCGCCGAACCGCCGGGCCAGGTCGAGCGCGCCCGGCGACACGTCGACCGCGACCACGCGCGCCCCGGACGCCGCCGCGATCATCACCGCGGACAGGCCGACGCCCCCGCAGCCGTGCACCGCCACCCACTCCCCCGCCGCGACCCGGCCCTGCCGCACCACGGCCCGGTAGGCGGTGGCGAACCGGCAGCCGAGGGAGGCGGCGGTGGCATGCGCCATGCCGTCGGGGACGGCGACCAGGTTCACGTCGGCGTGGTCGAGGGCGACGTACTGGGCGAAGGAGCCCCAGTGGGTGAAGCCGGGCTGGGTCTGGCGCTCGCACACCTGCTGGTCGCCGGCCGCGCAGGCGGGGCAGGAGCCGCAGGCGCAGACGAACGGCACGGTGACCCGGTCCCCGGCGCGCCAGCGGGTGACCCGGGAGCCAACCGCCTCGACGACTCCGGCGAGTTCATGCCCGGGGACGTGCGGGAGGGTGACGTCCGGGTCGTGGCCCTGCCAGGCGTGCCAGTCGCTGCGGCACAGGCCGGTGGCCTCCACGCGGACCACGACCCCGTGCTCCGCCGGCTCCGGGTCCGCGACCTCGCGCACCTCGGCCGGTTCCCCGTACCGCTCGAACACCACCGCTCGCATGTCCGGTCCCGCCTTCCGGTGATCGCCGTCGTCGGCCGAACGCTATCCCCGGCCCGTCGCGCGCCGGCTCCCGGGCCGTCCCGTCCGCGCGCTCCCCATCCTGGATTCATACCCCCTAGGGGTATAGTGTGAGTGGTACGGGGTTCTCATGGGCCCCTGCGACCCCCTGCACACCCCACACGCCCCGACGAGGAGAACGACATGACGTCCCAGACCGACACCCAGGGTTCCGTCACCACCGTCTACAAGGTGACCGGGATGAGCTGCGGACACTGCGAGGGCGCCGTCTCCGGCGAGATCTCCCAGCTCCCCGGCGTCAGCTCGGTGGCGGCCGTCGCCTCCTCCGGCGAGGTGACCGTGGTCTCCGCCGCGCCGCTCGACGAGGCCGCCGTGCGCGCGGCCGTCGACGAGGCCGGCTTCGAGCTCGCCGACACGGTCTGAGCCGCACCCTCACGAAGGCACCCCGCGCGGCGTGAACCGGGCCGTACCGGCCACCCGGTACCCGGCCTCCCCGGACACCCGGCCGTCCCGGCCGTCCCGGTCCTTTCGGCCCGGTCCGCCGCCGCGCCCGCATCCCGGACGTCCCAGGAGCACGGACATGACCAGCACCACCGCCCCCGAGGCGCCGGCCGCCGCCGAGCGGCCGCCCCTCTCGGAGGTCGAGCTGCTCATCGGCGGGATGACCTGCGCCTCCTGCGCGGCCCGCGTCGAGAAGAAGCTCAACCGCATGGAGGGCGTCACCGCCACGGTGAACTACGCGACCGAGAAGGCCCGGATCACGTATCCGCCGGGCGTCGAGGTCGCCGATCTGATCACCACGGTGGTGAAGACCGGCTACACCGCCGAGGAGCCGGCGCCTCCGCGGCGGGACGACGAGGAGACCGCCTCCGCGGCCGACCCGGAGACGGCGGCCCTGCGCACCCGGCTGATCGTCTCCGCGCTGCTGGCCCTGCCGGTCGTCCTGCTGGCGATGATTCCGCCGCTCCAGTTCGACACCTGGCAGTGGCTCTCCCTCACCCTCGCCGCGCCGGTCGTGGTGTGGGGTGCGGCGCCCTTCCACAAGGCCGCCTGGACGAATCTGCGGCACGGCGCGGCCACCATGGACACCCTGGTGTCGGTGGGCACGCTGGCCGCGTTCGGCTGGTCGCTGTGGGCGCTGTTCCTGGGCGACGCGGGCGAGCCGGGCATGCGGCACCCTTTCGAGCTGACCGTGTCCCGCACCGACGGGGCCTCCATGATCTATCTGGAGGTCGCCGCGGGCGTCACCGCGTTCATCCTGCTCGGCCGCTATCTGGAGGCCCGCTCCAAGCGGCAGGCGGGCGCGGCGCTGCGGGCGCTGATGGAGCTGGGCGCCAAGGACGTCACCGTGCTGCGGGAAGGGCGCGAGGTGCGGGTGCCGGCCGAGCGGCTGGCGGTGGGCGACCGGTTCGTGGTGCGGCCCGGGGAGAAGATCGCCACCGACGGCACGGTCGTGGAGGGCGCCTCCGCCGTGGACGCGTCCATGCTGACCGGCGAGTCGGTGCCGGTGGACGTGACCGTCGGCGACACCGTCACCGGCGCGACCGTCAACGCCGGCGGCCGGCTGGTCGTCGAGGCGACCCGGATCGGCGCGGACACCCAGCTCGCGCGGATGGCGAAGCTGGTGGAGGACGCGCAGACCGGCAAGGCGCAGGTGCAGCGGCTCGCCGACCGGATCGCCGGGGTGTTCGTGCCGGTGGTGCTGCTGATCGCGGCCGCCACCTTCGGACTGTGGCTGGGCAACACCGGGGACGCGGTCGCCGCGTTCACCGCGGCCGTCGCCGTACTGATCATCGCCTGCCCCTGCGCGCTCGGCCTCGCCACGCCGACGGCGCTGATGGTCGGCACGGGGCGGGGCGCCCAGCTCGGCATCCTCATCAAGGGGCCCGAGGTGCTGGAGTCCACCCGGCGCGTGGACACGGTCGTCCTGGACAAGACGGGGACCGTCACCACCGGCCGGATGTCCCTGCGCGCGGTGCACACCGCCGAGGGCACCGACGAGCGGGAGCTGCTGCGGCTCGCGGGCGCCCTGGAGCACGCCTCCGAGCACCCGGTGGCCCGAGCGGTCGCCGCGGGCGCCGAGGAGCGCGTGGGCGCGCTGCCCGCCGCCGAGCACTTCGAGAACGTTCCCGGCCGGGGCGTGCGCGGGCGCGTGGAGGGCCGTGAGGTGGCCGTGGGGCGGCTGTCCGAGGTGTTCGGGGAGCTGCCGCCGGAGCTGGAGCGGGCCAAGGAGGACGCCGAGCGCGCCGGGCACACCGCGGTGGTGGCCGGCTGGGACGGGGTGGCACGCGGTGTCCTCGCCGTCGCCGACACGGTGAAGGAGACCAGCGCCGAGGCGGTCCGCGAACTGCGGGCGCTCGGTCTCACGCCGGTGCTGCTGACCGGCGACAACCGGGCGGTGGCCGAGGCCGTCGCGCGCGCCGTCGGCATCGACGAGGACCGGGTGATCGCCGAGGTGCTGCCCGAGGACAAGGCCGACGTGGTGCGGCGGCTCCAGGAGGAGGGGCGCAGCGTCGCCATGGTCGGCGACGGCGTCAACGACGCGGCCGCGCTGGCCGTCGCCGATCTGGGTCTGTCCCTGGGCACCGGCGCGGACGCGGCGATCGAGGCGGGCGACCTGACGCTGGTCCGCGGCGACCTGAGGGTGGCGGCGGACGCGATACGGCTGTCACGGCGCACCCTCGCCACGATCAAGGGCAACCTGGTGTGGGCCTTCGGCTACAACGTGGCCGCGCTGCCGCTGGCCGCGGCGGGGCTGCTGAACCCGATGATCGCCGGGGCCGCCATGGCCTTCTCGTCGGTCTTCGTCGTGACCAACAGTCTGCGGCTGCGGTCATTTCATTGAGGTCTCAAGTTGGGCGGTACCCCTGGAGTCCGGTAAGACCCTCACATAAGCTCTTCACAAGCCTCGCGCATCATCCTTACGCTTGGGTCCCGTGAGAGGTTTGCGGGCTCCTGCGCAGTGTGGGGACATATGCAAGAGACGCAGATCACAGTGATCTGAACGTAACCATCGAAGGGGTTCGAAGGTCTAAGTTGGCGATGTCGGGCAGCGTCTTGGGGGGCGCTACCTGGCATCTGGAGATGTCTTGGGGGACTTCTCCAGAGATTGCGTTGCCGGGGCACGTGCCCAGGGAAGCTTTGAGCGGCCCTCCCGACGTGCGTTGTCCCGGCAGACCGCACACCGACGAGTGCGGGCGGGTTCAGGTCCGTCCGTGCTCAACAGCGATTCAGGCGCTGTCCTCACAAGCGCCCGGCCGGATCCCGTGGGGGGAATCCGCACCGGGACATGGGAAGGCGCCCTGGTACGTCGGCCCGTGGGGGGACCGGCGACCGGGGCGCCTTTTCCATATGCGTGCGGAGAACGCCCGAAGGGGCGCGGTTCTGCGGGACGCCCCTCCGAAGGGGCGCGGGCCACGCAACACGCCCGAAGGGGCGCGGGGAACTGCGCGACCAGCCACAGCCGGCCCGCAGCCGCCCACACCCCTTCGGCGACGAACTCTCAGGCGCTCACGCGCACAACACCCGCACCGGCAGGTGTCACCGCTCCTCGACCGGCACGAAGTCCCGCTCGACAACACCCGTGTAGATCTGCCGCGGACGCCCGATCCGGGACCCCGGCTCCTTGATCATCTCGTGCCACTGCGCGATCCACCCCGGCAGCCGCCCCAGAGCGAACAGCACGGTGAACATCTCGGTCGGGAAGCCCATGGCCCGGTAGATCAGACCGGTGTAGAAGTCCACGTTCGGGTAGAGGCTGCGCGAGACGAAGTAGTCGTCGGAGAGCGCGTGCTCCTCCAGCTTGAGCGCGATGTCCAGCAGCTCGTCGGACTTGCCGAGGGCGGACAGCACATCGTGCGCGGCGGCCTTGATGATCTTGGCGCGCGGGTCGAAGTTCTTGTAGACCCGGTGGCCGAAGCCCATCAGGCGGACGCCGTCCTCCTTGTTCTTCACCTTGCGGATGAAGGCGTCGACGTCGCCGCCGTTGTCGCGGATGCCCTCGAGCATCTCCAGCACCGACTGGTTGGCGCCGCCGTGCAGCGGGCCCCACAGGGCGTTGATGCCGGCGGAGATCGAGGCGAACATGTTCGCCTGCGAGGAGCCCACCAGACGCACGGTCGACGTCGAGCAGTTCTGCTCGTGGTCCGCGTGCAGGATCAGCAGCTTGTCCAGGGCGGAGACGACGACCGGGTCGAGGTCGTACTCCTGCGCCGGGACGGAGAAGGTCATGCGCAGGAAGTTCTCGACGTAGCCGAGGTCGTTGCGCGGGTAGACGAACGGGTGACCGACCGACTTCTTGTAGGCGTAGGCCGCGATCGTCGGAAGCTTGGCGAGCAGGCGGATCGTGGAGAGGTTGCGCTGCTGCTCGTCGAACGGGTTGTGGCTGTCCTGGTAGAACGTGGACAGCGCGGAGACCACCGACGACAGCATCGCCATCGGGTGGGCGTCGCGCGGGAAGCCCCGGTAGAAGTTCTTGACGTCCTCGTGCAGCAGCGTGTGCTGCGTGATGTCGTCCTTGAAGGCGGCCAGCTCGTCGACGGTCGGCAGCTCGCCGTTGATCAGCAGGTAGGCCACCTCAAGGAAGGTGGAGCGCTCGGCCAGCTGCTCGATCGGGTAGCCGCGGTACCGGAGGATGCCGGCCTCGCCGTCGAGATAGGTGATCGCGGATTTGTAGGCGGCGGTGTTGCCGTAGCCGCTGTCCAGCGTCACCAGACCGGTCTGGGCGCGGAGCTTCCCGATGTCGAAGCCCTTGTCACCGACGGTGCTGTCGATCACCGGGTAGGTGTACTCGCTGCCGTCGTACCGCAGTACTACAGAGTTGTCGCTCACGTCTTCCCTCACCGACGTTGTGCCTCATCTTCGAGGTGCCCTGACTGTCTCTACCATCCCCCACTCGGCTCAGGAGAGTGCACTCGGGGTCGACCATCGGGCCTATCGGCGGCACTGAGTGCCGCCAACTTGCCCATCCTGCCCCCTGTGTTCCCCATCCGGAAGCCCTGTGTGACCTTCACGACTCATTTGATCGATCATTTTTTGGTGACGGAGCCCTCACAGTGGCGTCCGCCCCCGCCGAGAGGCGGTGGACTCCGGGTCCCCCGCGTGCCGACGCGGAATCGGCGAGCCGCATGTCGAGGGCCGTGCAGCGGCGGCCCGCCGACACCGTGCGCACGGCCTGTCCGATGGCCTTGCGGGAGCCGACCAGGACGACGAGTTTCCGGGCCCGGGTGACCGCCGTGTAGAGCAGGTTGCGCTGGAGCATCATCCACGCGCCGGTGGTGACGGGGATGACGACCGCCGGGTACTCGCTGCCCTGGGAGCGGTGGATGGTCACGGCGTAGGCGTGCGCCAGTTCGTCCAGTTCGTCGAAGTCGTACGGCACCTCCTCGTCCTCGTCGGTCAGCACGGTCAGGCGCTGGTCGACGGGGTCGAGGGAGGTGACGACGCCGACGGTGCCGTTGAAGACGCCGTTGGCGCCCTTCTCGTAGTTGTTGCGGATCTGGGTGACCTTGTCGCCGACGCGGAACACCCGGCCGCCGAACCGCTTCTCGGGCAGATCGGGGCGGGCCGGGGTGACCGCCTGCTGGAGCAGTCCGTTGAGCGTGCCCGCACCGGCCGGGCCGCGGTGCATGGGGGCGAGGACCTGCACGTCCCGGCGCGGATCGAGGCCGAACCTGGCGGGGATGCGCCGGGCGGCGACGTCGACCGTGAGCCGCCCGGCCTCCTCGGTGTCGTCCTCGACGAAGAGGAAGAAGTCCTTCATGCCCTCGGTGACGGGATGCTGTCCGGCGTTGACGCGGTGGGCGTTGGTGACCACGCCGGACTGCTGGGCCTGGCGGAAGACGCGGGTGAGGCGGACGGCGGGGACGGGGCTGCCGTCGGCGAGGAGGTCCCGCAGCACCTCGCCCGCGCCGACGCTGGGCAACTGGTCCACGTCGCCGACGAACAGCAGGTGTGCGCCCGGCGGAACGGCCTTGACCAGTTTGTTCGCCAGCAGCAGGTCCAGCATGGACGCCTCGTCGACCACCACCAGGTCGGCGTCCAGCGGGCGGTCCCGGTCGTACGCGGCGTCCCCGCCGGGCTTGAGCTCCAGCAGCCGGTGCACGGTGGACGCCTCGGCGCCGGTCAGCTCGGCGAGCCGCTTGGCGGCACGCCCGGTCGGCGCGGCGAGCACCACCTTCGCCTTCTTGGCGCGGGCCAGCTCGACGATCGACCGCACGGTGAAGGACTTGCCGCAGCCGGGTCCGCCGGTCAGCACGGCCACCTTCCGCGTCAACGCCAGCTTGACCGCGGCCTCCTGTTCGGGCGCCAGGTCCGTCCCCGTACGTCCGCGCAGCCAGCCGAGCGCCTTGTCCCACGCCACGTCCTGGAACGCGGGCATCCGGTCCTGGTCGGTGCGCAGCAGCCGCAGCAGCTGGGAGGCGAGGGCGACTTCGGCGCGGTGGAACGGCACCAGGTAGACGGCGGTGACGGGGTCGCCGCCCTCCGGGTCGGGCACCTTCTCCCGGACGACGCCGGGGTCCTCGCCCGGGTCCTCCGGCTCGGCGGCGAGCTCGGCGAGGCATTCGATGACCAGGCCGGTGTCGACCTGGAGGAGCTTCACCGCGTCGGCGATGAGCTTCTCCTCGGGGAGGTAGCAGTGGCCCTGGTCGGTGGCCTGCGACAGCGCGTACTGGAGGCCGGCCTTCACGCGGTCCGGGCTGTCGTGGGGGATGCCGACGGACTGGGCGATCCGGTCGGCGGTGAGGAAGCCGATGCCCCAGACGTCGGCGGCGAGCCGGTAGGGCTGGTTCTTCACCACGGAGATGGAGGCGTCGCCGTACTTCTTGTAGATGCGCACGGCGATGGAGGTGGAGACCTCGACGGTCTGGAGGAAGAGCATGACCTCCTTGATCGCCTTCTGCTCCTCCCAGGCGTCGGCGATCTTCTTGGTCCGCTTGGGGCCGAGCCCGGGGACCTCGACGAGCCGCTTCGGCTCCTCCTCGATGATCCGGAGGGTGTCCGTGCCGAAGTGCTGGGTGATCCGGTCGGCGAAGACGGGCCCGATGCCCTTCACCAGCCCCGAGCCGAGGTAGCGGCGGATGCCCTGGACGGTGGCGGGGAGGACGGTCGTGTAGTTCTCGACGTGGAACTGCTTGCCGTACTGCGGATGCGACCCCCAGCGCCCCTCCATCCGCAGCGACTCCCCCACCTGCGCGCCGAGCAGCGCGCCGACGACGGTGAGCAGGTCGTTGGCGCCGCGTCCGGTGTCGACGCGGGCGACGGTGTAGCCGTTCTCCTCGTTGGCGTAGGTGATGCGCTCCAACACGCCTTCGAGCACGGCGAGCCGGCGCTCGCCGGGAGGTGCGGGTGGTGGCTGGGTGGGCATGGGTCGACGGTACCGGTGGGATCTGACAGAAGGTCCGGGCTCCCGGGAGTCTCGCTCAGGACTGCTCGCCCGGTCCGGGATGGGCGGGCCCGTGGTGGTCGGCGAGGGCGGTGAGCAGGCGGGTGAGTTCGTCGCGCTCGGCCGGGCCGAGGGGGCGAGGAGTTCGTCCTGCGCCTCGCGGATGAGGGCGTCCAGGCGTTCGAGGTGGCGCCGGCCCGCATGTGCGCTCCGCCCGGCCGGACGCGCTCGCGCTGATCCTCACCCACGGCCGGCCGGGCTCGTTCCTGGAGTTCCTCGACGTGGTGGAACCGCTGTTCCGGGACTTCCATCTGGTGATCCCGTCCATCCCCGGCTACGGCTTCTCCGGGCCGGCCCACGAGCGCGGCTGGGACGTCGTCCGCGTCGCCCGCGCATGGGCCGAGCTGATGCGCCGTCTCGGCTATGAGCGGTACGGGGCGCAGGGCGGCGACTTCGGCTCGGGCATCTCGCTGGCGCTGGGCGCGGTGGCGCCGGAGCAGGTGGCCGGCGTGCACGTGAGCCACCTGCCCCCCCCGGCCGGACCCGGCCGCCGGCGTCACCCTGAGCTCCTCGGACGAGGCCCGGCTGGACAAGGTGCGGCAGCTGATGGCGAACCGCCCGCCGTACCAGGCCCTGCAGGCCACGACCCCGCAGACGCTCGGCTACGCGCTGACCGACTCGCCGGTGGGCCATCTGGCGTGGATCGCGGAACGGTTCGCGCAGTGGACCGATCTCCGGACGCCGGTGAGCGACGAGCGGATCCTGACCGACGTCTCGCTGTACCGGCTGACCGCCACGGCGGCCTCGTCGGCACGGCTGCACCGCGAGTCGGCCCGGCGCGCCGAGGAATGCCCGGTGCCGGTGGGGGTGGCGGTGCTCCCCCACGACATCACCCAGTCGGTACGGCCGCTGGCGGAGCGGCTGTACGACATCCGGCACTGGTCGGAGTTCGACCGGGCGGTCACTTCGCGGCGATGGAGGTGCCAGGGCCGTTCGCGGAGGACGTACGGACGTTCTTCCTGGGACCGGTCGCCGGGGCGGGCGCGTCCGTCACTTCGCGCGCTGCCCGATGAGGGAGTTGAGCAGAGCCGCGCCGCGTTCGGCGTCGTCGACGCTGATCGCGAAGTCCTTGCCCTTGGCGGTGCGGATGACCAGGCATTCGCCGCCGCGGAGCATGACGGTGGTGCCGAGGCCGCTCAGGCGGTAGCCCCAGCCGCCGGCCTGCATGGCGGTGCGGTGCTCGGACCAGGCAGAGGCGATGGTGTCGGCGGGCCAGCGCCGGGCAGGCCATCCCAGCGGGCCGAAGGCGACCTCGAGCCCCTTCTCGGTCACCCGGGCCTGGACGGAGGCGCAGGCGAGCAGCGCGACGGTGGCGAGGGCGAAGGACGCCGCGCCCACGGTGCCTTCGAGCCCGCCGCCCAGGCCGGCCACCGCGCCCGCCGTCGCCGCGAGCGTGAGGATGCCGGTCACGGCCGCCAGGAGGTGGAGCCAGCGGTTGGAGGTGCGGGACAGCCAGACGAAGCGCTGTCCCTTCGGTATCTCCATCGCGGGGCCGGACGGGGGCGGCACCGTGAGGCGGGCCCGGCGACCGGCCCATTGGGCGGCGACGGCCACCACGGTGGCGCCGAGGAGGGTGGCGATCACCCAGCCGGTCACGGAGCCGGCGTCACGCCAGTCCGTCCGGTCGAGGTTGGCCCGGACGATCGACGCCTGCGCGCCGAGGAGGGTCACGCCGGTGAAGCCGAGCGTGATGCCGGCCCAGGCGGGTGCGGCGGCCAAGGCCGTACCGGTGCTGCGGCGAGCGCGCCACAGGGCCAGTACGGCAGCCGCCGCGATCAGCAGCCAGATCAGCGCCGGGACGAGCGTCGCGGCCCACAACGGCATCGAGTCGTCCGGCTCGCCGCTCACACCCCAGTGGGTCGCCAGCCGGTCGGGCAGCCGGTCCCGGGCGGTGAGCGGGAAGACCACCAGGAGCACGAGCACTCCCACGACCCAGGCGGTGGCGCCCCATGTCGTGGCGTTCCCGCGCGCTGTCCGCTCGGTCACGTGACCTCCCTGATCATGTCGATGACGTCGTCCTTGCCGTACCCGAGGCGCGCCGCGTCGGCCAGGACCTTCCGGACCCGGTCCAGCAACGCCGAACGCCCGTCCGCCCCTTGAGCCACGGTCACCCCACGCCCGCGCCGGAACTCCAGCACACCTTCGTCCCGCAGGGCGCGCAGGCCGCGCAGCACGGTGTTGACGTTCACACCGAGCGCCTGGGAGAGGTCCCGGGCGGGCGGCAGCCGGTCGCCCGGAGCGCACTCCCCCTCGGCGATGGCCCGCCGGATGGCCCCGGCCACCTGCTCGTGCAGGGGGCGGGTGTCGGCTACGTCGAGTCTCAACAGCATGGTGCTAATAACAATAGCATCATGCGGCTTTCCGGCGCCCTCAGACGACGTCGAACTCGTTGCCCTCCGGATCCTGCAGGGCCGCGGCGTAGAACCCCGCGTCCGGCTCGTCCTTGATCTTCAGCACGGTGGCGCCGGCGGCGACCAGCCGCTCGACGGCGGCGTCGACCCGCTCCCTGCGGAGGGCCGGCGGGACGTCACGGCCACCGCCGACCTTCAGGTCGAAGTGCCAGCGGTTCTTGAGGGTCTTCGGCTCGGGCACCTGCTGGAACCACACGCGCGGTCCGCGCCCCGTGGGGTCCACGATGGACTCCGCGAGATCGCCGGCCCCGGGCGGCAGCTCCTCCGCGGGCACGCCCATCGCCTCCCAGTAGGCACGCCAGGTGGGATGGCCGTCCGGGGCCGGCTCGGGGACGTATCCGAGGGCGGGGGCCCAGAAGGCAACCATCCGCTGCGGATCGGAGCAGTCGATCGTGAGCTGCAGTGTCATCTCCATGAGGGGAGGCTGCCAGAGGGGTCTGACAGCCACTCACCTCCACACAACTCGCGGGCACCCGGACACCTCTCGTGAGAAGGTGCCGTTCTGCCTGGCCGGAGGGGGAGCATGGGGTTGACCTACAGCTATGACATCCGCCTGCGCCCCGAGAACGTCGCGCGTGCGCTGAAGGAAGCGACGAAGCCGGCGCCGCCCGAGCGGAGGGTCCCTCCGCTGACGGTCACGTTGCCGGGCGGCGAGCAGGTGGTGCTGCCGTTCACGTGCGGGTTCCGGAGCGAGCCGGTCGACTGCGCCGGGAGGGACAGGGTTTCGCTGGAGACGTCGCTCGTGTTCCCGGCGGACGAGGCGGTGCGGGCGTACGCGGAGGAGGGTGGTCTTCCCGTCGAGGACGGGCGTGTTCAGATCGGGTACGTGTACCTGGACATGTCCTTCCCGGCCTTGGGGGATCCGCGCTACGTGTGCCTGGACTTCTGGGCGGCGACGTCGCGGATGAGCAGGCTGTTCGAGGACTCGGCCGCGATCGGAAAGGTGTTCACCGACCTCGCAGAGGCGTCGGGTGCGGTGGGCTGTCTCTTCGACAAGGGGGACGGGGGACCCGAGCGGGTGCTTTGGGGCACGGCCCCCGACTGAGGCTTTTTACGGGGCGCGGCCCAATTTCCAAACACTCAGGCGGGCGGGCCCTTGCGTTCCTTCAGCGCGTTGATGAACTCGTCGAAGGCCGAGCCGGAGACGGTGAGTACGGCCTGGCCAGGCGCCTTCGAGTCGCGGACGGATACGCGGGCGGGGGAGGCCGCGACCTCTACACACTCGTTGCCGTCGCCCGGGCCTGAATAGGACGACTTGCGCCAGCGGCCATCGGGCGTGTCAGTGTGGCTCATTCCTGATCGTCGCCTCCTTGAGGCTTGCGACGAAGGTGGTGAACGCCGCCGCGTGAAAGGTAAGGATTCCCCGATTCGGGGCCTTCGAGTCGCGAACGGCTGCGCGAGTGGGCGAGCCGGCGATCTCGACGCAGTAGTTGCCATAGCCTCCGCCGGAGGAGGACGACTTGCGCCAACCATCCGATGTAAGGGATACGCGCCTCATGCTCCAGCCGTTCCCTGCTTCAGGCCTGCGACGAAAGCGGCGAACGTGGAGTCGGGGAACGAGAGAGTGTCCCCGTCAGGCACCTTGGAGTCCCGTATCGCGACGCGGGCCGGCCTCAGCGCTATCTCTACGCAGGAATCGCCGTCGCCGGGGCCGGAATAGGACGACTTCCGCCAGATCTCAGGGGTGCCCACGACTCACAGCTCCTTCGTCAATCTGTGGATGAAGTCGCGTGACCGGCGCGGGGCCAGCGACACAGCCTTCACTTTACGGAAAAGCTCGCGATACGCAGTGAGTTGACCCTCGGCATCGATGAAGGAGGCGCCGTGCGGGCCGTCGCGTACGACGGTGTCCAGTTTCGGCACGGCGCCGCCCGCGTAGGTCATCGCGCTCGCGGCGCCTGCGAAGCCCTCCAGGTCGAAGGGGATGACGCGAATGCTGACGTGATCCGACGCGGATCGCTCCAGAAGGTGATCGAGTTGCGCCCGAGACGTGGCCCGGTCGCCGACCATGATCCGCAGTGCGGCTTCATGGATGATCGCTTCATAGGGCGTCGGCTCCGGGCCGTCGAGGACGCTCTTGCGCTGCATACGGTGCCGGACGCGCAGCTCCAATTCGTCGGCCGGAAGCTCGGGAACCCTGTAGGCGAAGACAGCCCGTGCGTAGTCCTCCGTCTGCAACGGCCCGGGGACGTAGAGGAACTGCGCTTCCCGCAGGAACGTGGCGTGATACTCCAGCTCCGCCAAGTCGAGGAAGGGTGTCGGGAGCCTGCCCCGGTAGTCCTCCCACCACCCCCGCACACGTCCGGTGGCCATCGCCACGAGCGCATCGACGAAGGACTCGTCCGTGCAGACATAGTGGGAGGCGAGGCGCCTCAGACGCTCTTCGCTCAAACCTGCCAGGCCGGACTCGATCTGGCTGATCTGCGGGGCGCTCACCCCCCAGGAGGGCAGCCGCCTCCCTCCACATCCCCAACGACGTCCGCGCCGTCACCGTGAGTCGCCGCACCCTGCGGCTCATCCTCACCGTGCACGGCCTCATCAGCCTCGTCGACATCGCCGAACTGCTCGCCACCGAGCTCGTCGCCAACGCCGTACGGCACACCAAGGGGCCCGCCGCCCTCCGCGTGCGATGGTCGCCCCCGGGGACGCTCCGCATCGGGGCGTGGGACGCCGACCCGTCCCCGCCCCAGCCGCCGCAGCCGCTCGCCGCCGTTCTGGAGGCGGAGGACGGTCGCGGGCTAGGGCTGGTGCGGGCGTGCGCCGACGTGTGGGGGTGGCAGCCCCTCGTGCGCGACGGCAGTCGGGGGAAGTTCGTGTGGTGCGAGGTGGGTGCCGCCTAGGCGTCCGGCGTGGCATGGCACGCCACGCCCCCTCCCCGCGCCCCGTACGGCACAGTGCACGTCCACGTCCGCACGACTGCGTGTGACCACCGCGGACGCCGGTCCCTTCACCCTGCCGAAGGCGGATCTTCTCCACCGCGCACTAGGGGACCGTCACCGTGCCGTCCACCGTGGCGGTCGTCGAGGACGCCACGCACGGCCCGATCCTCTTCTGCAGCGGCGTCAACCACCACGTCGCCGACCCGGAGGCCGCCGAGGCCCATTGGGGGCCGGGGCTGCGGGAGGCGCACGGCGCCCAGCACTTCACCCGCGAGCACGCGATCGACACCCAGCTCCGGCGCCTCGGTCACCGCCCCGAGGACGTCCGGTACGCCGTCCTCGCCCTGCGGGACGACCCGCGCACCGCCGTCGCGTACCGGGTGATCACGGAGCGCCCGCATCGGCGGCCCCGACGAGCACCGCTGGAGCAGGGTGTGGGACCGGCAGTACGCCAAGGAGCACTCCGGCAGCGGGTGAACCCGGCGCGGTGGCGCACGGTTCACCCGGTCACGATTCGATTGCGGCCACCCCCCACCCCCTTGCCCCCGCCGATGTAATCGTTTCCAATCCTCCGTGTAATCGATTCCACGAGGAGGTGGGTCGGGCATGGCGGGTATCAAGGACGTCGCCGCCGAGGCGGGGCTGTCCGTCGCCACGGTGTCGCGGGTGCTCAACGGGCATCCGTCGGTCAGTGAGGACGCGCGGCGTCGGGTGACCGCCGCCGTCGAGCGGCTGGGGTACCGGCCGAACGCCGTCGCCCGGTCCCTGCGCACCGATCAGACCCACACCCTCGGGCTGGTCATCAGCGACGTGATGAACCCGTACTTCACGGAGCTGGCCCGCTCCGTGGAGGAGGAGGCCCGCGCGCTCGGGTACAGCGTGATCATCGGCAACGCCGACGAGCGGCCCGACCTCCAGGACCATCACGTCACCACCCTGCTGGACCGCCGTATCGACGGCCTGCTCGTGTCCCCCACCGACGGCGGCTCGCCCGGCATGCTCGGGGCCGCGCGGGCCGGGACGCCGATGGTGTTCGTCGACCGGTGGATCCCGGGCGTGGACGTGCCCGTGGTCCGGTCGGACGGGCGGGCCGCCGTACGGGATCTGGTCGCGCATCTGTACGGGCTCGGGCACCGGCGGCTCGCGATCATCGCCGGGCCCGCCGCCACCACGACCGGCCGGGAGCGCGTGGACGCCTTCCGCGAGGCCCTCGCCGCGTACGGGCTCGAACTGCCCGACGTCTACATCGGGCAGGGCGACTTCCAGGCCGGCAGCGGGCGGCGGGTGACCGAGGGGTTCCTCGATCTCCCCCAGCCCCCCGAGGTCGTCTTCGCCGCCGACAACCTGATGGCCCTCGGCGCCCTGGACGCCGTCCGCGCCCGCGGGCTGCGGGTGCCGGACGACATCGGGCTCGCCGCGTTCGACGACATCCCCTGGTTCGTGCACACCGACCCCCCGGTCACCGCGGTCGCCCAACCGGTCCGCGACCTGGGGCGGGCCGCCGTGCGCGCCCTGGTCGACCGGATCGAGGGCAGGTCCGGCGAGTCCGTCACCCTTCCCGCCCGGCTCGTCGTGCGCCGCTCCTGCGGCGAGGGCGGGTCCGGAAACGAGAGTTCCCCCTCCCCCGTACGAAGGAGTACGCCGTGAGCAGCCGCAGTCCTGACGAGTTGCTGCGCATCGAGGGCATCCGCAAGACCTTCCCCGGCGTGGTCGCGCTGGACGGCGTGGACTTCGATCTGCGCCGTGGCGAGGTGCACGTGCTGCTGGGCGAGAACGGCGCCGGCAAGAGCACGCTGATCAAGATGCTCTCCGGCGCCTACACGCCCGACGCCGGACGGATCACCGTCGGCGGCGAGGAGGTGCGCATCAGCGGTGCGCAGGACTCCGAGAAGCTCGGGATCGCCACCATCTACCAGGAGTTCAACCTGGTCCCCGATCTGACGGTCGCGGAGAACATCTTCCTGGGGCGGCAGCCGCGCCGGTTCGGGATGATCGACCGGAAGCGGATGGACGCGGACGCCGAGGTGCTGCTGCGGCGCGTCGGGGTGGACGTGTCGCCCCGGGCGCGGGTGCGTGAACTCGGCATCGCCCGGCTCCAGATGGTCGAGATCGCCAAGGCGCTCAGCCTGGACGCGCGCGTGCTGATCATGGACGAGCCGACCGCCGTGCTGACCTCCGAGGAGGTCGAGAAGCTGTTCGCGATCGTGCGGCGGCTGCGCGAGGACGGCGTCGGGATCGTCTTCATCACCCATCATCTGGAGGAGATCGCCGCGCTCGGTGACCGGGTCACGGTCATCCGGGACGGGCGCAGCGTCGGGCAGGTTCCCGCCTCCACGCCCGAGGACGAGCTCGTACGGCTCATGGTGGGGCGGTCCATCGACCAGCAGTACCCGCGTGAGCGCGCCGACGCCGGGGAGGCTCTCCTCAAGGTGGAGGGGCTGACGCGGGACGGTGTGTTCCACGACGTCAGTTTCGAGGTGCGGGCCGGTGAGGTCGTCGGCATCGCGGGGCTGGTCGGCGCAGGACGGACCGAGGTGGCCCGCGCGGTGTTCGGGGCCGACCCGTACGACGCCGGGACCGTGCACGTCGCCGGGACGCCGCTGCGCCGCCACGACGTGAACGCCGCCATGGAGGCCGGGGTCGGGCTCGTGCCCGAGGACCGCAAGGGGCAGGGGCTCGTCCTCGACGCCTCCGTCGAGGAGAACCTCGGTCTCGTCACCCTGCGGTCGTCCTCCCGCGCCGGACTCGTCGACCTCAAGGGGCAGCACGAGGCCGCCGCCCGGATCGCCGGGCAGCTCGGCGTGCGGATGGCCGGGCTCGGCCAGCATGTGCGCACCCTCTCCGGCGGCAACCAGCAGAAGGTCGTCATCGGCAAGTGGCTGCTGGCCAACACCAAGGTGCTCATCCTCGACGAGCCGACGCGCGGCATCGACGTCGGCGCGAAGGTCGAGATCTACCAGCTGATCAACGAGCTGACGGCGGCCGGAGCCGCGGTGCTCATGATCTCCAGCGACCTGCCCGAGGTGCTCGGCATGAGCGACCGGGTCCTGGTCATGGCGCAGGGCCGGCTCGCGGGCGAGCTCGACGCCGCCGACGCCACCCAGGACGCCGTGATGGCCCTCGCCGTCTCCACCTCTTCCCCCGACTCCCCCAGCAACGGAACGGAGGCCCCCGGTGGCCACTGACACGCTCAAGAGCAAGCCGGGCGCGCAGGGCGGCGCCGGCGGCGGCCTGCGCCGGCTGCTCCTCGACAACGGCGCGCTGACCGCGCTGATCGTCCTCGTCATCGCCATGTCGGCGCTGTCCGGGGACTTCCTCACCGCCGACAACCTGCTCAACGTCGGCGTCCAAGCCGCCGTGACCGCGATCCTCGCGTTCGGCGTCACCTTCGTCATCGTCTCGGCGGGCATCGACCTGTCGGTCGGCTCGGTCGCCGCGCTCTCCGCGACCGTGCTGGCGTGGAGTGCGACGGAGGCCGGGATCCCGGTGGTGCTCGCGGTCGTCCTCGCCGTCGCGACCGGCATCGCCTGCGGCCTGGTCAACGGCTTCCTCGTCTCGTACGGCAAACTCCCGCCGTTCATCGCGACCTTGGCGATGCTGTCCGTGGCGCGCGGTCTGTCGCTGGTGATCTCGCAGGGCTCCCCCATCGCCTTCCCCGACTCCGTCTCCCACCTCGGTGACACGCTCGGCGGCTGGCTGCCGGTGCCGGTACTCGTGATGGTCGTCATGGGGCTGCTGACCGCGTTCGTCCTCGGCCGGACGTACATCGGCCGGTCCATGTACGCGATCGGCGGCAACGAGGAGGCCGCGCGGCTTTCCGGGCTGCGGGTGAAGAAGCAGAAGCTCGCCATCTACGCCTTCTCCGGCCTGTTCGCGGCCGCCGCGGGCATCGTGCTCGCCTCCCGCCTCGCGTCGGCGCAGCCGCAGGCCGCGCAGGGCTACGAGCTGGACGCGATCGCCGCGGTCGTCATCGGCGGCGCCTCCCTCGCGGGCGGCACCGGCAAGGCGTCCGGCACCCTGATCGGCGCGCTGATCCTCGCGGTGCTGCGCAACGGCCTCAATCTGCTGTCGGTGTCGGCGTTCTGGCAGCAGGTCGTCATCGGCGTGGTCATCGCGCTGGCGGTGCTGTTCGACACGGTGCGCCGCAAGGCGGGCGTGACCGCCCCGGCGGCCGGCGCGTCCGGGGGCGGCAACAAGGGCAAGCAGGCGCTGACGTACGTGATCGCGGCCGTCGTGGCCGTCGCGGTCGTCGGCGCCACCTCCCTGCTGCACAACGGCTCGTCCGGGGCGGCCAAGCCGAAGATCGGGCTGTCGCTGTCGACGCTCAACAACCCGTTCTTCGTGCAGATCCGGGACGGCGCCGAGGAGGAGGCGGAGAAGCTGGGCGTCGACCTCACCGTCACCGACGCGCAGAACGACGCCTCCCAGCAGGCCAACCAGTTGCAGAACTTCACCAGCGGCTCGCTGTCCGCGGTCGTCGTCAACCCGGTGGACTCCGACGCGGCCGGCCCGTCCGTGCGCGGCGCGAACAAGGCGGGCATCCCGGTGATCGCGGTGGACCGCGGCGTCAACAAGGCGGACACGTCCGCGCTGGTCGCCTCCGACAACGTCGAGGGCGGCGCGCTCGGCGCCAAGGCGCTCGCGGAGAAGCTCGGCGGCAAGGGCACCATCGTGATCCTCCAGGGCCAGGCCGGCACCTCCGCGAGCCGGGAGCGCGGGGCGGGCTTCGCCGAGGGGCTGAAGGACTACCCGGGCATCAAGGTCGTCGCCAAGCAGCCCGCGGACTTCGACCGCACCAAGGGCCTGGACGTGATGACGAACCTGCTCCAGGCGCATCCCGACATCGACGGCGTCTTCGCCGAGAACGACGAGATGGCGCTCGGCGCGATCAAGGCGCTCGGCTCCAAGGCCGGCACGACCGTGCAGGTCGTCGGGTTCGACGGGACGCCGGACGGGCTGAAGGCGGTGCAGGCGGGCACGCTGTACGCCTCCGTCGCCCAGCAGCCCAGCGAACTCGGCCGGATCGCCGTGCGCAACGCGTTGCGGGCCGCCGAGGACGAAAAGGTGGAGAAGATGGTGAAGGTGCCGGTGAAGGTGGTCACGAAGGACAACGTGGCCGGCTTCGAAGGCTGACACCGGCACGGACGCCTTCAGGGGCACACGGGCGGGCGGTCACCGGACCGCCCGCCCTCCTCAGCGGATCGGGGAGCGAATTCATGTACGACTACGACCTCCTGGTCGTCGGATCGGCCAACGCCGACCTGGTGATCGGGGTGGAGCGCCGGCCGGGCGCCGGGGAGACGGTGCTCGGCTCCGACCTGGCCGTGCATCCGGGCGGCAAGGGCGCGAACCAGGCGGTCGCCGCCGCCCGGCTCGGCGCGCGCACCGCCCTCCTCGCGCGGGTCGGGGACGACGAGCACGGGCGGCTGCTGCTGGACTCGCTGCGCGCGGCCGGGGCGGACACGGTGGGCGTGCTGGTGGGCGGGGCGCCGACCGGGGTCGCGCTGATCACGGTGGACCCGTCGGGCGACAACAGCATCGTCGTCTCGCCGGGCGCCAACGGCCGGCTGGCCCCGGCGGACGTACGGGCCGCCGCGAGCCTCTTCCACGCCTCGCGGGTGGTGTCGACCCAGCTGGAGATCCCGCTGGAGACGGTGGTGGAGGTGGTGCGGAGCCTGGCGCCGGACAGCCGCTTCGTCCTCAACCCGTCGCCTCCGCGGCCGCTGCCGTCGGAGGTGCTGGCGGCCTGCGACCCGCTGATCGTCAACGAGCACGAGGCGAAGGTGATCCTCGGCGACAGCGCCGGAGTGAGCGACGAACCCGAGGACTGGGCGCGGCTGCTGCTGGCGAAGGGCCCCCGTTCGGTGGTCGTCACCCTCGGCGGGGAGGGCGCGCTCGTGGCGTCCTCGGCCGGGGTGACGCGGGTGCCGTCGGTGAAGGTGGAGGCCGTGGACACCACGGGCGCCGGTGACGCGTTCACCGCGGCGCTGGCGTGGCGGCTCGGGACGGGCGAACCGCTCGACGAGGCCGCCGCGTACGCGGCCCGGGTGGGCGCGGCGACGGTCACCAAGGAGGGCGCGCAGGTGTCGTTCCCGACGGCGGCGGAGGTCGCGGAGCTGTGAAGAAGCACGGGATCCTCAACCGCCACCTGTCCGGCGCTCTTGCCGAACTCGGCCACACCGACGGGGTGCTGGTGTGCGACGCGGGCATGCCGATCCCGGACGGGCCGCGCGTGGTGGACCTGGCCTTCCTGGCCGGGGTGCCGTCGTTCGCGCAGGTGCTCGAGGGGCTGCTCGGCGAGCTGGCCGTCGAGGGCGCCACGGCTGCGGAGGAGGTACGGGACGCGAATCCGGCGGCGGCGGCGCTGATGTCCGGTCACTTCCCGGACCTGGCGTACGTCCCGCACGAACGGCTGAAGGAGCTGACCTCCGGCGCCCGGCTCGTGGTGCGCACGGGCGAGGCCAGCCCCTACGCGAACGTGCTGCTGCGGTGCGGGGTCTTCTTCTGAGGACACCTGGACGAACTTCGAGGGGCCCGGTCCGTCGACCGGGCCCCTCGCTTCCCTCCCCCGCCAGAACTTCCCTGAAGTCCCCCCCCCCCCGGGTCCCCACCCGGAAGTCCTGACGCTACGTACGACAGGCAAGGTGGGGAGAGGGTTGTACGGCCCCATGGAATATTTTTCCGGAGGGCAGGGACCCGGGCCTCAGACGTCGACGTTCTCCGCCCACCGGCGGGCCGTCTCCGCGAGGAGTTCGCGGCCGTCCCTCGCCCACAGCTCCTCGTTGAAGAGCTCCACCTCGATGGAACCGGTGTAGCCGGCCGCCTCCACGTACCCCTGCCACTCGCGCATGTCGATCGCGCCGTCGCCGATCTGGCCGCGGCCGTTGAGGACGCCCTCGGGCAGCGGGGTGATCCAGTCGGCGAGCTGGAAGGTGTGGATGCGGTTCTGCGCGCCGGCGCGGGCGATCGCCTCGGGGGCCGTGTCGTCCCACCAGATGTGGTACGTGTCCACGGTGACGCCGACCTGGTGCGCCGGGAAGCGTTCGGCGAGGTCCAGGGCCTGGGTGAGCGTGGAGACCACGCAGCGGTCGGAGGCGAACATGGGGTGCAGCGGCTCGATCGCCAGTTTCACCCCGTGGTCCTCGGCGTAGGGGGCGAGTTCGGTCAGCGCGTCCGCGATGCGTTCGCGGGCCGCCCGCAGGTCCTTGGTGCCGGGCGGGAGGCCGCCGGAGACCAGGACCAGGGTGTCCGTGCCGAGGGAGGCCGCCTCGTCGACGGCGCGGCGGTTGTCGGCGAGGGCAGCCGCCCGCTCGTCCGCGTCGACCGCGGTGAGGAAGCCTCCCCGGCACAGCGTCGTCACCGCCAGGCCCGCGTCGCGCACCAGCTTGGCGGCCGCCTCCACGCCGTACTCCTGGACGGGCTCGCGCCACAGGCCGACCGCTGGGATGCCGAAGTCCCGGCAGGCGGTGACCAGGTCGGGGAGCGTGAGCTGTTTGACGGTCATCTGGTTGATGCTGAAGCGGGTCAGGTCGCTCACGGGGTCACTCCGTACAGGTGCAGCAGGGTCCTCATCCGGTCCTCGGCCAGCTTGGGGTCGGGGAACAGGCCGAGACGGTCGGCGAGTTCGTAGGCGCGGGCGAGATGGGGCAGGGAGCGGGCGGACTGGAGGCCGCCGACCATCGTGAAGTGGCTCTGGTGGCCCGCGAGCCAGGCGAGGAAGACCACGCCGGTCTTGTAGAAGCGGGTGGGCGCCTGGAAGAGATGGCGGGACAGCTCCACGGTCGGGTCGAGCAAGGCGCGGAAGCCGTCGGTGTCGCCGGTGTCGAGGACGCGGACCGCCTCCGCCGCGAGCGGGCCGAGCGGGTCGAAGATGCCGAGCAGGGCGTGGCTGAAGCCCTGCTCGTCGCCCGCGATGAGCTCGGGGTAGTTGAAGTCGTCGCCGGTGTAGCAGCGGACGCCCTTCGGGAGGCGGCGGCGCAGGTCGATCTCGCGCCGGGCGTCCAGCAGGGAGACCTTGATGCCGTCGACCTTGTCGGGGTGGGCGGCGATGACGTCGAGGAAGGTGTCCGTGGCCGCGTCGAGGTCGGACGAGCCCCAGTAGCCCTCCAAGGCCGGGTCGAACATGGGGCCGAGCCAGTGGAGGATCACCGGCTCCGCGGCCTGGCGGAGGAGGTGGCCGTAGACCTCCAGGTAGTCCTCGGGACTCTTGGCCGTGGCGGCGAGGACGCGGGACGCCATGAGGATGGCCTGCGCGCCCGACTCCTCGACGACCGCGAGCTGTTCCTCGTAGGCCGCGCGGACCTCGGCCAGGGTGGCCGGGCCGGCGGTGAGCTGGTCGGTGCCGACTCCGCAGGCGATCCGGCCGCCGGCCGCCTTCGCCTCGGCGGCGGAGCGGCGGATCAGCTCGGCCGCGCCCGCCCAGTCCAGGCCCATGCCGCGCTGCGCGGTGTCCATGGCCTCGGCGACGCCGAGCCCGTGCGCCCACAGGTGCCGGCGGAAGGCGAGGGTGGCGTCCCAGTCGACGGCCGCCGGCGCGTCGGGGGTGGTGTCGGCGTACGGGTCGGCGACGACGTGCGCGGCGGAGAAGACCGTGCGGGAGGTGAAGGGGGCGCCGGGGGTGAGGGCGAGGGGCTCGGTGCGGGGTTCGTAGGCGCGCAGGGCGCCGTGCGCGTCGGGGAGGTGGAGGGTCACAGGGCGATCTCCGGTACGTCGAGACGGCGGCCCTCGGCGGAGGACCTGAGGCCCAGTTCGGCGAGCTGGACGCCGCGGGCGCCGGCCAGCAGGTCCCAGTGGTAGGGGGCGTCGGCGTAGACGTGCTTGAGGAACAGCTCCCACTGGGCTTTGAAGCCGTTGTCGAACTCGCCGTTGTCCGGCACCTCCTGCCACTGGTCGCGGAACACCTCGGTGGCGGGGATGTCCGGGTTCCAGACGGGCTTGGGGGTGGCGGAGCGGTGCTGGACGCGGCAGGTGCGCAGGCCGGCGACGGCGGAGCCCTCGGTGCCGTCGACCTGGAACTCCACCAGTTCGTCGCGGTTGACGCGGACCGCCCAGGAGGAGTTGATCTGGGCGATCGCGCCGCCCTCCAGCTCGAAGACGCCGTACGCGGCGTCGTCGGCGGTGGCGTCGTAGGGCTTGCCGTTCTCGTCCCAGCGCTGCGGGATGTGGGTGGCGGTGAGCGCCTGCACGGACCTCACGCGGCCGAACAGCTCGTGGAGGACGTACTCCCAGTGCGGGAACATGTCGACGACGATGCCGCCGCCGTCCTCCGCGCGGTAGTTCCAGGACGGGCGCTGCGCCTCCTGCCAGTCGCCCTCGAACACCCAGTAGCCGAACTCGCCCCGCACGGACAGGATGCGCCCGAAGAAGCCGCCGTCGATGAGGCGCTTCAGCTTGAGCAGGCCGGGGAGGAAGAGCTTGTCCTGGACGACGCCGTGCCGGACGCCCTTCTCGGCGGCGAGGCGGGCGAGTTCGAGGGCGCCGTCGAGGCCGGTGGCGGTGGGCTTCTCGGTGTAGACGTGCTTGCCGGCGGCGATCGCCTTCCTGATCGCCTCCTCGCGGGCGGAGGTCACCTGGGCGTCGAAGTAGATGTCGACGCTGTCGTCGGCGAGGACCGCGTCCAGGTCGGTGGAGAGGTGTTCGAGGCCGTGGCGCTCGGCCAGCGCCCTCAGCGCGTGCTCGCGGCGGCCGACCAGCACCGGCTCGGGCCACAGCACGGTGCCGTCGCCCAGGTCGAGGCCGCCCTGCTCGCGCAGGGCCAGGATGGAGCGGACGAGGTGCTGGCGGTAGCCCATGCGTCCGGTCACACCGTTCATGGCGATACGCACCGTCTTGCGTGTCACGTCGTTCCCTTCGTACGCGGTCCGCGCGCCGCGTACGCCGCAGCCGCCCCACGCGCCCCAGGAGGAGGCGGGGGGACTGGTGGAGTCACAGCAAGCGCTTTCTATGTAGTCAGAAGCTAGCCTCTGGACCGCGTGTGGGACAAGACCACTGCCGGTCCCGGCTTGTTCGAGGGGGCGAACAACGGGGCGGATGGCCTTAAGGTCTGGTCGACGGCTTTGGTCGGGAAGCTCCGGCCGGAACCACCGGTGCGGGCGCGGGTGTGTACGGCGGCGTACGGCACGGGCGGACGGACGCGGGTGGACGGGCACGGGCGGACGGGCACGGGCGGACCGGCGCGGCGGGCGAGGCGGAGGACGAGACATGACGGTGACCCTGGCGGACGTGGCGGCGCGGGCACAGGTGTCGCCCGCGACGGTGTCGCGTGTGCTGAACGGGAACTATCCCGTGGCCGCGTCCACCCGCGAGCGGGTGCTCAAGGCCGTGGACGAGCTCGACTACGTCCTCAACGGCCCCGCCAGCGCCCTCGCCGCCGCCACCTCCGACCTGGTCGGCATCCTGGTGAACGACATCGCCGACCCGTTCTTCGGGATCATGGCGAGCGCGATCCAGTCGGAGATCGGCGGTCCGGGCGGGCGCGCGGGCGGGGAGAGACTCGCCGTCGTCTGCAACACAGGGGGCTCCCCCGAACGCGAACTGACCTACCTCACGCTGCTCCAGCGGCAGCGCGCCGCGGCGGTGGTGCTGACCGGCGGGGCGATCGAGGACGCGCAGCACAAGGCGGCGATGGACGCCAAGCTGAAGAAGCTGGCGGACGCCGGGACGCGGGTGGTGCTGTGCGGGCGCCCGCAGGCGCCGGACACCGGGGCGATCGCCCTGACCTTCGACAACCGGGGCGGCGGGAAGGAACTCACCGAGCACCTGATCCGCCTCGGCCACCGCCGCCTCGGCTACATCGCGGGCCCCGAGGAGCGCACCACGACCCGCGACCGCCTGGAGGGCCACCGGGACGCGCTGGCCGCGCACGGCATCGAGGAGGACCCGCGGTGGACGGTCCACGGCCGCTACGACCGTCGCTCGGGCTACGAGGCCACGCTGGAACTCCTCCGCCGCGACCCGTCGTTGACCGCCGTGGTCGCGGCGAACGACTCCGTCGCACTGGGCGCGTGCGCGGCGCTGCGGGACTCGGGACTGAGGATTCCCGACGACGTGTCGGTCGCCGGCTTCGACGACCTGCCGTTCAGCATCGACGCGGTGCCTTCGCTGACCACGGTCAGGCTCCCTCTCGCGGAGGCGGGGGCGCGGGCGGGTCGGATCGCGATGGGTCGGGAGGAGGCGCCGCCGGGCGGGATCGCTTCGGTGCGGGGGGAGTTGATGGTACGGGGGTCTACGGCGGGGCCGCGGGGGTGACGCGCCTCAGGGGCGCGGGGAACTGCGCGACCAGCCCTCACGGGCCCGCACGCACGGACGACGCGGAACCACCCCCTGAAGGGGCGCGGGCAACTGCGCGAGAAGCCCCCACCCACCCGCACGCACGGACGACGCGCAACCACCCCCTGAAGGGGCGCGGGGAACTGCGCGACCAGCCTCAACAGACCCGCACCCGGCGAACCGCCCAAGAACCTACGGCACCGGAGTGACGGGGAGGAGTCGCCCTCGCGCCTCGGGGGTAGTCCCGTATCCATGAAACTGGCGTTCTCCACCCTTGGTGTCCCC
This sequence comes from Streptomyces cellulosae, assembly GCA_014655195.1. Classification (GTDB taxonomy): domain Bacteria; phylum Actinomycetota; class Actinomycetes; order Streptomycetales; family Streptomycetaceae; genus Streptomyces; species Streptomyces cellulosae. The sequence goes on along the minus strand of BNBH01000005.1, from coordinate 247,422 downwards.
GGCCTCCCCCTCCCCGAGGTGACCGCCCTCGCGACCTCGCACGGCTACCACGGCGTGGAACTCCGCGCCCACCCCGAGGAGCCCGTCCACACGGGGCTCACCGCCGAGCAGCGCGCCGATGTCGCCGCCGCGTTCAAGGCGGCCGGGCTCGACATCCTGGGGGTCGCCGGGTACGCCCGCGTCGCCGCGCCCGGCGACGACGAGCCCGTCCTCACGGAGGTCCGCGCGCTGATTGATCTCGCGCGGGACATCGGCGCCCCGTACGTACGGGTGTTCCCCGGCGGCGGTGACGAGCAGAGCGCGGAGGAGGCCGACGCGACGGCCGCGCGACGGCTGGGGACGGCGGCGGAGTACGCGGCGGACCGGGGCGTACGGATTCTGCTGGAGACGCACGACTCCCATCGCGCCGGTGCGGATGCCATGCGGGTGCTGGGGCTGGTCGGGCACCGGCAGGTGGGGGCGCTGTGGGACGTGATGCACACGTGGCTCGGTGGCGAGCAGCCGGTGGACAGTTTCGCGGCGTTGTCGCCGCACCTGGGGTACGTGCAGGTGAAGGACATCGCCTCGGCGGAGGACACGACGCCTGTCGCGCTGGGGGCGGGGGTGTTGCCGTTGACCGACGTGGTCGAGGTGTTGTCGCGGAACGGGTGGGACGGGTGGTTGTGCTGGGAGTACGAGGCGCGGTGGTACGAGGCGGCTGCGCCGCTGCCGTCTTTGTTGGGGGCGGGGAGGGAGCACCTGGCTCGGTTGCTGAACGAGTCTGCCTAGGGTGCGGGTGCGTTGTGGCTGGTCGCGCAGTTCCCCGCGCCCCTGAAGGGGCTGTTGCGCGTCGTCCGCACGTGCGGGTGCACGAGGGTTGAGCACGCAGTTCCCCGCGCCCCTGAAGGGGCTGTTGCGCGTCGTCCGCACGTGCGGGTGCACGAGGGTTGAGCACGCAGTTCCCCGCGCCCCTGGGAGGGGGTGGTCACGCGCCGTTCAATCGCGCAGGTGGGTCGTGGTTGCTCGCGCCGTTCCCCGCGCCCTGGGAGGGCGTGGTCACGCGCTGTTCACGCGTGCGGGTTCGTCGTGGTTGCTCGCGCTGTTCCCCGCGCCCCTGGGGGAACCGGGGGTCAGGGACGTCAGTGCCACCCCGCCCACCAGCAGCGCCGCCGCGCACCACCTCAATGGGGTGATCGACTCGCCCAGGAACAGGGCCGCCGATGTCATGCCGAAGACCGGGACCAGGAGGGAGAACGGGGCCACCGTGGACGCGGGGTGGCGGTGGAGGAGCCAGCCCCAGGCGCCGAAGCCGAAGACCGTCGCGCCCCAGGCGACGTAGAGGACCGTGCCCGCGCCCGACCAGTCGAGGGAGCGCAGGGCCGCCAGGTCCGCCGACCAGCCCTCCAGCAGCAGGGAGAGGGCGAGCAGCGGGAGCACCGGGACCGTGCTGACCCAGATCATGAAGTTGAGGGAGTCGGGCGGGGACGCCTTGCGGGTGAGGATGTTGGAGACGCCCCAGCAGGCCGCCGCCGCGACGACCAGGGCGAAGCCGGTCAGCGGGCCCGAGGCGCCCTCGTCCACCGCCGCCACGCCGATGCCGGCCAGCGCCACCGCCATGCCCGCCACCCGGACGCGGGTCGGACGCTCACCGAGGAGCACGACCGCGAACAGCGCCGTGAACACCGCCTGGACCTGGAGGACCAGGGACGACAGGCCACCCGGCATGCCGACGTCCATGCCGATGAAGAGCAGGCCGAACTTGGCGACTCCCAGGGCCAGTCCGACCCCCACGATCCACTTCCAGGCGACCTTCGGCGGGCCCACGAGGAACACCGCGGGCAGGGCCGCGACCAGGAAGCGCAGCGCGGAGAAGAGCAGCGGCGGGAAGTGGCCGAGGCCGACCTCGATGACCGTGAAGTTCACTCCCCACACGGCGGCGACGAGGACGGCGAGGAAGACGTGTGCAGGTCGCATGCGTCGAGCATCACCGGAGCCGACACTTCAGCACCAGCGACGATCCCTGCATGGTTGGATGAAGCATCGCTAATCAATCAAGCATCGCTGATCGATCAAGCATCGCTGATCGATCAGGAGCGATCCGATCACGGGAGCGGTCATGCTCGACCTCCAGCGTCTGCGCGCCCTGCACGCCGTCTCCGTGCACGGCACCGTCGGCGCCGCCGCCTCCGCGCTCGGCTACACCTCGTCCGCCGTCTCCCAGCAGATCGCCAAGCTGGAGCGGGAGACGCGGACCGTGCTGCTGGAGCGCGAGGGCCGGGGCGTGCGGCTGACCGACGAGGCGCATCAACTGGTGCGCGCCGCGCGGGAGCTGATCGCCATCGTGGAGCGCGCGGAGACCGAGCTGGAGGAGCGGCGCGGGGTGCCGTCCGGGCGGCTGACCGTCGCCGCGTTCGCGTCGGCCGCGCGCGGGCTGATGCCGCCGGTGCTGGCCGACCTGGCCCGCCGGCATCCCGCGCTGGACACCCGGCTCACCGAGGTGGACCCGCATCTGTCGGTGGATCTCGTCGCCAAGGGGGCCGTCGACCTGGTGGTGGCGCACGACTGGGACATCGCGCCGCTGCCCGCCCCGGTGAACGTGGAGCAGACGGTGATCGGGGACGACCTGTGCGACCTGCTGGTGCCCGAGGGGCACCGGTTCGCGGGGCGGACGGGCGTGCGGCGGGAGGAGCTGGCCGGGGAGCGGTGGATCTGCCAGCCGCCGGGGCGGGTCTGTCACGAGTGGCTGGTGCGGACCCTGCGGGCGTCCGGGCACGAGCCGGAGATCGTGCACATGGCCGACGAGAACCCGACCCTGGTCGCCCTGGTCGCGGCCGGTCTGGGCATCGCGCTGATCCCCCGGCTCGGGCGCGGTCCGCTGCCGGCCGGGGTCGTCGAGGTGCCGCTCGACCCGATGCCCGTACGGCGGCTGTACGCGCTGTGGCGCACGGGGGCGGCGCGTCGTCCGGCGATCGCGGAGACCGTCCGCACCCTCGTCGCGCACTGGCCGGCCGTGTCGGCGCACGGGCCCCGCTGACACCGGGCGCACGACAGGCACGAACAACGCCCTCGGAGAAGGGCGGAACCCGCCGCCGCCCCCGTACGTCCCAACGCCGGGCTGCCGGTCCGGCCCGGTGCACCACGCCGTGCCGGAACCCCGCCGCCCGGCCGCGGCCGCTGTCCCCCTCGGCGCCGCGCCCCGGCCGGCAGCCCGCCGTCGTCGGCGCCGCCCCCTCCCGCCGCGCCGACGACGGCCCCTTCGGTCCCTCTCAGCCCCCTCCGGATGCTGCACATGCCCTTGACTGGCAGAAACTTCCCGGATATTGGTGACCTCCTGGCAGTTTCCTTCAGCGGATCCCCGGTCCCCCGCGGATCACCTCCCAAAGGAGCGCACGTGCCCGACAGCAGCCCCGGATCCACGGCAAGCACCGCCCGTCCGTCCAGACGTACCGTCCTCGCCGCGACGGCGGGCGTCACCTCCGTCCTGGCGGCCGGCGGCACGGTCCACGCGGCCACCGGCGCGCACCGTCCCGACGACCGCAAGCTGCGCGCCCTCATCTCCCGTATGACGCTGGAGGAGAAGGTCGGCCAGCTGTTCGTGATGCGGGTCTACGGCCACTCCGCCACCGATCCCGACCAGGCGGACATCGACGCCAACCTGTCCGAGATCGGGGTGCGCACGGCCGCCGAGCTGGTCGCCAAGTACCGGGTCGGCGGCATCATCTACTTCGCGTGGGCGCACAACACCCGCGACCCGCACCAGATCGCCGACCTGTCCAACGGCATCCAGAAGGCGTCCCTCGGTCTGCCGCGCGGTCTGCCCGTGCTGATCTCGACCGACCAGGAGCACGGCATCGTGGCCCGCGTGGGCGAGCCCGCGACGCTGATGCCGGGCGCGATGAATGTCGGCGCGGGCGGCTCGCGTTCGGACGCGCGCAACCTGGGCCGGATCGCGGGCCGTGAGCTGCGCGCCCTGGGCATCCGTCAGAACTACTCCCCTGTCGCCGACGTGAACGTCAACCCGGCCAACCCGGTCATCGGCGTGCGCTCCTTCGGCGCCGACCCGGACGCGGTCGCCGAGCTGGTCGCGGCGGAGGTGCGGGGCTACGAGTCGTCGGGTGTGGCGGCCACCGCCAAGCACTTCCCGGGGCACGGCGACACGACCACGGACAGCCACGAGGACCTGCCGACGATCCATCACACGCGCGAGCAGTGGGAGGAGCTGGACGCGCCGCCGTTCCGGGCGGCGGTCGCCGCGGGCATCGACTCGATCATGACGGCGCACATCGTCGTCCCGGCGCTGGACGCCGCCGAGGACCCGGCCACGCTGTCCCACCCGATCCTCACCGGCATCCTGCGTGAGGAACTCGGCTACGACGGCGTCGTGGTGACCGACTCCCTCGGCATGGAGGGCGTGCGCACCAAGTACGGCGACGACCGGGTGCCGGTGCTGGCGCTGAAGGCGGGCGTGGACCAGCTGCTCAACCCGCCGTCCCTGGACCTCGCGTGGAACGCGGTGCTCCAGGCGGTGCGGGACGGCGAGCTGACGGAGGCGCGCCTCGACGAATCGATCCTGCGTGTGCTGCGCCTGAAGGCCCGTCTGGGCCTGTTCGACGACCCGTACGTCACCCACGCGGGCGTGGACCGTCTGGTCGGCGCCCGGTCGCACCTGGCCGCCGCCGACCGGATCGCCGAGCACGGCACGACCCTGCTGGTCAACGAGGGCGGACTGCTGCCGCTGTCCCGCCGCCGTACGCCCAAGCTGCTGGTGGTCGGCGCCGACCCGGCGTCCCCGTCCGGCACCACGGGTCCGCCCACGGGGGTGCTGGCGGACGCGCTGACCGAGCAGGGCTTCACGGCGACCGCCCTGTCCACGGGCACGGCGCCCTCGGCGGCGACCATCGCCAAGGCCGTGGCGGCCGCGCAGGACGCGGACGCGGTGGTCGTGGGGACGTACAACGTCACCGCGTCCAGCAGCCAGAAGAGGCTCGTCGAGGAGTTGCTGGCGACCGGGAAGCCGGTCGTCGCGGTGGCGATCCGCAATCCGTACGACGTGGCCCATCTGCCGGGCGTGCGCGCCTATCTGGCGTCGTACTCCTGGACCGACGTCGAACTGCGCGCGGCGGCCCGCGCGATCGCCGGCAGGGTCGGCCCGCGCGGCACCCTCCCGGTCCCGGTCCAGCGCGCCGACGACCCGACGACCGTGCTGTACCCGGTGGGGCACGGGCTGACGTACTGACGGCCGGGGACGCCCGTCCGGACCGTGCCGCCGAGCCGGTCCGGACGAGGCGTCCTGGTCAGCCGTGATCACGGCGTCTCCCCGGCCGGGCGTAATCCCCTCTACGTCAGCCGCCCGGCCCACCACCCCCCATATGCGCAAACGACCCCACTTGTCTGGCGTGTCCCGGCATCGGGCGGTCAGGCTGGGGCGGGGGAATCCGGGGGGATGCCGATGCGTGTGCGCGACTGGGGGGTACGGGCCGTGGGGGCCCTGGCGGGGGTGGTGCTGCTCGCCGGGTGCCGTCAGGCGCCGCCGGACGCGGCGGACGGGACGGCGGCCGTGGCGTCGCCGGTGCGGCCCACGGGGTACGGGGCGGTGTTCCTCGACGTCGGCGAGTGCAGCTCCTTCGGGCGCACCAGCTTCACCGAGGTGTCCTGCGCGAGCGAGCGCGCGGCGGCCCGCGTCACGGCCCGGCACGACGGCACCGCGCGCGACGGCCCTCTGTGCCCGCCCACCACCGACTTCGTGCTGCACATCAGCGAGCAGTGGCCCGCCGCCGACGAGGACGGCGACGGCATGGTGCCGCGCGGCTACGCCTGCATGCGGCATCTCCAGCCGCCGCACCCGGGCGACCCGGGCGGCGGGGGCGGTCCGCGCACCGTCGTCGGCGACTGCGTGTACGCCCTCGACGGCGGCCGGGTGCGGGAGACCGCCTGCGACGGAAACGGGCCCGGGGAACCGGAGTTCAAGGTGACGAAGGCCGTGGACGCCCGGTCGAAGTGCCCGGCGTCCACGGCCCTCTACGTCCGGCTGGGCGGGGCCGCGCCGGTCGGCTGCGCCGTCCCGCTGTGACCCCGCCCCGGCCTCACGGACGCAGCGCGAACCGCGGTTCGGCGTCCCGCTTGTCGAGCTTGGCGTCGAACTTCGCCAGCGGCTTCGCGGCCGCCGGGTTCGCCTGCACGGCGTTCGGGGCGACGTCCGCCCACTCCAGGATCTTCGCGGTGGCCAGCGCCTTCTCCTTCTCGACCAGGCCGGCCACGTTCGCGCCGTGGTTCATGCCGGGCGCGGTGAAGACGTACGAGTCACGCGCGCCCTTGCCGAGGCGGAACGGCTCGGCGCCCCACGGGTCGTTCTCGCCGTACACGAACAGCATCTGCCGGGCGTTGTGGCGGACCCAGGTGTCGACGTCCCGCATGACGTGCGGCTGGAACTTCATGTCGATGGAGCGCGGCACGAAGTTGCGCGGCGGCTGGTAGCCGTAGCGGACGTACTTCTTCTCGATGTGCGGGAAGTGGATGGTCGGCGCGCCCAGCTGGGTGCCGGCCTGGTAGTAGTACGGCGTGTACGGGCTCAGGCCCTGGTCCGTGTAGAACGAGAAGCCGGAGATCGTGTCGACCGAGGTCCAGATCTCGTCGTCGGTGGCGTTCCTGGCGTCCGCCGGGATCTCCTCGCAGTCGGCGACGGTGCTGTACTGCCAGAAGCCCCACACGTAGTCCAGGACGACGGCCTCGAAGGCCCGGTCCAGGCTGCCGATGGTGTCGAACGTGTAGCCGTTCTCGGCGGCGTAGGCGGCGTACCTCTTCTCCAGCGGGGCCCGGCGCACCAGCGCCTCGCGCTGCACGCCGTTCAGCCGGTCGCGGCACTCCTTGGTGCCGACGGTGCGGAAGAACCGGTCGTAGGCCGAGTCCTCCTTGTTCACCACGTCGTTGGGGGCGACGTAGGCGACGACGCCGTCCATGTCCTCGGGGTAGAAGCGCTCGTAGTAGGTGGCGGTCATGCCGCCCTTGGAACCGCCTGTGGAGAGCCAGTTCTCGCTGTAGATCTTCTTCAGCGCGGTGAAGATGCGGTGCTGGTCGCTGGCGGCCTGCCAGATGTCCAGCTTGCTCCAGTCGGCCGGCTCGGGCCGGGACGGGGTGAAGAAGCGGTACTCCATGGAGACCTGGTTGCCGTCCACGATCTGGGTCGGCTCGGCGCGGCGGGGCGTCGTGGAGACGCTGTAGCCGCCGGTGTAGAAGACGGTGGGCCGCGCGGTGTCCTTGTGCAGCACGGTGATCCGCTGCTGGAACGTGCCCTTGGAGGGCCTGCGGTGGTCGACCGGCTGGGTGTAGTTCAGGACGAAGAAGCGGTACCCGGTGTACGGCTTCTCCTCGATGAGGCTCATGCCCGGGATCGCGAGCAGCCTCTCCTTGATGTCAGTGGTGCCGGTGGCGTCCGGCTCGGCGGCGGTGGCCGCCCCGGCCGTGCTCAGTGTGCCTATGAGCACCGTGAGCGCCAGCAGCCATCTGAGCGCCTTGCGCATGCGCACTCCCCTGTGAGACAGATGTGCGCCGGAAGCTACTCGACCAACTCCTCACCGCACCAGGGGACATAGGGAAAACCCTGTGCGTCTCCCGCAAGGAGGCGGGTCAGCAGAGGATCCAGCCGGAGCTGACGGAGTCCCCCGCGACCTGGCCGGTGACCCACACGCAGCGGCGTCCGGCGTGCACGGTCACCGGGCCCGCGTGGTACGCGAACTGGCCCTCGTCGACCACGGGCCGGCCCCCGCGCGCCCGTACGCTCACCGCCATCTTCCGTTTCACGCCCTGCTTCCTGGCGACGGTGACGGCGCAGACGTACCCGCCGCGCTTGTAGACGAGCACGGACCCGGTGGAGAACGGCAGGGTCCGCACCTTGCGCCCGGGGCACAGCGCGGCCGCCTCCGCCTCCTGGGCGGGTGCGGCCAGGGCGAGCAGCCCCGACGTGGTCAGCACCGCAAGGCCCGCCGCGATTCGGCGGTGTATCGCTCCACTGCGCACAGTCGTCCTCCCGTACCGCGCCCGCCGGAACCGACGGCGTACGCGTGTACGGACGCACGGCGTAGGCCGCACGGTTGCGCGAGCCGGCGTGCGCCGGTCGCGGGCGGCCGGATCAGGCCGGTGCGGGTACGTCCTCGCCGACGAACGTCCGCCACAGCGCGGCGTACCGGCCGCCCTTGCGCAGCAGTTCCTCGTGGGTGCCGTCCTCGGCGACGCGGCCGTGGTCCATGACGACGACCCGGTCGGCGCGGGCGGCGGTGGTCAGCCGGTGGGCGACGACGAGTGTGGTGCGGCGGCCGGCCAGGCGGTCGGTGGCCGCGTTGACCTGCGCCTCGGTGGCGAGGTCGAGGGCGGCGGTGGCCTCGTCGAGCAGCAGCACGTCGGGGTTCACCAGTTCGGCGCGGGCGAGCGCGATCAACTGGCGCTGGCCCGCCGACAGGTTGCGGCCGCGCTCGGCGACCTCGTGCAGGTAGCCGCCCTCCAGGGTGGCGATCATCTCGTGCGCGCCGACCGCGCGAGCCGCGGCCTCCACCTCGGCGTCGGTGGCGTCGGGACGGCCGTAGGCGATGGCGTCGCGGACGGTGCCGGGGAAGAGGTACGCCTCCTGCGGTACGACGCCCAGCCGGTGCCGGTACGCCGTGAGGTCCAGGTCGCGCAGGTCGGTGCCGTCGACGGTGACCCGCCCGGAGGTGGGGTCGTAGAACCGGGCGACCAGCTTGACCAGGGTGGACTTGCCGGCGCCGGTCTCGCCGACGAACGCGACGGTCTGCCCGGCCGGGATGGTCAGGTCGACGGCGGTGAGGGCCTCCTCGCCGTCCCCGTAGGAGAAGTGCACGTCCTCGAAGGCGATGTCGCCGCGCAGGGACGTCACCGGCAGCGGCTTCGCCGGGGGCTGCGTGGACGTCGGCTCGCGCAGCAGGTCCTGGATGCGGCCGAGGGAGACGGACGCCTGCTGGTAGCCGTCGAAGACCTGGGAGAGCTGCTGCACGGGCGCGAAGAACAGGTCGATGTAGAGCAGGTACGCGACCAGCGAGCCGATGGCGAGCGTGCCGTCGTCCACCCGGCCGCCGCCGACCACCAGCACGGCCGCCGCGGCGATCGAGGACAGCAGCTGCACGAACGGGAAGTACACCGAGATCAGCCACTGGCCGCGGATACGGGCGCTGCGGTAGGCGGCGCTGCGCTCGGCGAACCGGCGGGCCCCGTCGCCCTCGCGGCGGAAGGCCTGCACGATCCGCAGCCCGGCCACGGACTCCTGGAGGTCGGCGTTGACCACCGACACCCGCTCCCGCGCCAGCTCGTAGGCCTTCACGCTGGCCCGGCGGAAGAAGTACGTGGCGACGATCAGCAGCGGCAGGGTGGCGAAGACGACGAGGGCGAGGCCGACGTCGAGCGCCAGCAGGGCGACCATGATGCCGAAGAAGGTGACGACCGAGACGAACGCGGTGACCAGGCCGGTCTGCAGGAACGTGGACAGCGCGTCGACGTCCGTGGTCATCCGGGTCATGATCCGGCCGGTCAGCTCACGCTCGTAGAAGTCGAGGCCGAGCCGCTGGAGCTGGGCGAAGATCTTCAGCCGCAGGGTGTACAGCACGCGTTCGCCGGTGCGTCCGGTCATACGGATCTCGCCGGTCTGCGCCGCCCACTGGGTGAGCACGGTGAGCAGGCCGAGCAGGGCGGCCGCCCAGACGGCGCCCTGGGCGGCCTCGGTGACGCCCTCGTCGATGCCGTGCCGGATCAGGATCGGCAGCAGCAGGCCCATCCCGGCGTCGACAGCGACCAGGGCGAGGCTGATCAGCAGGGGCGTGCGGAAGCCCTGTAGCAGGCGGCGCAGGCCGTAGGAGTCCTCGGCGCGGACGGCGCGGGCCTCGTCGACGTCGGGCACGTCGTCGGCCGGGGGCAGGGCGGCGACCTGTTCGAGGAGCTCCGGGGTGGCCGGGGCGCCGTCCAGGGCGGTGTCCCTGGGCTCGCGGTCGCCCGTCCACAGGCGGGGGGTGACGCCCCGCTCGGCGTCGAACTCGGCGTCCAGCTCGGCGCGGACGGAGGAGTCCTCCTCGCGGGGTCCGGCGGGCGGGGTGTGGCCCGGGGAGACGGCGCCCAGCTCGTCGGGGTCGGTGAGCAGCCTCCGGTACAGCGGGGAGGTCCGCTGGAGCTCGTCGTGGGTGCCGAGGGCGGCGAGGCGGCCGTTCTCGAGGACGGCGATGCGGTCGGCGAGGTTGAGGGTGGAGCGGCGGTGGGCGATCAGCAGGGTCGTGCGGCCCCGCATGACGCTCTTGAGCGCCTCGTGGATCTCGTGCTCGACGCGGGCGTCCACGGCGGACGTGGCGTCGTCCAGGACCAGCAGGCGCGGGTCGGTGAGGATCGCGCGGGCCAGGGCGATGCGCTGGCGCTGGCCGCCGGAGAGGGTGAGGCCGTGCTCGCCGACGGTGGTGTCGTAGCCGTCGGGCAGCTCGTCGATGAAGCGGTCGGCCTGGGCGGCGTGGGCGGCGGCCCTTATCTGCTCGTCGGTGGCGTCGGGGCGGCCGTAGGCGATGTTGTTCCGGACGGTGTCGGAGAACAGGAAGGAGTCCTCCGGGACCAGGCCGATGGCGGCGCGCAGCGAGGCGGTGGTCAGCTCACGCACGTCGTGGCCGCCGACCAGGACGGCGCCCCGGGTGACGTCGTAGAAGCGCGGCAGCAGCAGGGAGACGGTGGACTTGCCGGAGCCGGAGGCGCCGACCACGGCGAGGGTCTCGCCGGGACGGATCTCGAAGGACAGGCCGTCCAGGACGGGCCGCTCGGGGTCGTAGCCGAAGGCGACGTCGTCGAACTCGACGGTCGCGGGGGCGTCGGCGGGCAGTTCCTTGGTGCCGTCGGTGAGGGACGGCTCGGTGTCGATCAGGTCGAGGACGCGTTCGGTGCCGGCGCGGGCCTGCTGGGCGACGGTGAGGACGACGGCGAGCATCCGGACCGGGCCGACGAGCTGGGCGAGGTAGGTGGAGAAGGCGACGAACGTGCCGAGCGTGATGTGGCCGCGCACCGCGAGGAAGCCGCCGAGGGCGAGCATCGCGACCTGGCCGAGGGCGGGCACGGACTGGAGGGCGGGGGTGTAGCGGGAGTTCAGCCTGATGGTGCGCAGGCGTCCCGCGAACAGCCGGCGGCCGACCTCACGGAGCTTGCCGGTCTCCTGGTCCTCCTGGCCGAATCCCTTGACCACGCGGACGCCGCTGACCGCCCCGTCCACCACCCCGGCGACGGCGCCCGCCTGCGCCTGGGCGTACCAGGTGGAGGGGTGCAGCCGGGTGCGGCTGCGCTTGGCGATCCACCACAGGGCGGGGGCGACGGCGAGCGCGATGGCGGTGAGCGGCAGGGACAGCGACGCCATGATCACCAGGGAGATCACGAACAGCAGCAGGTTGCCGATGGTCATCGGCAGCATGAAGAGCAGGCCCTGGATGAGCTGGAGGTCGCTGGTGGCGCGGCCGACGACCTGACCGGTGGACAGCTCGTCCTGGCGTCTGCCGTCGAGCCGGGCGATCGACCCGAACATCTCGGTGCGCAGGTCGTGCTGGACGTCCAGGGCGAGGCGTCCGCCGTAGTAGCGGCGGACGTACGTGAGGACGTAGACGGCGAGCGCGGCGGCGACGAGGAGGCCGGCCCAGGTGCCCATGTCCCGGGTCTTGTCCCCGATCACGTCGTCGATGATCACCTTGGTGATCAGCGGGACCAGGGCCATCACGGCCATACCCGCGAGGGAGGAGCCGAGGGCCAGGACGACGTTCCTGGGGTGCCGCCACGCGTAGGCGGCCAGTCGTCGTGCCCATCCCCGTTGCGCTGTCACGCGGTGTCCTCCGATCGTCCTGATCTACCGGAAGGCTGCAACGCCGCCGGAAGCGGATTTCATCCCTCCGCAACAATTCCGTGGGCGCACACCGCCTACGCGACGTCGGATTCTCGTCACGCAATCGACACGCTGTCTCCACGCGCTTGACTGCATGTCCATGCCAGTCTCTCGGGTATCTCCCTTGTGCAACCCGCGTAGATCGGACACCCCACATGCCTGTTGTGCGCATACGCCGCCGGAAGGCGGTGGCGCTGGCGAGCGCCGCCGTCCTCGCCGGACTCGCCGTCCCCGCCCTCACCCCCGCCACGGCCGGCGCCTCCGCGCCCGCCCCCGAGACCCGGGCCGCCGCGGTGGCCGACTACTACGAGGGCGCCGAGGGCAAGACCGGCGAGGCCCTCAAGTCCGCCCTCAACTCGATCATCAGCGACCAGACGAAGCTGTCGTACTCGGCCGTCTGGGACGCCCTCAAGGAGACCGACGAGGACCCGTCGAACAGCGGCAACGTGATCCTGCTGTACTCCGGCGTCTCCCGCAGCAAGTCACTCAACGGCGGTGACGTGGGCGACTGGAACCGCGAGCACGTCTGGGCCAAGTCCCACGGCGACTTCGGCACCTCCACCGGCCCCGGCACCGACATCCACCACCTGCGTCCGTCGGACGTCCAGGTCAACAGCGTCCGCGGCAACAAGGACTTCGACAACGGCGGCAGCGCCGTCGCGAACGGCGGGGGCAGCCTCACCGACTCCGACTCCTTCGAGCCGCGCGACGCGGTCAAGGGCGACGTGGCCCGCATGATCTTCTACATGGCGGTCCGCTACGAGGGCACCGACGGCTGGCCCGACCTGGAGCCGAACAACAGCGTGAGCAACGGCTCCGCGCCGTACATCGGCAAGCTCTCCGTACTCAAGGAGTGGAACGAACAGGACCCGCCGGACGCCTTCGAGCAGCACCGCAACGACGTGATCTACGAGTCGTACCAGCACAACCGGAACCCGTTCATCGACCACCCGGAGTGGGTCGAGTCGATCTGGTAGGCCTCACCTCGGCCAGCCTCCCTCTGACGAAGAGGGCGGCCGGCCCGCCCCAGCGGTGGGTCAGGTGCCCGGGCCCCCTTCCGGGACGGCGTCGGCGTCCTCCTCGTCACCGTCGGACACGTGGAGACGCGCTCCCCTGCTACGGGCGATGCGGTGGACGTCGTGAAGCGCCTCGGCCAGGCAGGCGGCGAGGTGACGGAGCTGGGGCGCGGTGGCCCTGGTGTCGCCCAGGAGATCGACGGCGTGGCCGAGAAGGTCGTCCGCCATGCCGAGCTGGACGGCTTCGATCTCGTCGGCGAGGCGCGAGAGACGGCCGGTTCCGGTGTCGTCGGTGACGAGGTAGCAGGGGTTGCCGTCGAGGTTGGACCAGGGGAGGAGGCGGGGCCGGGCGGCTGTGGTGGCGGCGACGTCTCGGCTCTCGTAGATCACGCGGCGGTCACCTCGTTGCCCCGCATCCGGCGGGAGCCGACGTCGACACCGTGGATACGCCGTGGCCCTACGTCGATGCCGTGCACGGCGAGCCAGAGGGTCCGGCGCCGGGCGCGCTGCCGCCTGGCCTGCGCGCGTCGTTCGTGGGCGAGGAGGTAGGGGCGGACGAGCCGGGAGTCCTCGCCGCGGAGGAGTGCCTCGTACGGGGAGGGGCGGCGGCCGGGTGCGAGGGGGGCGTCCGGCGCAGGGGTGGATGCCGCTCCCTGGGCGCGGTGGCGGTTCTCGTGCCGGTGGCGCCCGGAGGCGGGCCACAGGAGCCGCAGCAGCGGCTCCAGGAGACAGGCGATACGGTGCAACACGTCTTCAACTCCGTTGCGGTTGAGGGCCATGCCCCCGGGCCGTCGGTAGCGGTCGCGGGGGTCTTCCGTGCCCGAGGGCAGGTCGAGGTGCATGGACATCGCTGCGTAGCGATCCACTCACAGAGTGAGACGGGCCGGGCTAGGCTCGCCAGAGGGTCGGATGTGACAACGCATCTGTCACACGGGAGTTGACGTTGAGCAACATCTATGGGGAGTGGCTGAAGACGCAGCGCGAGGCGGCGGGGCTGACACAGCAGGAGCTGGCGACGGCCGCCGTCATGACGCGTTCGCACATCGCGCACATCGAGGCGGGCCGGCGCACCCCGTCCAAGGAGGACGCGCGACGCCTCGACAGGGCGCTGAACACGGGAGATGTGCTCAGCAGCTTCCTTCCGGACGACGACACCGCTGTCGCGGGGTACTTCGAGGCGGCCCTTCAGCTCGAACAGCAGGCGACGATGATCAGGGAGTTCGCCCTGTCGTTCGTTCCCGGCATCCTCCAGACGGAAAGGTACGCACGTGCGGTTCTGAGCATGCCATTCCCTCCGGCGAGTGAACAGGAACGTGACAGGCGCCTTGTCACACGCCTGGAACGCGCGAAAATCCTTGCCGACCCAGTGACACCCGTAGTGTGGGCGCTCCTGGATGAAGCGGTGCTCCGACGCCGGATCGGCGGCCCGGACGTCATGGCGGAGCAGATCAACCACCTCATCGGACTCGCCGAGGCCGAGCGGATCCAGCTTCACCTTCTGCCCTTCACACTGGGCATGCATCCCCTCCTGAGCAACATGCTCACGCTGATGTGGTTCGAGGATCAGCCGCCCGTGGCCTACGGGGAGGGCCTGTACATGGGGAAGATCCACGACAGCCCATCAGTCGTTCAGGAGCTGCAGCATCGCTACGATTTCGCACTGGGCAACGCGCTGCCGCTCAAGGAATCACTGGCTCTGCTCAGCGCAACAGCAAGGGACTACGAACATCATGGCTGACCGAGCGATACCGAACGCTGCGGCACTGAAGGGCTGGCGGAAGTCCTCCTACAGCAACGACCAGGGCGGCAGCTGTCTGGAGGTCTTGGACGACCACCCCGCGGGTGTCCCCGTTCGCGACTCCAAGGCCCCCGAGGGGCCGGCGGTAATCTTCCGGTCGGCCGGCTGGACGCCGTTCGTGACCGCGGTCAAGGACGGGAGCTTCCCGGCTTGATCGCCCCAGAAGGCGCGCTCGCCCGCCTCGGCGACCGCGCGGGGCGCGGGCGGCTGCGGGCGATCTCTCAGGGGCGCTCAGGGGCCGAGCCGGTCGCCGCCCCCGGGTCCGCGGCTCAGGTCGACGACGCAGAAGATGTTGTCGTCCGGGTCGGCGAGCACGGCGAAGTCGGGGTCGGGCGGGTAGAGGTCCCGGTCGACGGACCGCGCACCGAGACCGACCAGCCGTTGGACCTCGGCCCGCTGTTCCTCCGCCGAATCGGTGAAGAGGTCCAGGTGCAGACGTGGGTACGGCTCGGCGGGCGACGCGCTGCGCAGCAGACCGAGAGCCTGGCCGGAGCCGTCGGCGTACTCGAGCGTCCGCCACGTCTCGCTCGACCATTCCTCTGCGACCACGAGGGGCAAAGCCTGCGTCCAGAACGCCACCGCGCGGGGGATGTCCGTGACACCGACGACAGGGATTCCGATCCTCAGCATCCGGGCAGCCTACGGCCCACCCGGCACGGCGGCCCTCAGCCCAGGTGCGTAGGCGCGAACATCCTCAGGACCGCCGGGAGCACGACCACCGAGGGGCCAGGGGTGGAGAGGGACTTCGTGAGGTCCTCCTCCAGGGTTTCCGGGGTGGTGCGGACGCCCGGGACGCCGAAGGACTCGGCCAGGGACACGTAGTCCGGGCGGGTCAGCTCGGTCGCCGTGGGCTCGCCGAAGGCGTCCGTCATGTACTCGCGCAGGATGCCGTAGCCGCCGTCGTCGACGATCAGCCAGGTGACGTCCAGGTCGTACTGGCGGGCCGTGGCCAGCTCGGCGATCGAGTACAGCGCTCCGCCGTCGCCGGAGACCGCGAGGACCGGGCGGGTGGGGTCGGCGACCGCCGCGCCGAGGGCGGCGGGGAAGCCGTAACCGAGGCCGCCGGCGCCCTGCGCCGAGTGCAGATGGTTGGGGCCCATCGCGTCGAACGCGGACCACGCCCAGTAGGCGAGGATCGTCATGTCCCAGAAGGACGGCGACCCGGTCGGCAGGGCGCGCCGCACGGCCGTCAGCACCTGCTGCTCCAGCGCCAGGTCCTGCCCGTCGATGCGGGCCCGCACCCGTTCCAGCAGGTCCCGCACCCGCGCCGGGGCGGTGTCGTCCTCACGCTCCTCGACCGTCTCCAGGAGCGCCTGGAGGGCGAGGCGGGCGTCGGCGTGGATGCCGATGCCGGGGTGGTTGGACTCCAGCTTGCCGAGGTCTGCCTCGACCTGGATCACCCGGCCGCGCGGCTTGAACGTGTGGTAGTTCGAGGAGAGTTCGCCGAGTCCGGAGCCGACGACGAGCAGGACGTCCGCGTCCTCCAGGAAGTCGGTGGTGTGACGGTCCTCGATCCAGGACTGGAGGGACAGCGGATGGGTCCACGGGAAGGCGCCCTTGCCGCCCGGGGTGGTCACCACGGGCGCCTGGATGCGCTCGGCGAGCTGCCGCAGTTTCCCGGAGGCGTCCGAGCGGACCACTCCGCCGCCCGCGATGATCGCGGGGCGTTCCGCGCCGGACAGCAGGTGCGCGGCCAGCGCGGTGAGTTCGGGACGCGGGGGCAGCTCGTCCGGGGTGGCGTCCATCGCCGTCACCACCGGCAGGACCGTCTCGGCGAGCAGCACGTCCTGCGGGATCTCCACCCACACGGGCCCGTGCGGGACGGTGAGCGCCGACTTCCAGGCCGCCGCGATCGCGGACGGGATCTGGGAGGCCGTACGGACCGTGTGCACGGACTTGACGACGCCCCGGAACGAGGCGGACTGGTCGGGGAGTTCGTGCAGATAGCCGTGGCGTCCGCCGCCGAGGCCAGCCGTCGGCACCTGGCTGCTGATGGCCAGTACGGGGGCAGAGGCGGCCGCCGCCTCCTGGAGCGCGGCCAGCGAGGTGAGCGCGCCGGGGCCGGTGGACAGCAGCAGCGGGGCGGCCTCGCCGGTGATGCGGCCGTACGCGTCGGCCGCGAAGCCCGCGTTGTTCTCCACGCGCAGGCCGATGTAGCGCAGGTCGGAGCGGCGCAGCGCGTCGAACATGCCGAGCGCGTGCTGGCCGGGCAGGCCGAAGACGGTGGTCGCGCCGAGCCCAGCCAGGGTCTCCACGACCAGGTCTCCGCCGTTGCGGCCGGGCGGGGGGTTCAGGGCCGCCTCCGTCTGCGCGGCGGTCGGGCGGAGCTCCAGGTCGTGGTCGTGCGTCACTTGGTGCGGGCCTCCGCAATCTGACGGGACATGATCGTGGTCAGTTCGTACGCCGTGTGCGACGCGGCGACCGAGGTGATCTCGGCGTGGTCGTACGCGGGCGCCACCTCGACGACGTCGGCCGAGACCAGGTTGCAGGAGGCGAGGCCGCGCAGGATCTCCAGCAGCTCGCGGGAGGTCATGCCGCCCGCCTCGGGCGTGCCGGTGCCGGGGGCGTGCGCCGGGTCGAGGCAGTCGATGTCGATGGAGATGTACAGCGGGCGGTCGCCGATGCGCTGCCGGAGCTGGTCGGCGACCTCGTCGGCGCCGCGGCGGTAGACGTCCGCGGAGGTGACGATGCCGAAGCCCATCTTCTCGTCGTCGGTGAGGTCCTGCTTGCCGTAGAGCGGGCCGCGGGTGCCGACGTGGGAGAGCGCCTCGGTGTCGAGGATGCCCTCCTCGACGGCCCGGCGGAACGGCGTGCCGTGGGTGTACTCGGCGCCGAAGTACGTGTCCCAGGTGTCGAGGTGCGCGTCGAAGTGCAGCAGCGCGACCGGGCCGTGCTTCTTGGCTACCGACCGCAGCAGCGGCAGGGCGATGGTGTGGTCGCCGCCCAGGGTCATCAGTCGGGCGCCGGTGCCGAGGAGGTCGTCGGCGGCGGCCTCTATGGTCTCGACTGCCTCGTTGATGTTGAACGGGTTGACGGCGATGTCGCCGCCGTCCGCAACCTGCGCGAGGGCGAACGGGGAGGCGTCCTGCGCGGGGTTGTAGGGGCGCAGCAGCCGGGACGCCTCACGGATGGCGTTGCCGCCGAAGCGGGCGCCCGGCCGGTACGAGACGCCCGAGTCGAACGGCACGCCCACGACGGCGACGTCGGCGCGGCCGACCTCGTCGAGCCGGGGCAGCCGGGCGAAGGTCGCGGGGCCGGCGTACCGCGGGACGCGGGAGGAGTCGACGGGGCCGCGGGGCGTCTCGTTGCTGCTCATGGAGGACTGCTCTCTTTCCTACGCTTCGTCGCGTATGTGCTGACTGCCCACGATGCTACTGGGCGGCCGGGACCTGTTCGGACACGGTTTCGGACGCGTTCTCCGGCTCGGCGCCGCGTCCGGCGAGGCGCTCGCGCCAGGCGGCGAGGACGGCCGCGTCGGTCGGGCGGGTGGCGAGGGAGACGACGACGTAGGCCGCGAGGGAGGCGAGGAGGCCGTAGTAGACGGGCTCGTTGGCGAGGATGCCGTACGTGGCCATCAGGCCGATCACGGCGAGGCCGCCGACGGCGACGGACGCGAGGGCGCCCTGCGCGGTGCCGCGCTTCCACAGCAGCCCGCCGAGGATGGGCACCAGCAGTCCGCCGACCAGCAGGTTGTACGCGACGGTCAGCGCCTGGACGACGTCGTTGAGGGCGATGGCGGTGGCGATCACGGCGAGGCCCATCAGCAGGATGAAGGCGCGGTTGCCCTTGACCTCGTCCTGCTGCTCGCCCTCCGGGCGGACGATGCCGCGCAGCCGGGACCAGATGTCGTTGTTGGCGACGGTGGCGCAGGCGATCAGCGCGCCTGAGGACGTCGACATCACGGCGGCGAGGGCGGCGGCCAGCACCAGGCCGCGCACGCCGACGGGCAGCTCGTCCTTGACGATGGTGGCGAACGCGTCGTCGGCGCTGGCCAGGTTCGGGTAGAGCACCTTGGCAGCCGTGCCGATGACCGCGCCGGCGACGGCGTAGGCGAGGCAGTAGGTGCCGGCGACGGTGCCGCCCCAGCGGGCCGTGCGGTCGCTGCGGGCGGTGAACACGCGCTGCCAGATGTCCTGCCCGATGAGCATGCCGAAGGTGTAGATCAGCACGTAGGTGAAGATCGTCTCGCCGCCGATGCCCAGCGGGTCGAAGTACTCGGTCGGCAGCTTCGCCTTCATCTCGGCGAACCCGCCCGCCTTGACCACGGCGATGGGCAGCAGCAGGAGCAGCACGCCGATCGTCTTCACGACGAACTGCACCATGTCGGTGAGCGTGATCGACCACATGCCGCCGAGCGTGGAGTACGCGACGACGATCGAGCCGCCGAGGACGATGGCGAGGGTGCGGTTCATGTCGAAGAGGACGTCGAAGATCGTGGCGTAGGCGATCGTCGAGGTCACCGCGAGCATGAGGGTGTACGCCCACATGACGAGGCCGGAGATGACGCCGGCCCGGCCGCCGTAGCGCAGGTCGAGCATCTCGGAGACGGTGTAGACCTTCAGCCGGGCGATGCGGGCGGAGAAGAAGACGGACAGGGCGAGCAGGCCGAGGCCGATGGTGAACACCATCCACGCGCCGGACAGTCCGTACTGGTAGCCGAGGCCCACGCCGCCGATGGTGGACGCGCCGCCGAGGACGATGGCGGCCATGGTGCCGGAGTACATGGCGGGGCCCAGGCGGCGGCCCGCCACCAGGAACTCGCTCTTGGACTTGGCGCGGCGCATGCCCCACCAGCCCATGGCCAGCATGCCGGCCAGATAGACGACGATGACCAGGTAGTCCACGGCCATGCGGGGGCCTCCTTCGCGCACTGTCGGTGGCGTGTCGTGCAGACGGGTCGCTCACCGGCGCCGCGCGGGGACATCCGCCCGTACCCGCGGGTTGCCGGTGACCCGACCTTAGGTGGCCGAAAAGCGACTGCGAAGTGTACGTTTCATCCAGATCGGCAGCCTGGGATGGAGGAAACGTCCACCATGCCGGACCCCACTGTTCCGCCCACACCCCCCGTGCCCCTGGACGCGCTGCTGGCCCGCGCGGACCTGGGCCTGCGCCGGATCGCGGGCCCCGCGGACCCGGCCGTCGTCCTGCACTGGGCGCACACCTCGGAGATGGCCGACCCGTATCCGTACCTGCTGGGCGGCGAGCTGCTGCTGTCGGCGGGCGTGCACATCCCGGACGGCGCCGGCGCGGGCTATTTCGACGCCTACGTGTCGCGGATCGTCGCGGCGGGCGGGGCGGCGCTCGGCTTCGGCGTCGCGCCGGTGCACGACACCGTGCCCGGGGCGCTGGTGGAGGCGTGCGAGATGCACGGGCTGCCGCTGCTGGAGGTGCCGCCGCGGACCACGTTCTCGGCGGTGGCGCGGGCGCTGTGGCAGCTGATGGCGCAGGCCCGCACGGCCGAGCTGCGGAGGGTCACGGAGGCCCAGCAGAGCCTGGCCGCCGCCGCGGCCCGCCCCAACCCGGTCCCCTCCGTCCTCCAGCAGCTCGCCCGCCGCCTGGGCGGCCGCGCGGTGCTGTACGGCCCCGAGGGCACGCGGATCGCGGCCGCGGGGCCGGACCCGGGCGAGGAGGTGCGGACGGCGCTGGCGAAACTCGCGGAGGTCGTACGCCCGTCGGGGCAGGAGCCCTCGGACGCCCGTCCCTCCTCCGCGTCGGACACGGTGGCAGGGCTGCGGCTGGTCGCCCACGCGCTGGGCAGCGGCGAGGGGTTCGTGCTCGGGACGGCCGCCCCGCAGCGGGACGCGGGCGACCACACCATCGCGTCCGTCGCGGCCGTGCTGCTCTCCCTGCTCACCGGCGAACGCCACAGCGGCTCGGGCGCCGGCCGCTCCTCCGCGCTGGTACGGCTGCTGCTGGGCGCGGCGCCCGCGGAGGTGGCGCCGCTGCTCGGCGGGGACCGGTGGCGGGTGGTGCACGGCAGGCCGGACGGGAGGGTGGCGCCGGACCCGGTGGCCGCGTCCGCGCTGGGCGCGGCCCTCGGTTCGTCGCTGGTGGACGTGGCGGGCGAGGTCGTGCGGGTGCTGGTGCCCGACGGGCGGACGGTGGAGCGGGTGCAGGGCTGGACGCTCGGCGTCAGCGCGGCGGCGGCCTCGCGGGACTGGCCGGCCGCCGACACCCAGGCGGCCCGCGCCCTGGCCCGCGCCCGCGCCACCCGCACCCCGCTCCTCCGCCACGGCGACCGCCCGACGCCCCTCACGGACCTGGTCCCCCCAACGGAGGCGGCCGCCCACGCCCGCGCACTCCTCGCCCCCATAGAGCAATCCCCGGCCCTGGTCGACACACTCCGCACCTGGCTCTCCCTCCACGGCAGCTGGGACCGCACGGCGGTAGCCCTGAACGTCCACCGCAACACGGTCCGCCAGCGCATCGCCCGCTGCGCGTCCCTCCTGAACGCGGACCTGGACGACCCGGACGTCCGCATGGACCTGTGGTTCGCGCTGCGAACGCGGTAGCACAACGCCCCAAAGGGGCGCGAGGAACTGCGCGACCGGCCCCCACCGGGCCCGCACCCGGATCCACACACCGGGCACCACGGCCACCGTGAAGGCCACGTGACACCAACACCCCCAAAGGGGCGCGGGGAACCGCGCGCCCAGCCCCCGACCGGGCCCGCAGCCGGATCCACACACCGGGCACCACGGCCACCGTGAAGGCCACGTGACACCAACACCCCCAAAGGGGCGCGGGGAACTGCGCGACCAGCCCCCACCGGGCCCGCAGCCGCCCGCCGGCCGCCCCACCCCATAAGTAGCCGTACGCATCCACCTGAGTACGTGACGCACGTCCCAGCGCGCGATACACCAGGGACGGCCCCTGTTCCCTGCCTCACAATGGACGCATGCCGATACCCGGGACCCCCAGCCGCGCCGAACTCGTCGAACACCTGGTCGCCACCCGCATCGCGGGCGAGGTCGCCACGCCCCGCGAGAACAACCTCTCCCACTACCGGAAGCTGGCGAACGGCGACCGGCACTACTGGCTCGGCCTGGAGCTCGGCGAGCGCTGGACCGACGAGCAGGACGTGCTCGCGGTGATGGCGGAGCGCGTCGGTGTGAACGACGACCCCGAGCACCGGTACGGGCAGGACACCATCGACCCCGAGCTGACGGTCGACGGCCTGGAGCGGATGGCGGGGCGGCTGCGCAAGGCCGCGGAGGGACGGCAGCGGGTGCTGCTGGCGACCGGCCACCCGGGCGGCCTGCTGGACGTGCACCGGGCGACGGCCGCCGCACTGCGGGCGGCGGGCTGCGACATCCTGGTGATCCCGGACGGGCTGACCACGGAGGAGGGCTACGTCATGCAGTTCGCGGACGTGGCGGTGCTGGAGCACGGGGCGACGCTGTGGCACACCCACTCGGGCTCGCCGATGAAGACGATCCTCACGGCGCTGGAGCGCGAGGGGAGACCGCTGCCCGACCTGGTGGTCGCCGACCACGGCTGGGCGGGCGCGGCGGGACAGTACGGCGTGGACTCCGTCGGGTACGCCGACTGCAACGACCCCGCGCTGTTCCTCGCCGAGGCCGAGGGCACCGTCCAGGTGACGGTCCCCCTGGACGACCATGTGACGAGCCCCCGCCACTACGACCCGATGACGGCGTACCTGCTGGATCAGGCCGGCCTGAGCTGAGGCGGACGCCCCTCGGGCGCGCCTCCGGGCCGCGGCCGGCCCGAAGAGGCGCCGCGGCCTCACCCCCGGGCGTCAGTCCTCGTCGCGCGGGACGCGGACCACGCCCTCCTGGATGACCGACACCGCGAGGCGCCCGTCCTGGGTGTAGATGCGGCCCTGGCCGAGACCCCGGCCGCCGTGCGCCGACGGCGACTGCTGGTCGTACAGCAGCCACTCGTCCGCGCGGAACGGGCGGTGGAACCACATCGCGTGGTCCAGGGACGCCCCGACCACGTCGCCGACGGCCCAGCCGCCGCGCCCGTGGGCGAGCAGGATCGAGTCCAGCAGCGTCATGTCGGAGACGTACGTGGCGAGCACGACGTGCAGCAGCGGGTCGTCGCCCTCGACCTTGCCGTTGGTGCGGAACCACACCTGGCTGTGCGGGTCGCGCGGCTCGCCGAAACGGCCGTACGGCGGATCGTCGACGTAGCGCAGGTCGACGGCGGCGCGGGCGCCGAGGTAGCGGTGCACCACCTCCGACGACAGGTGCGGATAGCCCCGCAGCCGCTCCTCCGAGGTGGGGAGCGTCTCCGGGTCCGGGGAGTCCGGCATCGGCGCCTGGTGGTCCAGGCCCTCCTCGTGCGTCTGGAAGGACGCGGAGAGGTGGAAGATCGGCTTGCCGTGCTGGACCGCCACCACCCGGCGGGTGGTGAAGGACCGGCCGTCGCGGATCCGGTCGACGGTGTAGACGATCGGCGCGCCCGGGTCGCCGATGCGCAGGAAGTACGCGTGCAGCGAGTGCGGGGGCCGGTCGGCGGGGACGGTGCGCCCCGCGGCGACCAGGGCCTGCGCCGCCACCTGCCCGCCGAAGACACGGGGGACGGCGGAGGCACGGGACCGGCCGCGGAAGATGTCCTCCTCGATCTGCTCGAGGTCGAGCAGATCGAGGAGTTCCTGAAGAGCCTGACTCATGGAATCAGTTGTATACGGCAGGGATTTCCGGGACCTTACAGGCCCATGTCCTTGGCGATGATCGTCTTCATGATCTCGCTGGTGCCGCCGTAGATGCGGTTGACCCGGTTGTCCGCGTACAGGCGGGCGATCGGGTACTCGTTCATGTAGCCGTAGCCGCCGTGCAGCTGGAGGCAGCGGTCGATGACGCGGTGGGCGACCTCGGTGCAGAACAGCTTGGCGCTGGCGGCCTCGGCGGGCGTGAGCTCGCCGGCGTCCAGGGCCTCGGTGGCGCGGTCGGCGACGGCCTCGGCGGCGTCCACCTCGGCCTGGCAGGCGGCCAGCTCGAACTTGGTGTTCTGGAAGTGCGCGACCGGCTTGCCGAAGACGGTGCGCTCCTGCACGTACTGCTTGGCGAACCGGACGGCGGCCTTGGCCTGGGCGTAGGCGCCGTAGGCGATGCCCCAGCGCTCGGAGGCCAGGTTGTGGCCGAGGTAGTAGAAGCCTTTGTTCTCCTCGCCGAGCAGGTCCTCCGCGGCGACCTTCACGTCGACGAACGCCAGCTCGGCGGTGTCGGAGGTGCGCAGGCCGAGCTTGTCGAGCTTGCGGCCGACGGAGTAGCCCTCGGACTTGGTGTCCACGACGAAGAGGGAGATGCCGTGACGGCGGTCCTCGGCGGTGGGGGCCGCGGTGCGGGCGCAGACGATCACCTTGTCGGCGTGCACGCCGCCGGTGATGAAGGTCTTGGCGCCGTTGAGGACGTAGTGGGTGCCGTCCTCGCTCAGCTTGGCGGTGGTCTTCATGCCCGCGAGGTCGGAGCCGGTGCCCGGCTCCGTCATCGCGATGGCCCACATCTCCTCGCCGGTGACGAACTTCGGGAGGTACCGCTTCTTCTGCTCGTCGGTGCCGAGCATCTTGATGTACGGCAGGGCGAGCAGCACGTGCACGCCGGAGCCGCCGAACTGGACGCCCGCGCGGGCGGTCTCCTCGTAGAGGACGGCCTCGAACTTGTGGGTGTCCATGCCCGCGCCGCCGAACTCCTCCGGCACGCTGATGCCGAAGATGCCCAGCTCACCGAGCTTGTAGTAGAAGTCGCGGGGCGCCTGTCCGGCCGCGAACCACTCGTCGTAGACGGGGACGACCTCGGCCTCGATGAAGGCGCGGATGGTCTCCCGGAACGCCTCGTGATCCTCGTTGAAAATCGTACGGCGCACTGCCGCCACCTCCGCAGCCTGGGCATGTCTAAGCGCTTGCTCAGAGAAAGGTACCGGCGAGTATCCACAGTCGTCCAGACCGGACGCCCCGTAACGCTCGTCACTCCGCGCGGGCGGGCGCGCCCCTCAGGACTCCGCCGCCGCCGCGAACGCCCCCCGCGCCATCCGGTGCAGCAGCTCCGCCGTGCCCGCGCGGTCCGGGAGGGAGCCCGGGCGGGTGAGGTGGGGGGTGGAGTTGAGGAGGCCGAAGACCGAGTGGACCGCCGAGCGGGCGGCAGGCTCGGTGAGGCCCGGGTAGAGGCGGCGTACGGCTCCCACCCACAGCTCGACGTACTGCCGCTGGAGCTGGCGCACCAGCTTGCGGTCGGCGTCCCGGAGGCGGTCCAGCTCACGGTCGTGCAGGGTGATGAGCGGGCGGTCGTCGAGCGCGAAGTCGATGTGCCCCTCGATCAGCGAGTCGAGGACCGCCTCGGGAGCCACCCCGGCCGCTTCCGCCTCGGAGAGCCGCCGCTTCGCCCCGGTCAGGAGCGACTCGCTGATGCCGACCAGCAGCTCCGCCAGCATCGCGTCCTTGCCCGCGAAGTGCCGGTAGAGCCCCGGCCCGCTGATGCCGACGGCGGCGCCTATCTCGTCGACGCCGACCCCGTGGAAGCCCCGCTCGGCGAAGAGCCGCGCGGCCTCCTTGAGGATCTGCTCGCGGCGGGTGGGGGCATCGGTTCTGGTGGCCATGAAGACGATTCTAGACAGGGAGGTTAGCGGTCGTTAACCTGAAGGAAACGCGTTAACGCTCATTAACACGTGAGGGGACCCGCAGGATGCATGAGGCACCGGAGCTTCACAGCGCGGCAGATCCCGCGTCGGAGGCCTTTCGGGCCAACGAGGAGGCGCACCGAGCCCTCGTCGAGGAGCTGCGCGGCAAGCTGGCCGCGGCGGCGCTCGGCGGCGGCGAGCGGGCGCGCGCCCGTCACACCGCGCGCGGGAAGCTGCTCCCGCGCGACCGGGTGGACACCCTCCTGGACCCCGGCTCGCCCTTCCTGGAGCTGGCCCCGCTGGCCGCCGACGGGATGTACGACGGGCAGGCGCCGGCGGCCGGGGTGATCGCCGGGATCGGCCGGGTCGCGGGCCGCGAGTGCGTGGTCGTCGCCAACGACGCCACCGTCAAGGGCGGCACGTACTACCCGATGACCGTGAAGAAGCACCTGCGCGCGCAGGAGGTGGCCCTGGACAACCGGCTGCCCTGCGTCTACCTGGTGGACTCCGGCGGCGCCTTCCTGCCGATGCAGGACGAGGTCTTCCCGGACCGGGACC
Source organism: Streptomyces cellulosae (assembly GCA_014655195.1). Lineage (GTDB taxonomy): Bacteria > Actinomycetota > Actinomycetes > Streptomycetales > Streptomycetaceae > Streptomyces > Streptomyces cellulosae. Next base: position 221,597 of record BNBH01000005.1, on the reverse strand, counting down.
ACTTCGGCCGCATCTTCTACAACCAGGCCCGGATGTCCGGCGCCGGCATCCCGCAGATCGCGGCGGTGCTCGGCTCCTGCACGGCCGGCGGGGCGTACGTGCCCGCGATGAGCGACGAGGCGGTGATCGTCCGCAACCAGGGCACGATCTTCCTCGGCGGCCCGCCGCTGGTGAAGGCGGCCACCGGTGAGGTGGTCACGGCGGAGGAGCTGGGCGGCGGCGAGGTCCACTCGCGGGTGTCCGGGGTGACCGACCACCTCGCCGAGAACGACGCGCACGCGCTGAGGATCGTCCGCCAGATCGTCTCCACGCTGCCCGGGCGCGGTCGGCTGCCGTGGCGGGTGGAGCCGGTCGCCGAGCCGAAGGTGGACCCGGCGGGGCTGTACGGCGCGGTGCCGGTGGACTCCCGCACGCCCTACGACGTCCGCGAGATCATCGCGCGCGTCGTGGACGGCTCGCGGTTCGCGGAGTTCAAGTCGGAGTACGGGCAGACCCTGGTCACCGGCTTCGCGCACATCCACGGCCACCCGGTGGGGATCGTCGCCAACAACGGCATCCTGTTCTCCGAGTCGGCCCAGAAGGGCGCGCACTTCATCGAGCTGTGCGACCAGCGCGGCATCCCGCTGGTGTTCCTGCAGAACATCTCGGGCTTCATGGTCGGCCGGGACTACGAGGCGGGCGGCATCGCCAAGCACGGCGCCAAGATGGTCACGGCGGTGGCCTGCACGCGCGTGCCGAAGCTGACCGTCGTGGTCGGCGGCTCCTACGGCGCGGGCAACTACTCGATGTGCGGCCGGGCCTACTCCCCCCGCTTCCTGTGGATGTGGCCCAACGCCAAGATCTCGGTGATGGGCGGCGAGCAGGCCGCCTCGGTGCTCGCGACCGTCAAGCGGGACCAGCTGGAGGCGCGGGGCGAGGAGTGGCCGGCGGACGAGGAGGAGGCGTTCAAGTCCCCGATCCGCGCCCAGTACGAGCGCCAGGGGAACGCCTACTACGCGACCGCCCGCCTCTGGGACGACGGCGTGATCGACCCGATGGACACCCGCCAGGTGCTGGGGCTGGCCCTGACCGCGTGCGCCAACGCGCCCCTGGGTGACCCCCAGTTCGGCGTCTTCCGGATGTGAGGGGACCCCTGACGATGACTGATCAGATGTTCGACACGGTGCTGGTGGCGAACCGGGGCGAGATCGCCGTGCGTGTCGTGCGCACGCTGCGGTCGCTGGGCGTGCGCTCGGTGGCGGTGTACTCGGACGCGGACGCGGACGCCCGGCACGTCCGGGAGGCCGACACGGCGGTGCGGATCGGCCCGGCGCCGGCCGCCGAGAGCTATCTGTCGGCGGAGCGGCTGCTGGAGGCGGCCGCCCGCACCGGCGCGCGGGCGGTGCACCCGGGGTACGGCTTCCTCGCGGAGAACGCGGAGTTCGCGCGGGCCTGCGAGGCGGCGGGGCTCGCCTTCATCGGGCCGCCGGCGGACGCCATCGCCCTGATGGGCGACAAGATCCGCGCCAAGGAGACGGTGCAGGCGGCCGGTGTGCCGGTGGTGCCCGGCTCCAGCGGCAGCGGGCTGACGGACGCGCAGCTCGTCGACGCGGCCCGGGAGATCGGCATGCCGGTGCTGCTGAAGCCCTCGGCGGGCGGCGGCGGCAAGGGCATGCGCCTGGTGCGGGACGAGACACGCCTCGCGGACGAGATCGCGGCGGCCCGGCGCGAGGCCCGCGCCTCCTTCGGCGACGACACGCTGCTGGTGGAGCGGTGGATCGACCGGCCCCGGCACATCGAGATCCAGGTGCTGGCCGACGGCCACGGCACCGTGGTGCACCTCGGCGAGCGCGAGTGCTCGCTCCAGCGCCGGCACCAGAAGATCGTCGAGGAGGCGCCCAGTGTGCTCCTCGACGAGAAGGTCCGGGCGGCGATGGGCGAGGCGGCCGTGCAGGCGGCCCGCTCCTGCGGCTACCGGGGCGCGGGCACGGTGGAGTTCATCGTCCCGGGCGACGACCCGTCGGCGTACTACTTCATGGAGATGAACACCCGGCTCCAGGTGGAGCACCCGGTCACGGAGCTCGTCACCGGGCTCGACCTGGTGGAGTGGCAGCTGCGGGTCGCGGCGGGCGAGCGGCTGGCGTTCGGGCAGGACGACGTACGGCTCACCGGGCACGCGGTCGAGGCGCGGCTGTGCGCCGAGGACCCGGCGCGCGGCTTCCTGCCCTCCGGCGGCACGGTGCTGCGGCTGCGCGAGCCGCAGGGCGACGGCGTGCGCACGGACTCCGGGCTGAGCGAGGGCACGGAGGTCGGCAGCCTGTACGACCCGATGCTGTCCAAGGTGATCGCGTACGGCCCCGACCGGGCGACCGCGCTGCGCAGGCTGCGGGCGGCGCTCGCGGAGACGGTGACGCTGGGCGTGCAGACCAACGCGGGCTTCCTGCGGCGGCTGCTGGCGCACCCGGCGGTCGTGTCGGGCGAGCTGGACACCGGTCTGGTGGAGCGGGAGGCGGACTCCCTGGTCGGCGGCGAGGTCCCGGCCGAGGTGTACGCGGCGGCGGCGCTGCTGCGCCAGGCCGCCCTCGAACCCGACACGGGCCCCGGCTGGCGTGACCCGTTCGACGCCGCCGACGGCTGGCGGATGGGCGGTGGCCGGGCCTGGACGGCGCACCCTCTGCGGGTGGCGGGCCACGACCCGGTGACCGTGCGGGTGCGGGCCACGGCCGACGGCGGCACGGAGCTGCTGCTGCCCGGCGCGGACACCCCGCTGCGGGCGTCCGCGGGGCCGTTGGAGGGACACCGGTTCACCTGCGCGCTGGACGGCGTCGCGCACACCTTCGCCGCCCTGCCCGACGGCTCCTGGCTGGGCCGGGACGGCGACGCCTGGCAGGTGCGGGACCACGACCCGGTCGCCGCGTCCCTCAGCCGGGCGGGTCAGGCGGGCGCCGACTCGCTGACCGCGCCGATGCCGGGCACGGTGACGGTGGTGAAGGTCGCCGTCGGCGACGAGGTGGACGCGGGCCAGAGCCTGCTGGTGGTGGAGGCGATGAAGATGGAGCACGTCATCTCGGCCCCGCACGCCGGCACGGTCACGGAGCTGGACGTGTCCCCGGGCACGACGGTCGCCATGGACCAGGTGCTCGCGGTCATCGCGCCCGTGGAGACCGCGGAACCGGCGGAAGGGGAGACGGCATGAACGTGAGCCAGCTGGGCCTGCCCATGGCCGTACCGGCCGAGGGGCTGCCCGCGCGGGTGCGGATCCACGAGGTGGGCGCCCGCGACGGCCTGCAGAACGAGAAGCAGATCGTGCCGACGGCGGTGAAGGCGGAGTTCGTCCGCCGGCTGGCCGGCACGGGCCTGACCACCATCGAGGCGACGAGCTTCGTGCACCCCAAGTGGGTGCCGCAGCTCGCGGACGCCGAGGACCTGTACCCGGCGGTGTCCGGCCTGCCGGTCGAGCTGCCGGTGCTGGTGCCCAACGAGCGCGGCCTGGACCGGGCGCTGGCGCTGGGCGCCCGCCGGGTGGCGGTGTTCGCCAGCGCCACGGAGTCCTTCGCCAAGGCCAACCTCAACCGCACGGTGGACGAGTCGCTGGCCATGTTCGAGCCGGTGGTGGCCCGCGCCAAGGAGCAGGGCGTCCATGTGCGCGGATACCTCTCGATGTGCTTCGGCGACCCCTGGGAGGGCGCGGTCCCGGTTCCCCAGGTGGTGAAGGTGTGCCGGGCGCTGCTCGACCTGGGCTGCGACGAGCTGAGCCTCGGCGACACCATCGGGGTGGCGACCCCGGGCCATGTGACGGCCCTGATCCGCGCGCTCACGGAGGCGGGCGTGCCCGTCCCCGCGCTGGGCGTGCACTTCCACGACACCTACGGCCAGGCGCTGTCCAACACCCTGGCCGCGCTCCAGCAGGGCGTCGCCACGGTCGACGCCTCGGCGGGCGGGCTGGGCGGCTGCCCGTACGCGAAGTCCGCCACCGGCAATCTCGCCACCGAAGACCTCGTGTGGATGCTGCGGGGCCTCGGCATCGACACCGGGGTCGACCTCGGCCGTCTGGTCGCCACAAGCGTCTGGATGGCCGCCCACCTGGGCCGGCCCAGCCCGTCCCGCACCGTACGAGCCCTCTCCCACCAGGAGCAGTGACGACATGGACCACAAGCTCTCCCCCGAACTCGACGAACTCCGCCGCACGGTCGAGGAGTTCGCGCACGACGTGGTGGCGCCGAAGATCGGCGACTTCTACGAGCGGCACGAGTTCCCGTACGAGATCGTGCGCGAGATGGGCCGCATGGGGCTGTTCGGGCTGCCGTTCCCGGAGGAGTACGGCGGCATGGGCGGCGACTACTTCGCGCTCGGCGTGGCCCTGGAGGAACTGGCCCGCGTGGACTCCTCGGTGGCCATCACCCTGGAGGCGGGCGTCTCGCTGGGCGCCATGCCGCTGCACCTGTTCGGCACCGAGGAGCAGAAGCGCGAGTGGCTGCCCCGGCTGTGCTCGGGCGAGATACTCGGCGCCTTCGGTCTGACCGAGCCGGACGGCGGCAGCGACGCGGGCGCGACCCGGACCACGGCCCGCCTGGACGAGGCGACCGGCGAGTGGGTCATCAACGGCACCAAGTGCTTCATCACCAACTCCGGCACGGACATCACGGGTCTGGTCACCGTCACCGCCGTCACCGGCCGCAAGCCCGACGGGAAGCCGCGGATCTCGTCGATCATCGTCCCCTCCGGCACCCCGGGCTTCACGGTGGCGGCGCCGTACTCGAAGGTCGGCTGGAACGCCTCGGACACCCGTGAGCTGTCCTTCCAGGACGTGCGCGTCCCGGCGGCCAACCTGCTGGGCCAGGAGGGCCGCGGCTACGCCCAGTTCCTGCGCATCCTCGACGAGGGCCGCATCGCCATCGCCGCGCTCGCCACGGGCCTTGCGCAGGGCTGTGTGGACGAGTCGGTGAAGTACGCCAAGGAGCGGCACGCGTTCGGGCGTCCGATCGGCGCCAACCAGGCGATCCAGTTCAAGATCGCCGACATGGAGATGAAGGCGCACACGGCGCGCCTCGCGTGGCGGGACGCGGCCAGCAGGCTGGTGGCGGGCGAGCCGTTCAAGAAGGAGGCGGCGCTGGCCAAGCTGTACTCCTCCACGGTGGCCGTGGACAACGCGCGCGACGCGACGCAGATCCACGGCGGTTACGGCTTCATGAACGAGTACCCGGTGGCCCGCATGTGGCGCGACTCGAAGATCCTGGAGATCGGCGAGGGCACGAGCGAGGTCCAGCGGATGCTCATCGCACGGGAGTTGGGCCTGGCGGGCTGAGCCACCGCTCCCCATGAGTGAACGGCCCGCGCCACCCCGGCGCGGGCCGTCGTCGTGCGGCCGGGTGACCCGAATCACGGCGCGGAACCGGCGTAAGCCGGACAGGTAACCCCGAACGCCCACTGGACAGATCGTTTGGTTAGGCTAACCTAACGCTGTTTGCACATCGGTCCCGTACGCACGAAAGCAGACCCTTCCATGTCGAACGCCAGAACCGCCCGTTTCTCCCGTCGTGGACTGCTCGCCGCCGGCGGCGCCCTGGGGCTCGGCGCCGTGCTCACCGCCTGCGGGGACGACGACGCGAAGGACGGCGGCGCGGACACGAAGGGCTCCGCCGCGTCCGGTCCCTGGACGTTCAAGGACGACCGCGGCACCACGGTGAAGCTCGACGAGGCGCCCAAGAACATCGTCGCGTTCACGGGTGTGGCCGCCGCGCTGTACGACTACGGCATCGAGGTCAAGGGCGTGTTCGGCCCGACCACGACCAAGGACGGCAAGGCCGACGTCCAGGCCGGCGACATGGACGTCAGCAAGGTGACGATCCTCGGCAACGTCTGGGACCAGTTCAACGTCGAGAAGTACGCGGCCCTCGCGCCCGACGTCCTGATCTCCACGATGTTCGACGACGCCGGCACCCTCTGGTACGTCCCCGAGGCGTCCAAGGACAAGATCGCCAAGCTCGCGCCCAGCGTCGGCATCTCCGTGTTCGACCGTCAGCTCACCGGCCCGCTCCAGCGGATGTGGGAGCTGGCCGAGTCGCTCGGCGCCGACATGACGGCCGCGAAGGTCACCGACGCCAAGAAGCGGTTCGAGGCGGCCTCGGAGCGGCTGCGCAAGGCCGCCAAGGCCAAGCCGGAGATCAAGGTGCTGGTCGGCTCCGCCAGCCCCGAGCTGTTCTACGTCTCGGGCAGCAACCTCTCCGTCGACCTGGAGTACTTCAAGGCCCTCGGAGTGAACTTCGTGGAGCCGACGGAGGAGGCCAAGAAGGCCACCGGCGGCTGGTTCGAGAGCCTGAGCTGGGAGAACGTCGACAAGCACAAGGCCGACGTGATCCTGATGGACGACCGCTCCTCGGCCATCCAGCCCGCCGACATCACCGAGGCGACCTGGAAGCAGCTGCCGGCCGTCAAGGCCGGCCAGGTCATCGCCCGTTCCACCGAGCCGATCCTGTCCTACGACAAGTGCGTGGCGCCCGTGGAGGCGCTCGCCGAGGCCATCGAGAAGGCCAAGAAGGTCAGCTGACCCTCGCAAGGTCCCCGCGCCGGCCCCCCGTGAGGGCCGGCCGCCCCCGACTCGCAGGAGTACGCCGTGACGACTGCCGTGGCCGCCCCGTTCCGTTTCTTCGCCCTTCAGGTCGCCGGGACGCGGCGGCTCGGCCCGTCGCTGGTCCGGGTCACCTTCACCGGGCCGGAGCTGCGCGACTTCCGCTCCGACGGACGCGACCAGTCCCTGTCGCTGTTCCTGCCTCACCCGGGGCAGGACGCGCCGGTGGTGCCGCTGGAGCTGGGCGACGGGTGGTGGCAGGGCTGGCGCGAACTGCCCGACGACGTACGGGCGGTGATGCGCTCGTACACGCTGCGGGCGCTGCGCGCGGACGCCCTGGGGCGGACGACCGAGATCGACGTCGACTTCGTGCTGCACGGCGTCGGCGCGGAGGCGGGCCCGTCCGCCGAGGCCGGTCCGGCGTCCCGCTGGGCCGCCCGTGCCACGGCGGGCGACCGGGTGCTGCTGCTCGGCCCCGCGATCGCCGACAACCGCGCGATCCGCTTCCGCCCGCCCGAGGACGCCTCGACGGTGCTGCTGTGGGCGGACGAGACCGCCCTGCCCGCCGCGGCCGCCGTCCTGGAGACCCTCCCGCCCGGCGTCCGCGCCCGGGTGTGGCTGGAGGTGCCGCACGCCGGGGACGTCCAGGAGCTGCCGACCGCGGCGGACGCGGAGATCACCTGGTTCGTGCGGGAGGGCGCCGCCTCCATGGAGACCCCGCTGGCCCTGGACGCCGTCCGGCAGACCGCCCTCCCCTTCCCCGAGCACGCCTACGTGTGGATCGCCGGGGAGTCCGGCCATGTGAAGCAGCTGCGCCGGCACTTCGTCCGGGAGCGCGGTGTCGACCGCCGCCGGGTGACGTTCGTGGGCTACTGGCGGCGCGGTCTGACGGAGGAGCAGCTCCGCGAACAGGCTTGAGCCGTAAGCGAGTTGAGGCTTCGTGGCGTCCCGTTGAGGACGTGACGACGGTCACGGCGGAAACGGGATTACCCCCGGAAAAGTTTGGTTAGGCTAACCTAAGTTCTGCCGCACCGGCCCTCTCCCCGCACGGACCGTCCCCACCGGAGGACCCCCACATGCGCTCTCACCTGCTCAACGACACCACCACGGAGCACTACCGCCGCTCCGTGACCGAAGGAGTCGAGCGGGTGGCCGCCAAACTCGCCGCCACCGACCGGCCGTTCACCGGCGTCACGGTCGACGACCTCGCCCCGCGCATCGACGCGATCGACCTCGACCAGCCGCTGCGCGACACCACCGCGGTGCTGGACGAACTGGAGGACGTCTACCTCAGGGACGCGGTCTACTTCCACCACCCCCGCTACCTCGCCCACCTCAACTGCCCGGTCGTCATCCCGGCCGTGCTCGGCGAGGCGGTGCTCTCCGCCGTCAACTCCTCCCTGGACACCTGGGACCAGTCGGCCGGCGGCACCCTGATCGAGCGGAAACTCATCGACTGGACGGCCGCCCGCATCGGCCTCGGCCCCGCCGCCGACGGCGTGTTCACCTCCGGCGGCACCCAGTCCAACCTCCAGGCGCTGCTGCTGGCCCGCGAGGAGGCCAAGTCCCCGGACCTGGCGAAGCTGCGCGTCTTCGCCTCCGAGGTCAGCCACTTCAGTGTGCAGAAGTCGGCGAAGCTCCTCGGCCTCGGCCCGGACGCCGTGGTGGCCGTCCCCGTCGACCACGACAAGCGGATGCGGACCGTCGCCCTCGCCCGCGAGCTGGAGCGCTGTGCCGAGGCGGGGCTTGTCCCGATGGCGGTCGTCGCCACCGCAGGCACCACCGACTTCGGCTCCATCGACCCGCTGCCGGAGATCGCGGGCCTGTGCGAGCAGTACGGCGCCTGGATGCACGTGGACGCCGCCTACGGCTGCGGACTGCTCGCCTCCCTGAAGTACCGGCACCGCATCGACGGCATCGAGCGCGCCGACTCGGTCACCGTCGACTACCACAAGTCCTTCTTCCAGCCGGTCAGTTCCTCGGCCGTGCTGGTGCGCGACGCGGCCACGCTGCGGCACGCCACCTACCACGCGGAGTACCTCAACCCGCGCCGCATGGTGACCGAGCGCATCCCCAACCAGGTCGACAAGTCCCTCCAGACCACCCGCCGCTTCGACGCGCTGAAGCTGTGGATGACGCTGCGCGTGATGGGCGCCGACGGCATCGGCGCGCTCTTCGACGAGGTGTGCGACCTCGCCGCCGAGGGCTGGAAGCTGCTGGCCGCCGACCCCCGCTTCGACGTGGTGGTCGAGCCGAGCCTGTCCACCCTGGTCTTCCGCTACGTCCCGGCCGCCGTCACCGACCCCGCCGAGACCGACCGCGCCAACCTGTACGCCCGCAAGGCCCTGTTCGCCTCCGGCGACGCGGTGGTCGCGGGCACCAAGGTGTCCGGGCGCCACTACCTGAAGTTCACCCTGCTCAACCCCGAGACCACGACGGCCGACATCACGGCCGTCCTCGACCTGATCGCCGGCCACGCCGAGCAGTACCTGGGAGAGTCCCTTGACCGCGCTTGCTGACACCACGGAACCCACCTACGACTTCGTGGGCATCGGGCTCGGCCCGTTCAACCTGGGGCTGGCCTGCCTGACCGAGCCCGTCGACGAGCTCGCGGGCGTCTTCCTGGAGTCCAAGCCGGACTTCGAGTGGCACGCGGGGATGTTCCTCGACGGCGCGCACCTGCAGACGCCGTTCATGTCGGACCTGGTCACCCTGGCCGACCCGACCTCCCCGTACTCCTTCCTCAACTACCTGAAGGAGAAGGGCCGGCTGTACTCGTTCTACATCCGGGAGAACTTCTACCCGCTGCGCGTCGAGTACGACGACTACTGCCGCTGGGCCGCCGCGCAGCTCAGCAGCATCCGGTTCGGCACCACGGTCACCGAGGTCACCTGGGACGACACCGCCGAGGTGTACGTCGTGGCCACCGACTCCGGTACGACGTACCGCGGCCGGCACCTGGTGCTCGGCACCGGCACCGTGCCGTTCGTGCCCGAGGCGTGCCGCGGCCTGGACGGTGACCTCTTCCACAACGCGCAGTACATGCACCGCAAGGCGGAACTGCTGGAGAAGAAATCGGTCACGATCGTGGGCAGCGGGCAGTCCGCCGCCGAGATCTACTACGAGCTGCTGTCCGAGATCGACGCCCACGGCTACCAGCTCAACTGGGTCACCCGTTCCCCGCGGTTCTTCCCGCTGGAGTACACCAAGCTGACCCTGGAGATGACGTCCCCGGACTACATCGACTACTTCCGCGCGCTGCCCGAGGACACCCGCTACCGGCTGGAGAAGCAGCAGAAGGGCCTGTTCAAGGGCATCAACTCGGACCTGATCGACGCGATCTTCGACCTGCTGTACCAGAAGAACGTGGAGAGCGGCGGACGCGGCGTGCCCACCCGGCTGCTCACCAACTCCTCGCTCACCACCGCCCGGTACCAGGACGGCACGTACACGCTGGGCTTCCGCCAGGACGAGCAGGGCAAGGAGTTCGAGATCGCCACCGAGGGCCTGGTGCTGGCCACCGGCTACCACTACGAGCAGCCCGCCTTCCTGGAGCCGGTGCGCGACCGGCTGCGCTACGACGGCCACGGCCGCTTCGACGTCGCCCGCAACTACGCGATCGACGTCACCGGGCGCGGTGTGTTCCTGCAGAACGCGGGCGTGCACACGCACAGCATCACCAGCCCCGACCTGGGCATGGGCGCCTACCGCAACGCCTCGATCATCCGTGAGCTGCTGGGCAGCGAGTACTACCCGGTCGAGAAGAGCATCGCCTTCCAGGAGTTCGCCGTATGAGCACCATCGGTACCTTCACGATCCGCCCGCTCGTCCCGGAGAGGGACGCGGAGCTGCTGCACCGCTGGGTGACGCACCCCAAGGCGTCGTTCTGGATGATGCAGGACGCGAGACTCGAGGACGTCGAGCGCGAGTACATGCGCATCGCCGCCCACGAGCACCACCACGCCTACCTGGGCCTGCACGACGGCGAACCCGCCTTCCTGATGGAGAAGTACGACCCCCGGTACGTCGAACTGGTCGGGCTCTACGAGCCGGAGCCCGGTGACGTCGGCATGCACTTCCTGGTCGCCCCCACCGACCGCCCCGTCCACGGCTTCACCCGCGCCGTCATCACCGCCGTGATGGAGGAGCTGTTCGCCGACCCGGCCGTCCGCCGGGTCGTGGTGGAGCCGGACGTCGGCAACAAGGCCGTGCACGCCCTGAACGCGGCCGTCGGGTTCGAGCCCGAGCGTGAGATCGACAAGCCGGAGAAGCGCGCGCTGCTGAGCTTCTGCACGCGTGCACAGTTCGAGGCCGCCCGAGGAGCTTCCGCATGACCCTGTCCGACGCCGTGGCGCATCTGTCCCCCCACCGCTGGGCGCGGGCCAACCGTCTGCTGATCCGCAAGGCGCTCGCCGAGTTCGCGCACGAGCGGCTCGTCACGCCCGAGCCGGCCGGTGACGGCCGGTACGTCGTCCGCAGCGACGACGGCGAAACCCGGTACACGTTCACCGCGCGGCTGCGCGGCCTGGACCACTGGCAGGTCGACGCCGGCTCGATCACCCGCCACCGCGGCGACGCCGAACTGGAGCTCGCCGCGCTGGACTTCTTCATCGAGCTGCAGAAGTCCCTGGGGCTCAGCGAGGAGATCCTGCCGGTGTACCTGGAGGAGATCTCCTCCACCCTCTCCGGCACCTGCTACAAGCTGACCAAGCCGCCGGTCACCTCCGCCGAGCTGGTCGACGCCGGCTTCCAGGCGATCGAGTCCGGCATGACCGAGGGCCACCCCTGCTTCGTCGCCAACAATGGACGGCTCGGCTTCGGCGTGCACGAGTACCGGCAGTACGCCCCGGAGGCCGCGAATCCGGTGAGGCTGGTGTGGCTGGCCGCCCACCGCTCCCGGGCCGCGTTCACGGCGGGCGTCGGCATCGAGTACGAGTCGTTCCTCCGCGAGGAGCTGGGCGAGGAGACCGTCGAGCGGTTCCACGACGTCCTGCGCACGCAGGACCTGGACCCCGCCGACTACCTCCTCATACCGGTCCACCCCTGGCAGTGGTGGAACAAGCTGTCCGTCACCTTCGCCGCCGAGGTGGCCCGCCGGAACCTGGTGTGCCTGGGCGAGGGCGACGACGAGTACCTGGCGCAGCAGTCCATCCGCACCTTCTTCAACCGCTCGCACCCGGAGAAGCACTACGTGAAGACGGCCCTGTCCGTCCTCAACATGGGCTTCATGCGGGGCCTGTCCGCCGCCTACATGGAGGCCACCCCGGCCATCAACGACTGGCTGGCCCGCCTGATCGACAACGACCCGGTGCTGCGGTCCACGGGATTGTCGGTCATCCGCGAGCGCGCCGCCGTGGGCTACCGGCACCTGGAGTACGAGCAGGCCACCGACCGCTACTCGCCGTACCGGAAGATGCTCGCGGCGCTGTGGCGGGAGAGCCCCGTGGCGTCCCTCCAGGACGGCGAGTCCCTGGCCACCATGGCGTCCCTGGTCCACGTCGACCACGAGGGCCGGTCCTTCGCGGCCGCCCTGATCGAGCGCTCCGGGCTCGCCCCGGAGGAGTGGCTGCGGCGCTATCTGCGGGCCTACTACGTCCCGCTGCTGCACAGTTTCTACGCCTACGACCTGGTGTACATGCCGCACGGCGAGAACGTCGTCCTGGTCCTGGAGGACGGCGCCGTGAAGCGCGCGGTCTACAAGGACATCGCCGAGGAGATCGCGGTGATGGACCCGGACGCGGTGCTGCCGCCGGAGGTGTCCCGGATCCGCGTCGAGGTCCCGGACGACACCAAGCTGCTGTCGATCTTCACGGATGTCTTCGACTGCTTCTTCCGTTTCCTCGCGGCGAACCTCGCCGAGGAGGGCGTCCTCGACGAGGACGGCTTCTGGCGGACGGTCGCGGAGGTCACCCGCGAGTACCAGGCGTCGGTGCCGGAGCTGGCCGACAAGTTCGCCCGTTACGACATGTTCGCCCCGGAGTTCGCCCTGTCCTGCCTGAACCGCCTCCAGCTGCGCAACAACAGGCAGATGGTCGACCTGGCGGACCCGTCGGGCGCGCTCCAGCTGATAGGCACCCTGAAGAACCCGCTGGCCGCCTTCTGACCCACGGAACGGACGAGGCCCCCGGAGTACGGTCCTCCGGGGGCCTCGTCGTTCAGCGCCCGTCAGGGACGCGGGGAACCGCGCGCCCAGCCCCCACCACGGGTCAGCCGCCCGACGGTCATTGCCACGAAACCTGGGGCGACCGGTAGAAGTTCACCCCCAACGCCTCCCACCGGGGCCCCTGCGCGGCGAGCCGCGACCGATACGACTCCCAGTCGTGCGTGGCCCGCGGGGACCACCCCAACTCGGCGATCCCGGGCAGCCGGGGGAACGCCATGAACTCCAGCTCTCCCACCTCGTCCAGCGTCTCCGTCCACAGCGGCGCCTCGACGCCCCGCACGGCGGACTCGGGCACGCCCTCCAGATAGGCCCCCGGGTCCCAGTCGTAGGACCGCCGGACCTCGACGTACCCGGCCCAGGACAGCCCCAGCGGGGTGTTCGCGTCGTACTTCATGTCCATGTACGCCCGGTCGGCCGGCGAGAGGATCAGCCCGGTGCCGTTCCGCGCGGCCTCCGCGACCTGCGCCTTCTCGCCCGCACCGGTGCCGTCGAGCCCCCAGTACTGGGCGATCGCCCCCTTCGCCGGAGTCGCCCCGGTCAGCTGGTGCCAGCCCACCACCGTCTTGCCGTACCGGGCGACGACCGGCTGGACCCGCTCCATGAACGCCACGTACTCCTCGTGCGGCGTGGAGTGCGCCTCGTCGCCGCCGATGTGGAGATGGCGGCCGGGCGTGAGCGCGGCGATCTCCCGCACCACGTCCTCGACGAAGTCGTACGTGATCTCCTTGCCGACGCACAGCGAGCTGAAGCCGACCTGGGTGCCGGTGTAGAGCGGCGGGGCGACGCCGTCGCAGTTCAGCTCGGCGTAGGAGGCGAGGGCCGCGTTGGTGTGGCCCGGCATGTCGATCTCGGGGACGACCTCCAGGTACCGGGAGGCCGCGTACCGCACGATCTCGCGGTAGTCGTCCTTCGTGTAGAACCCGCCGGGTCCGCCGCCGACCTCGGTGGAGCCGCCGTACGTGGCGAGCCGCGGCCAGGAGTCGATCGCGATGCGCCAGCCCTGGTCGTCGCTGAGGTGCAGATGCAGCTTGTTGATCTTGTAGAGGGAGATCCGGTCGATGTAGCGCTTGACCTCGTCGACGGAGAAGAAGTGCCGGGAGACGTCGAGCATGGCGCCGCGCCAGCCGAAGCGCGGGCTGTCGGTGACGGTGCCGCCCGCGACGAGCCACGGTCCCGGCCGGCGGGTCCGCTGCTCCACGTCCGCCGGGAGCAGCTGCCGCAGCGTCTGCACGCCGTGGAAGAGCCCGGCGGGCTTCGCGGCGGTCAGGGTGATCCCGGAGGGGCCGCTGCGCAGCCGGTAGCCCTCGCTGCCGTAGGGGCCGTCGGCGATGCGCAGCCGTATGCCTCCCGTGCCGCCGTCGGTGACGGGCAGTGGATAGCCCGTGGAGGGCCGCAGCACGCCGGCGAGGTACTCGCCGACCGTGCGGGCCTCGCGGGGGCCGTCGACGCGGATGCGGGTCTTCTCCGTGATGCGGTACGGGCGTCCGCCGGGGTCCACGGACGCGGGGGCGGGGATCACCCGGTCCAGCGGGACGGGCGACCGTCCCTGCGCGCTGTCCGGGGCCGGGCCCCGGGCCGGGGCCGCCGCGACCGTGGCGGCGCCCACCGCCACGACGAGCAGCAGGGACCCGAGCAGGCGGGTGGTGCGGGGAGTCGTACCGTGGTGCCGTCGTTGCCGTCTCACACGTGCTCCCTTCTCAACTCCTGTTCCCTGTAAGGGAACCCGGAATGGGTATAGACCACTCTCCCGCAGATCCGGTGAAACAATCACCCCATGGCGGAAATCATCCAGAAGGACGGGACGTGGACGTTCGACGGAGAGACCCTGCGCCTCACCCCCGGCCGGGACAAGAACGTCGGCCTGCTGCGCCGCACGCTGGGTGAACTGGCCGTGCCCCTGGAGGCGTTGGCGGGCATCTCGCTGGAGCAGGGCAAGAAGGCGGGGCGGCTCAGGCTGCGGCTGCGCGACGGCGCCGACCCGCTGCTGCACGCGACCGGCGGCCGCCTCACCGAGCCGCACGACCCGTACCAGCTGGTCGTGGAGTCCGACCGCTACGGCGTCGCCGAGTACTTCACGGAGGAGGTCCGCACCGCGCTGCTCCTGGAGCAGACCCCGTCAGGGCCGGTGACCGCCTATCTGCTGCCCGGCCCGCCGCTCCCGCTGTCCGTGTCCGCCGGGGACGGCACGGTGAGCTTCGACGGGGAGCGGGTCCGGCTGGAGTGGAACTGGAAGACGGAGGACGCCAAGGCCGCCGCGGGCCCCCGCACCCTGGCGGTGGCGGACCTGGAGGGCGTGGAGTGGCAGCCGGCCGCCGGTCTGGAGAACGGCCACCTCCGCTTCCTCGTGCGGCACGCCCCCACGAAGGTGCCCGCCAAGTACGACCCGAACGCGGTGGAGCTGTGGGGGTTCAAGAAGGACCCGCTGATGGCGCTGGTGGCCGCCGCGGTGCAGGCCCGCCTGCCGCACCCGTCCGCCCCCGCCGCCCCGGCCCTGGAGGGCCCGCGCGCCCCCGAGACGGGCAGGACCGCACCGCCCGACCGCGCCGAGGACGACCACGACGCGCTGCTGCGCCGGCTGCGGGAGCTGGGCGAGCTGCACCGGTCCGGGGTGCTCACGGACGAGGAGTTCGCTCTCGCCAAGCAGGCCATCCTGAAGCGCATGTAGAGGCCACCCGGCATGGCTTGCCCGAAATCGGGCACGTTTCTTGCGAAACGGCCGCCGGTACTTCAGGATCATCGGGTGCACGACGAACTTGTCGATCATCTGACGCGGTCCACGCCCCTCAGCCGGGGCGAGGCGCTGCGGGTGATCCAGGACGTGCTCGCGTACTTCGACGAGACGACCGAGGAGTACGTCCGGCGCCGCCACCGCGAGCTCCAGGCCCAGGGCCTGGTGAACGCGGAGATCTTCCAGCGGATCGAGGCGGACCTGAGATACCGCGCGGTGGCGCCGCCCGAGCTCTCGCTCCGGCAGCTGCGCCGCATCGTCTACGGCTAGGAACATACCTGTATGTGCGGAATCGTCGGTTACATCGGCAGGCGTGAGGTCGCCCCCCTGCTGCTCGAGGGGCTCCAGCGCCTGGAGTACCGCGGCTACGACTCGGCGGGCATCGCCGTGACCTCCCCGAAGACGGGGACCCTGAAGACGGTCAAGGCCAAGGGCCGGGTGCGCGACCTGGAGGCCAAGGTCCCGGCGCGCTTCAAGGGCACCACCGGCATCGCCCACACCCGCTGGGCCACCCACGGCGCCCCGTCCGACGTGAACGCCCACCCGCACCTGGACGCCGAGGGCAAGGTCGCCGTCGTCCACAACGGCATCATCGACAACGCCGGCGACCTGCGCCGCAAGCTGGAGGCGGACGGCGTCGAGTTCCTCTCCGAGACCGACACCGAGGTCCTCGTCCACCTCATCGCCCGCTCGACGGCGGAGAAGCTCGAGGACAAGGTCCGCGAGACCGTCCGCCTCATCGAGGGCACCTACGGCATCGCCGTGCTGCACGCCGACTTCCCGGACCGCATCGTCGTCGCCCGCAACGGCTCCCCTGTCGTCCTCGGCATCGGCGAGAAGGAGATGTTCGTCGCCTCGGACATCGCCGCGCTGGTCGCCCACACCCGCCAGATAGTCACGCTCGACGACGGCGAGATGGCCACCCTCAAGGCCGACGACTTCCGCACCTACACCACGGAGGGCACGCGCACCACCGCCGAGCCCACCACCGTGGAGTGGGAGGCCGCCTCCTACGACATGGGCGGCCACGACACGTACATGCACAAGGAGATCCACGAGCAGGCCGAGGCCGTGGACCGCGTGCTGCGCGGCCGGATCGACGACCGCTTCTCCACCGTGCACCTGGGCGGCCTCAACCTGGACGCCCGCGAGGCCCGCCGCATCCGCCGCGTGAAGATCCTCGGCTGCGGCACCTCGTACCACGCCGGCATGATCGGCGCGCAGATGATCGAGGAGCTCGCGCGCATCCCCGCCGACGCCGAGCCGGCCTCCGAGTTCCGCTACCGCAACGCGGTCGTGGACCCCGACACCCTGTACGTCGCCGTCTCCCAGTCCGGCGAGACGTACGACGTGCTGGCCGCCGTGCAGGAGCTGAAGCGCAAGGGCGCCCGCGTCCTCGGCGTGGTCAACGTGGTGGGCTCCGCGATCGCCCGCGAGGCCGACGGCGGCGTCTACGTGCACGCCGGCCCGGAGGTCTGCGTCGTCTCCACCAAGTGCTTCACCAACACCACGGTCGCCTTCGCGCTGCTCGCCCTGCACCTGGGCCGCACCCGTGACCTCTCCGTCCGCGACGGCAAGCGGATCATCGAGGGCCTGCGCCGCCTCCCCGCCCAGATCGCCGAGATGCTGGAGCAGGAGGAGGAGATCAAGAAGCTGGCCCTGGAGTACGCCGAGGCCCGCTCGATGCTCTTCATCGGCCGCGTCCGGGGCTACCCGGTGGCCCGCGAGGCCTCCCTGAAGCTCAAGGAGGTCTCCTACATCCACGCCGAGGCCTACCCGGCCTCCGAGCTGAAGCACGGCCCGCTGGCCCTGATCGAGCCGGCCCTGCCGACGGTCGCGATCGTCCCGGACGACGACCTGCTGGAGAAGAACCGCGCGGCCATGGAGGAGATCAAGGCCCGCAGCGGCCGGATCGTCGCCGTCGCGCACCAGGACCAGGAGAAGGCGGACCACACGATCGTGGTCCCCAAGAACGAGGACGAACTGGACCCCATCCTCATGGGCATCCCCCTCCAGCTCCTCGCCTACCACACGGCCCTGGCCCTCGGCCGAGACATCGACAAGCCCCGCAACCTGGCGAAGTCGGTCACGGTCGAGTAGGACGCCTGTAAGGGGCGCGGGGCTGTGCCGATATGCGGCTCCGCCGCGCGGGCGCGAGCAACCCCCACCGGCCGTCAGAGGCCAACAAACAGAAACGGGCCCCCCAGGTGACGCCACCTGGGGGGCCCGCCTCACATCACGTCATGGAATGACGACAACGGGCCGCTGCGCCCGCTTGGCCAACCTCCCCGCAACCGACCCGAAAAGCCGCCCAACGAGCCCGTGGGTAGAACCCACGACAATCGCATCGGCGGCGTACTCCCGCCCCACCTCTTCGAGTTCGTGGCAGATGTCCCCACCCCGCTCGACGAGGATCCACGGCACCTCGGCCAGATAGTCGGCGCAGGCCAGCTCCAGCCCCAGCACCTCCGTCCGGTGGTCCGGGACGTCGACGAAGACCGGCGGCTCGCAGCCCGCCCACACCGTGGTGGGCAGCCGGTTGGCGACATGGACGATGATCAGCCCGGAACCGGAGCGCCGTGCCATGCCGATGGCGTACGCGAGGGCCCGTTCGCTGGAGGTGGACCCGTCGAAGCCGACGACCACCCCGTGCCGGAAGGCGGGGTCGCACGCATGGCGCGATTCCTCCGCCGCCAGGGGTTCGGACGCCGTCGGATCGGCGACCGGCCGCTTGCGGTCCGCAGGTTCGAAGAATTCGTGACCGGCCATGGCTGTCTCGGGGTTGTGATCCTTTTATGGGGGACGACAGTGTGCGGCGGAGCTGTGTCCGGGAAGTATCTTCCCAACCCCATACCCCCAAGGGTACGGCGGCACGCCTCCTTGGCCCAGATCCCGCGCGAACCGGGAGGCGGGTTCCCCGGAGCATGCACGAGGGTCCGGCCAGGACGCAACGGTTGCTGGCCTGTACAGGCGGTTTGCGGGGTATTCGCTTGACACCTGAACCATCCGCCGCAGGCGCCCCGCCCGGCGGGCCACGGTGACCAACAGCCGACCCGCCCGTTGGGATGGTGGACCCCCGCCGACACAGGAAGCACCCCGCACCCCGATGCCCCGCCCCGCCCGCACCGCCGGCCGCACGGCCACGCGCCCCGTCGGCCGCACGGCCACGCGCAGGGCCGCCCGCCGCCCGGAGGACGACCTCCTCCCCTGGGCCGCGCTCGCCTGCCTGCTGGCCCCCGCGGCCCTGCTGTGGCGCGGCGCGCCGTTCCTCACGGCGGTCGGCGTGGCATGTGGCCTGGCGGCCGTCACGACCGCCTCCCGCCTCCTGATCCGCCGCTCCCGCCGTCCGGGCGCCCCTGCCCCCTCCCGCCGTCCAGGCGTCACCGCCCACTCCCTCCGCCCCGCCCCCCGCACCCGGCGCGCCGGCGCACTTCCCCACGCGCGGGCACACGCCCCGCGTGACGCCGGAAGCACACCGGCCGGTTGACCGGTTTCCACACCCCCGCCCGTCTCTTTTCAGCCAACTTCCGGCTCTGGCGCACCCGGTGCCGCGACCACCCCGCAACCGCCGTTCCACCTGCACGGAAAGCACCTCGCGGGCCCCGCGCACCCTACGTGCTTTGGCCACCGCGACGAGGCGTACTTCCCTGTACGGCGCGCGAGTGCAACGCTTCGTGATCGAATGCTTCACGCCAAGTTGCCAAGTCGACAATGCACCGAGTGCCGAACTGGCCAACGGTGCGCGACGGGACACAGTAGATTCGATCTTGACTGTCTTACGGCGGGGGACTCGTGCAGGACCGAGGGGAAACGTGCAGGAGCGACACAACCGAGGAGCCGCGACCACCGAGGGGGGCTTAGCAGGATGAGCCACGACTCCACTGCCGCGCCGGAAAACGCGGCCCGGAAACTCTCCGGGCGCCGCCGCAAGGAGATCGTCGCGGTGCTGCTGTTCAGCGGCGGCCCCATTTTCGAGAGTTCCATACCGCTGTCGGTGTTCGGGGTTGACCGCCAGGACGCCGGCGTGCCGCGTTACCGCCTGCTGGTGTGCGGCGGCGAGGAAGGCCCGCTGCGGACCACGGGGGGCCTGGAACTCACCGCGCCACACGGCCTGGAGGCGATATCCCGGGCGGGCACCGTCGTGGTGCCGGCCTGGCGATCGATCACCTCCCCGCCACCGGACGACGCCCTGGACGCGCTGCGCCGGGCCCACGAGGAGGGCGCCCGCATCGTCGGGCTGTGCACCGGCGCCTTCGTCCTCGCGGCGGCGGGCCTGCTGGACGGCCGGCCGGCGACCACCCACTGGATGTACGCGCCGACGCTGGCCAAGCGCTATCCGTCGGTGCATGTCGATCCACGCGAGCTGTTCGTGGACGACGGCGACGTGCTGACGTCCGCGGGCACCGCGGCCGGCATCGACCTGTGTCTGCACATCGTGCGCACGGACCACGGGAACGAGGCGGCCGGCGCGCTCGCCCGCCGGCTGGTGGTCCCACCGCGCCGCAGCGGCGGTCAGGAGCGCTACCTCGACAGGTCTTTACCGGAGGAGATCGGCGCCGACCCGCTCGCCGAGGTCGTCGCCTGGGCGCTGGAGCACCTCCACGAGCAGTTCGACGTGGAGACGCTCGCCGCCCGCGCGTACATGAGCCGCCGCACCTTCGACCGCCGGTTCCGCTCGCTGACCGGCAGCGCGCCGCTGCAGTGGCTGATCACGCAGCGGGTGCTCCAGGCGCAGCGCCTGCTGGAGACGTCGGACTACTCGGTCGACGAGGTGGCCGGACGCTGCGGCTTCCGCTCGCCGGTCGCGCTGCGCGGCCACTTCCGGCGCCAGCTCGGCTCGTCCCCGGCCGCCTACCGGGCCGCGTACCGGGCACGGCGTCCGCAGGCCGAGCGGGGCCAGGACGGCGGGAGCCCTCAGGGCGCCCCGACGGGCGGCGTCCCGACGGGCCGGCCGGAGCCCGCGGGACACCACGTGACGCAGCTGCACCCGGACGGCGCGGTGCCGCACCAGTCGCGCAGGACGGCGGCGGCCGGCGCGCTGGGGTCGCCGCTGACCGCGTCGGCGCCGGGCGTCCCGGGGCAGCGCAGCGCGCCCTGAGGTGACCGCCGGTGAGGGCCGGAGGCCGTGTGCCTCCGGCCCTCACCGCTGTCCGGGACGACGTCACCGCCGCGCGGCGAGATCGCGGGAAACCGGCGCTTCACCACCCGGTCACGCCCGGCGTCACGCACCGTAGGGTTAGACACATGAACGATCGCATGGTGTGGATCGACTGCGAGATGACCGGCCTCTCGCTGTCGGACGACGCGCTCATCGAGGTGGCCGCCCTCGTCACCGACTCCGAGCTGAACGTGCTCGGCGAGGGGGTCGACATCGTCATCCGCCCGCCGGAGCGGGCCCTGGAGACGATGCCGGAGGTGGTGCGCGCGATGCACACCGCGTCGGGGCTGCTGAACGAACTGCCGAACGGCACGACGCTGGAGGACGCCGAGGAGCGGGTCCTCGCGTACATCAAGGAGCACGTCAAGGAGCCCGGCAAGGCGCCCCTGTGCGGGAACTCCGTCGGCACCGACCGCGGCTTCCTGCTGCGCGACATGCCGGCCCTGGAGAGCTACCTGCACTACCGGATCGTCGACGTGTCCAGCATCAAGGAGCTGGCCCGCCGCTGGTACCCGAGGGCGTACTTCAACAGCCCCGAGAAGAACGGCAACCACCGGGCGCTCGCCGACATCCGGGAGTCCATCGCGGAGCTGCGCTACTACCGCGAGGCCGTTTTCGTGCCGCAGCCGGGACCCGACTCCGACACCGCGAAGAAGATCGCGGCGAAGCACGTCCTGCCTGCTCAGTAGGTTGTCGAAGGGGCTCAGGGGGGCCGCGCGGAAAGGCGTGCGCGAGCACCCCTTCGGACCCTGTACACTTTTTCTCGGCCGGTCGGGGAATCACTGATCTCCCGGAAACAGGCCGTGGTGGGTGTAGCTCAGCTGGTAGAGCACCTGGTTGTGGTCCAGGATGTCGCGGGTTCAAGTCCCGTCACTCACCCTCACCGCAGAAGCCGGTGACCTCCTCGAGGTCACCGGCTTCCGGCGTTCCCGGGGACAAGGGCAGGGTGCGGACGCCCCCGCCCGCACCCGTCGCGCCCTCAGGACGACGCCCGCTCCACCAGCTCCGTGGCCAGCACCATCTGACGCCGCTCCAGCTCCCGCGTCGCGGACGGGCGGCGGTCGGCGACCTCCCTGAGCAGCAGGTCGGTCATCGCCCGGCCCATCTCCTCGATCGGCTGGCGCACGCTGGTCAGCGGCGGCTCCATGTGGCGGGCGATCGCGGAGTCGTCGTACCCGACCAGCGCCACGTCGTCCGGGATGCGGCGGCCCGCCTCGCGCAGCACCTGGCGGGCGCCGGCCGCGGTGACGTCGGAGGCGGCGAAGACCGCGTCCAGGCCGGGGCGGCGCTCGAGGAGGGCCTCCATGGCGCGGCGGCCGCCGCCCTCGGAGAAGTCGCCCGGCTCGATCAGCAGTTCGTCCACCTCGTGCCCCGCCTCGCGCAGGGCGTCCCGGTAGCCGTCGACGCGGCGCTGGGCGCCGTAGACGTCGAGGCGGCCGGTGATGTGCGCGATGGTCCGCCGGCCGCGGCCGATGAGGTGCTCGACGGCCTGCCGGGCGCCGCCGTAGTTGTCGGAGTCCACCGAGGTGAGCGTCTCGTCCGCGGAGCGCGGGCCGCTGATCACGGCGGGGATCTCCAGCTGGGACAGCATGTCGGGCAGCGGGTCGTCGGCGTGCACCGAGACCAGCAGCACGCCGTCCACGCGGTGCGCCGCCAGGTACTGGGCGAGCCGCTGCCGCTCCCGGTCGCTGCCCGCGAAGATCAGCAGGAGCTGCATCTCGGTGTCGGACAGCGCGGCGCCGACGCCGCGGAGCATGTCGGAGAAGTACGGCTCGGTGAAGAACCGGGTCTCCGGCTCGGGCACCACGAGCGCTATCGCGTCGGTGCGGTTGGCCGCGAGGGCGCGGGCCGCGGTGTTGGGGACGTAGCCCAGCTCGGCGACGGCCGCCTCGACGGCGGCGCGGGTCGCCTCGCTCACCCGCGGCGAGCCGTTGATCACGCGCGACACGGTGCCGCGGCCCACCCCGGCGCGCGCTGCCACCTCTTCGAGGGTGGGGCGGCCACCGCTCCGGCCCCGCACTCCGTGGCTTGCCATCCGCCCCCGCCTTCCTTTGTGTGTCACCCTGGCCTGGAATGTAACAGCCCCGGCAGTGACGGTGACCACCCGCGAGGGCGTCCGTGCGGACCCCGGCGTTCCGAAGGTGTGGCGCCCCGGGTCAAGTTAACGGGCAGATAACTGAACGCACTTTGCCGCGTCTGTTCCCTTGACACCCCCGCCCGGACCCGCGACTCTTCAACACATCACTTGTGGGAGCGCTCCCACAGTACCTGACACATACACAACCCGCACGTTCCCCGCCCGAGCCGCAACGCGCAGAATACGGGTCAACAACGCCGTTGGCCGGGGGGTCGGCACGTCAGGGCAACAGGAGGACGCAATGCGAGCACGTACCCTGCCCCTCACCAGGCAGCGGTCGGGCGGGGGGAAGCCCTTCGCCCGCAAGGCGCTGGCCGTCGCGGCCGTCGTGTCGCTGGGCACCGGGCTGCTGGCCGGCTGCGCCGACGACGGCGGAGACGACAGTTCCGGTGGTTCCTCGTCCGGCGAGGGCAAGACCACGATCACCCTGGGCCTGTTCGGCACCATGGGCTTCAAGGAGGCCGGCCTCTACGCCGAGTACGAGAAGCTCAACCCGGACATCAAGATCGAAGAGAACGTGGTCGAGCGGAACGAGAACTACTACCCCGCTCTCGTCAACCACCTGACCACCAACAGCGGGCTGATGGACGTGCAGGCCGTCGAGGTCGCCAACATCGCCGAGGTCGTGGGCACCCAGGCGGACAAGTTCACGGACATGTCCAAGGTCGAAGGTGTGAAGAAGGACGGCTGGCTGCCCTGGAAGTGGGAGCAGGCCACCACCAAGGACGGCCAGACCATCGGTCTCGGCACGGACGTCGGCCCGATGGCCATCTGCTACCGCAAGGACCTCTTCGAGAAGGCCGGTCTGCCCAGCGACCGCGAGCAGGTCGGCAAGCTGTGGGCGGGCGACTGGAACAAGTTCATCGCGACCGGCGAGAAGTACAAGAAGGCGGCCGGCGAGGACACCTTCTTCATGGACTCCCCGGGTGGCCTGCTGAACGCGGTGCTCTCCAGTGAGAAGGAGAAGTTCTACGACGCCTCCGGCGAGGTCGTCTACAAGACCAACCCCGCCGTGAAGGCCGCCTTCGACCTGACCGCCGAGGCCGCCGAGAAGGGCCTGGTCCAGTCGCAGACGCAGTTCCAGCCGGCCTGGGACACCACGATCGCCAACAGCAAGTTCGCCACCGTGGCCTGCCCGCCGTGGATGCTCGGCTACATCAAGGGCAAGTCGAAGCCCGAGTCGGCCGGCAAGTGGGACGTCGCCGTGGCCCCGAAGTCCGGCAACTGGGGCGGCTCCTTCCTGGGCGTGCCGAAGAGCGGCAAGAACGTCGAGGAGGCGCAGAAGCTGGTCGCGTGGCTGACCGCGCCCGAGCAGCAGGCCAAGCTGTTCAAGGTCCAGGGCTCCTTCCCGAGCGCCCCGGCCGCGTACACCAGCCCGGAGGTGACCGGCGCCACCAACGAGATGACCGGTGACGCCCCGATCGGTGAGATCTTCTCCGAGGCCGCCAAGCAGATCCCGGTCCAGGTGATCGGCCCGAAGGACCAGATCATCCAGCAGGGTCTGACCGACAACGGCGTCATCCTCGTCACCAAGGGCAAGTCGGCCAAGGAGGCCTGGGAGACGGCCACCAAGACCATCGACAACAACCTGGACCAGTGACCCGCATGGCCACCCGCTCCGACATCGCCGCGTCCCCCGTCAAGGGGGGCGCGGCCCCGGGCCGTACGCCCGGGAGCCGCTCCGTGGACAAGGAAGACCGGCGCCGGACCAAGCTGTCCCGCCGCTGGCAGCGCGACGCCCGCTGGAGCCCGTACGCGTTCGTCGCGCCGTTCTTCCTGCTGTTCGCGGCCTTCGGGCTGTTCCCGCTGATCTACACCGGCTGGGCCTCGCTGCACCAGGTCGAGCTGACCGCGCCGACCGACATGAACTGGGTCGGGCTGAAGAACTACACGCGGATCTTCGACGACGACTTCTTCTGGAACGCGGCGCGGAACACCCTGACCATCGGCATCATCTCCACCGTTCCGCAGCTGATGATCGCCATGGGCATCGCCCACATCCTCAACTACAAGCTGAGGGCGTCCACGTTCTGGCGGGTCGCGATGCTCGCGCCGTACGCCACCTCGATCGCCGCCGCGACCCTGGTGTTCGTGCTGCTCTTCGGCCGTGACTACGGCATGATCAACTGGGCGCTCGGCGCGGTGGGGATCGACCCGATCGGCTGGCAGGACGACAAGTGGCCCGGCCAGATAGCGGTCTCGACGATCATCATCTGGCGCTGGACCGGCTACAACGCGCTGATCTACCTGGCCGCGATGCAGGCGATCCCGCAGGACCTGTACGAGTCGGCGGCGCTGGACGGCGCCAGCCGCTGGCGGCAGTTCCTGCACGTGACGCTGCCCTCGCTGCGTCCGACGATCCTGTTCACCGTGGTCGTCTCGACGATCGGCGCCAGCCAGGTCTTCGGCGAGCCGCTGCTGTTCGACCCCAACAAGGGCGCGTCGGGCGGCGCGGAGCACCAGTTCCAGACGCTCGGCCTGTACCTGTACGAGCAGGGCTGGGTCAACCAGCATCTGGGCCGTGCCTCGGCGATCGCCTGGGCGATGTTCGCGATCCTGATCGTCATCGGCATCATCAACCAGCTCATCTCGCGCCGGCTGCGCGCCAGCAGTTAAGGAGTGTGGCCGTGACGACAACCGTGACGCCCCCCGAGGCACCGATCGTCAAGGAACAGAAGCGCTCGCGCCTGCCGAAGTCGGCGCGGGCCGGCGGCACCCTGCACGGCGGACCGCTCGCGTACGTGATCCTCGCCGTGTTCACGCTCGTGTCGCTGTTCCCGCTGGTGTGGACCGCGATCGCCGCGTCCCGTGACAACCAGCGCCTGGCGGAGAACCCGCCGCCGCTCTGGTTCGGCTCCAACCTGATGAAGAACCTGGAGATCGCCTGGAAGGACGCCAACCTCGGCGAGGCCTTCCTCAACACCACCATCGTGGCGGGCATCTCCGCCGTCACCATCGTGGTGCTGTCGGCGGTCGCCGGGTTCGCCTTCGCCAAGCTGCGCTTCAAGGGCCGCAACGCCCTGATGCTGCTGGTGATCGGCACGATGATGGTCCCGCCGCAGCTCAGCATCATCCCGCTGTACATGATGGTCGCCAAGCTCGACTGGACCGACCAGCTCCAGGCGGTCATCTTCCCGTCGCTGGTGAGCGCGTTCGGCGTGTTCTTCATGCGCCAGTACCTGCTCCAGGCGCTGCCCGACGAGGTCATCGAGGCCGCGCGGGTGGACGGCGCGAGCAGCTGGCGCGTGGTGTGGCACGTGGTGTTCCCCGCCGCGCGGCCGGCCATGGCCGTGCTGGGCATGCTGATGTTCGTGCAGGCGTGGAACGACTTCCTGTGGCCGTTCCTGGTGCTGACGCAGACCGGCAACCCGACCGTGCAGGTCGCCGTCGCGGGTCTCGGCCGCGGGTACACCCCCGACCAGTCCCTGATCATGGCGGGTGCGCTGCTCGGCACGCTGCCCCTGCTGCTGGTCTTCGCGATCTTCGGCAAGCAGATCGTGGGCGGCATCATGCAGGGCGCGGTCAAGGGCTGACGCCCGCACCCGATTCCGGTGGGGCCGGGTCGCCGCCGCCTCGGCCCCCTTTCCTTCCTCTCACGTATCCGTCGGTCTTCCACGACCCCTATGCGACCTCTATGGGAGCGCTTCCATGTCTGACTCCGCCACGCCGGCGACCCCGGTGACCTTTCCTCCGGCCTTCCTCTGGGGCGCCGCGACCTCCGCGTACCAGATCGAGGGGGCGGTGCGGGAGGACGGACGTACCCCTTCCATCTGGGACACCTTCAGTCACACGCCGGGAAAGACGGCGGGCGGCGACACCGGTGACGTCGCCGTCGACCACTACCACCGCTACCGCGACGACGTGGCGCTGATGGCCGACCTCAACCTCCAGGCCTACCGCTTCTCCGTGTCCTGGTCCCGGGTGCAGCCCACCGGACGCGGCCCTGCCGTGCAGCGCGGCCTGGACTTCTACCGCCGGCTGGTCGACGAGCTGCTGGAGAAGGGCATCAAGCCGGCCGTCACCCTCTACCACTGGGACCTGCCGCAGGAACTGGAGGACGCGGGCGGCTGGCCCGAGCGCGACACCGCCTACCGCTTCGCCGAGTACGCGCAGATCGTCGGCGAGGCGCTCGGCGACCGCGTCGAGTCGTGGATGACGCTCAACGAGCCCTGGTGCGCCGCCTTCCTCGGTTACGCCTCCGGTGTGCACGCCCCCGGCCGCACCGAGCCTGCCGCCGCCCTGAAGGCCGCCCACCACCTGAACCTGGCGCACGGCCTGGGCACCAAGGCGCTGCGCTCGGTGCTGCCGGCCCGCAACGAGATCTCCCTCAGCCTCAACACCTCCGTGGTGCGCCCGCTGAACCCGGGGTCCCCGGCGGACCTGGTGGCGGCCCGCAAGATCGACGACCTGTCGGGCGGCATCTTCCACGGCCCGATCCTGCACGGCGCCTACCCGGAGACGCTGCTGGAGGCGACCTCCTCGGTGACCGACTGGTCGTGCATCCAGGACGGCGACCTGGACACGATCCACCAGCCGATCGACGCGCTGGGCCTCAACTACTACACGCCGACCCTGGTGTCGGCCGCCGACCCCGACGACAAGGGCCCGCGCGCCGACGGCCACGGGGCGAGCGAGCACTCGCCGTGGCCGGCCGCCGACGACGTGGCGTTCCACCAGTCGCCGGGCGACCAGACGGAGATGGGCTGGTCGGTCGACCCGACCGGGCTGCACGAGCTGATCATGCGCTACCACCGCGAGGCTCCCGGTCTGCCCCTCTACATCACGGAGAACGGCGCCGCCTACGACGACAAGCCGGACGCCGACGGCAGGGTCCACGACCCGGAGCGCGTGTCCTACCTGCACGGCCACCTCTCCGCGGTGCGCCGCGCCATCGCCGACGGCGCCGACGTGCGCGGGTACTTCCTGTGGTCGCTGCTGGACAACTTCGAGTGGGCGTACGGCTACGAGAAGCGCTTCGGCGCGGTGTACGTCGACTACGTCAGCCAGATGCGGACGCCGAAGTCGAGCGCGCTCTGGTACGCGAAGGCGGCCAAGGCCGGTGAGCTTCCGGACCCCGAGGGCATCTGACCTCCCTCGGCGGCCCCGGAGGGAACGGGGCGCGAGGTTCGGGGGGCGGGGCGCGGCGGTCCCTCAGAGGTGCCGCGCCCCGCTCGTGCGCGTCCGGGTCCTGCCACGCGGGCCGCCGGAGGTCTGTCGCCGGACGCACGGGTGCCCCGGCCGGGTGGGGGGAAGGGTCCGGCCGGGGCACGCGCTCCCCGTTCTCTTCAGGTGGCTCGCAAAGCTGTCCCTGGAGTGCTCAGTTGTAGGCCGCGAACGCCTTCGAGAAGGCGAACTTGTCTTGAAGGACCGAGCTGCAGGTGGCGTCGGCGGCCGGCTTCTCGCCCTCGGGGCACTGCTGGTCGCGGGTGCCGGACCACATCGACAGCCGGCCAAGGCCCTTGGCCTTGGCGAACTCCACCAGCTGGGTGGCGTCCTCGACCGTGAAGATCTCGGTGACGACGTCGTTCACGCCGATCATCGGGGTGACCGCGACCGCCTTCCACGCCTCTTCCTCGCCGAGCCCGAGGACCTCCTTGAGCTGCGCCTGGGTGGCGGTGGCGGCCTGCTCGGCGTAGGTGCCCATGTCGTCGCTGTACGCCGGGCCGTAGTCCATCGCCATGATGTTGACGGCGTCGATCCGCACGCCGTTGGCCTTGGCGTCGGCGAGGAGGTTCACGCCGTCCTGGGTGAGCCCTTCCGGCATCACCGGGAGGGTGAAGGAGACGTCCAGGCCCGGGTGGGACCTCTGCAGGGCCGCGATCGCCTGGGCGCGGCGGGTGTTGGCCTCGGCGTTGGGCAGCGCGCCGCCCTCGACGTCGAAGTCCACCTTGGTGAGCTGGTAGGTGTCGACGACCTCGGTGTAGGCGGCGGTGAGCGCCTCCACCGAGCCGCAGGTGGTGCCGAGTTCGGAGCCGGCCGCGCCGCCGAAGGAGACGCGGACGTCGCCGCCCGCCTCACGCAGCGCGCCGATCCGCGCGGCCACCGGGTTGTCGCCGAGGCCGCCGGTGCCGCCCCACGTGGGGGTGCAGCCGCCGCCGTCGGTGACGAACGCGAGGGTGTACTCCTTCACGCCGGTCGCCTCGGCGCTCGCCAGCAGGTCGAACGCCGGGCTGAGCGAGGTGTCGACGTACGGGGCGAAGCCCGCGCCGGCCGCCTCGGGGGATGCGGGGGCGGTCTCGTCGGTGGCCAGTGCGGTGTTCGTGAACAGGAACGCTCCGCCGGCGGCGACGGCCGCGGCCGCCACCGCGCCGATCGCCTTGTTCCTGCCGCTGATCCTGCGCCGGTGCGTGCTCATCGCATGCCTGCCTTCGTTGCCGTTCGTGGGGGGAGGTCGCGGCAGCACGCTAGTGATCCGGAAAGGGACAACTCGCCTGATCCGGACGGCGGCAGGGAACCTTAGGGTCCGCTTAAGGAAGGGATCGGGAGCGGTTAAAGGACAGGGCGCCGCGGCCCGTCCTGCGGCGGCGGACGCTCCCCCGGTGCCCGCGTCTGCGCGGCGGGCGGTCGCGGCCGTCGACCTGGATCCAGATGCGCACCTCGGTCCCGCCGAGCACCGAGCGGCCGATGCGCACGTCGCCGCCGGTGGACTCGGCGAGACGGCGCACGATGTCCAGGCCGAGCCCCGTGGAGCCGTCCGTGCCGGAGCCCCGGCCGCGGGCGATCGCCGTCTCGGGGTCGGCTATGCCGGGGCCCGCGTCGGAGACGAGCACGATCACCGCGTCCTCGCCGTTGTGCACGTCGACCGCGAAGGCGGTGCCCTCGGGGGTGTGCCGGAAGACGTTGCCGAGCAGGGCGTCGAGGGCGGCGGCCAGGTCGGCGCGGGCGACGGGTATGCGCACGGGCCGGTCCGCGCCGGCCACGCGCCACTTGCGGCCCTCGTCCTCGGCGAGCGCCGACCAGAACGCCATCCGCTCGCGCACCACCTCGGCCGCGTCGCAGCCCGCGCCGGGCCCGGCGGCGGCCGTCTGGGGCTTGGCGTCCCGGGCGGTGCGGATGATGGTGTCGACCTCGCGCTCCAGCTGCTCGACGGCGGCGCGGGTCTGCTCGGCGGCCGGACCGTCGCCCAGGGAGGCGGCGTTGAGCCGCAGCACGGTGAGCGGGGTGCGCAGCCGGTGGGACAGGTCGGCGGCCAGCTCCCGCTCGTTGGCGAGGAGCTGGACGACCTGGTCGGCCATGGAGTTGAACGCCACGGCGGCCAGGCGCAGTTCGGTCGGCCCCTCCTCGGGCACGCGGGCGCCGAGCTTGCCCTCGCCCAGTTCGTGCGCCCCCTCGACCAGCCGCTGGGCGGGCCGCACCATGCGCACGCCCAGCCGGTCGGCGACCGCGACGGAGCCGACGACCAGGGCGGCGCCCACGGCCGCGAGGACCGCCCAGGCGGTGCCGACGCCGTTGGTGACGGCGGACTCCGGGACGAACACCTCGACGACGGCGATCTCGCCGGAGCTGAGCGCGACCGGCTGGAGCAGCGCCGAGCCGCCGGGCACGGTGGAGGTGGAGGCGCGGCCCAGCTGCCGCACGGCGGCGATGTCCTCGTCGGAAGTCCGCCGCTCCCCTATGTCCAAGGCCTGCTCACCGCCGGTGGCCGGGAGGTGCACGGCCATGGCCGTGCCGGAGCCGGCGGAGGCGACGACCCGCTCCAGCTGGGCGCGGTCGGTGGTGATGGACAGCGCGGGGGCGACGGCCGCCGCCTCCCGCTCGGCGCCGGCGAAGGCGCGGTCACGGGCCATCTCCCGGATGACCAGGCCGAGCGGGACGGCGAAGGCCACCACGACCATCGCGGTCACCGCCAGCGACACCTTCACCAGGGCCCATCTCATCGCGGCGGCTCCGCTCCGGGCGCGTGCACGGGTCCGGCCGCGTCGGCCGGGGGCTCCAGCTTCACGCCGACGCCCCGCAGCGTGTGCAGATAGCGGGGGCGGGCGGCGGTCTCGCCCAGCTTCCGGCGCAGCCACGACAGATGGACGTCGATGGTCTGGTCGTCGCCGTAGGACTGCTGCCACACCTCGGCGAGCAGCTCCCGCCGGGGCACGACCACGCCGGGACGTCCGGCGAGGAAGGCGAGCAGGTCGAACTCGCGTCTGGTGAGGTCCAGTTGGATGCCGTCCAGTTCGGCCTGGCGGCGCAGCGGGTCGACGGTGAGGCCGCCGACCCGGATCACCGGGGAGGGCGCGGCCTCGCCGCCGCCGGCGCGGGCGCGGCGCAGCACGGCGGCCATCCGGGCCGAGAGGTGCTCCACCGAGAACGGCTTGGTCAGATAGTCGTCCGCGCCGGCGTTGAGCAGCCGCACGATCTCCGTCTCGTCGTCGCGGGCGGTGGCGACGATGACCGGGACGTCGGTGATGCCGCGGAGCATCTTCAGGGCCTCGGAGCCGTCGAGATCCGGCAGTCCGAGGTCCAGGACGACCACGTCGAAGCGGAAATGGGCGACCTCGCGCAGCGCCTCCAGCGCGGTCCCGACGCTGCGCACGGTGTGCGAGGCGTCGGTCAGCTGCCGTATGAGCGCCGAACGTACGAACTGGTCGTCCTCGACCACGAGAACACTTGCCATGGGCGGCACCGTACGCCATGCCGGGCGGGGGCGGCCGGGGCCTGTGGACAACTCCGGACGACCTTCCCGAAGCCTGTGGACGGGCGGTCCGGACCGTCCACAGGGCGCGACACGGGTGGGGCGTGTGGGGCACTATGGGCCGACGATGCGCAGAGGACTCCTACACGTACTGGCCTGGCTGCTCGCCACGGGCGCGGCGGTCACGCTGTCGTGGTGGGGCGTCAGCACGGTGATGGAGGGCACGGCCTACGACCCGCCGCGCGCCCTGCCGATCCCGGCGGGCGAGGAGAAGGCGCGGGCGGTGTCGTCGTCCACGCACCG
The DNA here is from genome assembly GCA_014655195.1 of Streptomyces cellulosae. Taxonomy (GTDB): domain Bacteria; phylum Actinomycetota; class Actinomycetes; order Streptomycetales; family Streptomycetaceae; genus Streptomyces; species Streptomyces cellulosae. The sequence continues at coordinate 189,935 of BNBH01000005.1, read as the reverse complement.
CCCGGCCCCCGAGCCGTCGAAGGACGAGGACGACAAGGGGCCGGACAAGTCCCGTGAGCCGTCGGAGACTCCGTCCACCGGGTCCGCCCCGCCCGACCCGACGCCCTCGCGCACCGCCTCCCCCTCGAAGACCCCGCCCGCGCCGGAGGCGACCGCCGCCGGCGAGGTCAAGAGCTACGACACCCGGGGCGGCCGGGTGGTGTTCGACCTCGGGGAGACCTCCGCGTCGCTGGTGTCGGCGACGCCGGGGGCCGGCTGGTCGATGCAGGTGTGGAAGACGGAGACGTGGATCCGCGTGGAGTTCGCCTCGGGCGCGGACCGGGTGACGGTGTTCTGCACCTGGCACGACGGCCCGCCGCGGGTGGAGATCGCCACGTACTGACGCCCCCGGAAGGGGTGTTCAGCCTCCGGGGGCGCGTTCAGCGGAACGCGTCGGCGGGCGGCGGAGGTGAGGCGACCGCCCTGAGGTCGGTCACGGGGACCGCGCCGCCGGCGAAGTCGGTGAGTTCGCGGCCGTGCAGGACCCGGCCGGAGTGCGGGTCGGAGGCGGCCCTGCGGGTCAGCTCGGCGACCGGCAGCGGCGCGTCGGAGGCGACCAGGACCGCGTTGCCGAACCGCTTGCCGCGCAGCACGGCCGGGTCGGTGATCAGCGCGAGTTCCGCGAACCGGGCGGCGGCGGTGGCGATCTGACCGCGCAGATGCGTGAGAGGCGGCCCGTCGGCGAGGTTGGCGGTGTAGATCCCGCCGGGGGCGAGCGCCCTGCGCACCTCGTCGAGGAACTCGGTGGAGGTCAGGTGGGCCGGGGTGCGGGCCCCGCTGAAGACGTCGGCGACGACGAGGTCGGCCCAGCCGTCGGGCACCTTGGCGAGCCCCTCGCGGGCGTCCGCCGTGCGCACCCGGATCCGCGCCCGGGGGTCGAGCGGCAGCTCCCGCCGCACCAACTGGACCAGCGCCCCGTCCCGCTCGACGACCTGCTGGGTGGAGCGTGGGCGGGTGGCGGCGACGTACCGGGCGAGGGTGAGGGCGCCGCCGCCGAGGTGCACGGCCCGCAGAGGCTTTCCGGGCGGGGCCGCGAGGTCGACGACGTGCCCGAAGCGGCGCTGGTACTCGAAGGAGAGGTGGGCGGGGTCGTCGAGGTCGACGTGCGACTGGGGCGCGTCGTCGATCAACAGCGTCCAGGCGCGGGGCCGGTCGCGGTCCGGGACCAGCCGGGCGGTCCCTCCGTCGACCTGCTCGGTGACGGCCTCGACGGCCGCCTGTCCCCGTCCGCTGCTCCTGCCCCGTGCCATGCGGCCATTGTCCCAGGCGGGGCGTCCGCACCCCGCCGGGGCCCGGCGGCCGACCGCTCCCCGGCCGCCGGGGCGCTCAACTGCAGCTGTCGGCCGCCTCGATCATCCGCTGGGCCTGACCGAGGGCCTCGCGCAGCACCGCGGGGTCCGTCGCCAGGTCGGCCTCGCCGGGCGGCACCAGCCAGCCGGAGTCCTCCGCCGGGCGGTCGGGCGTCAGACAGATGCCGCGGCCGTCGGTCTCCGTGCACACGCTGCCGGGGACGTCCCACGCGGCGGCGGTGCCGGGCGGCACCAGGAAGCCGAGGGTGTCGCAGCCGCCGTCGTGCAGCACCGGACCCACCGCGTCCCCGGCTCCGCGCCGCAGGATGTCCACCGCCTCGAGTCCCTGCCGGGCCGGGACGGTGACCACGTCCCAGTCCGGGCCGACGGGTTCAAGGGGGTCGTTGTTCCGGCTGGTCATCATCCCGGCCTCCACCACACGGATCACGCTGACGAGGGGTCGGGAGTCGGGGGGCTCCCGTTCCACAGAGTCCAACGAGCCGCGCCGTCAAGGGCTACGCCGGAAGTCCGCCGCAAAGGATGGCACTTCATGGCAGATCGCGGACGACATATCCGGCATGTAGCCAAACTCAGCGTACCCAGCTCGTCACAGCAGGTACGTTCATGCCCGCCGGAAACAGGGTGGCACTCGGACAAGCCGCCCCGTTCCCGGCATGGTTCGACGGTTCGCAGAGAGGACCCGGCCATGGCGTCGTCAACGGTGCCCTCGTCCCAGCCAGCTCGGCCACCGCGGCCGAATCTCGTCTTCCGGCAACTGCGCGGTTCGCGCTCGCCGGCCGAGTTCGCCGCGGCGGTACGGCGGGCCGCCCGCGAGATCGGCGAGCGGGTCAGCTGTGACGCGCGGTACGTGCACCGGGTGGAGGCAGGCGAGATCCGCTGCCCCAACTACGCCTACGAACGGGTCTTCCTGCACATGTTCCCCGGCCGCACGCTGACCGACCTGGGCTTCGCGCCCCGCTCGTCGGTCCGCGGGCGCCGGACCCGGGCCGCCGGGGACCAGCCCACGGCCCGTCCCGAGAACCCGGCGAACGCCACGAGTGAGACCAGCGGGGCGTGCGAGCCGTATGAGACGCACGACAGGTACGACCCGTACGACGAGTACGACCCGCACGACCACGAGGAGAGCGACGTGCTGCGTCGCGCATTCATGACCGGCGGCGGGGCCACGGTGGCCGCCGCCCTGGGCCCGTACGGGCTCACCCCGGAGGCTTCGGCGGCACAGCGCCCGGTGCGCCGTGCGGGGACGTCGGACGCGTGCGCCCTGGAGGAGGCCGTACGCCGGATCCGGGTGCTCGACGACCGCCACGGGGCGGACGGGCTGTACCGCCGTGCGGCCGCCCCGCTGCGGGCCGCGTACGAACTGCTGGAGGCCGGGACGACCCGGCAGCGCACCGCGGACCGGCTGTACGCGGGCGCCGGGGAGCTGGCCATCTCGGTGGGCTGGCTGGCGCACGACTCGGGCCGCTTCGACGACGCCCGCTCGCACTACGCGGAGGCGCTCGCGACCGCCCGGGTGACGGGCGACGCGGCGCTGGAGGCGCACGCGTTCTGCAACACGGCGTTCCTGGCCCGGGACGCGGGCCGCCCCCGGGAGGCGGTGCGGGCGGCGCAGGCGGCGCAGCGGGCGGCGCGGCCGCTCGGATCGTCCCGGCTGATGTCGCTGCTGGCGCTGCGCGAGGCCGGCGGCTGGGCCGGGCTCGCCGACCGCACGGGGTGCGAGCAGGCGCTGGCCCGGGCCCACGCGTACTTCGGTCGCGGTCCCGCGGAGGCCGACCCCGAGTGGATGACGTTCTACGGGGAGGCCGAGCTGGAGGGCCTGGAGGCGCAGTGCTGGTCCACGCTCGGCGACTGGACACGCGCGGCGCGGCACGCCCGGCGGGCGGCGGAGCTCCAGGATCCGCACTTCACCCGCAACATCGCCCTGTACACCGCGGAGCTGGCCGACGACCTGGCCCGCGGCGGACATCCCGAGGAGGCCGCGCAGGCCGGGATGCGCGCCCTGGACCTGCTGGGCGAGGTCCAGTCGTCCCGCGTCCGCTCGATGCTGTCCGGCACCTCGCGCGTGCTGCTGCCGCACCGCCGTACGTCCGGCGTCTCGGAGTTCCTGGACCGCCACGCCTCGCTGCCGCGCATGGTGTGACCGCACGGGACACGGGCCGCGGAGCCCCGCCGGCGCAGGGGGAACGCCGGCGGGGCCCCGCGGTGTCCGGGCCGGGTCACGCGCCCTTGGCGGCGCGGCCCAGGCGGAGGGCGGAGACGAGGAAGAACACGCCGCCGAGGAAGGCGTAGCCCGCCAGCGACGTGAGGTTCGCGTCGGCGGCTCCCGCCTGCGCGGCGAAGGACGCACCGGCGAGGGTGGAGATGCCGCCGCTCGCGATCATCGCCCACTGCCCGCCCATCCGGCGCCGGGCGACGCCCACCACGAGCTGGACCAGGCCGGCGGTGACGGCCCAGGCGCCCCAGACCCGCAGCACCGCCGGGATGCCGGAGGTCGTGGCGAGGGCGAGGCCGACGGTGGTGGCGGCGCTGAGCGCGATGTTCAGGTACAGGTGCCGCACGGGACCGCCGTCCGCGGCGGCGGAGCGTACGTCGACGACGGCGCAGGCGACGTCGAACAGCGGGTAGATCACCAGGAGCGTCGCGCTGAGCGGGCCGAGGGTGTCGGCGGTGGCGAACAGCAGGGCGGCCCAGACGGCGGCGAAGGCGAAGCGCACGAAGTACAGCCGGCGCAGGGCGGCGGGGGCCGCGGTGGGTGCGGGGGCCGGGGCGGTGGTGACGACGGTGTCCACGGGTGTGCCTCTCGATGGGCGCGAAGGAGGAGGGAGAACGTTCGGTCTTCTTCGATTCAAGACCCGCGCCCGCCCGTTCGTCAAGACCGAACGTTCTCCCTCACAATTTTGGTACGCTCGCCCCATGAGTCGGGGCACACGAAGCGGCAGGCCGTCCGAGGCGCGGACCAGGCTGCTCGGAACGGCGACGAGGATCTTCTACGCCGAGGGGATCCACTCGGTGGGCGTCGACCGGATCATCGAGGAGGCCCAGGTCACCCGGGCCACGCTGTACCGGCACTTCTCGGGCAAGGAGGAGCTGGTCCTCGCCTATCTCGGCGAAGCCGACCAGGGCATGCGGGCGCAGATCACCTGCGCCCTGTCGCCGGACGTCTCGCCGGAGGACGACGTACGGGCGGTCGCGCGGGCCATCGCCGACGGCATCCGCTCCCCCGGCTTCCGCGGCTGCGCGTTCCTCAACGCGGTGGCGGAGTATCCCGACCCGGACCACCCGGTGCACCGGGCCGTGCTGGCGCACCGGGAGTGGTTCCTGGAGACCGTCACGGAGCTGCTCGGCCGCGCGGGCGTCGAGCCCGCCGACGCGGCGGGGCGGCACTTCGTGATGCTGAGGGACGGCGCGATGGCCGCCGGCTGCCTCTTCGACCCCGAGCTGGTCTGCGAGACCTTCCTGAACGGCGTCGAGTCGTTGCTCACAGCGGGCGCCGTCACGTCACGCGCCTGACGCGCGCGTGCCGGCTCGTCCCGAGGAGATTCGCCGCGAGGAGATTCGTCGCGAGGAGATTCGTCGCGAGGAGATTCGTCGCGAGGAGATTCGCCGCGAGGAGATTCGCGTCACGCGCGCGTAGGCGCACACGCGGGTCAGGGGACGAGGTGCCCCACGTCGTTCCAGCTCTCCACGGCCGGTTCGCCGTAGGCCCAGCCCAGGACCGACAGGGACGTCGGGTTGAGGCGGATGCGAGCCGCGAAGTCAAGCGGCAGGCCCAGCCAGCGGGCGCCTATGGAGCGCAGGATGTGGCCGTGCGCGAAGACCAGCACGTCACGGTCGGCGGAGCGCGCCCAGGCGACCACCTCGTCCGCGCGGGCCGTCACCTCCGCGAGCGTCTCCCCCTCCGGGACCCCGTCCCGCCAGATGAGCCAGCCAGGGCGCACCGCCTGGATCTCCGCCGGGGTCATCCCCTCGTACGCGCCGTAGTCCCACTCCAGGAGCGCGTCCCAGTGCTGGGCGCGGTCGCCGAAACCGGCCAGTTCGCAGGTCTCCCGCGCGCGGGAGAGCGGGCTGGTGCGCACCTCGACGTCCGGCAGCCCGTCGTACGGCGGCCGGTGCAGGCGCTCGCCCAGCAGCTTCGCCCCCTGGCGGCCCTCCTCCAGCAACGGCACGTCCGTCCTGCCGGTGTGTTTGCCGGACAACGACCACGCGGTCTGTCCGTGCCGGGCCAGCAGGATGCGCGGAGCCATGGGGAACCTTCCGGGAATGTCACAGGCGGGACCCGTCCATCATCGCTCACCCTGGTCGGGGGCAACCCGGGGGGCGATCTCCGCGTCTATCCGGTTCCGAAGAGGTGTACGCGGGAAGACGCGCACACACCGTAGAGTGGCTGGCCGCCGACCAGGACAGCACGAGGACAAGGGGGAGCGATCGGATGCCGCACACCGAGACACCGGGCACCGAGGCGGTCCCGGCGACCCGGATGCGCTGGTGGACGGAGCTGCCGCTCATCCTCCTCGTGTACGCCTGCTACTCCGCGGGACGGCTCGTCGTGCGCGGCGACGTCTCCGACGCCGTCGACCACGGCCTGGCGCTGCTGCGCATAGAAAAGGCGTTGTCCCTCAACGCCGAACACCCGCTGAACCGCCTGTTCACCCGCGAACCGTGGATCGGCATACCCGCCGACTTCTGGTACGCCTCCCTGCACTACCTGGTCACCCCGGCGCTCCTCGTGTGGCTGTTCCGCTCCCGGGCGGTGCGCTACCGGGCGGCCAGGACCTGGCTGATGACGTCGACGTTCATCGGCCTCATCGGCTTCACCCTGCTGCCCACCTGCCCGCCCCGGCTGCTCGACCCGAGCCACGGCTTCGTCGACACGATGGCCCACTACAGCTCGTGGGGCTGGTGGGGCGGCGAGGCCAGCGCCCCGCGCGGCCTCGGCGGCATGACCAACCAGTACGCGGCGATGCCCAGCCTGCATGTGGGATGGGCGCTGTGGTGCGGCGTGATCCTGTGGAAGTACGGGCGCGGGCGCTGGGCCAGGACGGCCGCGGTGGTCTACCCGCTGGTCACCACGATCGTGGTGATGGGCACCGCCAACCACTACTTCCTCGACGCGGTCGCGGGCGCCGCCGTGATGGGCGCCGGCTATCTGCTCGCCCCGTACGTGATGCGGTACGCGGACGTCCTGAAGGCCCGCTACCGGATCGGCGCGACGGCGGTCCCGGCGGTCGCGTCCGTCACGAATGAGGCCGTCCCGGCGGCCTCGTCCGCCACGGATGCCACGATTGTCAGTGCCGGATGCCAGACTTCCGCGGGTGAGCGAATTCCACGGCAGCGGCATCCCGAGTCGCGGTACGGACCAGGAGCCGAACCGGGTGCCTCCCCCTCGGACGCGGGGGAAGGGGCTCCGGCACCGGCTCGCTGAGCTGCGCGGTCCCGAGACGCAGGCCAAGGCGCTGGACGCGCGTGCCCTGGCCGCCCTCGCCGCCAACCCGGGCTGCAGACGGCGCGCGATCCTCGACGGCGCCGGGGTGAACAAGGCGGCGCTGGCGAGCGCGCTGGGCTCGCCCTCGGTCTTCGGTCAGTCGCAGTTCGCGTTCGTCCGGGGCAACGCCTTCGAGGCGAAGGTCAAGGCCGACGGCGGCACGGAGCTGCTGCGCCTCGCCCACGAGAAGCTGGACCGCGGCGCCGAGCCGCCCGCCGAGGCGCGTGTGCCCGACCTCACCGCGCAGGGCCCCGAGGGCCGCACCGGGCGTACGGAGCTGGCGCTGCGCGAGGCCGCCGCCGAGCCCGGCGTCTGGACGCTGCTGGACCATCCGATGCTCGCCCTCGACGTGGCGGGCTCCCCTGCGTTCCTGGAGCCGGACGCGGTGGTCGTGCACCCCGACGGCAGCTGGACGGTCGTCGAGATCAAGTCGTTCCCCATGCTGGACGGGGCCGCCGACCCGGCGAAGGTCGGCGCGGCCGCCCGCCAGGCCGCGGTGTACGTGCTGGCGCTGGAGCGGGTCGCCGAGCGGCTCGACCCGCCGCCCCGGGTGCGTCACCGGGTGCTGCTGGTGTGCCCGAAGGACTTCTCCAACCTGCCCACCGCCTCCGCCGTGGACGTGCGCAAGCAGCGCGCGGTGACCGCGCGCCAGCTGGCCCGGCTCACCCGTATCGAGGAGATCGCCGACACCCTCCCCGAGGGCATCTGCTTCTCCCCCGAACTCCCCGCCGAGCAGCTCGAACAGGCCGTGGAGGCGGTCCCCGCGACGTACGCGCCGGAGTGCCTGTCCGCGTGCGAGCTGGCCTTCCACTGCCGTGACCGCTCCCGCGCGGCCGGTGCCGTGACCTCCCTGGGCCGCCCGGTGCGGGCCGAGCTGGGCGGTCTGACGACCGTCGGGGACGTGCTGGCGGCGGCCCGCGGCGAGGCGGGCGACCCCGACGACCCGGCGGTGGCCGCACTGCGCCGGGCCGCCGCCCTGCGCGCGGAGGCGCTGGCGTCCGCCGCCGAGCGGGAGGTGGCCGGGTGTCGCTGATCTCCACCCTCGCCCGGCTCGAGGCGGTCGACACCGGCCGCGCGCAGCCCGCCGCGACCGTCCGGCACCGGCATCTGTCCGAGCGGCCGCTGGTGTTCGTGCCGCTCATCACCGCCGGCGAGGCGGGCGCTCCGCTGGGCGCGCTGGTGGGCACCGACCGGGACGCGCCGCGGCTGCTGGTGGTGCCGCAGCCGCGCGACCGCGAGCTGCGGTTCGCGTTCCTCGCCGACCTGGCGGACGTCGTCCTGCCGTACGTGGACGGGTTCGCGGACGCCGTGGAGGCGGCCGAGCGCTCGGAGACCGACCCGGAGACCGGCAAGCGGGTCAAGGTCGAGGTCGAGCTGTGCGCGGACGCGCCGCAGCTGATCGTGCCCAGCCGGGCCGGCGTCGACCTCGTGCGCCTCCTCGGCCGGTCCATGCGGTTCCGGCGCACGGCGGAGCAGGACCCGGAGACGCCGTTCCCGGCGCCGCCCCGGGTGCCGCTGCTCGGCCGGTGGCTCACGCACTTCGGGGAGCGGGCCCGGGTGCCCGGGTCCTGTCTGCTGCTCGCCATGACGGACGTGCTGGGACGGCACTGGGCGACCGGGCAGTCCACGCTGGAGGACCAGCACCTGGGGGCGCTGCTCGCCTGGATCGACCCGCCCGAGGGGCGCTCCGGCGCGGAGGCCGCCCAGGAGGCGGAGCTGGCGCGGGACGACGACGGGCAGTTGGTGTGCCCGCCTGCGGGCCCGGCCACCGACCCGGCGTTCGACAACAAGCTGCTCGCCCCCGCCATCGAGCGCTACGACCGCGCGCGTACGGCACTGGCCGCCGCCGAGGACGGCGTGGAGGCCGACGACCGGCTGGGCGCGCTGACCGCCGCCGAGCGGGAGATCCACGCCCTGGTCGAGAGCCGGACCCGGCCCACGTGGGACGCGGTGTGGCGGGGCCTCGACCTGCTGCGGGAGCTGCCGGAGGGCGCCCGCGTGGAGGAGCGCTGGACGCGCGACCGCTGGTCGTTCACGAGCCACCGGGACCGGGTGGCGGCCGGGGAGCCGCCGCAGCCGCGCCGCGACGACGCGGTGACGGCGGCGAACAAGCTGGCGGCCCGCGAGCGGGAGCAGGCGCGGCTGGAGGCACAGGAGGCGCTCGACGACCCGCTGGTGATGGCGGCCCGGCGGCTGTCCGGTGAGGCGTTCGCCGGGGAGGTCGTCGATGTGGTGATGGCGTACAGCGAGAGCAAGCGGCCGAGCCCCCGCCCGCTGGTCACGGTCCGCACGGACGACCGGCCGCACCTGGGCGAGCGGGTGAAGGCGTACCGCTCGCTGGGCGGGAAGCCGCAGACGGCGGAGTTCGTGGAGTTCGCGGCGGGGCCCGAGGACGGTCTGCTGGTACTGCGGATCATGGACAAGATGGGGCGGGGCAAGGAGCCGAAGCCCGGTTCGGTGCCGGAGAAGGGCGACCGGCTGTGCTTCACGCTCTTCGAGCACGAACCGCGCGGCGGCGCGAAGCTGCCCGACCCGGAGGAGACCCCGTGGACCCACGGCGGCCCGCCCGGTGAGGAGCCCGCCCCCGAGCCCGCCGACCCGGTGACCGAGGAGGACGTGCTGTGACCGCCCCCGTCGAGGAGACGGTGTTCGACCCCGGCTCCGCGGCCGCCCGCGCCACGGACGCGATCCTCCACGACACACTCCACGGCGCCGCGCGCGGTGTCGTCGTCGACTCCCCGCCCGGCGCCGGCAAGTCCACGCTGGTGGTGCGCGCGGCGCTGGAGCTGGCGGAGGCGGGCCGCCCGCTGATGGTGGTCGCGCAGACGAACGCGCAGGTGGACGACCTGGTGCTGCGTCTCGCCGAGAAGAACCCCGACCTGCCGGTGGGTCGCCTGCACAGCAGCGACTCCGACCCGTACGACAAGGCGCTGGACGGCCTGGACCAGGTGCGCACGTCGGCGAAGGCGGCGGACCTCGCCGGGCTGCCGGTGGTGCTGTCGACGGCGGCGAAGTGGGCTCACGTGAAGAACGTGGAGCCGTGGCGGCACGCGATCGTCGACGAGGCGTACCAGATGCGCTCGGACGCGCTGCTCGCGGTGGCCGGGCTGTTCGAGCGGGCGCTGTTCGTGGGCGACCCGGGTCAGCTGGACCCGTTCTCCATCGTGGGCGCCGAGCAGTGGGCGGGCCTGTCGTACGACCCGTCGGGCTCGGCCGTGACGACGCTGCTCGCGCACAACCCCGACCTGCCGCAGCACCGCCTTCCGGTGTCCTGGCGGCTGCCCGCCTCGGCGGCGCCGCTGGTGTCGGACGCGTTCTACCCGTTCACGCCGTTCCGCAGCGGCACGGACCACGGCGACCGCGCCCTGACCCTGGCCGTCCCGTCGGACGGATCGAGCCCGGACCGGGTGATCGACGAGGCCGCCGAGTCCGGCTGGGGCCTGCTGGAGCTGCCCGCCCGCCACACCCCGCGCACCGACCCGGAGGCGGTGGGGGCGGTCGCCCGAGTGGTCCGCCGACTGCTGGACCGGGGCGGCGCGGCGGTCTCCGAACGCTCCCCCGACCCGACCCCGCTCACCGCGGACCGCGTCGCGGTCGGCACGGCCCACCGCGACCAGGCGGCGGCGATCCGTGCGGCGCTGGCGGACCTGGGCGTGCCCGACGTGACCGTCGACACGGCGAACCGCCTCCAGGGCCGCGAGTACGACGTGACGGTCGTCCTCCACCCGCTGTCCGGCCGCCCCGACGCGACGGCGTTCCACCTGGAGACGGGACGCCTCTGCGTCCTCGCCTCCCGGCACCGCCACGCCTGCATCGTCGTCTGCCGCGAGGGCGTGACGGACCTCCTGGACGACTACCCGTCCACGGAACCGGTCCAGCTCGGGACGCTGGTGAAGTTCCCGGACGGCTGGGAGGCGAACCACGCGGTGCTGTCGCATCTGGCGGAGCACAGGGTGCGGTGGCGGCCGTAGGGAGCGGCTTCCGGCGACCGCAGTCGTAGTTCCCGTAGACCGTCGGCCAACGACGAAGTGAGGTATTCCGCACCACACTCTTAGACGTCATCTCATTTGGCGAGTCTGTGCGACGATTCGTCGGCCAGTGGAAAGTCATGAGGGGGGCGAAGGTCGATGGAGTACGTCAGTCTCGATGCGCAGGTCTGCGACCTGTCAGGGGTCTTGGACCCGTCACCGAGCGGAACGGTCTGCCCCTGTCCGTCGGCATCTCGGGTGCCAACGTCCACGACAGCCAGGCCTTGATCCCACTGGTGCAAGGTATACCGCCCGTCCGGTCCCGGCGCGGCCGACGGCGGCGCCGGCCGGACAAGCTCCACGGGGACAAAGGCTACGACTACGACCACCTGCGCCGATGGTTACGCGGCCGTGGCATCACACCGCGTATCGCGCGCAAAGGCACGGACTCCAGCCAACGCCTTGGCCGACACCGCTGGACAATCGAACGCACCATGGCCTGGCTCGCGGGGTGCCGACGCCTGCACCGTCGCTACGAGCGCAAAGCCGATCACTTCCTGGCCTTCACCAGCATCGCCTGCACCCTCATCTGCTACCGCAGACTCACCAATTGAGATGGCTTGTTAGGACGAGGGCCTTCTCCGGCGGATCCAGGTAGAGACCCACTACGTCACGGACGTTATCGATGAACAACGGGTCCGTGGACAGCTTGAACGTCTGCGAGCGGTGCGGGGCCAGGGCGAACGCCCGCCAGATCCGCGAGATCGCGGACTGGGACATGCCGGTGGCCGCGGCCATCGACCTCGTCGACCAGTGGGTGGCGCTTTTCGGCTTCTCCTCCAGCGTCTTGTCGATGACCCGCTCGACGTCTGCGTCGGTGATCTTCCGGGGGACACCGGGCCACGGCTCGTCGGCCAGGCCGTCCAGGCCCCTTTCGATAAAACGCCGCCGCCAGGTGCGGACCGTATCCGGAGAGGCGCCCAGCCGGCGCGACACCTCCATGATCGAGCGCCCTTCGGCACACTCCAGCACGATCCGCGACCTCTGGACCAGCGCCTGAGCCGTCGAGCGACGACGCACCCAACCCTCCCTGGTCGCTGGCCGGCCCGCGGTGGCGGAGCCGAGACGGGCCGGGTGGGCGGCCGTGCCGCGCGCGACCCGCGTCAGCGGGTCGCCTTGACCGTGACCTACGTGCACTCGGTGCTCAAGTCGGCTCTGGAACACGCCGTCCGCGAGGACGAGCTGCCGCGCAACGTCGCCCGGAACGTCAAAGCCGCCACGTCCCGGCCCAGGCGCTTCCGGCCCCTGACTGCGACGGAGGCTCGTCAGTTCCTCGACGCCGCCCGCACTGACCGGCTCCACGCGCTGTACGAACTCGCGCTGCGCACCGGACTTCGCAAGGGCGAATTCCTGGGCCTCCTCTGGGAAGACCTCGACCTCACAACCGGAACGGCCAGCATCCGCCGCTCGCTCCAGCGCACCCGCACCGGCGGCCTCACGCATCTGCCCACCAAGACCCGGGCGTCTGAGCGCCGTATCGCGCTCCCGACCGAATGCCTCCACTCCCTCAAGGAGCACAAACAGCAGCAGGACAAGGAGCGCGGGACAGCAGGGTCAGCCTGGCAGGACAGCAGCCCCGTCTTCACCACCCCTACCGGCCGGCCTCTCGACCCGGCCAACCTCACCCGCCGCTTCCGCAGCTTCCTCGACCGGGCCGGACTCCGACGCATCCGCTTCCACGACCTCCGGCACTCGACCGCCACCCTGCTCCTGGAACAGGGCGTCGACCTCGTCGTGATCAAGGAACTCCTCGGACACGCCCACATCGGCGTCACCGCCGGCGTCTACGCCCACGTCCGACTCCGCCTCCAACGCCAAGCCATCGACGCTCTCAGCAACGCCCTCAGCGGCCAGGACGACGACCCCGACGATCCGCCCACCGCAGCCATCGTCCGTTGACGTTGCCGTCAGCGTTGCCGTCAGACGACCGGAAGCTCCACCGAACAATGCGTCGGTGGAGCTTCCAGAATTGACGGAACGGCCCGGCAAGAGGGCCTAAATCGCGCTACTCCAGATTACCAAGAGTCCCCTGCGGACCCTCCGCCACGATCGCGCGGAAAGCCTCGACCATGGCTGCCACTCCACCCTTGGGCACGATCACGAGATCAGAACACTGGAAGAAGACTCCACCGCCATACTCGGCGGATTCCCTCCATCGATTCATCACCGTTTCGATCGCACCGAGAGTCATGAAACTCGCACTCCACCGGGTGCCGTCAGGGAGTCTCAACTCGGCATCAACATCCTCTACTGTTTCCGGCGCGTCATCAGTACCGAGCATGAAAAGCGCAGTGAACTCAGGTTCCCTGACGACGTGGTAGATGTCGTCTTCCACAGGTTCTACGTAATCACTGTCCATAAATCTGCTTCAGCCTCGCGATCACCTTGTCGTTCCCCTTGTCCGCCTTGCCGACAACTTGTATGCCGCCGTCAACATTCCGGAAGAAAGAGTCGCCCACCGTTTCGCCCTCGCGCGTAGGTCACATCCGTGCCAGTCAACGCCTTACTCCCTCTACCCGGGTTCATGTTTTCGCGGGGAAGCTGCTCAAACAGGTGGTCCAAGTCTCTTTGCATATCCTGATTCTTCCCTGCCTGCTGCGCCGCTTTCGTCAGTAGCGAATCCTGGCCGATAGCAGACGACATTGGAATGCATCCGCCAGAGTTATGAACCAGGACCGGCGTCTGCCCAGCCAGCACATAGTACGTATGCTACGCAGCCCACCCTCACCTGCGTTTTCGCAGGTCATCGGGGGTTTTGTGCTCCGCTGGCGTCCGTGACTGTGCCCTGGCGTCCGCCTTGTTGCCGTCAGTACCGCCGTCAGGGGTATAGACCACTGGTCGGGCTACGGCAGGAGCGTCAGCGCGGGGACGTGGGCGGGCTTGACGACGCTGAAGTGCCGCCGGTCGAGGGTGGCCACCCGGTCCACGCCGAAGCGCTCGGCCACCGCGATGACCGAGGCGTCGACCCCGCCGAGCGGGAAGTCGGCGTACTGGAGGACCAGCTCACCCATGCGCGTCAGGTCGGTGGGAGTGAGGTGGACCAGCTCGAATGTTCCCCGTGCGACCTCGGCAAGGAACGCCGCTTCGACCTGGGGCCAGCGCTCCAGCAGCCAGCAGACCTCGGTCATGACCGGGCTGGGCAGCAGACGGCGGCCGGTCAGCGACGTCAGCAGGGAGGCGCACTCCGGATGGCGCCGGTCGGCCGCGTTGAACGCCGCAGCCAGCGGTCCGGTGTCCAGGACCGTGGCGATCACGCCGAGTCGCCGAAGCGCTCGCGCATCCGCTCGCGGATGTAGTCGTCGTGCCGTTCAGCCAGATCCTCTGGGCCGTTCACGCTGCCGATCAGGGCGAGCAGCCCGGCCGGGACCGACTCCTCGTCCTCGTTCGCCTCGACTGCCGGCAGCGACTGGGCGACCTGGGACAGTTCCTCGTCCTGGGTGACGAGCAGGCGCAGGCGTCGCACCTGGGTCGGGGTGAGCCGGTCCACTAGGTGGTGCATGTCCTCGTAGTCGTATGCAGCGGTCACGCCAGCAGTGTAGGACGGCCCCCCTGCCTCGGGTAGCTAGATCGGCAGAGGTTCACCCCCGCTGGCGTGGTGCCAGCCACCGCCCTCGGTGAGCCTGCGCGACGCATGCGAAGGGTCGGCCCCCTGGTCGGCCCTTGCCTGCGATCCGGCCGTAGGACGGTCGTAGGCGATAGCTTGCTGTGCCAGGAGCCCGGCTCCGGTCATCCCGGCGATCTCGCCGGTTGCCCCTCCCGCAGCCCGGCTACCGCGTCGGCTCGGTGCCTCCGGTAGCGCCTGATCGCGGGAGCGGACGGCGGGGTTCGCCGGCGACGGCGGCCAGCCTTGGCGGGCGCGGGCGGTGCACGCCTTGAACCTCGCATAGAGAATCTGAACGCACCGTCCTGGCCAGCGTCAGTTGCGCAGCTCTAAACCCCGCTCCCATGCACCGCCTGCGACGGAACTGGACCGTCCCGCCCGCTGCCCCGGCTCGCGGTCGCCCGGCACGTGCGGCAGATGATCCGCACCTGCTGGGAGCTTGGCAGGCTGCCGGAATTCGCCGCCCTCAAGCTCTGGAAGTGGGCGCACATGCTCGGCTTCCGGGGCCACTTCTCCACCAAGTCCCGCCGCTACTCCCCCACCCTCGGCGCGCTGCGCGACGCCCGCCGCGCCTGGCACACCGAACAAGCCCGCGCCCACGCCGGCCTGCCCGAGCCCGACCCGGAGACCACCCTCGTCCTCGGCCACTGGGCTTACCAGGGCTCGGGCTACAGCCCCGGCGGCGCGGCGCGCTCCTCGGCACCGCCGTCTGGCACCGCCGGGAATTGGAACGCCGGTTCATCGCCGAAGGAGGCTGCGGATGAACGCGCAGGACCCCGCCCCGACCCGGCGGGGACTCAGTGCGCCGGAAGAGCTGCTGACCGTGCCCCAGGTCATGGCACGGCTCCAGCTCGGCCGTTCCGCCGTCTACGACCTGCTCCGAACCCGCCAGCTCGCCTCGATCACCCTCGGCCGCGCCCGCCGCATCCCCGCCCACGCCCTCACCCGCACCCGCACCCGCCTCGACCAGGGAGCCGCCGCCTGATGACCACACCCCCGAGACACTCCCGCCTCCCGCCGTGTGCGCGCCAACGGCGACGGGACCGTCTACCAGCGCAAGGATGGCCGCTGGGAAGCCGCCGGATACGTCCTCGCACAGGGCAACACCCGCCGCCGCGTCCGCGTCTACGGCACCACCCGCAAGGACGCCCTGGCCAAGCTCACCGAGAAGATCGCCGCCAGCAACCGCGGCGTCCCCGTCCCGTGCTCGGCAGGCAGTGTTGCCGCGTACCTGACGTACTGGCTGGAGAACGTCGCCGTCCACCACCTCCGCGCAACCACCCACGCCTGCTACACCGCTTGCGTCCACCGGTACCTCATCCCGGGCCTGGGCAAGAAGAAGCTCGCCAAGCTCACCGCCAAGGACGTCCGCCCCTGGTTCAACCAGCTCCGCACCACCTGCCAGTGCTGCACGCGCGGCACCGACACCCGGCGCGACCAGCCCCGCTGCTGCGCCGCTGGCCGGTGCTGCTCCAAGCTGCTCTCCCCGCTGCCCCTCACCTACATCCACTCCGTCCTCAGTCCGCCCTGGAGCACGCCGTCTGCGAGGAAGAGACCACGCACAACTTCGCCCGCAACGTCCACACCGGCACCCCACGCCCCCGACGCTTCGAACTCCTCACCGCCGACGAAGCCCGCTGACTCATCACCACCGCCCAGGGCCACCGGCTGCACACGCTGTTCGAACTCGCCCTCCACACCGGACTCCGCAAGGGGGAACTCCTCGGCCTGAGCTGGGAAGACCTCGACCTCAACGCGGGCACCGCCGCCATCCGCCGCACCCTTCAGCGAACCGCCGCAGGCGGGCTCACCACGCTGCCCACCAAGACGCGGGCCTCCGAGCGCTGCATCGCCCTTCCCACCCGCTGCGTCCAGTCGCTGAAGCTCCACCACGAACAGCAGCAACGCGATCAAGAGGCCGCGGGCACCACGTGGCAGCACGACGGGCACGTGTTCACCACCGCGCGGGGCCGACCGATCGACCCGACCAACCTCACCCGCGCCTTCCTCACGCTCCTCCGAAAGGCCGGCCTCCGCCGCATTCGCTTCCACGACCTCAGGCACTCCACCGCCACGAGGCGGAGCCTCACGTGGGCGTAGACGGTGGCGGTGACCCCAATGTGGGCATGGCCGAGGAGTTCCTTGATCACGACGAGTTCGACGCCCTGTTCCAGGAGCAGGGGCAGCGCGACGCCATCGACACCCTCGGCACCGCGCTCGACGGTCCCGCTGACCACGAGCCGATCCGCGTCGGTCCACTGTGCGGAGCCACCGTCCGCTGACGTTGCCGTCAACTACTGCCGTCACCCCATGCAGAAGCCCCGCCAGGACACACCTGACGGGGCCTCAACTCTACAGTTCGAAATGACACGGGAAGGTCGACATCCCCAGCGGAACGACGCCCTCACGCCGCATTCGACGAACGGGCGAGACCCTCGAATAGAGCCTCGCCCGTTCCTGCGAACGTCAAGAAGCTACTTGCCTTCACCTCTCAGCAAGATCTGAACCTTTGACGGAAATTGCAAATCGTCCACCATTACCGAACAGATCACAGAGCCGCGGAATCCCGTGAATTGCATTCGGGCGTACTCGTTCGGATCGTGCAGTACGAGCCACCCGGACGGACACGGGAGCGACACCTCAAAGAGGTTCGCAGGAAGCACCACAGGCGGAGCCGACTTCCATACCTCGCATTCGACAGGACCGTCGACACTAGCCTGAACACCGAAGATGAGTGAACTGCCCTCTCGATGCCAGTTGCTCGACGCCGGGTCCCAGTCGCTGACGTCGTCGTCACTTCCCGCGTCCTGCAGGATCAGGCAGCCGTGCTCGATTTTCGCCAGGAATGCAACCACAGGGCTATTAGCTACCATTCCTTCTTACTCTTTTCTTGTGAAAGTTGTGAGACAACTCCACCTTGCCGTCTAGCGCAGGGCACACAGTGAGGATACGCCGTCTGAGGAGACCCTGGAGCGACGAGACTAGACGGCGGCTGGTGATCTGGAATCCAGTCCCCGTCCTTGGTGCCCGGGGTCGTGGCATCGCAAGTGTGGCAGCCGTACTTATTTCCGGATTCGTTGACCAGATCTCGAACGCCATCTGCCTCAATGTCGCCGTTCTCCAGCCCTACTCCCTCGCGGGCATTCGGACCAGCACCCAGCGTCAGATCGCACTTCTGGCCCGGCGTTGCATTGTGAACGAGTACCGGAGTCTGTCCCGCCAGCACATAGTACGTGTGCAGGTCGGTGACAGTCAGGTTGTGGACGGTAGCCGGACGCTGCGTTAGGGAGATGCTGCTGATGCGTAGGGTCTTTCCGCTGACAGTGTGCAGTTCTTGGCCAGCAGTCAGCCGGCCGGCGTCAACCCACTCTTCGAGACCAGGCACCCAGAAGGGATGGCCGTCCGTCGCGGTGACCCTCACCTCCTCCCCGCCCACGGAGATGGAGAGCGTCACCAGGTTCTTCGGGCCCTCGCCGGTGATTTCAGCGGTGACCGTCTCTATCTCGGTCTTCCCCGTCTCCGGATCCGTGGCCACGACCTCATCGCCGACTTTGACGTCCTCGATGGGTTTCCTACTGCCGTCCGCCATCAGGACTTCGGTACCAGAGGCGAAGCTGTTGCAGGGCGGATCCACCTTGAGAACCTTCAACCCCTTGAACACTCGCCCCCAGGGCAAATCAGTCATCGCCCAGCCGCAAGCCCCGAGGCTTTCTCCGCTCAAGCAGCTCTTCCACGCGTCGACGTCGGGGGCAACCAGGGATATGACGATCTGCTGGAACAGGGTCTGTTCGTGGTGGACGATGCCGAGAGCTTCGGCCGCGCCGCAGAACGCATCGAGGCTGTCATCCATTTGCGAGCACTTGCGCTCTGCCCACGCTTCGAGTTGCTGCTCCCTTTCCTGGTACTGCGGGAACATTGCCGCCAGCTCCCGCGCTGCCGGTATTTGAATGTTCTCGATGAAGACCGCGCCATTCTTCTCGGTGACGTTGATCGTCACCGCCGGCGAGCTCGTCGCCCCCCCCACCTCCCCCGGACCCGCTCGCTAGGTCGTTGCCGTCCTGGTCATAACAGGTGTAATGCGTGCAGCCCGGCCCGTTGCCCTTACTGGGGTGCCAAACCGAGTCCGGGTTGTTGGCGCTGCATCCGTCGCAGTACAGACCCGACGGGTCGGAGAAGGTGAGCGGGTTGTTGTTGCTGTACGTGTAGCCGTTGATCTGCTGCGGGTCGGTCAAGTCCATGATCGGGTCGACCGAGAGGAAACGGCCCGTGGACGGGTCGTACTCACGGGCGCCCAGATGCGTCAGGCCTGTGGATGTGTCCCGTGTGCCACCGACGAAGCCCTTGGTACCTGGCCAGTCCACCGGTTCCTCGCCCCGGATTCCACCGAAGGGGGAAGTACGGCGCTGGGTCAGCTTCTGGGTGGACGCCTCGATGGCGAGCAGGGCTGTGCCGTGGTGGTCCGCTGTGGTGAAGGAGACCGTGCCGTCGTCCTCTTGGACGGCTGTGTGTCCTCCGCCGAGGTCGATGTAGCGGGTGCCACGGGGTGTGCTGCTGCCCTTGGCGACCGTGATCTCGGTGCTTCCGAGGTAGAGCGTGGTCTCGGTGGGAGCCCGGGAGATCAGACGGTTGCCGTCGGCGTCGTAGACGTACTCGGTGACCTTGGGCGAGCTTCCTTCGACGGGTTCGGTGACCTTGGCGAGCTTGCCTTCGGCGTCCCACTCCAGATCCTGTGTGGTGCCGTCACCCAGGGTGCGGGCGTCGGTGTTGCCGATGGCGTCGTAGGTGTACGAGTCGCCGGACGTCACACCGGCCCCCACGCGGGTGACCGCCTTCAGGCCGTGCGGGCGGACCGAGGCCGCACCCGGCTCCGGGTAGGCGTACGTGCTGGTGACGTCCTTCGTGGTGTCACCGGTGGTGTCGTGCTGGACTTCGGTGCTGCGGTTGCCGGTCTTGTCGTAACCGTAAGAGGTCCAGTACGGGGCTGGGCCGCCAAGCACCGGGGCGCTGGGCGTGCTCGCGCAGGCGGTGGTGGACTGAGTCCAGGCCTCTGTCAGACGGCGCAGGTGGTCGTAAGTGAAGCACTGGGTGTCCGTGCCGGAGCGGGAGGTGTCCGAGACGGAGAGGACGTTGCCGGCCTCGTCGTAGTGGAAGGTGGAGGCTTGGTCGACGCCGGGGACGTCCTGGCGGTCAACGCGGGTGGACGCCAGCCGCTGAGTGCCTGGCTCGTACTCGTTGGTTACCCAGGAATTCTTGCTGCCCGAGTCGGACAGTTCGTACTGCAGCGGCTTCCCGGTGAGGCTGTACGACGTGGTGGCCTTGAGGTTCACGGGGCCTTCCACCGCGATGGGCCGCAGTGTGTCGTCCTCGTAGGCGTAGGCCATCGTCGACGCGGCCAGGGAGCCTGCCTTGGGCAGGCCCACAGTGAAGAGCAGACCGGACGACTTGTATGAGGCACCCGAGAGGTACGTGCCGGCCAGGCCGATGTTGGCCTCGGACTCCGGGATCGTCACCGAGGTGCGCAGCGGCCGGTAGAGCCCGTCACGGGCCAGCACCTGGGACGTGTAGGCCAGTCCGTCGTCGGCATAACGGGTGGTCTGTGCGAGGTACCCCTTGGCCCTACTGAGCGTGTCGTAGGTCCATTTGGCGCGCAGCGGGCCAGTTACGGAACCGGAGCGCAGTTCGGTCTTGCGGCCGAGGCCGTCATAGACATTGACGAGCGTGGTGTCACGGGCGTCGACCGTGGAGGTTAGCCGGCCCCGGTCGTCGTAGTGGTAGCGAGTGGCGCCCTTGTCCGGGTCGTCGGACCGTGTCATCCGGCCGAGCAGGTCGTACGCGAAATCCCACTCGTTGCCTGCCGGATCAGTCACCTTGGACAGGTAACCCGCAGGGGTGAAGGCGTACTTGGTGGTGTCGTACGAGGCCTCCGGGATGCGCTGATGGTGCTGGCGCAGTTCTGTGGTCTGCCCGCGGGCATCGTTGAGGGTGGTGGTGGCGGTGCCGCCCTCGGGTGGGATCACGGTGGTGCGGTCGCCGCCGTGAAGAGTACGGGTAGTGCCAAGGAGCTTGCCGCCGTCTCCGTTGCCGGAGATCTGCCGGTGCTCGGTCTGCCGACCGAGACCGTCGTGGGCATATCGGTTCTGGGTCTCCACACTGAGCGCGTCCTCCGGTGCAACCAGGGATGTGGAGGGCGCGGAGGTAGCGTAATAGGGCAGAAACTCCGTTACTGTCAGGCCGCGTTCGTCATAGAAGGTATCGGTGAGCAGCCGTCCGCCGTCGGGACCCGGGGATTGGGACTGGCGAGGTCGCAGGAAACCGTCATAGAGGACGTACGAGGCGACCTGGGAATTGTCGTTACCGATGACTTTGGTACCGACCGCGATAGGTGCGTCCCCGGTGACCTTGTAGGTGTACTCGTACGTGGGGATGTCACTCGTACGCCGGTCGGCGAGCCAGACCTTGGTGGTGCGGCCGAGCGCATCGTAAGCGAAGTTGGTGACTCTGTCGTTGCTGTCGGTCTGGGTCAGCGGCACTCCGCGTGCCGGGTCGTTCGTCGTGGTCGTGGACAGCGCGGTGCTGCTGTCACCAGACTTCGCAGGAGGCGTGGTGACCTTTGCGGAGGTGGGGAATCCGGTCGACGGGGTGTAGGCAGTGGTCGTCGTAAGGCCGTCTGTGCGCACGGTGCGGGTCAGGGTGCCGGAGGCGACGGTGAGGGTGCCGGTAAGGTCGGTGCTGGTGAGCTTGCGGCCGTAAGCGTCGTAGGTCGCACCGCTCTCCGCGTAGGTGGCCGTTGTGCCGTCGTGGGACTTGAGGACCGCGGTCGCCGTTGCGTCGCCCTTGGTCGGCGCGGCATCGTAGGCCCGGCCGTCATAAGCGGTGCGCAGGTCGGAGATGACGTCCTCGGCGCGGTCAGGCGTCCCGGCGCAGTTCATGGCGACGGTCTCAGCCCGAGAGGGCAGAGTGAGGATCGCGCCGGCCGCCGGAAAGGTTGTACGGGTGCACCGGTCGTCGGCAGTGGTGGCATCGTCGCCGCGGTCGTCGATACGGGTGATGCGGCCTGCGACGGTGTCGAAGGAATTGTTCACCGTGGTCGTACGCCACTTGGCGCCCGCGCCGTCGTCCAGCGAGGTCCACGAGCGAACCTGGGCGGTGCCGGCGAGGTTGGCGGTCACCGTGCCCCAGGAGCGGGTTCGCTTCGCGGTCTCATGGTGCCAGGGCCGGTTCACGACCTTGCTCAATACCCGGCCGCCGGGGCCGGAGTACTGCACGGTCTTGTAGGCGAAGCCTGCGGCCGACTCGTGGTCGGTGATCGGGTCACCTTCACCGCTGCCGAGAGTAACGTCGACCGACTTGGTGCCGCCGCTGGGCGCGAGGCGGTCGCCGTCCATGCCGCGCAGGAAGTAGGTGTCGGCCTGCGATTTCATCGCCGCCGCGCCACCCAGTCCACCTGTCTTCACCCGGACGTGGCCGTAACCACGCCACTGTGACCAGGTCTTCTCCTTCTCCTTGGTCAGCCCGTCATCGTCGTCGTAATGCCAGGCCGCGCCATCCAGGTACTCGTACGAAGTAACCTGGTCCGGTGCGCCGCCGGTGCGGTCGGTGAGAGTGACGGTGGAAACGACGTACTTGTTGAACCAGTGCAAGTCCGGATCGTCGGAGGAGCTGCCGCCGATGTACTGAGGGAAGCAACGGGTGGTGTTGGTCTGCGGAGTGGGCAGGGCCCCCGCGTCGCAGGCCGCCGCCGAATAGCCGACGTCGATCTGCCCGCCCGCCTCGTCGGCGACGCTGCTCAGTCGTGCCTTGATGAACGGCGCATATCCGTCACCGGTCTTGTCAAGCCGGTTGGCCCGCTGGACGTACCCAAACGTGGTCTTCGGGAGAGTGATCGCCGGAGTGGCGCTGTGGCCGGTGCGCTGTACGGAGTCAAGCAGCAGTTGGTAATCGGTGTCGGCCATACCCCAGCGGTGGACGAGTTCCCAGGAATCGACGTTCGTATAGTCGCCGGACTTCAGTACCTGGGTGGCGACAGAGGTCAGTCGTTTTTGGGTGAAGAACACCGGGGCGAGTCGGCCCTGATCACAGGTGGCGCCTTCGTCGCAGTTCAGGTCCCACGGTGTGTCGTACCAGTGAGAGGCGTCCTCGTCGATGTCGTCGCAGGTGGAGTTCCCTTCAGGCAGGCAGCGTTTACCGCTGGTGAAGTCGACCTTTGCCAGCGGCTGTGCGTACATGGCGGAGGAGCGCAGACCGTACTCGATCCGGTCGAGGCTGCCGCCTCGCACGTATCGCGTGTTGGCCTTCTCATCCAGGTTGCGGCCGTAAGAGTTCCACTCCTTGTCGTAGTAGTACGCGATCGCGTTGCCGTGCGGGTCGACGACGTAGTCGAGATTCCACCGCCAGCCCTGCTGGCACCAGGATTCGGCGAACGACGAGGCATGGCACGGTTCATTGACGTCATCGCCGAAGACCGGAGCGGTCCACGTGGAGTTGGTGGTCTCCTTGCCGTCGGTCCAGCCGGGCAGCCGGTTGTAGCCGAAGTAGTACTGCACTCCGTCCGGAGTGGTGACTTTCCAGTACTCGTCGTTCCGCGCATCGTTGGCTCGCACGTCGGAGGAGGAGCCGCGCATCCGCTGGATCTTGGTGCCGTCGTCGTCGCGCAGCCGGAAGAGGTCGGTGCCGTCCGGCACCAGCTCACCCCCTTGCCGTTGAAGGAGATGAACGCGTTGTCGTACGCCCAGCACAGGTCGGCCGGCTTCCCACCGTCGGCGTGCTCGATTCCGTCGTCCATGCAGGACTTGTAGCGCCGCTCGATGGAGCCGGGCCACATGTCGAAACCGTCGCCGACCCAGGATCCCTGGTTGTTGGAGTTGCCGGACCGGCCGTCGACAGACCCTGAGGAGTACGAGATCCCCACGCTCGGCAGCAACCCGCCCGGTACATCAGGCACGTTCATCGCGTACGACCACGAGAAGTCGCCGGTGTTGAGGCTGGTACTCCACTGCGCCGACGACGACAACGGAGTGGCCTTGTAGTCGCCGCCCATGCTCGCGTCGTCGGCGACGGCCGCAAGGACGGTGGCGCCGGAAGCCTTCAGCGGGACGCTCGATGCGGTGAGGGTCGCCGACTCGGTGTCGTTGACGGCCTCGATGGGAGTGGCCTTACGGCAGGCGGCCTTGGCCGGGGTGGTGAGCGCGCAGGTCGGCAACTCGACCAGGCGCAGCCGGTCGGCATAACCGCCACCGAACGCCTCGGCGATGGAGGAATAGTCGAGCCGAGCCCGTACGACGCCCCCCTTCCTCTTCGTGGTCGTGTCGGGCTCGTCGGCTTCCAGACTGAACAGCAGACCGTCCGCGCCAACCTGTCTGGCGCTCTCCCGATCGAATATCCGGGCCCGCACCTTCTCGGGCGCTTGCTTGCCGCCGACCGCCAGCGGCAGCCCTTTCGCCCGTACGACGGACGATGAGTCCTCTGGCGGGTCGATGGTCGCCACGCCTGCCAGCGGCCAGGCCGCCCGCGGGGCCTTCGCGGGAGTGCGCGGGCCCTTCGTCGGAGTACGCGGGATCACCGGGACGGCCGAGACCTCCACCGGCTTCTCCGACGCGGGCAGGTCGGGGCGGCCGGAGTCGCGGTCGGCTGCGACCGACGCGGGCTGGGCCGCCGCCTGGAGCAAGGTACCGATCATCACCGTGGCCGAGGCCAGAGCGATGCGGCGGCGCAGGGCAGGGACTCGCGTCCGGGATCTACCGTTCATCCTCGTCCTTCGTCATACGCGGTCGGTGCGGCGGGGTGGGAGATGCGGGAGACCGACGGCAGGTCAGCCATCGCCGGGTACCTCGGTGGGGATCCCCGGCCAGCCCAGCGACAGGCGGGCGATCTGCAGCTCACTCAGCGCACCCTGGAAAACCCACACGTCATCGACAGACCCGGGCCAGTACTCGCCCCACTCCCCGGAGGTCCTGGCCCGGCCGATCTGCAGTCCGCCCGTGGCCTTGTACGACAGCACGTTCTCGGCCCACGACATTCGGTCGGCGCAGGTGGTGTCGTCGGACTCGCCGTCGCCGTCCCCGTCCGCGCAGGCGACCTCTTCCAACTCGCCGTTCACGTAGAGCCGGACTTCCTTGGTGGAGCCGTCGGACACGAGCGTCAAGTGGTTCCAGTCCCGTGCGTCGTAGAACCGGTGGTTCTCCACTCGCACGACTGTGGCACCCGCCGAGTCGGAATCCGGCATCGAGATTTCCCAGCGTCCAGCGTCGTCCTCATCCTCGGGCGCAGGTACATGTCGTACCGCGAAAGCGCTGTTGGTCGTGCCGGGCATACTCAGGACGGCCGCACTGTCGGCAGGCGTGCCTGCGGCCTGGGCCCAGCCCATCACTGTGAAGCTGGCGTTCGTGTCAACGACGGCCGTGGCGGTCGCGGCATGGTCGTCGATGCCGTCCAGTTCCAGCGCTCCGTCGTCAACCCAGCCGAAGCCGGTCCTTGCACCGCCGCCCAGGACCAGTGCCCGGTTCTCGGCCGAGGCGTCAGGACTGGTGGCCGGGGTGGTCGTGGTGGCTTGGTCCAGCATCCAACGGCCCTTGACCAGTGGCCGCTGCTTGAACATCTGCTGCACCTCTTCGGCGGAGACCGGTCGGTCCTGCACCCGTACGTCGTCGACGGTGCCGGGAAAGAAGAACTGCTTCGCTCCGCCGAAGTCGCCGACGCCGATGTACATCGATCTGTCGGCGTAGAAAGGGCTGTTCTGGGTGACGGAGCCGGCTTTCGTGCCATTCACGTACAGGGTGAGCGTGTTGTCGTCCGTGTCGTGCACTCCGACCAGGTGCGCCCCATTCCATGGCGTAGGCCTTTGCGCCGGCGGGCTGCGTGACACGGGTGATGCCCGCGTCCGCCGAGTCCGCGGTGTACTGGGCGAAGGCCCACTGCTGGGCGGCGGCGGAGTAGTACAGCTCCATCCCGGGCCGTTCCTTGCCGGCCTGCAGCACCACCACGCCGCTCTCAGACGCCAGGGAGTCCAGTTTGGCCCAGGCCGAGACGGTGAAGCTGCGGAAGGTGTTCACGTGTGGGGCGCTCGTTTCGCCGACCTTCGCGTAGCCGGTGGTGCCGTCGAAGCGGGCGGCCTTGCCCGCGACTCCCGGCACGCCCGTGGTGACCGTTCCGTGGTAGGTCGCCGGGATCACTCCGCCGTGTCCGACGATCTCCGTCGCGCCGGCTGCCTCGTCCATGGGGAACACCGCGATCGCGGGCGAGCCTGGGTCGCCGACGGTCTGCTTCGCGTGCAGCTGAGTGACCTCGCTGTCCTCCAGCTGCCGATTGAAGATCTGCACGTCGTCGATGGCGCCGGAGAAGAAGTTGCCGGGCGTCCCGCTGTAGGAACCGGCCCCGATTCTGAGACCGCGGCGGGCGTTCCAGGGGGTCGACCAGGACTTCTCGCCGACCAGTTGACCGTCGACGTACAGGCGAAGCCGGTCCAGGGTCGCGTCGTAGGATCCGGCAACGTGCGTCCACTTGCCCACCGTGACCGGGGCGGGCGTGGCAGCCTTCGCCATGACCGATGCGGCACCGGCGGTGTCCGATGCGTGCTGGTTGAACACCCATCCGTGGACCGGGGAGTAGTAGAGCTCGAAACCGGCCGTGATGTTGCCCGGCTGGGTCGCCACCACCATCGATCGGGTGGGCTGCTGATCGAAGTTGACCCACGCGGAGACGGTGAAGCCCTGTGTGGTGTTGACCGGTGAGAGGTCGGTGTCGGCATATCCGTCCGTGCCGTTGAACCGCACCGCCGTGCCGACCGCGCCTTCGGCTTCGGCGGTCGTGCCACCGAGCAGCTTCAGGGTGCGCGGGGGTGTCGATCCCTTCGCCTGGTTCGCCCCCGCGCCCTCGTCCATCTGCCATGTCGCCCGGTCGGGCTGCCCGGCCTTCACCCGGTACTGGTAGGTGCGGATCTCACTGCCGTTACCGGCCGAATCGAAGGCCTGTGCCGTGAAGAAGTTCACGCCGGGTCTGGCCGGCAGCACCTTCGCGATCCGCGCGGCACCGCCCGAGGTGGTGATCTTGTTTCTTGAGGTCGGATCCCCGTTGATGCCGTACCAGTACGTCGTCACGTCCGAGTCGACTCCGTCGACGGTGAACGACCCGTACTGGCCCACCCCGTCGTACCAGGGGTCCTCGGGGTTGGCCGGATCCGATTCCGGATACTCGCCCGAGCTCACGGTCGGCGCCTGAGGCACGCTGGTGTCGTAGACGAAGTAGCACGCCGACGCGGCCCCCGCATGTGACCACGGTGAGTACTGCGCCCCGTCGAAGACCCTGGCGTACCAGCGGACGGTCTTGTTCTTCGGGATCGACGACGGCAGAGAGATCGCGAACGACGAGCCCGATGCCTTGCCCGCCGCACGAGTCGGACTCCACGAGCCTCCGTCCCACTTCGCCTGGAACTGCACACCGACGTTGTCCCCGTCAGGATCGGTGACGTTGTTCGCGCGGATCGTGCCAAGAGTGCGGACGCGGGCAGGGGGGTACGGGGTCTTGCAGGTACCACCGTAAGTCATCGTGAGCTGCGACATCTTCAGCTGGGCCGGCGGACGGTTGTACTCGACCCGGAGATAGGCGTTGTCCGAGAACCGCTTCCAGCCGTAGCCGTCACTTTCGCTCGACGCCCGCAGACCGAAGGTCATCGTCGACCACTTGCCGTTCGCGGCCTGCTGGACAGCCGACTTCACCTCGAACTCGGCGTCCTTGGCAGCGCACCCCTCGTACCCGTACGCGAACTCCTCGGTCTTGAGGTGGTCAATCCAGAAGCCCGAGGCGTTCTGGGAGTTCCACGTGGTGGACGAGCTGATGTCCTTGGTACGCCACAGCTGCACGCCACGGTCGGAGCACGACGCCGACCAGGTGTTGCGTACGACGAATTCCGCCGACAGGATGCTGCGTCCCGCGAACTTGGACACTGGGATGCGGTAGAAGAGACGCTTGGTGTCATGGCGGCTTGCAGTAGTTCCAGTTGCAGTAGCCCAGGCCCGAATCAGAGTCACCGTTGAACTTCCACTGTGGTGAATCCGCCCAGTACTTGGACACCATCGTCCATGCGGAGGCCTTGGGGGTGTACCACTGAGGGTCGATGAACACCGGGTACTCGGTGTCCTCTCCCTTCAGCACATCCGCGTCCGGCGTCAGAACCAGTTCGTCCTGCCCCTCCGCCACGTCAACCCCGACAGGGGCGAGCTTGCCCGACTCCCCCGCGCCCGGCTGATCGCCCGACCCCGCTGCCGCGCCGGCCGACGCGCTCCTGCCGTCGGCTTTCTCACCTGGCGCTGCCTTGCTCGGTTCCGCGCCTGCCGGGCTCTCTCCTGGGCTTGAATCCCACATCATCGGCCGTGGAGCCTCGAAGACCGGCGACTCGGCTCCCCGGTCGAGTGCCTGCAGTCCCCCCTCTTCGGTCTCCTCCACCGACAGACCACGTGTCTCCAGCTCCAGCCGCAGCTGGGCGAGCTCCGGGCTCGCGGCGGCTTCCGCCGTCTTGACCACCAGCAACTGGGTGAACCCGTCCTGCTGCGCCGTCATCCGCAAATCGACATCCGGCAGCACCGACGGGTACGTGGCGACCGGACCCTCGACCTCGGGCTTCGGCAGCGGCGTGGGCCAGGTCAGGCTCAGTTCACGCCCGGCGCGCTCCATACGCACCAGCGGGCTCTCTCCTCCGCCGGAAAACTCCAGATTTATGGCCGACGCCTCGGGGGCGATGGTGCCCTCGCTCGTAGACGTCAGGTCGGTGTCGACCCGCTTCCAGCCGCCGTGGATGCGGGTCCACACCGGGCGCAGATATTCACGCGCTTGCAACCGACCGTCCGGAGTCGCGAAGACCTCACTCGCCTCCCCGCGCAGCGACACAACTTCCACGGGCTCGCCGGTCTTCTTGGCCTTGGCCAGCGCTTCGGCCTCCGTGAGGCCACCGCCGCCGTGGTCGGCAGTCTTCGCCGTGCTTGTCGGCGAATCCGGCATGCCCGCCACGGCCTCACCGGTCAGCGCCGGAGTCGACCCGACGGCCAACGCTGCGCCCATCAGGACGCCAACGATCTTCGCCCTGCCTCGACTTCGGCCCCACATCCCCGCCACACCCCACCCACAGAGCCCACATAGTTGCCTTCCGTACCCCACCCCGTTACCGAACGTCAGGTCAATGGGCAGCAAACGGGCATTGACGTCGGAGATTCATGTAGCGCGCGTGATGATCGTTACGTTTGAGAAGGGGCCTGTGAGGCTTGATCACGCTATGGACCGGTGTGGGATGCACCACACCGAGTCGGCGACGCACCGTCTCAATGGGCCGTTGAGTGCGGATACCGGACGCGTACCCCACAACTTCACCCGACCGCTCCATACGGCTCCCCGATGCCACGCCCTGCCCCGGTTCGCACTGGATGTACGTGCCCCAGAGTGGTCGAGCATGCATATGGCACACCCCCGGCCGGGGGAATAACCGGGGACCACCGCCTGTTCCTCCCACCGCACATGCACCGAGTGCGAGGACGTTCGACAGGAGGCACCCACGTGACCGCAGGCGACGAGATCAGGGGCACGACGCACGGCACCGCCCCCGTTCCCCTCTCCGTTCTCGACCTGGTCACGGTGGGTGCCGGGCGGACCGCGTCCGACGCGTTGCGGACCAGCGTGGACCTGGCGAAGCTCGCCGAGGCGCGCGGGTTCCACCGGTACTGGGTGGCCGAGCACCACTCCATGCCGGGCGTGGCCTCCTCCTCTCCTGCGGTGATCCTCGCGCACCTGGCCGCGTACACGGAGCGGATCCGGCTCGGGTCGGGCGGGGTCATGCTGCCCAACCACGCGCCCCTCGTGATCGCCGAGCAGTTCGGCACGCTGGAGGCCATGGCGCCGGGGCGCATCGACCTGGGGCTCGGGCGGGCGCCCGGCACCGACGGCGCCACCGCCGCCGCCCTGCGCCGCACCGACCGGCTGAACGAGGGCGCCGACGACTTCCCGCAGCAGCTCGCCGAGCTGACCCGGTTCCTGGACGACGACTTCCCCGACGGGCACCCGTACCGGCGGATCCACGCCGTGCCCGGGCCGGTGCAGGCCACCTCACCCGGCGGGGTGCAGTCCCCGCACCGGCCGCCCGTCTGGCTGCTCGGCTCCTCCGGATTCAGCGCCCGGCTGGCCGGCATGCTCGGGCTGCCGTTCGCCTTCGCCCACCACTTCTCCGCGCAGAACACGATCCCCGCGCTCGACCTGTACCGGGAGAGCTTCCGGCCGAGCGAGGTGCTCGACGCGCCCTACGCGCTGATCGGGGTCGCCGCGCTCGCCGCCGACGACGAGAAGGAGGCGCGCCGCCAGGTGCTGGCCGCCGCGCTGAACATGGTGCGGCTGCGCACCGGGCGCCCGGGGCTCGTGCCCACGCCGGAGGAGGCGGAGGCGTACGACTTCAGCGCGATGGAGCGGGAGTTCGTGGAGTCCTGGAACGCCAACGTCGTCCACGGCACCGCGGACGAGGTCCGGGCCGGGCTGGACGACCTGCAGAAGCGCACCGGCGCCGACGAGCTGATGCTCACCGCCAACGCGCACGGCGGTGACGTCCGGGTGCGGTCGTACGAACTGATCGCGGACGCCTACGGGTTGCCGACGCCCGCCTGAACGCCGGGGGTGCCGAGGAGCTCGGAGATGCGGTCGGGCGGGACGGGCCGTGAGTACAGCCAGCCCTGCCCGGTGTCGCAGCCGATCCGGCGCAGCCGGGTGGCCTGCGCGGAGGTCTCCACGCACTCCGCGGTGACGGTCAGCCCCAGCCGGTGGGCGAGTTGCACCATCGCCTCGACGATGACCTCGTCCGCCGGGCTGCCCTGGCCGGCGCGGTCCTCGATCTGGAAGCCGCGGACGAAGGAGCCGTCGAGCTTCAGCACGGACACCGGCAGCCTGCTGAGGTAGGCGAGGTTGGAGTAGCCGGTGCCGAAGTCGTCGATGGCGATGCGGACGCCCATGTCGCTGAGGGCCTTGAGCGCCTGCAACGGCCTGCCCGAGGAGCCCATCACCGCGGACTCGGTCAGCTCCAGCTGGAGCAGGTGCGGGGGCAGCCCGGTCTCCTCCAGGGTGTCGGCGACGTCCGCGACCAGGTCGGAGTCCCAGACCTGACGGACCGCCACGTTCACGCTGACGAAGATCGGCGGTTCGTCCGGGTACCGCGTCTGCCAGTCGCGCGCCTGCCGGCAGGCGGTGCGCAGCACCCAGCGGCCGAGCGGAACGATCGAACCGTCCTCCTCCGCCAGGGAGATGAACCGATTCGGCGTGAGCGTGCCGAAGCGGGGATGGTGCCAGCGGATCAGGGCCTCCACCCCGTGCACGCGGTCGTCGTCCATGCCGACCAGCGGCTGGTACTCCAGGGCGAACTCGCCGCGGTCGATGGCCGGGCGGAGGGAGGAGGCGAGTGCCTGCCGGGTGACGCGGGAGGCGTTGCGCTCGGGGTCGAACAGCGTCCAGCGGGCCTTGCCGTCGGCTTTCGCCCAGTACAGCGTGGTGTCGGCGGCCTGCATCAGCGCGGTGGGCGTGGTCCCGGCGGCGTGCCGTTCGACCACGCCGATGGAGGCGGACACCTTGAGACGGCGGCCGGACAGGTCGAACGGCTCCTGGATCGCGTCGAGCAGCGACTCGGCGAGGTCGGCGAGCTGTTCGGTGCCGGTGGAGTCCTCCACGAGCAGCGCGAACTCGTCGCCGCCGAGCCGTGCCACCAGCGGAATCCCGGCGCGGGCCCGGCCGGCGTCCTGCGCGCACCGGGTGAGCCGGTCGGCGACGGCGGCGAGCAACTGGTCGCCGACGCGGTGGCCGAGGGTGTCGTTGACGGCCTTGAAGCCGTCCAGGTCGAGGTAGCAGACCCCGATCCGGCCGGTGCCGCTCTCCGCGTACGACTCCGCCTCCAGGGCGGTGGTCAGCCGTTCGAAGAACAGGGTGCGGTTGGGCAGCCGGGTCACCGGGTCGTGCATACGGAGGTGGCGCAGCCGGGCCTGGAGGGCGCGGTGGTCGCTGATATCGGCGACGGACACGAGGACCCCGCCGCCGTCGGGGGGCAGCGGGGCGACCGTGACCCGCACCCACAGGGCGTGCCCCTCGGGGTGCTTCAGCCGGCGGGTGCAGCGCAGCCGGGCCCGGCGGCCGCGCAGCAGTTCGCGGTAGGCGTGCCAGGTGCGGGCGTCGGAAGCGAGGTCGACCAGGTCGGCGGCGACGGCGCCGGTGAGGCTGTCCTGGTCGCGGCCGAGCAGGTCGGCGAGGGCAGCGTTGGCGCCGGTGACCATGCCCTCACGGTCGACGACGGCCATGGCGAGCGGGGCGGCGGTGAAGACGGAGCGGTAGGACGGGGGCGCGGGCGAGTGGGAGGAGGCGGGCTCGGCGGAGTCGACCAGCCGCACCGGATCGGCCTGGTCCACCGGCCCAGCCGGCTCGACAGGCTCGGGGCCGGCCGGATCCACCGGCTCGACGACCTCAACAGGCTCGGAGAACTCCGCACCGGAAGCCGACAGGATCTCACTCTCCGTGACGACCGGCCGGTTGAGCTCAGTCGCGGGCGTCGGCCCTTCGGACGTTCCGCTCACCACTCGCTCCCGCAGTGCACTCGCTCGCTGTCGGGCAGGAAAACACCTTCCGCATCCGGAAAGTGTGCCGATCATAGAGGCCCGCGTCGGGCCCTTCCAGCCACTGTCCGGCCTCGGAGCCGGTTCCGCATCTCTGCCAGATCGTTTCTGCGCGGGTGCGAACGGCTGCTGCCGGGGCTCCGACCAGTTGTGACGTTCCGTGAGTGCGGGCGGTGCACAGTGCGCGCGGTCCCGCCCGTTTCGCCGCCGTTCTCACCCGACCGGTGCAGTTGAACAGGGCGTAGTACGACAAATCATCCCACTCTGGGTGCGGTGTCCCGCGAACCGTCTCCCGGAGGTCCTTGTGCCGCCTCAGCTCACCCCGAGAGGACTCGGTCGTGAGGCACTGCGGAGGAGGCTCGGCCGTTCGGGTGTCCGGCCCCGGCTGCGGACCACGGCGGCGATGTGCACGACGATGTCGGCGCTCGCGGCGACGTCCCTGGTGAGCGTGCCGTCGGCTCCCGAGCCGTTCTCGGCGGAGCCGTGCGTGCTGACCCGGACCGACGCCCATCACTCGGAAGGTCTGGACACCTGGAACGCGGCCTATCCGCGTCCGACGAGCCGGCTGGACGCGGTGATGGTGTTCCTGTCGTTCCCCGACTCGCACCCGCTGACCTCGCCGGACGAGCTCGAGGCCGACCACTTCCCCATGACCAGCCGCTTCTTCGAGCGGGCCTCCTACGGGAAGTTCAGCCTGCGGGCGCATCCGGTGAAGCGGTGGATCCGGATGCCGCGCCCCTCGACGGCGTACGCCATACAGCGTGACTGGACGGTGGCGCACCGGGCGGCCTACCTGCGGGACGCGCTCGCCGCGTCCGATCCGCACGTCGACTACTCGGCGTACGACATCGTGTACTTCGTCGCCGATCCGGACGCGCCGGGGGTGGACTCCGACGCCACGAAGGTGGTCAACCTGGACCGGCCGATGCGGGCGGACGGGGCGGACATCCGGCGGGTGGTCACCGTGTTCGAGAACCATCCTCCGGACCGGCTGGTGCTGGCGCACGAGACGGGGCACGTCTTCGACCTGCCGGATCTGTACCACCGGCCGGTGGACGGCAAGGGCGACTGGGACACGCATGTCGGGGACTGGGATCTGATGGGCAGCCAGTTCGCGCTGGCCCCGGATCTGTTCGGCTGGCACAAGTGGAAGCTGGGCTGGCTGGAGCCGCGGCAGGTGCGGTGCGTGCAGGAGGGCGGTCCGGTGCGGCTGACGCTGGAGCCGCTCGGTGCGGGGCCGGGGACGCCGGTGACGGGCGCGGCGGGGGCGCCGTCGTTCGGTCTGGGGCGCGGCACCAAACTGGCGGTGGTGCGCACGGGCGCGGACACCGCTCTGGCCTTCGAGGTGCGCGGCCCGTTCGGCAACGACCGCGCGGCCTGCCGGCCGGGGGTGCTGGTCTACCGGGTGTCCAGCGGCACCCGCTCGGGCCGCGGCCCGGTCGAGGTGATCGACGCCCACCCGCACACCGAGGCGTGCTGGGAGGACTCGGTCTATCCCCCGCTGGCGGACGCGCCGGTCGCCCTGGGCGAGAGCTTCACGGTCCCGGGCGAGTCGGTCCGCGTCGACGTGGAGGGCCGTACGCCGTCCGGGGCGTGGACGGTCAAGATCACCACGGGTGAGCGGGCGGCCGGGGCGTCCTGAGGCACACTCCGCCTGGGCGGCGGCGCCTGTTCCAGCCGGCAGCCGGCACGGAGGGCATGGCCCGGCGATCACGGCGATGCGGGCGCCCGCCCCGGGATCACGCGCCGCGAGGCTCCGCGCGCCCGGGAGCGCGTAGCGGGGCCGCAGATCTCGCAGACGCGAAAAAGCCCCTCGCTTCCGCGAGGGGCCTTCCGTGTCTGTGCGCCGCCAGGGACTCGAACCCCGGACCCGCTGATTAAGAGTCAGCTGCTCTAACCAACTGAGCTAGCGGCGCCTGCTGACGTCGTAGACATTAGCATCACGATCGGCGGGAGGAAAAATCGATATCCGCACCGCCGCCCGGGCCGCCCTCACCGCCGCCCAGAGCAGCACCTCCGGGCCCGGCAGCCAGGGGCTCCGGCTGTCGGGGGCGACCAGCCAGCGGGCCGGGGAGCCCGTGTCGGAGCGGGCGGGGCCCGACGGGGCGGGGACGGTCACCGCGTCGCCGGCGCCGTGGCACAGCAGGGGCGGGACGCCGTCCGTGCGGCCGCCGTGGGCGCCCCACTCCTCCCACTTCAGCAGGGCGGGCAGCCGCTGGGCCGTGCCCACGGCGCCGAACAGCAGTATCCGGCCCCGGTACTCCGCGACGGGACCCGAGCCCGGCCCCTCCTCCCACAGACGGTCCAGCATCCGGCGCCCGAAGATCGCGGGCACGCTCACCACGTCGAAGACGACGCCGCAGGGCAGGACCACCGGGGCGTCCGGCCGCTCGCAGCCGAAGGAGCGGACGGCGTCGGAGGCCGAGGCGAGCCAGGCGGCTCCGTCCGGGGTGACACCGCTGACGTCTGAGACATTCGGTGCGCTGCTCATACAGATATTTCTACGTGCCGTGAGGGAACGCTTCCGCAGAGTTGCCGAAATCCGGGACGAGGGCCCCGACGGACGCGTACCCTGTCGTCCGGCATATGCCACACGCGTTCGACAGCCCGGAGGCCGACCAGAAGGCCAGGAAGGGCCGACGCGGCTCACACGGGGTCGACGTGCCCCGGGCCCTCGCCGCCGCGCATCAGGTCGCGGCCGAACTCGACCATCTTCTTCGCGTAGTCCTCGGTCCACTCGGCGCGCTCGGCGATGTCGGCCGTCGACAGCCGGTCGAAGCGCCGGGGGTCGGCGAGCTGGGCCGCCGCCATCGCCTGGAACTCCGTCGCCCGGTCCGCGGCGGCCCGGAACGCGAGCGTCAGCTCCGTGGCCCGCTCGAGCAGCGCGCGCGGATCCTCGATCGACTCCAGGTCGAAGAAGTGCTCGGGGTCCGAGGCCGCCTGCGCGGGCTCGAACAGCAGGGGCGCGGGGCGTAGCCGCGGCTGGTCCGGGCGCGGCGTGTGCTCCGCCATGACTTCTCCTTCGTACGTCGCGGTGGCCCCCGGGTGCCGGAGGGCCACCGTCCATTGTCCCGCGCCCCCGCAAGAGGACGTCCGGCCCGCGGGGACCGGCCGGCCCCGGCCGTGCGGGCGCGCCGACCGGTGACTACCCAGCTCGCGGGGCGCACAAAGACGGCGACGGGAACGCGCTCCGGGCGCGTGGAAGGGCGTACGCCGGTGTCAGTGGCGTTCCTCACGTCCCTGCAGATCCCTGCAGGGGCATACGGACGCGTCACACCTGGACGACCGGCTCCCGGGTGAAGAGGGCGCCCAGTTGGGGCGCGTTGACGCGGCGGTCGGTGAGGCGCAGGCACTCCCAGACGGAGACCTGGTTGGCGGTGAGGACCGGCTTGCCCAGCTCCTTCTCCAGGGCGGGGATGTGGGCGACGGTGTGCAGGGCGGTGTCCGGCAGGAGCAGCGCCTCCGCGTCGGGGGTGTCGGCGGCGCGGGCCAGCGCGAACAGCTCCCGTTCGCCCCAGGCGCCGACCTCGGCGGCCGTGACGATGCCCGAGCTGTGCACCCCGGTGACCTCCGCTCCGCCGGCCCGCAGGAAGTCGGCGAACATCTGGGCGACGTCCTCGGGGTAGGTCGCGCCGACGGCGACCCGGCGCACCTCGATCTCCCGGATCGCGTTGACGAAGGCGAACGAGGTGGAGGAGGCGGGCATGCCCGCGGCGAGGGCGAGCCGGCGCACCTGGTCGCGGGCCCCGTCCCAGCCGAGCACGAAGCTGCCGCTGGTGCACGCCCACACCACGGCCTCGGCGCCGGCCAGACGCAGTTCCTCCAGGCCGGCCGCAAGCCGCTCGGGCGAGCCCATCTCGCGCAGGGCGTCCACCCGGTGCGCGTCCTCGCCGATGTCGGTGTGCACCAGGTCCACGCGGATGTCGCCGCCCAGCAAGAGCTCGATGCGCGGATACTCGTCCTCCGCGGAGTGGCCGGGGTAGAGGAATCCCAGTGCGGTCATGTCCAGCCTTCCTGCTGCTTCTCTCCGGGTGCGTCCGGCAGCACCGGTCCGGGCGCCGTCTGGCCGGGCAGTACGGTCGGCGCCTGGCCCGGCATGACGGTCCCGGGGCGTGCGGACGCGTCGATCAGCGCCTGATACGGTCCCACCGCCCGGGTACCCAATCGGCGCAGCGCCGCCCACATGGTCACCTGGTTGGCCGAGATGACCGGTATGCGCAGTTCCGCCTCCAGCTGGGGGATCACGTCGTACGTCGGCAGGTTGGTGCAGGAGAGGAACAGCACGTCGGCCGTGCCGGGCCGGTCGCGGACCGCCTGCCGGGCCATGTCCACCACCTCGCGGTAGGTGACCTTCCAGATGTGCCGGGTCAGTCCCATGTACGCGCAGCCGGTGACGGTGACGCCGGCCCGTGCCACGTAGGTCTCCAGGGCCCGGGTGACCGACACCGTGTACGGGGTGACCAGGGCGACCCGGCGTACGTCCAGCTCCACCAGGGCTTCGAGGAGCGCGCCCGAGGTGGTGATCGCGGGGACCGCGCCGGCCCGGCTCATCGCCTCGCACATGGCGCGTTCGCCGACGATCCCGCCGACGAAGCTGCCGGAGGTGCAGGCGTAGGCGACGACCTCGGGGGCGACGGCGGAGAGGGTGCGGACCGCGTCGCCGAGCGTCTCGTGCTCGCTGATCAGCCTGGCCAGATCGAGACTGACCTCGACGGGCACGTACGGGGTACGCGTGACGTGCAGGGAGACGCCGTCCGGGGTCCAGCGCCACAGCTCCCGGTCCAGCGCGAAGTCGAAGGGGGCCACCACCCCGACCCCGCGCTGCGGGCTCGGGCCGCCGAGAAGGGAGACGTCCATGACAGGCACCGGCCTCACGCTGGGAGACGAGCACACGAGGGAGCGCGGAAAGACCCGTGTCGACGACGGTAGGTTCGGGTAGGGGCGCGGTCAATCCGCCCGGGTCACCCCACGGTCAACACCCGGTTAACTCGTCGTCACCGGCCTTCGCCGGGCCGCCGCACCGCATCCGAGCCACCTGGAGACGAGGCCCATGACCACGCCCACGCTGCTCGTCCTGGACGCCGAACCGCTCCCCCGCCTCGGCAGGCTCACCGGCCGGGCGCGGATCGAGCACGCGGACGAGTCGACGCTCGCCGAGCGGCTGCCGCACGCGGACGTGCTGCTGGTGTGGGACTTCACCTCGCACGCGGTGCGCCGGGCGTGGCCGGGCGAGGGTCCCCGGCCGCGCTGGGTGCACACGGCGAGCGCCGGTGTGGACCATCTGCTCTGTCCGGAACTCGCCGCGTCCGACACGGTGGTGACCAACGCGCGCGGTGTCTTCGACGGTCCGATCGCCGAGTACGTCGCCGGTCTCGTCCTCGCGTTCGCCAAGGACCTGCCGCGGACGCTGGCGCTTCAGCGGGAGCGGACCTGGCTGCACCGGGCGACGCGCCGGGTGGCGGGGACGCGGGCGTGCGTGGTGGGGTCCGGGCCGATCGGCCGGGCGGTGGCCGGCACGCTGGAGGCGCTCGGCGTGCGGACCGCGCTGGTGGGACGTGCCGCGCGGGACGGGGTGCACGGCCCGGAGGACCTGGACCGGCTGCTGGCGCGCGCGGACTGGGTGGTGGCCGCGGCGCCGCTGACCGAACAGACGCGGGGGATGTTCGACGCCCGCCGGTTCGGTCTGATGCAGCCGTCGGCGCACTTCGTGAACGTGGGCCGGGGCGAGCTGGTGGTGGAGAAGGCGCTGGTGCGGGCGGTGCGGGAGCGGTGGATCGCGGGGGCGGCGCTGGACGTGTTCACGGCCGAGCCACTGGCCGCCGGCAGCCCGCTGTGGGAGCTGGAGGGCGTGGTCGTCTCGCCGCACATGAGCGGGGACACGGTCGGCTGGCGGGATGAACTGGCCGCGCAGTTCGTGGAGTTGTACGAGCTGTGGGAGGCGGGCCGGCCGCTGGTGAACGTGGTGGACAAGCGACGCGGGTATGTACCGGGTCACTGACGTCTTCCCAGGGAGTGCGGATGTCCGAGCTCACCGAACTGACCGCGACCCGGCTTCTCGACGGCTACCGCAAGGGCGAGTTCGGCCCCGTGGAGGTGACCCGCGCCGCGCTGCGCCGGGCCGAGGAGATCCAGCCCGAGGTGAACGCGTTCGTGCGGCTGCTCGCCGACGACGCGCTTCGGCGGGCGGCCGCCTCCGAGGAGCGGTGGCGGCGGGGCGGGCAACTGGGGCCGCTGGACGGGGTGCCGGTCACGGTGAAGGACATCCTGCTGCTGCGCGGCGCCCCGACCCTGAAGGGCTCGCGGACGATCGACCCGGCGGGGCGGTGGGACGAGGACGCGCCGTCGGTCGCCCGGCTGCGGGAGCGGGGCGCGGTGTTCCTCGGCAAGACGACGACGCCCGAGTTCGGCTGGAAGGGCGTGACGGACTCCCCGCTCAGCGGGATCACCCGCAACCCGCACGACCCGTCCCGTACGGCGGGCGGGTCCAGCGGGGGCGCGGCGGCGGCCGTGGCGCTGGGCGCGGGGCCGCTGGCGCTGGGCACGGACGGCGGGGGCAGCGTGCGCATCCCGGCGGCGTTCTGCGGGATCTTCGCGCTGAAGCCGACGTACGGGAGGGTGCCGCTGTATCCGGCGAGCGCGTTCGGGACGCTGGCGCACGTCGGTCCGATGACCCGGACCGCGGCGGACGCGGCGCTGCTGCTCGACGCGATCGCCGCGCCGGACTCCCGTGACTGGTCGGCGCTTCCGCCGGCGCCGGGATCGTTCTCGGAGGCGCTGGGCGGCGGGGTGCGCGGGCTGCGGGTGGCGTTCTCGCCGTCGCTGGGCGGACAGGTGCGGGTGGACCCGGGTGTCGCGGCCGTGGTGCGGCGGGCGGTGGAGCGGCTGGCGGGACTCGGCGCGTACGTCGAGGAGACCGACCCGGACCTGGCCGACCCGGTGGAGGCCTTCCACACCCTGTGGTTCGCGGGCGCGGCGCGGGTGACGCAGGCGCTGGGCCAGGAGCAGCGGGAGCGGCTCGACCCGGGGCTGCGGGAGATCGTCCGGGAGGGGAGCCGGCTGTCGGCTCTGGACTATCTGGCCGCGGTGGACGCGCGGATGGACCTGGGCCGGCGGATGGGCCGCTTCCACGACGCCTACGACCTGCTGGTCACGCCGACGCTGCCGGTCACGGCGTTCGAGGCGGGCGCGGAGGTGCCGCGCGGGTCGGGGCACCGGCGCTGGACGGGGTGGACGCCGTTCACGTACCCGTTCAACATGACGCAGCAGCCTGCCGCCAGCGTGCCGGTGGGTCTGGCGGACGGGCTGGCGGTCGGGCTGCAGCTGGTGGCCGCGCGGCACCGGGACGACCTGGTGCTGCGGGCGGCGCACGCGCTGGACGAGGCGGGGGTCACGCTCTGCGGAAGCTGAGCGTCTCCCCGGCGGCGCCGGTGCGCCACAGGTCGTTGCAGGCGTCGGCCAGGGCGTCGAGGCCCTCCACCACCTGCCCCCAGACGATGCCGGGGACCCAGCCGACGTCGCCGTTGAGCAGCAGGTTGTTCCGTTCGTAGAAGAGCGCGAGGTCCACCACGGTGGAGCCGGGGCGGACCTCGCGGTCGTAGCCGTAGGACGTGGTGCCCAACTCGGCCCCGGGGAAGGTGAAATAGCACAGATCGCCCGGTATGGGAGTGACCGTGGGGTTTTCCAGGGGTGGCTCCCGGTCCGCGAAGGGCGGGAACAGGGCGTAGACCTCGTTGCGCGCGTACTTGGCGTGGTAGACGTCGCCGGACAGCGGAAGAGATTTCCAGACGGCTTCGCAGGTGATCGGGGCGCGGTCGTCGAGCAGCCGCGCGATGCCGGTCACCTCACGCTTGACCAGGGAGATCTCGAGGAATCGGTCGGCCATGCACTCCATGGTCCCGTGCCGGTCAAGACCGCCCCACCGCCGGACGGGGCCGAAACTGGCCGGAATAACTCGCATCGGTTCGGGTAGCCGCGCCGCCATGGCTCCACCACTTCAACCACTGAGACGAATCACAGGGACCTCCAGGCCCTCGCGTCGGTCGCTGCTCGCGGGGGTCGCGGCGCTCGGCGCGCTGGGCGCGGCGGGGTGCTCGCGGGTTCCGACGGCGTCCACGACGGACGGCGGCGACCTGCTCGAGCGGCTCAGGGCGGCGGGCGTGGTCCGGCTGGGCATCGCCGGCGAGATCCCGTTCGGCTACATCGACAAGGACGGTGAACTGACCGGCGAGGCGCCCGAGCTGGCCAAGGTCATCTTCAAACGGCTGGGGGTGGACCGGGTGCAGCCCGTGCCCACCGAGTTCGGCTCGCTCATACCCGGGCTGAACTCCCAGCAGTTCGACGTCGTGGCCGCGGGCATGTACGTGAACCCCGAGCGCTGTGAGCAGGTCATCTTCTCCGACCCCGACTACCAGATGCTCGACTCGTTCATCGTCCGCAAGGGCAACCCGCTGGGGCTGCGCGACTACCAGGACGTGGTGAAGAAGAAGGCGAAGTTCGCCACCGGCACCGGCTACGCGGAGATCGCGTACGCCGTGGAGGCCGGCTACAAGGAGAGCGACATCCTGATCGTCCCCGATCAGGTGGCCGGCCTGAACGCCGTCGAGGCCGGGCGTGTCGACGTCTTCGCCGGTACCGCGCTCACCACCCGCGAGGTGGTCAAGAAGTCGAACAAGGCCGAGGCGACCGAGCCGTTCAAGCCCCTCGTCGGCGGCAAACCGCACGTGGACGGCGGGGCGTTCGCGTTCCGGCCGACCGAGACCAGGCTGCGGGACGCCTTCAACGTGGAGCTGGCGAAGCTCAAGAAGAGCGGCGAGCTGCTGCGGATCCTCAAGCCGTTCGGGTTCACCGAGGACGAGATGACCGATCTGACCGCGAAGGAGCTCTGCGGCGGATGACTTCCGGACTCTGGGAACGCGTACTCGAGGGCGTCTGGGTCACGATCCAGCTGCTCGTGCTCAGCGGACTGCTCGCCACCGCGGTGTCGTTCGTCGTCGGCGTCGCCCGCACCCACCGGCTGTGGATCGTCCGCTTCCTCGCGGGCTTCTACACCGAGGTG
Organism: Streptomyces cellulosae; assembly: GCA_014655195.1. Classification (GTDB taxonomy): domain Bacteria; phylum Actinomycetota; class Actinomycetes; order Streptomycetales; family Streptomycetaceae; genus Streptomyces; species Streptomyces cellulosae. The sequence continues at coordinate 148,805 of BNBH01000005.1, read as the reverse complement.
TTCCGCGGCACCTCCGCGCTGGTGATGATCTTCTGGGTGTTCTTCGTGCTGCCTCCGGCCTTCGGCTGGCAGCTCGTGCCGCTGTGGGCGGGCACCCTGGCGCTCGGCCTGACCTACGGGGCGTACGGTTCGGAGATCGTGCGCGGCGCGCTCGCCGCGGTCGACCCGGCCCAGCGCGAGGGCGGCATCGCCCTCAGCTTCACGCCCTGGCAGCGGATGAAGCTCATCCTGCTGCCGCAGGCGGTGCCGGAGATGGTCCCGCCGTTCTCCAACCTGCTGATCGAGCTGCTCAAGGGCACCGCCCTGGTGTCGGTCATGGGCATGGGCGACCTGGCGTTCAGCGCCAACCTGGTGCGCCTGGCGCTGCAGGAGAGCGCGGAGATCTACACGTACATCCTGCTCATCTACTTCGTCATCGCCTTCCTGCTCACCCGGTCGATGCGCGGGCTGGAGAAGAAGCTGAAGGCGGGCGTCGGCAAGGCGCCGAAGAAGACGGTCACCGCCGCCGGGCGCGTGCCTGAGGGAAGTGGTGTCCTGTGACGTGGGACTGGGGCGCTGTCGCCGACTTCATGCCGTACTTCTGGGACGGTCTGTGGGTCACCCTGCAGATCCTGGTGTTCGGCTCGCTGATCTCCTTCGCGCTGGGCCTGGTGTGGGCGCTGCTGATGCGGGCGCCGACGCGCTGGGTGACCTGGCCGGTCGGCGGCGTCACGGAGTTCATCCGCAACACCCCGCTGCTGGTGCAGCTGTTCTTCCTCTTCTACGTGCTGCCCGAGTGGGGGATCACCTTCTCGGCGCTGACCACCGGCGTCTTCGCCATCGGGCTGCACTACTCGACGTACACGATGCAGGTCTACCGCGCCGGTATCGAGGCCGTGCCGGTGGGCCAGTGGGAGGCGGCGACGGCGCTGAACCTGCCGCTGCGCCGGACGTGGACCGTGGTGATCCTGCCGCAGGCCGTGCGCCGGGTGGTGCCCGCGCTCGGCAACTACGTCATCTCGATGCTGAAGGACACCCCGCTGCTGATGGCCATCACCGTGCTGGAGATGCTCGGCCAGGCGCGGCTGTTCGCCCAGCAGAACTTCCAGTTCACCGAGCCCCTGACGGTGATCGGCGTGGCCTTCATCGTCATCTCCTACCTGGCCTCCCTTGCCCTGCGAGCCCTGGAGCGACGCCTTGTCCACTGACACCCACGCCCCGTTCGAAGACAAGCCCGGGACCCCGCGCGCGACCGGTGAACTGATCCGGCTGGAGCGGGTCACCAAGCGGTTCGGCGACCACACGGTCCTGGACAACCTGGACTTCTCCGTCGACGCCGGCAAGCACGTGACGCTGATCGGCCCGTCCGGGTCCGGCAAGACCACGATCCTGCGGCTGCTGATGACGCTGCTGAAGCCCGACGAGGGCGTGATCACCGTCGACGGGCAGCAGCTGTTCCCGGCGCCGGAGAAGCAGGTCCGCGAGGTCCGCAAGAAGATCGGCATGGTCTTCCAGCAGTTCAACCTGTTCCCGAACATGACCGTGCTGCGGAACATCACCGAGGCCCCGGTCACCGTGCTCGGCATGTCCAAGGACGCGGCCGAGGAGCGGGCGCGGGAGCTGCTGGAGATGGTCGGGCTGACCGACCACCTCGACAAGCACCCGGCCCAGCTCTCCGGCGGCCAGCAGCAGCGGGTGGCGATCGCCCGGGCGCTGGCGATGCGCCCGCAGGTGCTGCTGCTGGACGAGGTCACCTCGGCCCTGGACCCGGAGCTGGTGGCCGGCGTGCTGGACGTGCTGCGGGACATCGCCCGCTCCACGGACATCACGATGCTGTGCGTGACCCACGAGATGAACTTCGCCCGGGACATCTCCGACCAGGTGCTGATGTTCGACTCGGGCCGGGTCATCGAGGCGGGCTCGCCGGAGAAGATCTTCAACGAGCCCGAGCACGACCGGACGCGGGAATTCCTGAGCGCGGTCCTGTAGTCACGGAGCGCGCCCGGGACATCATCCGAGGTCCACGGCATGGGTCATACCCCCGGCATATGCCGGGGGTCCTGTGTCGCAGTTCAGAGGGCCGCAATCTTGTCAACCCCCGCCGTCCACAAGGCCCTTGACGGCTATCGTGGAGGGGATTCGTTGACCGGATTGCGGCCCTACGAGCGAGCGCAGGGGGAAACCGTGGCGCTGAGGCACGAGCCGACCGCGTCGTACCACTCGGTCCAGGACGCACTGCGCGTCCTGGAGACGGTGGCGCGGCGCAGCACAGGAATCAACGAGACCGAACTGGCCCGCGAGACAGGCGTCGCCACGGAGCGGCTGACCACCCTCCTGCGCATGCTGCGCCGCGAGGCCTACGTCGAGCAGATCGCCGACGGCGGCTACGTCACCGGGGCGGCCTTCGTCCGGCTCGGCTCCGCCGCCGGACACCACCAGGCCCTGCGGGAGACCCTCCAGCGCACCCTCGACCGGCTGCGCGACTCCGTGGGCGCCGCCGTCTACCTCAGCCGGTACGTCGACGGCGAGGTCAGCGTCACCCAGTACGCCGACTCCCCGGCCACCCCGAAGGTGAACGAGTGGGTGGACTTCCGCTACTCCGCGCACGCCACGGCGGTCGGCAAGAGCCTGCTCACCCAGCTGGACCACGACGGCCGGCGCGACCACCTGGCCCGGCACCGCCCGGCCCGGCTCACCTCCCGCACCATCACCAGCGACCGCCTGCTGCTGTCGAAGCTCGCCGCGCAGCCGCCGACGGCGCCGGTCCTCGACCTCCAGGAGTACGCGGTCGGCACGGTCTGCGCGGCCGTCCCCCTCACCGCCGGGTCCACCGCCGGGTGCCTGGCGCTGTCCCTGCCGCTGGAGCACGCCCACCGGCTGCGCCGGGCCGCCGACACCCTCAACCGCAACGCCGCGCCGGTGCTGCTGTCGCTGGCGATCTGAGCGGCGGCCCGTCCGTCACCGCCACGCGGTCACCTCGGACCCGTGGATGCAGTAGTGCTCGTACGTGCTCTCGCCGCCGGCCTTGGGGACCGCGCACACGATGACCTCGAACTCGCCGTCGCCCACGCGCACCATGGGGGTGTACGTGTCGTCGCCGTACTTGATCTCGGTGGCGCGCTCGGCGCCTCCGACGGCCTCGACCGTGACCAGGTCCCCCTTGGCTCCGTGCTCGATCTTTCCCCAGACCGCCTGGCACTCCTTGCTGTAGCGGATCGAGAGTTCGGCGGGGTTGCCGGCGGGCGGCTTGAAGGTGGCGGCGCCGCCGTCGCAGCCCTGGCGGCCGGGGTTCTTCCCCTCGCAGGCCTCACCCGGGCAGGTGGGCTCGTCGAGGACCGCGTTCATGACGTGCTCGCCGAGCGGAGTGAGAAGGGCGGCCGCCACGGCGCCGACGACCGCCACGGCGAGGGTCACGGAGGTCGGGCCGTTCCACCAGCGCCGCCCCTGGGGCGGCCGCGCCGAGGGCTCGGAAGGGGTCGTGGAACCGTTGTCGGAACTGCCAGTCGTCATGGGTCTCGCCTTGGTGCTCGTCTCATTGCGCACGCGCCCTCGCCCATGCGCCTCTCACCCCGCCAAACGATCTCCCGCCCGGCCGGGCAACAGGCGCACGGTCGCTCCACGGGCGCACAAGGGAGCGGGAATGCCCGACGGTGACGTCGACGACGCGCTGGGCCCCGGGACGAGCGGCCGCGTGGTCCGGGCCCTGGGCCGCCTGCCACGTCGGCACTCGCCAGGCCGGCGGGCGGCGCGCGACGGCGGCGGAGCGCCACCGCGTTCCGCCCGGCGGTGGTCCGGAGCACCCTCGAGAACCAGGTACTATTTTCTTCGTCGCCGACCGCGGAAGCGGACGGCGGGAGTCATGCGCCGCTAGCTCAGTTGGTTAGAGCAGCTGACTCTTAATCAGCGGGTCCGGGGTTCGAGTCCCTGGCGGCGCACCGAGAAGGGCCTCTCGTGGGAGCGAGAGGCCCTTTGGCGTGTCCGGGGTCGCGGCGGACGCTAGAAGGTCACGTCCGAGCAGGCGTAGAACGCGTTGCCCGTGTCGTGGACCGTCCACACCGCGAGGATCACGTGGTGGCCGCTGAGCCCGGTGGGCAGCCGGCCGCTGTGCGACAGGGTCTGCGGCGGACGCTGGCCGTTGTAGGGGACGGTCAGGAACGGCGTGAGGTTGAGGTCGGACCGGGACAGGTTGTGGTTCTGGTTCCAGCCCGGCTTGGTGACGTAGTACTTGAAGTCCGTGGTGGCGTGCATGGCCGTGAACTGCCACCGGAAGGTGTACTCCTGGCCGCCGGTCACCCGGGTGGTGGGCCAGGCGCCGCCGGACGGGGTGCGCGGTGCGTCGAGGGGGGCGAACGACGCGTTGCCGGCCGAACAGAGCTTGCCGTCGGCGGGGCCCGCGCCGGGGAAGCCCTTCGGGCCCTCGACGCTCTGCGGCTCCCACTGGATGGCGCCGCAGTTGGAGACGCCGCCGTTCTGGCAGAGCTTCTGCCTGCTGACCGGCAGGTCGGTGTAGCCGTGGCCGCTGGCGCCGCCGGAGGAGAGCATGAGCGCTCCGGTCGTGGCCAGTCCCACCGCGGCCGCGTACAGCTTGGTCCGTTTACGCATGCTGCCGCTCCTGGAGTGTGGGGGTTGTCAGGGGGTGCAGGTCTAGACCAAGTCTCAGCGTAGGGACGTTAGTTGAACATGTCCATACCAATCGCGGAGCCTGTTTTCCCGCTGTCGAGCCCCGCCCACTCCTGCGCTGTCCCGCCCTTCAGGCCCCGGTGTCCCCCCGTCCCGCGCAGAACGCCACCGTCAGGTCCTTCACCAGCGTCCGGCGCTCGTAGTCGTCCAGGTCCAGCAGACCGCGCATGGTCAGCCGGGTCACCGTGTCCTCCACCGAGTCCACGACCGAGCCGATCACGCTCGCCCGGTGCCGGGCGTCCAGCGCCGCGACCCTGCGCCGGTGCATCGCGGCGGCCACCTCCGGCGCGTACTCCACCCGCAGCGGACGCACCGCGCACACCTCCACCCCGACCGGCCCGGCGTCCGCCGCCACCAGCCGGGTCAGCGCGTCCTGGGTCGCCTGCACCGCGCCCCGTCCGGCGCCCGGCGCGGCCACCGGCACCCGCAGCAGCGCCGCCTCCACGCACGCCCGCAGATACCCCTCGTGGTCCTCGACGCCCAGGGTCGCCCGCGCGGTGTCCCGCACCCGCCACACCACCAGCACCGCCACCCGCAGCGCGACCCCGCCCCGGTCGGCGGCCGGGAGCGGGTCGCCGCGCCAGTGCCGCAGCCGCACGTCGACGCGGCGGCGCAGCAACAACGGGTTCACCCACAGCAGTCCGGTCCCGCGCACGGTCCCCCGGTAGCGGCCGAACAGCTCCAGCACCCAGGCGCGCCCGGTCCGTCCGCGGGCCAGACCGCCGAAGCCGAACAGCCCGAGCGCCCCGGCCCCGGCGAACGCCGCCCACTGCGCGGGTCGGAGGCCGCCGGCCCCGGCGGTCCCTCCGAGCGCCTCGACCGCGAGCGGCGGCAGTACGCCCGCCCACCACGCGGTGACCGCGCAGCCCGCCGCGCCGAACGTCCCCGCGAGCACCCCGGCGATCCCCGGCAGCACCCGCGCGGGCCGCTCCACGATCTCCGGGTCGACGCCGGGCGCGGACGGGCGGGCCCGCAGACCGATGTCGCGCGTGTCCCGGTCGTCCCCCTCCGCCTTCTCCCGCTTCTCCGGCAGGGGACGGTGTGCGACGACCGCGGGCCGCAGCTTCACCTCCGCGGGAGACGCCGAGGAGGACGGTGCGGGTTCCTCGCGGAACAGCAGGTGGACGGGGATCTCGGTGGTGGACTCGGTGTGGATCAGCCGGGCCGGGCGTACGGCCGCGACGCCGTCGTCGGGCCCCACCGACTCGGGGACGTGCTCGGGGATGTGGGATGTGGTGGTGGTCATGCGTGCCTCCAGCCTCCGCGCCAGATGCGTCACATCGAGGGACTCGGGCGGGGGCGGACCGCCCGGCGCCCCGGTAGGGGGTCAGGCGAAGAGCCGCCGCCAGGTCTCCGGGCCCGGGACGCCGTCCGCCGCCCTGCCCCGCCAGCCCTGCGCCCGCTGGAAGTCGGCCACGGCGCGCCGGTCCTCCTCGCCCCAGCGCGGGCCGGGCCCCTGGGTGTAGTGCCGGCCGAACCCCTTCGACACCAGTTGCCGGCCCAGCCGGGTGACGTGCTCGTTCTCCGCACCGGGACGGAACAGCGCCCGGCCCGGACAGCCCGGCACCCCGTGCGGGGCGGGCGCGGCGAGAACGCCCGCCGGGACAGAAGCGGAACCTCCGTTTGAGCCACCCGAGGTCCCTGCGGACCGCGCGCCCGACGAACCGGGAGCACCGTCCACGGCGGCACTCCGCCGCGACGGCGCCGCACCGGCCGGCCCCTCGCCGGCGTCCGTTCCGCGAGGACCCTCCGGCAGGGCGGGCACGAGCGCCCCTGCGCCCGGCGCGACGGTGTCCGCGTCCTCGGTGACAGGTGGGGATTCCGCCACCGCCGACCCGTCCGGAAGCGCGGACTGGGCGGGCGCGGCGGTCTCCGGAGCGGCCCCCGCGGCACCGTCGGTCACGCCCTTGTAGCGATAGGGCACATAGCGCGCCGAGTTGTTCCAGTAGGCGTACGGGGTCGTCATCTTGCGGGCGCGCGGCGGGGTCTGCTCGTAGGCGACGTACTGGGTGCGGGCGGAGTTCGCCCATCCGCCGAAAATGACGACGTGCGAACCGTTGTACGGGTCGGACGCATTGTGGAACAGGAGGATGTCGCCCGGCTGGAGTTCCGCCTTGGTGATTTTCTCGGCGTATTGCGCGAGGCTCCCCGTCCATTCGTTGCCGGGCAGTTTCCAGGCCATCGACACATAGCCCGAGCAGTCCTGCCGGTATCCGTCCGACCAGTAGGAGGACACGCCGTAGGGGACCTTCTGGGTGACCCAGGAGGCGGCCCGCCTGACGATGTCCGTCCTGCTGATCGCGGGGAGCGTCCCGGGCGGCAGCGCGGGACCCGTGCGCCCCTCCTGCCCGAACAGCGGGCCCGGCGCGCCCTGCCCTCCGCCGCTGCCCTGGTCTGCGGGGACGCCCTGGCCGGCGGAGACCCGGGTGTCCTGGCCGGCGACCGCGGGGACCGGGTGGGTGCCGAGCGCGGCGGACGTGACCGCGGCCACCACGAGGGCCGTGCGGTGCGCCAGGGAGCGCCGCAGCCGTCCCGCGCGGGGAAGCGGCCGCTCCCGCCGTTCACCCGTGCGGCCGGGCCGCGCGCGGTCTGCGGCCGGACCGAATTCCTCGCACACCGGAGACCCCATGCGATTTCCCTCACATTCCCGGAACGTTTCTCCGCATCTGCGCACGAGCGTCAGTGTGGCAACGGTCATCCGGGCGCGCACTTTGACGGTCCGAATGATGTAAAGCGCCCCTCCACCGGACGCCCCGGGTGGCGGGGGCCGGACCGGGGTGGTCACGGGCACCTTCCGGAGTCCTGTAGAGTTCTGCCGTCAGCAGGCGCCGCTAGCTCAGTTGGTTAGAGCAGCTGACTCTTAATCAGCGGGTCCGGGGTTCGAGTCCCTGGCGGCGCACCGACACGACGGGCTCCTCGTTACTCACGAGGGGCCCGTCGGTTTTTGGCCGGAAACTCTCTCGCCCCCGTTGAGCGCCACGCTCTCGCGCCCCGTACGGAACTGTGACACCACAGGACACCCTCGGGCGTCCCAAAGGCCCCCTTTGCCCGGTCCGCGCCCTCTTTCGCACCTTGCGATCATGAGGAGCGAACCGGGAACCTGGTCCCTTCAACGAACCGTGCCATCGCGGCCGTTGGGGGGGAAACGGGGAGTACCGGCCACCGGCCGGGACGGGGTGAGGGACCCCGTTCCCTCGCGTCGGCACCGAAGGGGGATCATGCAACCGGAAGGCACGGGATCGTGTCTATAAGGTGTGCGTGACGTGGTGACCGCGGTCCGCCACTGACACGTCCGGAGGTCGAGGGGGACCGGCGCGGACGTAAGGAAGCGACGAAACACGCGCTCTTGCCGCGTGTGGGGGGATGACTCATGACGTCGACGCCGACGGGCGCCCACCGGGACGACGACCCGTCCCAGACCACCCAACTGCGGGTGCCCGGCCATCGGAACTGGAACACGGGTACGTTCCGCAGGATCAAGAAAGCGCTGCCCAGATACGACTACGAGCACTACAGCCGCCTCGCGGGTCCCCTCACCCAGCCCGATCCGAACAAGCCGTACAAGGTCCAGTACCGCTCGCTGATCTCGCAGGAGCCGCACCGCATCCGCATCGCGCTGATGCTGCTGGCGGCCCCCGTGCTGTCGCTGGTGCTGCTGGTGTGGCTGCTCCAGCCGTCGCACTGGACGGAGCGCGACCATCCGGCGTTCGAGTGGCTGCCCGCCCTCGACATCGTGATGCTCGTGTCGATCGGTCTGATCGAGTTCTTCCGCTGCATGAACGTGCTGTCGAACGCGCACGCCACGCTCGTCGCCCGCGACCCGATCCCGGTGGTGCCCGAGACCGGCACCCGGGTGGCCTTCCTCACCTCCTTCGTGCCCGGCAAGGAGCCGCTGGAGATGGTGACGAAGACCCTGGAGGCGGCCGTGAAGATCCGCCACCGGGGCCTGATGCACGTCTGGCTGCTCGACGAGGGCGACGATCCCGAGGTGAAGGCGGTCTGCGAGCGCCTCGGCGTGCACCACTTCTCCCGCAAGGGCGTGGCGAAGTGGAACCGGAAGAAGGGCCCGCACCGTGCCAAGACCAAGCACGGCAACTACAACGCCTGGCTGGACGCGCACGGCGACAACTACGACTACTTCGCCTCGGTGGACACCGACCACGTGCCGCTGCCGAACTACCTGGAGCGGATGCTCGGCTTCTTCCGCGACCCGGACGTAGGCTTCGTCATCGGCCCGCAGGTCTACGGCAACTACGACAACTTCGTCACCAAGGCCGCCGAGTCCCAGCAGTTCCTCTTCCACGCGCTGATCCAGCGCGCCGGCAACCGCTACGGCTCGCCGATGTTCGTGGGCACGTCCAACGCGGTGCGCATCAAGGCGCTGAAGCAGATCGGCGGCCTGTACGACTCGATCACCGAGGACATGGCGACCGGGTTCGAGATGCACCGGGCGAAGAACCCGGAGACCGGACGGAAGTGGCGCTCGGTCTACACCCCGGACGTGCTGGCGGTCGGCGAGGGCCCCAACGCCTGGACCGACTTCTTCACCCAGCAGATGCGCTGGTCGCGCGGCACGTACGAGACGATCCTGAAGCAGTACTGGAAGGGCTGGTTCTCGCTCCCGCCGAGCAAGCTCTTCAACTACACGATGATGATCATCTTCTATCCGATGTCCGCCCTGAACTGGATCCTCGCGGCGCTCAGCTGCGCGCTGTTCCTGGGCCTGGGCGCCTCGGGTGTGAACATCGACCCGGCCGTCTGGCTGATGCTCTACGGCAACGCCTCCGCGCTGCAGATCGGCCTGTACGTCTGGAACCGCCGGCACAACGTCTCGCCGCACGAGCCGGAGGGCTCCGGCGGTGTGGCCGGCATGGTGATGTCGGCGCTGTCGGCCCCGCTCTACGCGAAGGCGCTGATCGACTCGGTGCTGCGCCGCAAGAGCAAGTTCGTGGTCACCCCGAAGGGCGACTCGGCCAGCCCGGACACCTGGTTCGGCACCTTCCGCTACCACTGGTACTTCATCCTGATCTTCGCCGGCTCCATCGCCGCGGGCTTCGTCTTCGGACACTCCCACCCGGCGATGGTCATCTGGGCCACCTTCGCCCTGCTCATCACCGCGGCGCCGATGTTCGCCTGGCGTCACGGCATGCGGCAGGACCGGAAGAAGCCCGGCGCGCACGCGGCGGGGCAGCGGCGCGACGACGCGACCCCGGCCGACGGCGTGCGGATGCCGCAGCAGCAGCACGCCCCGCACCAGCCGCAGCCCCGGCCCCACTGGGCCGGCTCCCACGGCGCACCGGGTGGATCAGGGGGCCCCGAAGGGCCGGGAGGCCCCGGGGGCGGCAACCCCGGTGACGACCAGACCATGCAGATCGCCCTTGGTGGACTTGGGGGACGTAAGGAATGACTGACCGTGCAGGCCGCCGTCGCGCCCGTCGGATCGCGATAGGCACGGCGGTGGTGCTCGCGCTGGCCGGGATGAACGGCCCGTGGCTCTACCGCTTCGGGTCGGAGAAATACCACCAGTACAAGATCAATCAGCCGGAGTACAAGGCCGCGAACGGCAAGTGGGAGATCGTCGAGTTTCCCGAGGAGTACCGGCAGAACACCATCCACGCGGCGCTGCTGCGCACCGGCAAGGTGCTGCTCGTCGCGGGGTCGGGCAACAACCAGGACAACTTCGACGCCAAGAAGTACGACACCCGGATCTGGGACCCGGTGAAGGGCACCATCAAGAAGGTGCCCACGCCGAACGACCTGTTCTGCACCGGGCACACGCAGCTCGCGAACGGCAATCTGCTGATCGCGGGCGGCACCAAGCGGTACGAGAAGCTCCAGGGTGACGTGAAGAAGGCCGGCGGCCTGATGCTCGTCCACAACGAGAACCCGGACAAGCCGATCACCCTGCCGGCGGGCACCAAGTTCACCGGCAAGGAGAACGGCAAGACCTTCGTCTCGAAGGACCCGGTGCTCGTGCCGCGCGCCGAGAAGAACTTCGCCCCGGACACGGGCGAGTTCCTCGGCAACACCCCGGGCGTGGGCCGTATCTACGTCGAGGCGCAGAAGGAGGGCGCCAAGTACGAGACCGGCACGCAGGACAACTACCGGGTGCAGGGGCTCACCGGCGCCGACGCGCGCAACACGTACGGCATCGCGGAGAAGCTCGCCCTGGACAAGAAGGACTTCCAGGGGATCCGCGACGCCTACGAGTTCGACCCGGTCGCCGAGAAGTACGTCAAGGTCGACCCGATGAAGGAGGCCCGCTGGTACCCGACGCTCACCACCCTGAGCGACGGGAAGATCCTCAGCGTCTCCGGCCTCGACGACATCGGCCAGCTCGTCCCGGGCAAGAACGAGATCTACGACCCGGAGACCAAGGAGTGGGAGTACACCGACAAGGAGCGGCAGTTCCCCACCTACCCGGCGCTGTTCCTGATGCAGAACGGCAAGATCTTCTACTCGGGGTCCAACGCGGGCTACGGGCCGGACGACGTCGGCCGTGAGCCGGGCATCTGGGACGTGGAGACCAACAAGTTCAAGAAGGTCCCCGGCCTGAGCGACCCGAACCTGATGGAGACGTCCGGCACGGTGCTGCTGCCGCCCGCCCAGAACGAGAAGTACATGGTCATCGGCGGCGGCGGGGTGGGCGAGTCCGAGCTGTCCAGCAACAGGACCCGGATCGTCGATCTGAAGGCCGACGACCCGAAGTTCGTCGACGGGCCGTCGCTGGACAAGGGCACCCGCTACCCGCAGGCGTCGATCCTGCCGAACGACGAGGTGCTGATCTCCGGCGGCTCGGAGGACTACCGGGGCCGCGGTGACTCCAACATCCTCGAGGCGCGGATCTACGACACGGAGAAGAACGAGCTGCGGAGGGTCGCCGACCCGCTGGTGGGCCGCAACTACCACTCGGGCTCGATCCTGCTGCCCGACGGCCGCGTGATGTTCTTCGGCTCGGACTCGCTGTTCGCCGACAAGGCCAACACCAAGCCGGGCAAGTTCGAGCAGCGCATCGAGATCTACACCCCGCCGTACCTGTACGGGGACGAGGAGCAGCCCGACCTGTCCGGCGGGCCGCAGACCATCGAGCGCGGCGGGTCCGGCACGTTCACCTCGCGGGACGCGGCGTCGGTCAAGAAGGTCCGGCTGATCCGGCCGAGCGCCACCACCCATGTCACCGACGTGGACCAGCGGTCGATCGCCCTGGACTTCACGACCGACGGCGACCAGGTCACGGTGACCGTGCCGAAGAACAAGAACCTGGTGCAGTCCGGCTGGTACATGCTGTTCGTCACCGACGGCGACGGCACGCCCAGCAAGGCCCAGTGGGTGCAGGTGCCGTAGCGCTCCTGCCGGTACGACGAAGGGGGCGCCGTGCGATCCGCACGGCGCCCCCTCTCGTTCTCCGTGGGCTGTCCCGCCGTCAGTCGGCCGACGCGCGCGCCAGGCCGAGGGCGTAGTCCTCCCACCACTCGCCGGCCTTGGGGCCGCCCTTGCACTCGCCGTCCGACTCCCCGGGGCGTTTGATCCACAGGTAGGCGTCGACGAGCGGGTCGGCCGTGCGGGTCGTCGGGGTCTCGCCGAGCGCCCGGCCCGGCGGGTTGCACCAGCGCTCGTCCGGATCGCCCTCCGTGTAGGGGCCGTTGCCGTTGCGGCTGGTGTCGACGACGAAGTGCTTTCCGCCGACCTTGGCGGACAGCTCCTTGCCGTAGGCGATGGAGTCCTCGGTGGTGTAGAAGTTCGAGACGTTCACCGCGAAGCCGTCGGCCTGGTCGATCCCGGCCCGCTTCAGCGGCTCGTGGATCTGGTCGGGGTTGCCCCAGCCCGCGTTGCCCGCGTCCAGGTACACCTTGGTGTCCTTCAGGCCCTTCAGCTTGGAGACGGCGCCGTCCAGCAGGTCGTAGCGCTCCTCGTGGAACTCCTGCGGGGTGCAGCCGTCGACCAGGTGCAGCACCGCGTCCGGCTCCAGCACCACCGTCGCCGGGCGGTCCCCGATGCCCTCGGCCACCGCGTCCACGAAGTCCCGGTAGGCGTCCCCGTCGGCCGCCCCGCCCTGCGAGTACTGGCCGCAGTCGCGGTGCGGGATGTTGTAGAGGACCAGCACCGCGCGGCGGCCCACCTCGTCGGCGCTCTCGGTGAACTCCCGGGCCTGCTCCTCGGCCTGCTCCGGGTTGATCCACTCCGCGACCGGCTGCTCGGCGATCTTCCGCAGCTGCTGAGCCTCGGACTTCCTGCCGTCCCCCAGCAGCTTGCCGACCTCGCGCGCCGCGACACCCTGCGGGTTGGCCCAGAAGGGGTCCGCCTCCTTCGGCTGCTGCGTGACGACGGCCGCCGCCGAGCCCTCCTTGCCGTCGTCACCCCCGGAGGAACATCCCGCGAGCAGCAGCGCCGCCCCCAGCACCGCTGCGGACGCCCGCCCCCCGGCGAACGCCCCGACCCCCCTGCTGCCGTACATCCAACCCCCCTTGGGTGCACTTGTTCCACGTGATCCGAGCCCCAATCCTGGCATATCTCACGGCCCGCCAGGACGGCCGAGTGCCGCTTGTCCACGGCCTGTTACAGCGGACAGGGCCACATCTCGGCGCCCTCCGCGCGCCACATGGCCGGATCGCACCCACCTGCGCCGATCACGGAATGCGACCGGTCCGGGACTTGACGTGGAACAGACCCTGGGCCGGGCCCGGCTTTGCCTCTAGAGTCGTGTGCGCGGCCGGCCGACCGTCGGGCCGGCGCTTCCGCGCGCCTTCCGAAGACCTCCCGCGCGTCCGCCGGGTCACCTCCCGCGGCCCGTGCTCAGCGCGGTCGAGGACCGGCCCGGCCGACGGCCTCCGGGGAGCAGGCCGCAGGCCGGGCCGGATGCCTCCCGCCCGTGTCACGCGTCGGTGCGGGGCGCCGAGGCGTCGGTGAGGTACGCGGAGACGACGACGTTGGCCTCGTAGGCGCCGGCCTCCGGGTCGAAGGCGCCGCCGCAGGTGATCAGGCGGAGTTCGGCGCGCCCGTCGTGGCGCGGGCCGTACGCCTCCTGGGCGTCGAAGCCGTCCCGGTCGAGCACGCGGACGTCCTCGACGGTGAACTCGGCGACCGTGCCGTCGCTGCGGGCGACCCGGATCTCCTGCCCGGGCTCCAGGGTGTCCAGCCGGTGGAAGACGGCGGGCCGCGTCTCGGTGTCGACGTGCCCCACCAGCAGCGCGGCGCCCTCCGCGCCGGGGGCGATGCCGGCCGCGTACCAGCCGACCTCGCCCGCGCGGTCCAGCGGCGGCGGGTCGGGGGCGCCGCGCCCGTCCAGGCCGCGGGCGACGACCGGGGCGCGCAGGTCCAGGCCTGGGATGTCGAGGGCGAGTGGGTCCGCGGCCTTCAACGGCCGGTGCACGGTGGGCAGATCGGTCAGGGGCGGGCGTCCGGCCGCCGCCATGTCGCCGGTGGCGGGCCCGGCCGTCCCGGCGGGCACCTCGGTGAGGCTCTGCCCCCACAGCCACAGTCCGAGCAGCAGCGCCACCCAGACCGCGCCGGCGGGCAGCCGCTTCGTCAGGTCACGCATGATGCCGGTCAAACCGTCCCCCGGCCGTGCCGCGCCTGACGGCGGGCCGCCCGGTGCGCCGTGAGGGCGGCGGTCCCGGCCAGGGCGAGCGCGACGACCGTCTGCGCGGTGCCGGGTCCGTGCCGCTCGGGGCCTCCGGCGAGCTCCCGCGCGGCGCCGCCGGCGCCGGCGTTCACGGGAGCGACGGGCGAGGGGTGCGCGGTGGCTTCGGCGCCGGCGGCGGGCGTGCGCTTCCGGACGACCTCGACGGTGCCCTTGTGCTCGGTGCCGTCGCAGGCGACGGTCACCGTGTACGTCCCGGCGGTGAGCGTGGACCGGACCCGCCCGTCACCCGTGAGGCCGTCGCCGTCGGGGGTGAGGCGGGCGTCGGACACCAGCGCCGGGGACTGCGCGACCGCCTCGCGCGCGTCGCACCCGGTCAGCCTGAGGGCGACGTCGGCGCCGGGCACGGGAGCCGCGGGGACCACCGAGACGCCCCCGCCGTCCGCCGCGTACGCCGCACACGCCGCCGGACCGAACCCGGTGACGGCCAGGACACCCGCGCAGAGAGCGAGTCGCCGCTTACCCATCGTGAACCTCCAGACACTCTGGAGGTTCCCCCGCCCGGTCCGGCCCCGCACCCCCTTACGCGCGGCACTGGACCGGTCGGGTGAACGAAGTACGGCGAAATGGCCGTACGACGAGTACGACGAGTGTGACGTGTACGACGTGTACGACGGTCGGACGGGGTCCGGCGATCAGATGTGGTCGACGATGTCCGCGATGGAGTCGACGACCATGCTCGGCCGGTACGGGAAGTTCTCCACCTGCTCCGGCCGGGTCAGCCCGGTCAGCACCAGGTACGTCTTCATGCCGGCCTCGATGCCCGCCAGCACGTCGGTGTCCATCCGGTCGCCGATCATCGCGCTGCTCTCGGAGTGCGCGCCGATGGTGTTGAGCCCGGTGCGCATCATCAGCGGGTTCGGCTTGCCCGCGAAGTAGGGCTGCCGGCCGCTCGCCTTGGTGATGAGCGCGGCCACCGCGCCGGTCGCCGGGAGCGGGCCCTCGGTGGAGGGGCCGGTCTCGTCGGGGTTGGTGCAGATGAACCGGGCCCCGGCGTTGATCAGCCGCACGGCCTTGGTCATCGCTTCGAACGAGTACGTGCGGGTCTCGCCCAGGACCACGTAGTCGGGTTCGTGGTCGGTGAGGATGTAGCCGATGTCGTGCAGCGCGGTGGTGAGGCCGGCCTCGCCGATGACGTACGCGGAGCCGCCGGGGCGCTGGTCGTCGAGGAACTTGGCGGTGGCCAGGGCGGACGTCCAGATGTTCTCGATCGGCACCTCGAGCCCCATCCGGCGCAGCCGGGCGTGCAGGTCGCGCGGGGTGTAGATCGAGTTGTTGGTCAGCACGAGGAAGGGGCGGCCGGACTCACGCAGCTTCTTGATGAAGGCGTCCGCACCGGGGATCGGCACGCCTTCGTGGATGAGCACCCCGTCCATGTCGGTGAGCCAGGACTCAATGGGCTTGCGATCTGCCATGTGCACGCTCTCCTGCCGTCAGCGGTCCCGTGGGGCCCAGCCTAAATCGTCCTGGGTGCGGGCCGTCCATGGCCAGTCGCGCAGTTCCCCGCGCCCCTGAGGGTGCTGCAGCCGTGGCCGCCGACAGCGCACCCCCGATCACCGCGGACAGTCGTGCCGCTACGACGCCGGGTGCGGGTCGTCCGTCGCCGGTCGCGCAGTTCCCCGCGCCCCTGAGGGGCGCCCAGCTGCGGGCAGTCGTGCCTCTTGGGGCGGCACGGGTGGGCGCGGCGGCACCCCGCCAGCGCCGGGTTGCGCAGTCCCCCCGGCCCGCACCGACACCGCCGTGTCTCAACCCACGCCCGCGCAGCTAACCGTCCTGCCCGAACACCGGCGCCCGCGCAGCTAACCGTCCTGCCCGAACACCGGCGCCAGCACCAACTGCGCCGCGCCTTCCGCAACCCGCTCCTCCCCCGACACCAGCCCGACCCCCACACACTCCTCCCCCGTCCGCCGCGCCCGCGCCTCAAGAACCCCCCGCACGCCCTCCACGAACACCCCCGGCGCCCCCTCCACCGTCCGCCCGCCCACCAGCACGCGGTCGATGTCCAGCAACCCCACCAGATTCGCCGCCCCGGTCCCCAGCACCCGAGCCGCCTCCCCCACGTCCCCCCGGGCCACCGCCGCCAGGCACAACGCCTCCACGCACCCCCGGTCCCCGCACCCGCACACCGGCCCGTCGAGCTGCACCACCTGATGCCCGAACTCCCCCGCCCCGGTCCGCGGCCCCCGGTGCACACTCCCGCCGATCACCAGGCCGGCCCCCAGCCCCGTACCGAGGTGCAGATAGGCGAAGGACCCGCCCTCACCCCCCACAGCCAGCCCCAGCGCCACCGCGTTGGTGTCCTTGTCCACCACCACCGGCACACCCCCCAGCCGCGCCGACAAGGCATCCCGCAACGGGAACCCGTCCCACTCGGGAAACCCCGTCACCCGATGCAGCACCCCCCGCCGGTGATCGAGCGGCCCGGGCAGCGCAACCCCTACTCCCCAAGGCGACGCCCCCGCGACCTCCGCCCCCAACTCCCCCACCACACCGGCGACCCGCCCCAGCACCGCCTCCGAGCCCGCCCCCAGATCGAGCGG
Organism: Streptomyces cellulosae; assembly: GCA_014655195.1. Classification (GTDB taxonomy): domain Bacteria; phylum Actinomycetota; class Actinomycetes; order Streptomycetales; family Streptomycetaceae; genus Streptomyces; species Streptomyces cellulosae. Next base: position 131,966 of record BNBH01000005.1, on the reverse strand, counting down.
CGCGTGCCGACGCGCTACCACCGTGCCGTCCAGATCCGCCAGCACCGCCCGCAACTCGTCCCGGTCCAGCTGCACCCCCACCGCGTGCCCCGCCTCCGGCACCAGCCGCAGCACCGTCCGCGGCTTGCCGCCCGTCGACGCCCGCCGCCCGGCCTCCACCGCGAGGCCCTCCTCGCGCAGCCGCGCGGTTATCTTGCTGACCGCCTGCGGGGTGAGCCCCGTGCGCTCGGCGAGTTCCAGCCGGCTGATGCCCTCCGCCCCGGCCGTGCGCAGCAGATCCAGCACCAGCGTGGTGTTGTGGCTGCGCAGGGCGAGCAGATTGGCCCCGCCGCCCGCGCCGCGCATGCCACCGCCGTACGTCCTGTTCACCCGCCCATTGTGTCCCGCTCTTGCACTTTGGCAACAGCGTTGCGAAAGTAGACGCATGACTGGCACTCCCCTCCGCGTCGGCCTCGTCGGCTACGGCCTCGCGGGTTCCGTGTTCCACGCCCCGCTGATCGCCGCGACCCAGGGCCTCGCGCTCGACACGGTCGTCACCTCGAACCCCGAGCGGCAGGCCCAGGCCCGCGCCGAGTACCCGGACGTACGGGTCGCCGCCTCGGCGGACGAGCTGTGGGCGCGCGCGGACGAACTGGACCTGATCGTGATCGCGTCCCCGAACAGGACGCACGTCCCGCTCGCCACCGCCGCCCTGGAGGCCGGTCTGCCGGTCGTCGTGGACAAGCCCGTCGCGGGCACGGCGGCGGAGGCCCGCGCGCTGGCCGAGCTGGCCGAGAAGCGCGGCCTGCTGCTGTCGGTCTTCCAGAACCGCCGCTGGGACAACGACTTCCTCACCCTGCGCAAGCTGATCGCCGACGGCGAGCTGGGCGAGGTGTACCGGTTCGAGTCGCGCTTCGAGCGCTGGCGCCCGCAGCTCAAGGGCGGCTGGCGGGAGTCGGGCGACCCGGCGGAGATCGGCGGCCTGCTGTACGACCTCGGCAGCCATGTCGTCGACCAGGCACTGGTCCTGTTCGGCCCGGTGACGTCGGTGTACGCGGAGACGGACGTCCGCCGCGAGGGCGCCCAGGCCGACGACGACACGTTCCTCGCGCTCACCCATGAGAACGGCGTCCGCTCCCACCTGTACGTCTCCGCGACCACCGCCCAGCTCGGCCCGCGCTTCCGCGTCCTCGGCTCGAAGGCCGGGTACGTCAAGCACGGCCTGGACCCGCAGGAGGCCGCCCTGCGCGAGGGCGCGCGCCCCGGCTCGCCCGACGTCGAGTGGGGCACGGAGCCGGAGGAGCTGTGGGGCCGTCTCGGCGCCGGCGAGTCCCCGGTGACCGGCGGCGGCACCCCCGTCCGCACCCTGCCGGGCGACTACCCCGCCTACTACGCGGCCGTGGCGCGGGCGCTGCTCTCCGACGGCCCCAACCCGGTGACCGCATCGGAGGCCGCCGCCGCGCTGGACATCCTGGAGGCGGCGCGCCGTTCGGCCGCCGAGAAGGTGACGGTGACGCTGTGACCACCCCGAAGCAGTCCCCCGAGCTGACCCCGACGGTGGAGGAGCTGGAGGCGCAGGAACGCCGCCTGGTGTTCCGGCAGTTCACGCACGACGACGCGTGGGCGCTCGGCTCGCTGCTGGTGGAGCTGGCGCGTGAGCGGCAGGCGCCGGTCGCGGTCGACATCCACCGCGCGGGCCAGCAGTTGTTCCACGCCGCGCTGCCGGGCTCCACGCCGGACAACGACGCGTGGATCGCCCGCAAGCGCCGGGTGGTGGAGCGCTACGGTTCCGCGTCCTACCTGGTGGGCGCGCGGTTCCGGGCGAAGGGCACGACGTTCGAGGAGTCGTCCCGCCTCGACCCGGACACGTACGCGGCGCACGGCGGCTCCTTCCCGGTCACCGTCGAGGGCGTGGGCGTCGTCGGCGCGGTGACGGTCTCGGGCCTGCCGCAGCTCCAGGACCACCGGCTGGTGGTGGAGGCCCTGGAGCACTTCCTGTCCCGGGCATAGGCGCCGTGGCCGGGAGGGGTGTGCGGACGCCGGCGCAGTGACGCGCTCCTCCCGAGAGCCTCACCCGCCGGCGCCGCTGGTCCGGGCGGGTGACCTTCGGAGCGCGGACGCGTTCGTGGCCGGTGACGCTGGCGGCATGACGTGCTCTCTCGGGCGACGGCTGGCCGTCGCGCTGCTCGTGTGGGTGACCGCGATACCCGGTACGGCCGCCGCGCTCCCGGCCGGTGGGGACACCTCGGCGTCGGACAGGGCCCCGGCCGACGCCGAGGTCCTGCGGGACCTGGAGCGGATCGCCCGCCCGCTCCGTACGACCGGCTCCTCAGGGCCGACCGGCGACCTGCGCCCGTTCGGGGCGGCGGTCGGGGACGCCGTGGTGGTCGGGATCGGCGAAGCCGCGCACGGCGCGCGGGAGTTCGTGACCGTCCGGCACCGGATGCTGCGGTACCTGGTCGAGGAGAAGGGGTTCCGCTCCTTCGTCCTGGAGGCCAACTGGAGCGCGGGCGCCCGCCTGGACGCGTATCTGCGCACCGGCTGCGGCGATCCGGTGCGGATCATGGCGGAGGAGTTCCAGAACGCCCATCTGCTGCTGCACAGCCGGGAGTACCTGGACATGGTGCGGTGGATGCGCGCGTACAACACCGGCCACCCGGACGATCCCCTCCGGTTCGCGGGGGACGACATGGGCTACGCGGGGCCGGAGCTGTACGACCGGGTCGTGGACCACGTCCGCCGCGCGCACCCGGACCTGCTGTCCACGGTCGCCAGGCTGTACCGGGGGCTGCGTCCGGCCGTGCCCATGGGCGAGTGGATGCGCACGGCCGTGACCACGCCCCTGGAGGAGCGCCGCGAGCGGGCCGCGCGCACCGGTCGTGTCCTCGACCTGCTCCGCGCCCGCGACCCCGAAGAGGCGGACGCCGACCATGCGCTCGCGGTGCAGCACGCCACCGCCGTCGACCAGGTTGCGCGGCTGTACGCGTTCGACCTGGCGGACCCCGAGGTCGTGCCGGACGTCATGGTGTACCGGGACACGGTGATGGCGGAGAACACCCTGTGGTGGCACCGCCACACCGGTCACCGTGTCGTCCTCGGCGGCCACGACAGCCACGTCTACACGCTCACCTCCACACCGACGCTCCCTCTCGCGCAGGGCACGGTGCTGCGGGAGCGCCTGGGCGACGGCTATGTGGCGGTGGCCGCGTCCTTCGGCCGGGGCGCGGTGCACGCCACCGAGGAGGGGCTGCAGAACCCGGCCGACGCCGACGTACGGCGCGTCGAAGTTCCCCCTGCCCCACCGGAGTTCCTGGAGCACACCCTGGACCGGGTGGGCCATCGCGCCTGGTACGCCGATCTGCGCGAGGCGCCGCCGGCCGCCCGCGCCTGGCTGGACGTGGTCCGGCCCAAGCGGGAGATCGGCACGGACTACCCGCCCGGGGAGGACCAGGTCGGCCTGCCGAAGTCCGCGGACCTGGTGGTGCATCTGCGGGAGATCACCCCGAGCACCCGTCTCCCACGCCCCGCGCCCGGCGGGACCTCAGCGGAGCAGGAGGACTGCTCCGACCCGGTGAGCGCCGTACGCCAGGCCGCCCATCCCCTGCGCACGGTGGAGCCGGACGGCCCCCTCGACGACCTGCGCCCGCTGAAGGGGATCGTGGGCGACGCCCGGCTGGTCGGCATCGGGCAGGCGGCGCACGGCGGACGGGACTTCCTGGCGCTCCAGCACCGTATGTTCCGGTATCTGGCCGAGGAGGAGGGCTTCCGGCTGTTCGTGCTGGAGGCGCCCTGGAGCGCCGGGCTGCGTCTCGACGACTACGTACGCACCGGCCGGGGCGACCCCGCGCGGATCATGGCGGAGGAGTTCCACAACGCGTACCTGTTCATGCGGACGCCCGAGGTGCTGGAGCTGGTGCGGTGGATGCGCGCCTACAACGTCCGGCACCCCGAGGATCCGCTGCGGTTCGCGGGGAACGACAGCAGCTGGGCCGGTCCCGATCTGTACGACCGGGTCATCGGGTACGTCCGCCGCGCCCACCCCGACCTGCTGCCCGCCGTCACCGAGCTGTACCGGGGGCTGCGGCCCACGCTGCCCGCCGGGGAGCACATGCTCGCCGCCTTCGAGGAACCCCTCGCCGTTCGGTGGGAGAAGGCCGAACGGACCGGTACGGCCGTGGAGTTGCTGCGCGCCCGGTCGTTCGCCGGGCGCACCGTGGCGGCGGGGAGCGCGCACGCCGAGGCCGTGGCGAATGCGGAGATCGTCCATCAGGTCGCCCGCCAGAACGCCTTCGACTACGACGAACCGGCCGACGCACGCGCGGGCCTCGGTTACCGGGACGAGGTGATGACGGACAACACCCTGTGGTGGCTGCGGCACACCGGCCGGCGGGCCGTGCTGGCCGCCCACAACGGCCATGTGTACCTGGAGGGCTTCGACCCGGACTACCCGGTGATCCAGGGCGGGGTGCTCCGCCGCGCGCTCGGCGACGACTACCGGGTGGTGGGGCTCGCCTTCGGCCGCGGGGCGTTCCTCGCCACCGATCCGGGTGTCTCGGACCCGGTGGACGCGGACGTGAAGGTGTTCCGCTCGGGGCCGGTGGCGGCCGGGTCGGTGGAGGAGACGCTGGAGGCGGTGGACGGCCGGGACTTCTTCCTGGACCTGCGCACCGTGCCGCCCGCCGCCCATGCCCTCTTCGAGGCGTCCCGTCCGAAGCGGGAGATCGGCACGCACTGGCCGCGAGACCCCGACGAGGTGTCCCTGCTGCGGGCGGCGGACGCGCTGGTGTACCTCCACGGGATCGGGGCGAGCCGCCTGCTGCCGGGGGCGTGACCCCGACAGCAGACTCTGCGCCCTACGCCTGCGCCAGCACCTGCCGTTGCCGCCCCAGCCCCGTGACCTCCAGCTCCACCACGTCCCCGGCCCTCAGGTACGGCTTCGGTTCGGGGTGGCCCATCGCGACGCCGGCCGGGGTGCCGGTGTTGATGACGTCGCCGGGGTACAGGGTCATGAACTGGCTGACGTAGCGGACGACTTCGCCGACCGGGAAGATCTGTTCCGCCGTCGTGCCGTCCTGCTTCAGCTCGCCGTTGACCCACAGCCGCAGGGAGAGGTTCTGCGGGTCGGGCACCTCGTCGGCGGTGACGAGCCAGGGACCGAGGGGGTTGAACGTCTCGCAGTTCTTGCCCTTGTCCCAGGTGCCGCCGCGCTCGATCTGGAATTCCCGCTCGGAGACGTCGTGGGCGACGGCGTACCCGGCGACGTGCGCGAGTCCGTCCTCCGCCGACTCCAGGTACCGGGCGGTCCGCCCGATCACGACGGCCAGCTCGACCTCCCAGTCGGTCTTCACCGAGCCGCGCGGGACGAGCACGGTGTCGTCGGGGCCGACGACGGTGTCCGGCGCCTTGAAGAAGATCACCGGCTCGGAAGGAGGCTCGGCGCCGGTCTCGCGGGCGTGGTCGTGGTAGTTCAGCCCGATGCACACGATCTTGCCGATCCGTGCGAGCGGCGGCCCGGTGCGCAGTCCCGTCGCGTCCAGCGCGGGCAGGTCGCCGGCTTCGGCGGCGCTCCTGATCCGGCCGAGGGCGTGCTCGTCGGCGAGGAGCGTCCCGTCGATGTCCGTGACGAGTCCGGACAGGTCGCGCAGGGTCCCGTCGGGGTCGAGCAGCGCGGGGCGTTCCCGTCCCGCCGTACCGACGCGCAGCAGCTTCATGGTCGTGTCTCCCTCGCTCGCGGGCGCCCGCCCGACGGGGACGACCGGTGCGGCGGGCGCGGCCGTCGGAGGACCGGCCGATCTTCCAGGCCGGGCCCTCCACTCCGCAAGACCCGGTTCACGTACTGGACCGCGCCCGCCGCACCCCTCACCGGTACAGCACGGACCGTTCGATGACGCTCCAGGTGGTGGAGGTGACCACGTAGAGCGCGGCGGCGAGGGGCACGACGGCGACCGTGACCAGGGTGAAGAAGGACATGAACGGCATCACCTTCATCACTCCGCCCATGGCGGCGGCGCCCGGCACCTGCGGGTCCGCGCCCGTCCCCGTTCCCGTGCCCGCGAGAGCCGCCGAGGCCGCCGTCATCCGGCGGGACAGCCGGTAGCTGAAGTACGCGACGACGGTGACGACCGCGAAGAGGCCGAGGTACACCAGTCCTGCCCCGCCGAACACGCCGCCGTCGTCGAGGGCGTCCGCCCACCGGCCGCCGAGAGGGGCGTCGAGGAGCTGGTGGGTGAGCAGGGCGTTGGGCTCGCCGCCGATCGAGCCGCTGGAGAAGAGGTGGTAGAGCAGGAAGAACGCGGGGAGCTGGAGCAGGCTGGGCAGGCAGCCGGAGAGCGGGGACACCTTCTCCTCGGCGTGCAGCTCCATCACGGCCTTCTGGAGCTTCTCCGGGTTCTTGCCGTGCTTGCGGCGCAGTTCGGCGATGCGCGGCTGGAGCGCGGCCCGCGCCTTCTGCCCGCGCGCGGCGGCCCGCGACAGGGGGTGGACGAGGAGCCGTACGAGGGCGGTGAACGCGATGATCGCGGCGGCCGCGGCGGACAGGCCGAACAGGGGACGGAGCAGGTCGGCGAGCTGCTCGACCAGGGTGGCGAAGACAGACAAGGGTGAGCCCTCCGGGGGTCTCGTCGTGCCGGGGGTCCCGGCGCGGCGGACGGCCGGGACGGGACGGGGAAGGTCGGCATGACGACCCACGCGCGGGGCGTGCGGAAGGAACGTGGAGCGAGAACTGAGAGAACGTCCTGCGGAAGCAGCCCTACGCGACGGTCGCCGGGAGGGCGTGACCGGGTGCTCGGGGGCGGGTGCGCCCCTTGGCGTCGGGATCTCGCTGAGGCAGGAAGGCCGTACGCCGGTCGCGGTCGCGCAGGGCGGTGCGGACCCGGGTGGGCGGCACGGCGGGCGCGCTGCGGGCGGCGATCACGGCGCAGACCGTGAGAGCCACCCCGGCCGCGGCGGTCGCGGCGAGCGTGACGTGGACCAGGGAGAGGCCGCCGTCGGGGGCCGGGCTGAGCAGCAGGGCGATCTGGAGCAGCGGGAAGAGCACGGCGAGGAGGGTGCGCGCGGAGCGCGTGGCCGGACGCCCGTCGGGCGTGTGCCGCGTGGTGAACCCTGTCATGGGCCGTGTCCCCCTCTCTCCGTCTCGCGCTGCGTGGCTCGCGTGCACCGCATTGTGCCAGGCCCCTCTGTCAGCGCGGCGTGAGCTGAGCTGCCAGGCAGGGTTCAGGCGGGGTCGACCTCGACGGGCTGCAGCAGCCGCTTCGGCTTCAGCAGGGCCCGGCTGACCGGGTCGGCCGGGTCCCGGCTGATATCCGGCCCCGGCACCACTTCGACGTCCGGGACGGCCACGACGGTTCCGCAGGCGGGGCAGTCGCTGTACGGGCCGAGCTCGGTGCCGCAGGCGGCGTGCCGGAAGATCCGCAGCTGCCGCCCTCCTCATCGGCCTCACCACGCCTCCCTCCCCGAGCCCGCAGAGGACCCCGAAGATGACCGCCACGCCCGCCACCGCCGCACAGGCGCAGGCCGCCACCGCGCGCGCCGCCCGCCCCGGATCACCTCCGCGCCCCGGCGCGACCCTGGCCCTGACCAGCGCCGCCACGGCCGTGGCGCTGATGACGTACACCGCCCCGATCGTCACGCTGCCCGCGACCGCGGCGGCCCTGCACACCCCACTGTCCGCGCAGGCGTGGCTGCTCAACGGCACCCCGCTGGGGCTCGCCGCGCTGCTCCTGGTGGCCGGCAGCCTCGCCGACGACTACGGCCGCCGCCGGATCTTCGTCTGGGGCACCCTGGCGCTCGGCATCACCACGGCGCTCAGCGCCCTCGCGACGGACACCTGGCTGTTCACCCTGACCCGGATCGCGCAGGGCGCGGCCAGCGCGGCCCTGCTCGCGAGCAGTCTCGGCCTGATCGTGCACGCCTTCCCGACGGCCGCCGGACGGCTGAAGGCGACGGGGGTGTGGGGCGCGTTCGTCACCGGAGGCATCGCGGTGGGCCCGCTGCTCGCCGCCGGGATACCGCATTGGCGCGCGGTCTACGGCGTCCTGGGCGCCGCCGCCCTGGTCATCGCCCTCCTCGGAACCCGAGGGCTCACCGAGTCGAAGTCCCCGCGCGGCGGCCGCCCCGACTTCGCGGGGGCCGCGACCTTCGGGCCGGCCCTCGTCTCCCTGGTGGCGGCCCTCACGCTGGGCCGGGACGGCTGGCTGCGGGCGCCGGTGTGGCTGCTGCTGGGCGCGGCGGTCGTCCTCCTCGCCGGTTTCGCGCTGGTGGAACGGCGCTCGGCGACCCCGATGATCGACCTCTCCCTGCTCCGTCACCGCGGCTTCCTCGCCTCGTCCGCGGGCGGCCTGTTCACGGGACTGTCGGTGATCGGACTGTTCAGCTTCCTGCCGGCGGTGCTGCAGCGGGTGCTGGGTATGTCCGCGATGCAGACGGCGCTGCTGACCCTGCTGTGGGCGGGGCTCGCCTTCGCCGTCGCGCTGCAGGCCCGCCGCCTGGCCGGGCGCGTCCCGACGCGCGTCCAGCTCGCCATCGGCTTCGCGCTGCACGCCGTCGGCGTGGTCACGATGCTGGGCGCGGTCGACGCGGGCTCCACGGCGCGGTTCGTGCCCGGCATGCTGATCGCCGGTGTCGGCAGCGGCCTGCTCAACGCGGCGCTGCCGCTGCTCGCCGTCGAGTCGGTCCCGGCCGCGCGGGCCGCGATGGGCTCCGGCGCGCAGCAGACCCTGCGGTACATCGGCTCGTGCGCCGGCGTCTCGCTCACGATCGCCGTGGCGACGTCGTCGAGCGGCGGCCCGGCGCACGGCACGGACATCGCGATGGTGGTGTCCGCTGTGCTGGCGCTGGTCGCGGCGGTGGCGGTGCTGGGGCTGCGGGAGCGGTCGTAGGGCGGCGGCGGGAATGGTCGTAGGCCCGTGGGGAGTGGGCAACGGGTCGGCCGTGGACGGGCGGCGGAGGGCCGTGGGGCCCTCACTTCTGTCACCCGTCGGCAGTACGGTGTCCCCCATGCGCCCCGACACGCCTGCCGAAAACGTCGACCACATCAACGAGGCCGCCCGTCTGGAGCGGACCGCCGACCGCTACCCCGAGGACGCCGAGGCCCTGCTGCTGCGGGCCGCCGCGCACCGGGAGCTGGCCGGCGACCGCCCGGCCGCGACGGCGCTCTACGACCGCCTGCTGACCTCGGGCGCGGACCTGGACAACCCGTTCCTGGTCCGCGCCCTGAAGGCCTCCAACCTGTGGGAGTACGGCCACGAGGCGGAGGCCCGCGCGATCATCGACGGCATCCGCACGGCGTCCCCGCGCGACCCCGCCCCCTGGGTGATCGTCGCGGAGGCACTGGAGGCGCACGACGAACTGGAGCAGGCGCACGAGACGTTCACCGAGGCGGTGCGCCTGCTGCTGACCGGTGTGGACGAGCCGCCGCGCGCCACGCATCCGCTGCTGTTCGGCCGCCACCGGGTGCGCAGGATGCTGGGCGCGGCGCACGACGAGTGGGACGCGCTCGCCGACTCCGTGCACAGGCACCCCATCGGCCTGGACGAGCTGCACGACCCGAAGCGCGTGTGGTCGCTCGGCTCGGAGAACCCGGAGGAGCTGGAGGCGGAGATCCTGCGGCTGCGCGCGGAACTGGGCGCGTACCGGGAGGCGCTGTCCCGCCCGTTCCCCGTGGCGGTGCTGCACTGGCCGGCCGACGAGCTGGCGGAGCTGACGGAGGCGTACCCGGACCTCGCCGAGGAGTACCCGTCCTACGAGGCGCACCTCGGGACGATAGAGGCGGCCCTGCGCGAACTGGCCGCGTCCGGCACGCCGAACCTGGGCATCGTGCGGGGCACGGTCCCGTCGTACGAGGCGTTCGCCGCCTCGGAGTTGACGTCCCCCTCGGACGCGTCGCTGCTCCCCCAGTACGCGACGACGCTGGCGGCGCGGGGCCGTGCGGTGGCGTGGCCGCCGGAGCGGTCGGAGGCGTGCTGGTGCGGGTCGAGGACGGCGTACGGGGAGTGCCACGGGGTGTAGGCGTTTTGCGCTTCGCGCTGACGCGTACGGACGCGTACAGGGGTGCGCCCGGCTGCCGTTCGTCCGGCGGCCGGGCGCGCTTGTCGTTCCGCCGGTGTCGCTACCGGCTCACTTGGCGAGGAAGGCGAGGAGGGCGTCGGTGACCTCCTGGGCGTGGGTCCAGAGCAGGCCGTGCGGGGCGCCCTCGACGACGACGTAGTCGGCCTGGGGCAGGGCCTGGTGGAAGGGCTCGCCGGTGGCCTCGATGGGGAGGATCCGGTCGGCGGTGCCGTGCAGGATCAGCGCCGGGACGTCGATCTTGGCCAGGTCGGCACGGAAGTCCGTGGTCCAGGTGGCGACGGCGGCGACGGACGCGTACGGGGAGGATCCGGCGGCCACGTTCCAGCTGTTGCGCAGGGCCTCTTCGCTGATGCGGGTGCCGAGGTTCTCGTCCAGGTTGTAGAAGTCCTGGTAGAACGCGGTGAAGTAGGCGTACCGGTCCGCGGTGACGGCCTTCTCGATGCCCTCGAAGACGGAGCCGTCGACGCCGGTCGGGTTGTCGTCCGTCTTGAGCAGGTACGGCTCGAGCGAGGCGAGGAAGGCGGCCTTGGCGACGCGCTCCGACCCGTAGACGCCGAGGTAGCGGCCGACCTCGCCGGTGCCCATCGAGAACCCGACGAGGACCGCGTCGCGCAGGTCCAGGGTCTCCATGACGGCGTTCAGGTCGGCGGCGAAGGTGTCGTAGTCGTAGCCGGTGGTGGGCTGGCTGGACTGCCCGAACCCGCGCCGATCGTAGGTGATGACCCGGTAGCCGGCGGCGAGCAGGGCGGCGGTCTGCTTCTCCCAGGAGTGACCGTCGAGCGGGTACCCGTGGATCAGCACGACGGGCTGCCCGGTGCCGTGGTCCTCGTAGTACAGGTCGATGTTGGTCGAGTTCTCCTGGCCGACGGTGATGAACGGCATGGTGTCTGCCCCTCTCTTGAGGTCTCGGTGCGCTGAGCACTGATGAAGAAGATAGCGCGCCATTTAGTTGTGCGCAACCAGATTGCACACAACTCATGTGGGTGGAGTGCGCCTGAGAGGGGAGGGCACCGGGGGTGCGGGGGCGCGGTGGGGCTACTGGGCGACCGGGCCGGAGGCGGCCGCGGTGGCCCGCAACAGGTCGCGGACGAGGTCGAGGTCGACGCCGCCGGACTTACGGAAGCGGAGGCAGCTCTTGCCCATGTCCTGGCCGGCGAGCCGCTCGGCGAAGGCGTCCCTGACGTCACCGCGCAGCAGATAGAGGGAGATGTACTGCTTCTGACTGGCGAACGCGACCTCGGCGACGCCGTCCCGCTGGTACGTGGGCATCCCGTAGGCCATGACCTCCGCGAACCCCTCGAGCTCGGCCCGGCACAGCTCCCGCAGCCGCGTCAGGACGACCTTGCGGTCGCCGGGAAGCTCGGCGAGGTAGGCGTCGACGTCGGTCGCACTGCTTTGCACCATGCGGTGAGCTTATGCCGGGCCGCGGGCGGCGACTCTCATACAATCACCGTTCCGTTGCCATAGCGGCGCGGGCAACCGCGGAGCCAGATGCGAGACTCTTGGTACCGAGGAGCTTCCGATCACTGCTCCTCCTTGCACGATGGACCACCCCAGGAGGAGCGGCATGCCCCGCAGCGGCCACGAGCGACCGCAGTTCGCCTCGCCATTGACCTCGATCGAGATCTGCGCGGGCGCTGGGGGGCAAGCCGTCGGACTGCACAACGCCGGCTTCGATCACCGCGCCCTCGTCGAGTGGGATGCCTCCGCTGCGGCCACCCTGCGCGCCAACGTCAGCGGCTGGCCAGGCTGGGACCATGAGAAGGCGAACAGCATCCGCCCCATGGACGTCAAGGATTTCTTGGAATCCGGAGAATTCAAGAGCCTTGACCTGAAGCCGGGGGAACTCGACCTGCTCGCGGGCGGAGTCCCGTGCCCGCCGTTCTCGTTGGCAGGACACAGGCTGGGACCAGACGACGAGCGTGACCTTTTCCCTGCGGCGCTCGACATCATTGACGTACTCAGACCAAAAGCCGTGATGATCGAAAACGTTCGGGGAATCCTCGAGCCCCCGGAAGTTTTCATCGAGTACAGGCTCTCAATCCTCGATACTCTACGGCAATATGGATACCTAGTACCCGCCGTAGACACGAACCTGCCGCCAAGCGCGCAGGATGTGGTCATGCGCAAAGTGTGGCGTCGCATGGACGCACGACACTTCGGAGTCCCACAGCTCCGCCCCCGCGCCATCCTAGTCGCAATTCATAAGGACGCGATCAGCCCGGGCGGCCCGGAATTCCAGTGGCCTCTCAGCCTCAAGGGGCGCGAAGTAACGGTGCTCAAAACACTCGAGGACAGCATGCTTGCCCGCTGCAAGGAGTTCTGGGACAAGAACTGGAAGGGCGAACCTGCCGGTCCAGGCGAGGCAACCGGCGAGACGGTCTTCAACACGTGGAAAGATAAGATCACCAAAGCCTCAGCAGCGGGCAAGACAGTGGCCCCCACGCTCGTGGGCGGATCACGAAAGCATGGCGGTGCCGACCTCGGCCCGACCAGGGCCAAGCGCGCCTGGGCAGATCTGGGCGTGGACGGCAAGGGCATCGCCAACGACCCGGAAAGCTGCGACCCTGAGCGTGACTTGTTCCGTCCAGCTGGCCCTATGCTCACCGTGGCACAAGCTGCGATCATTCAGGGTTTCCCCGAGGACTGGAAATTCCAGGGACGCAAGACAGCCCGTTACAGGCAGGTCGGCAATGCGTTTCCGCCCCCCGTCGCGGAGGCTGTGGGGCGGGCCATCGCCGCGGTCCTGCGGCCAGAACACCGCGAGACGCTCACAGAGGCGTATGAAATGGAACCGGCCGGTGTAGTTCCGCTGGACGAAATCCCGCAGCAGCTGGAGATCTCAGTCCCCCCGAGTCAGGCGAACTCCACGCCTCTCCAGAACCGTCAAGGCGATTTTGTGAGCACAGGCGTCTGACGGCTCGTGCTCCCAGAATCGGAGCACAAGCCAGCCTGCATTCGTCAGAAGCTCGTCGGTCTCGCGGTCTCGCTTGACGTTCCGCACAACCTTCTCCGACCAGTAGCCAGAATTGGTTTTCGGCGGCACATAGTGCTCTGGGCAGCCATGCCAATAGCAGCCGTCTATGAATACCGCGACCTTCGCCGGGCGGAATACCATGTCAGCCGTCCGGCGAAGATCCGGCAGAGGCCGTGCCGCGACCCGGTACCGAAGCCCTGCGGCGTGCACGAGACGCCGGATCATGATCTCCGGCTTGGTGTCGCGGCTGCGGATGGCCTGCATATTGCGGCGGCGGGCTGCGGAGGAAGCCCAGGAACCTTCCGGAGCTTGCCATTCACCTTCGTGTGACACACCGCAGAGGGTAGTCCCACGATGCCCGCCGCACGCACCCAGCCTTAGCGGCCTCCTATATGACTCAGCAGCGCCTCGACGTCGCTGGGTGCCAGGCCGGCGGCGACGGCCGGCTCTTCTTCCAGGTCGGCGAGCTGCTGCACCGTGGGGTCATCCAGGATGCGTCCCATGAACTCCAGCTTCCGTTCCAGGCTGGCGGCCACCACCTCGTCGATGGAGTTCCGCACCGCCAGGACAGTGACCCGGGTCTCCGTGTCGGGGGCGAGACCCAGGCGGTGAATCCGGTCAAGACTCTGCAGGAAGCGCCCAGCCATGAAGTCGCGGTCGACGTACACCGCGTCGTGGCAGACGTGGTGAAGGCTGATCCCCTCACCCAGTGTTGCCGGGTTCGAGATGAGCACCATGCACGCCGGGTCCTCCCGGAAGCGGCGAAGCTGCTCCTCCCGGTCGGGAGTACCGCCGTAGACGACAGCCGGGCTGTACTTCTCCAGCATGCGCTCCAGCGTGGTCAGGCTTCTGACGAACGTCGTCCAGACCAGCGTCTTGCGGCCCCGGGCGGCGTTCTCCGCGATGATCGCCACAGCTTCCTTGTACTTGGGCGACAGTTCGTAGTCGGGGAGGTCCTGCATGAGCGAGTACAGAGAGCTGCCCTCAGGAATTTCCAGCGGAGGAAGCTGGTACGCGAGCGGCTCGTACTTGCTTCCTGCCTCCAGAAGCAGTGCCGGGCTCGTCGCCGCCATAAGGAGCCTCAGCGCCGTCCTCCCGAGCGAGCTCAAGTCCTCACGCGCCGACCCGCGGTCCACACCGCCCACGAGAGCCGCGTAGATCTCATCGTGCAGCGGTGGCATGTCCACGTAGCGCAACCCGAGCTGCACAGGCGGCAGGCCGAGTTCCTGCTTCGTCGTGCGCGTGAAGAGCGGGCGAAGGACAGAACTCGCGTAGGCCAGGTCGCCTCCCGCCACCGCCTGGACCACCGTGCGCTGGCCGTGGCCCGGCCAGACGAAGCCCAGAAGATTCTCCAGGTCCCTGGAACCGTTCGGAGCCGGCGTACCCGTGAGGATCAGCCTCCGCGCCGCCAGCGGCCCCAATGCCATGCAGGCAGCCCCGTAGGTGCCCCTGGCCCCGAGCTTCATCCGGTGAGCCTCGTCCAGGATGATCATTGACGGACCGGCCTTGAGCCAGCTGGCCAGCATCGGCAGTGACCGGTCCAGGCGCTCGTAGTTCACCACGAGCACCTCAGCCCACTGGTCCATGGAACCGTCCAGAACGTTGATGCGCAACGGATGCACCAGGCACTCGGCGGTCTCGTAACGCCACGACTCATACGCGGACTTGGGGCATACGACCAGCAAGCGGCTCACACGGCCGGCGGCCTTCTGCGCCGCGTAGACAGCGAGCGCGACGCGCGTCTTCCCGGCGCCGGGAACGCTGAAGTTGGCACCGTGCTGCAGAGACAGGAGCTTGGCGATGTCCCTGCGCTGGAACGAGCTGAGCTCACCCTTCCAGGTGTCACCGAGGACCGCGGGGACATCGTCAGGCGAAACCTCGCCGGGTGTCTCCCGCCCCGCGAGCCTCTCCTGGACCGTCTGAGCGTCCAGGACCACCCCGGACACCAGGTCCCGCAGGTCATCCGCCCACTCGACACCAGCCGGATCACGCCAGGTACTCAGCACCCCCAGGTCGGCCAGCAGCTCATCCAGGGAGACCGAGGCACTCGCGGGGCCGAGCTGGCCGCCAGTACGGAACCGGGCGGCCAGCTGGACGAGATCCTGCTGATACGTCTCCGTCGTCCTCAGGACGACGCGGGTCCGCGTCTCGTCGAACCCCAGACGCAGGGAGGTCTCACGATCGGTCAACGCGAACCCTCCGCCGAGACGGCCTGCTGCAGCCAGGAAACGCCCTCACCAGGCTGCGGCAACCCCCGGCCGGCCTGCTGCGCGAGCTTGAGCAGGCTGGCCCGCAGCTTGATCACGGCCTCATCGAACTGCTCCTCGTCAAGGCTGCGGGACGTGCGCGCCTGCACCAGGTCGCTCACACACTGGTCGATGCTGGCACACGCATCAGCCAGCCGGGCCGGCGCGAGCTGCTTGCGCTTGCGCAGCCGCGCGCTGCGCCCAGCGGCGTCGATCGCCTTGTCAAAGGCCTTCTGCGCGCGGTCCCACACCTCCTGCGCCGAGGCCTTCTGCTCATCGCCGATGGCCGGCGCGTCACTCCGCACCACAGCCGCGGCCCGGAGGATCTCATCGTTCATCGCGCGGGCTTCAGCCACGGCGGACGACGCCGCTGGGACCTCCAGACCGAGACCGGGAACGGCCACGGACTGCGGCTGTGCCGCGCCGCCGCTCCCCTTGGGAAGCTCCTTGTCGAACCCCGCCTTGAGGAAGTCCTCGTCGATGTGACGGACGTCGGTCTTGGAGAACTCAAGAAGGATGGCGGCCAGCCGCATCTCCTTCAGAACCTCCGCCTGGTCACGGTCGACCGTTTCCAGCTTCACGTAGAGGCGGTGGAGTTCCTTGAGGCGCTCCTGAGCACCCTCCCAGTCCACCAGACGCAGAGCGCTGCCACCGCCCGTGCGGCTGCGCTCGTTGAGCTCACGGATGGTGCTCAGGATCCACCGCTCCTGGTGATAGGTGCGGACCTGGATCCGGAAGTCCTTCGCGATCTGCTCCGGCGTGCGCCCCAGCGCGGCCTGCTCCTCCATGGCGAGGAGGCGGTTGATGTAGGAGTAGTCGCGTCGGTGGTCCTTGCGCAACTGCAGGGCAAGCTCGACGGCGTTGATGTCGGCCCAGGTGAACGACTCCGGCAGCACGCCGACGCGCATCGACTGCTCCCCAAGCTCGCGCAGCGCGGCGGCCCGGGTGTTGCCGTTGACGAGCACGCCATGCCGGGTCACCAGCCCGGGATCGTTCTGCCCGAACTCCCTGAGGCTGTCCTTGAGGGTGTCGAAGTCCTTGTCCCGCAGGTTCGGGTTCGCCGGCGACGCCTTGAGCAGGAACTGCAGGTAGTCCTGGCTCTCCCCGCTCCACGGGTCCTTGTCCAGCGCCTCGTCCCGAGCGGGGTCGTGGCTGCGCTGGGCGCGGATCCGGTGGGTGCTGGGGTTGTAGTAGAGGCTGCTGAGCGGCAGGTCTATTACTTCGACATGGGCCTGCTGCCCGTTCCAGTCGACGGTCACGGTCTCCCGGGTGCCGCCGCCAGACCGGACCTCTTCCACCTTCTTGCTGATCAGCTCGCTGAACTCGGCCGCTCGGGGCGGGGCCGGAAGCTCGCGCATCATCGTGTATCCGTCCTGTCTCAGTCGTCGGTGCCGTCGGACTCAAGAGCGTCGGCCACAGCCTTGCGGGACTCCTGCGGCAGAGTCCGGTACAGCCCCCACAGCACCTCAAGCTGGCTGTACGTCCGCTTGTCGTTCTTCACCCAGCTGCTCAGCACGCTGCGCTCCAGGGGCGCGAGCGCCTCGATCTTGGCGATCAGCTCAGGCAGGTCCACAGACCGGTCCGCGGTCCCCCGCCCACACCGCTGGCATTCAGTGACGAGCTGGTGCGTGACGCTGCCATCCGCCAGAATCACCGGCCGGCGGGCGACGTTCAGCACCGCCTGGATGATGTCGTCGTCGTACGCCTCACCGCCGGTGATACCGCACGTACGGCACAGGTATCCGTCCTCCTGCATCACCTTGGCGCGCTGGGCGCTGGTGATGCTGGACTTGTGACTCGGGGTCTTCGCCTGCCCCGGCACCCACACGTCCTTGCCGCGCGTCACGAACCGGCGCTCCTGCGACCGCAGCTCAGGGTCCTCGCGCGCCGTCGCGATCTCCCACCCGTAGTCCCGGAGGCCGCGCATGCGCCGGTCGATCTGCGCGATGTCAGGGAAGGCCTCGCGCAGCTTGGCCACGGTGAAGATCTCTCCCTCCCCCACCTCCTGGATCAGCCAGAGCGCGGCCCGAGCCATGCTTCCCAGCTTGTGGCCTCCGGCAGTGGTCTCCTGCCAGGACGGCATCGTCATGATGGGTCCCCTCCCTCAAGACTGCGCGCACTATGCGCATGATTCGACGTGTTTGCCTCCCGTTGTGCAGATTGCACGAAATCGCCTGACAGCAACTTCCCCCCAGGCGCACCTCGCACCACCCCCCGCACAACCGGAGGCTGACACGTAAAGCGTGGCACATCGAAACCTCGCCGAACCCTCTCAGCCGAACTTGCGCGGTAATTAGCAAGAGAGGAGACAGAAAACGGCAGACAGCGCCTAGCCCACCTCCGGCAGAATGGGACTCAACAAAGCCAACTAGCACGGGCGTTCAGGCCGTCGGCATGCATACGGAGGTACGCCGTCATGGCAGCGCGCAGCAATAACGGCGAGCCGTTCACGTGGACCGAGAAGGACTTCCACGACGACACCTCACCTGCCAGGCGGCAACTGGCTGGGGCTCTGCAGCAGCTGTGCCGCCACCTAGCCGTCAAGTCCCCGGACGGTGGCACGGTTTTCACACACCCGACGCAGGCACAGGCGGCGAAGTACCTCCTGGTCAGCGAGAGCTCCCTGACCAGGTATCTCACAGGGCAGTACGTGCCTCCCGAGAAGGCAGCCACCTCGATCTTCGACACCGCCTGCCGGGACGCAGGGGGTGAGCAAGGCCTTGGCGTCACCAAGAAGCACCTGCTCGAACTGCGGGCGTTGGCGGAGCGGGAACGGTGTGCCAACTGTGCTCGCCACCGGGAGGACGCACGTGCCGCAAGGCGGGAACTAGAGGCTTCGCTCGAAGAGCAGAAGAGACTTACGAAAGAGGCGGAGAACCGGGGCGCAAAATTGCGCTCACTGCGGCAGCGGTACTCCGCACTGAAGCGGGAGACGCTGCGGATACGCCGGTCTGCTGAAGCCGGCCCGCGGAATCGTCGGCCTGAGGAACTGACCGCAACTCCGCTGCCGGTCCCCCAGCAGCACAGGGACCGGCAGCGGAGCATGAAAGACACGTCGGCGGCACAGAGGATCAGGCGTCGCGCGGAGGAGCTCGCCGGCGGCGGCCAGCCAGACCGCGTCCTCGCACTGCTGAGACACACAGTGGAGGCCTGCACCTCTCAGGAGATGGCTTTGCTGGTGGCTCTGCTGCGGTCGAGGGGGCAAGACGAACTGGCGGGCAACTTCGTGCACATCTATGCGCGAGACAGGAGCGACCGAGACGTCCTGCGCGCAGCTCTGGTGCTGCACGAGCAGGATGTTGTCGCGGACGCGGAGACGCTGTTGCGCGCGGCTGTGGCACGTACGTGAACGGCACTTCCAGCGGAGGACGTGTCGACGTTTACCGCCGACCCGCTTCGAGGCGGCTCTGCGCGCAGTCCAGCACCCGGTCCACGTCACCACCGTGGGCGCGGAGCCGATGGAGGAGGTCCGTGACCATGTCGATCACGGACTCCTCCTCGACCCGCCGCCGCACCCTCCCGACCTCGCGGTCGTACGAGCACGCCGGCGGTTTCAAGGTCGCGTAGACGTCCAGCAGCGCATCGGCGCGTTCCACCGACGGCTCCCCTTCCGGGGCGGCCGATGCCGCCACCGCGAACTCGCACCACGTCACCTTGTGGTCGTCGTGCACCTGCACGCCCCAGCGGTCGGCCAGCGCGGCGACGAGCGCCATCCCCCGTCCACCCTCCGCGTCGATCTCCGCGTCCACGAGGGTGGGCAGCGCCCGCGTGTCCGGGTCGTGCACCTCGACGCGCAGGCGCTCCCCGTCCGTCGACAGCGCGAGCGAGCCCGGAGTACCGGTGCCGACATGCGTGACGATGTTGGAGACGAGCTCGCTCACGCAGAGCTGTGCCGTGTCGACCTGGTCGTCGAGGTCCCATGCCGTCAGGCGGATCCGTACGGCGCTGCGCAGGTGGGTGACTTCCTCGGGTTGTGCGGTGAAGGCCACGTCCCACGACCTTCGCGTCACCCGGTGTCCCTGGATCACGGCGTCTTCTCCCATCACGTGCGTACGCGACTGTCCCGGAGCGTGACCCTCGATCACTCTCCGTCGCTCCGTGACTCCAGAATGAGTGGATCCCATCCCGTCGTGCAATGTGCACGGCGGGATTCCCACTTCCGTGTGATTGGCACGCGGCACTCTTGGCAGCAGACTGAACTCTCGCTACGCACCGCACGGTTGAGGGGAACGTCATGGCCGGTTCACCGACGGCACGCCGTCGGCGTCTGTCGATCGAGCTGAAGAAGCTCCGGGAGAGCAGCGCACTGACCTGCGCGCAGGTCGGCCAGGCGTTGGACTGGAGCGGTTCCAAGGTTAACCGCATGGAGACGGGCAGCGGGCGGGTCCAGCCCTCGGACGTCGACGCCCTGTGCCGCTTCTACGGCACCAGCGACGAGCTGCGCGAGTTCCTCAAGTCC
This sequence comes from Streptomyces cellulosae, assembly GCA_014655195.1. GTDB lineage: Bacteria > Actinomycetota > Actinomycetes > Streptomycetales > Streptomycetaceae > Streptomyces > Streptomyces cellulosae. The sequence goes on along the minus strand of BNBH01000005.1, from coordinate 112,240 downwards.
CTGGCGCGCGAGGCGAAGACGCGCGGGTGGTGGCAGGTGCACGGGGCGGGCGTGCCCGAGTGGTTCAACATCTACATCGGTCTGGAGCAGGACGCGTCGACGCTGCGCCAGTACCAGTGCGAGGTGTTGCCGGGTCTGATGCAGACCGAGGCGTACGCCCGCGAACTCCACACGACCGGCGCCCACATGTCGGCCGAGGACATCGACCGGGCCGTACGCGTACGACTCGAACGGCAGGTGATGCTGACGCGTCCCGACGCCCCCGAGGCGTGGTTCGTCGTGAACGAGGGGGCCGTGCGCAACGTCATCGGGGACCGGGAGGTCATGCGGGAGCAGCTCGAACGGATCCTGGAGACGACCGAACTGCCGAGTGTCACCCTGCAGGTGCTGCCCTTCGACTCGGGCACCTACCCCGCGACAGGCTCCTTCACCATGCTCGGCTTCCCGGCTCCGGAGGACCCGGACCTGGTGTACCGGGACGGCATCACGGACGCGGTGTACCTGGAGGGCGAGCATCATGTCCGGGAGTACACGCGGGCGTTCGACGGCCTGCGTGCGGCGGCCTTCAGCCCGCAACGGTCCGCCCGGCTCATCCAGTCCGTCGTGAAGGAGTACTCGAAGTGACCACCGCAGCGCCGACCGACCGCGTACTCGTCTGGCACACGTCCTCGTACAGCAACGGCGCGGGCGGTGAGTGCGTGGAGTGCGCGATCACCTCGACGCGCGCCCATGTGCGGGACACCAAGAAGGGCGACGGGCCGATGGTGACCGTGGCGGGGTCCGCCTGGGCGGCGTTCCTCCAGGCGCTCAAAAGGGGGTGAACGCAGCGACTTCCCCGAAGGCGCCGGCGTTCGGGCGCGAGGAGGGGCCTACTCTCCTGCCCCCTTCCACTCCCCCGCCAACAGCCCCAACACCACCTCGTCCACGAACTCCCCCAACACCCAAGCCGACGACCGCAGCACCCCCTCCCGTACGAAGCCGTTGCGTTCCGCCGCGCGGATCATGCCCTCGTTGTCGGAGAGGGTCTCGATCTGGAGGCGTTGCAGGCCGCGCACGGCGAAGCCGTAGTAGCAGAGGGTCGCGACGACGTCCGTGCCGTAGCCCTTGCCGCGGGCGGCGGGGAGCAGGCCGATGCCGATGTGGGCGTTGCGGTTGTGGGTGTCGATGCCCCACAGGTTCGCCGTGCCGATGTGGGTGCCACCCTCCAGCTCCATCACGGAGAAGGACGCCAGGTTCTCCGGTGGGTCGTCGAAGGCGAGCTGCGGGCTGTTCGCCGTGACGGGGCGCCACGGGCCGCCCTCGGCACGCGCGGCGTTGATCACGTCGTTGTAGAGCTCGGCCCGCAGCACCGGTATGTCGTCCTCGTGCCGCGCCCGCAGGCCGACCCTGGTTCCCTTCAGCATGCGGCCTTCCTATCCCCGCGCGCCGGCCGGCCGCAAACGATTAGCCGCAAACGATTAAGGGGGCCGTACGCGCACCGGTTCCCGCACGTCGAAAGCCGGGTGCCCCGGGCGGTCCCCAGGACTACCCTGGGCGCCATGGAGTGCTTCGCCGCCTTTCGTACGCGTCACTGAGGGCCCCGCTCACCATCGCCGCGTCACGGCCGGGAGCGGGCCGACCGATGCCCCCTTCCCACCCGGGCGTCCAGCCCTCAGCCCGAAAGGCACACTCCCATGCGCATCCGCGCGTTCACCCCGCAGGACCTCACGGCCGTGACCGACCTGACGATCGAGACGTTCCGGCCGTTCTACGAGGACTCCTTCCGCCCTCTCGTCGGCGAGACCGTCTTCGCCAACCAGCACGGCGACTGGCGTGACGACTACCGTCGCGAGATACCTCAACTCCACGCCCCCGAGCGGCACCTGTACGTCGCGGTCGCCGAGGCCGACGACGGCCTCGCCGGTTACGTGGCCTGGAGCGTCGACCCCGATCGCCGGAACGGCCGCATCAGCCACCTCGCCGTTTCGGCACAGCACCGCCGCGGCCACCTCGGCACCGCCCTCTGCGAGCACGTCTTCGCGCACATGCGGAGCCTCGGCGCGGTGGTGGTCGAGATCGGCACCGGCGGCGAGGGCCCGCCCCGAATGGTGCCTCCCTCACTCGGCGCGGCCGGTGAACGCCACCGACGCGCCGAGGCCGATCATGGCCAGGCCGCCGGTGCCGCCGATCGCCGCCGTCCTGCGTGGCGACCGGCCCAGCCAGTCCCGCGCGGTGGCGGCGCCCAGACCCCAGATCCCGTCCGACAGCAGCTGCAAGAGGGCGCCGGCCAGACCGAGTACGAGCATCTGCGCCGTCGCGTGGCCGGCCTCGCGGTCGACGAACTGGGGCAGTACGGCGGTGAGGAAGACGACGCTCTTCGGGTTCGTCACCCCGCCCCAGAAGCCCGCCCGTACCGAACCGGCCGTCCCGTCATCGCCCTTGCCGTCCGCCGGCCGCCCGGCCACGTCCCGGCCCCGCCAACTCGCCTGCACCGCCCTCACACCGAGGACGATCAGGTACGCGGCGCCGAGCAGTTTGATCGTGTGGAAGAGCACCGCCGACCGCTCGACGAGGCTCCCCACGCCCAGCGCGACGGCCACGACCAAGACGGCCGGCCGACCCAGCCCGCTGCGGGCGACTGGGGAGGCGCGCCGGCTGGAGCTGGGCGAACCGGAGTGCACCGGCGGCTGCTGCGGGTTCCTGACCGTGGTCGTGCAGCGCTGCGGGGGCATCGTGCAGTGGTCGGACTGGGAGCTTCCCGCGAAAGCGCCGACCCGGTTGCTGGATCTGCATTTCGACGCCGACCAGTACGACGCCGAGGTGGCCCGCGCGGAGGCCGACAGGGCAACGGCCAGTTGAGCGTCGGGCAACGACACACTTGGATCAACAAGTCACCGACCTCGGCGAAACTGCTCAGGAGACCGCTTCGGTGTCCGCCTCCTTGCCGGTGCGATCGCCGATCAACAGCGTCAGGCCGCACAAGCCACCGGCCAGCCAACTGAGGAGTACCCACCCACCCCGACCGAAGCCGAAGCAGACGGTGAAGGCGACAAGCGACGCGCTGAGACCCGCAATGGCGGCACGTCGCAGGACGCCGCCGGCAATCCACTCACGACGCAGCACACCGGAACGCCGCCACATCCACCAGAGGAAGGCTGCGACGACCACGGCTTCCGCCACGGCGAACCAGGCGGGGATGGGAGGCAGCCCGTACGCCTCCGCCTCGCCGCGCCAGACGTCCATGACCCCGGTGACCAGGATGACCGGACCGACCAGGGCGAACACCCCTGCCACGAAGCGGAGGAAGCCGACGCCCACCACCGGCGCTCCGCCACCGCCGAACGGGACGACGGTGTGGGACAACGCGTGGAAGCGCTGGGCGGCTTGACGGAAGTCCGTCGCGACGATCCAGCCGAAGGCTGTCGCACCAACCCCCCAAGCCACATCGAACATCGCTCCCCCTTCCGCCATGGGTCCGCCCCGGCCAGTGCCGGAACTGGACATGCCCGCACGGTACGGCGGCGTGATCGGATTCCGACATGCCGGAATCCGGAAAGGACTCGCACGAAAGAGTGCTGAGAGAGAGCAGCGGGCACCCGCCTCAGTCCTCCCCCGAGATCCTCCCCACCGCCTCCCGTGTCAGCGACCGGTCCGGCGGATCGTCGTCCAGGGCTCGGTGGAGGGTGAGGCCCTCGATCAGGGCGTCCAGCCGGCGGGCCGTGTCCGGGGAGAAGTGGGTTTCCAGCAGGGCGCGGCTGCGGCGCATCCAGCGGACGCACAGCGCGCGGTACGGCTCCCGGCGCGCGGCGAGGGTGTACAGCTCCTGGACCAGGATCAGGTCGCGGCGCGGGCCCTCCGAGAGGGTGTGGACGAGGTCGGTGACAGCCTCGCGCGCCTCCGCCGGGGTCGCGGCGCCCGCGAGGTGCTGTTCGAAGACGGCGACCACGTGGTCGGCGTACTCCGTGAACGCCTCCAGCAGCAGCTCGTCGATGCCGGTGAAGTGGTACGTCATCGAGCCGAGCGGCACCCCGGCCCGCGCGGCGATCTTGCGGTGGGAGACGCCGGCGACGCCCTCCTCGGCGATCAGGTCGAGAGCCGCCGCGAGGATCCGTTCACGGCGGCGGGGGTCGGTCTGTCCGGTGGCCATACGGCGCGCTCAGATGGTGCGGACCGGGCGGGCCGGGTTGCCGACCGCCACCACGTTCGCCGGGACGTCCTTCGTGACCACCGCGCCCGCGCCGATGACCGCGTTGTCGCCGATGGTGACCCCTGGGCAGACGATCGCGCCGCCGCCGATCCACACGTTGTCCCCGATGGTGATCGGCCGCGCCGCCTCCAGCTTGTCGCGGCGCGGCTGCGGCTCCACTGGGTGGGTGGGCGTGAGGAGTTGGACGTTCGGGCCGATCTGGCAGTCCTCGCCGATGGTGATCGCGGCGACGTCCAGCGCGGTGAGGTGGTAGTTGACGAACGTGCGGGCCCCGACGGTGATGTTGCTGCCGTAGTCGACGTACAGCGGCGGGCGGATCTCGACGTCCTCGCCGGCCGAGCCGAGGAGTTCCGCCAGAACCGCCTTCGCCTGGTCCCGCTCCTCCACGAAGGTGGCCTGGTAGCGGGCCGCGAGCCGCATCGCGCGCTGCTGTCTGCGGCCGATCTCCGGGTCGTCCGCGATGTACAGGTCACCGGCGAGCATCCGCTCCAGGTTCGTGCGCGGATCGCCCGCGAAGTAGTCCGTCGTCATGCGTACGATCGTACGCTTCATGCCGTCCCGAGCGTACGGCCGTACGCCCCCCTGCCCGGGACAACACGGCGAGCGCCCCCGCGCCGTGTCGGGCACGGGGGCGCTCGCCGGTGAGGAAGGGGAGCTACGGCGTGGTCGTCACGCCGCCGGTGTCAGCTCCGCCCGGCCGAAGAGGAGCGCGTAGCCGGGTGGGAGCTGGTCGAGGATGCGCGTCACCAGTTCGTCGCCGACCAGCGGCGGCAGGACGCTGAGCACGGAGCTGACGTCCCAGCGGGCCGTCGCCGGGGTCGCGCCCTCGATACGGGCCGCCACCGAGTCGACGAACTCGGACGCCGTCAGCTGGCGCGTCGCCGGGATCTGCGAGGCGACCACCCGCGCGGCCTCCTCGGGCAGGGCGCGGGCCAGATCGACGCGCTCGTCCCCGACGACGTGGCCGCCCAGGGCGGACAGGACGATCCGGGTGACGCTCTCCGCCTCCGACCGCGTCCGGTACTGCCCGGCCTCCCGCACGGCGTCGACGAGTTCACGCCAGGCGGGGTCCTGCGCCGGGCGCGGCTCGGTCGCCGGGGCGGTGGTGCGTCGCGGCTGCTGGATGCTTCCCGGCTGCGGGATCGCGGGCTTCTGCGGCGTCAGCGTGGTCATCCGAAGCTCCTCTCCTTCTCCGGTATTCGGTTCTTCGCGGGGCGGGCCGGCCGGTCGGGCCGGTGGCCGGTCGGGCCGGTGGCCGGTCGGGCCCTCGGGCCGGTTCCCGTGGCTGGGGTCGGTGGGGGCCGGTCGGCGGGCGACCCCGCGGCCCCGGCCCGTTCGCGCCGTCGCCCGCCCCCGGGCGTCCGGCGCGCAGCCGCGTCCCGCGGGCCCGGAAGCCCGCGGGACGCACGGAAGGGGTCGACCGACCCGGTCAGCCGGCGATCTGCTTGCGGTCGCCGCCCGTGATCTGGATACGGCGCGGCTTCGCCGACTCGGCCACCGGGATGCGCAGGGTCAGGACGCCCGCGTCGTACTGGGCGTCGATGCGCTCGGTGTCCAGGGTGTCGCCGAGGAACAGCTGGCGGCTGAAGTTGCCGGTCGGACGCTCGGCGACCACCACGTCCGCGTCCTCGGGGGCCGGCGAACGGCGCTCGGCGCGGACGTTCAGGACGTTGCGGTCGACGTCGATCTCGATGGACTCCGGGTCGATGCCGGGGATGTCGAAGTGGACGATGTAGTCGTCCCCCGCCCGGTACGCGTCCATCGCCATCGCCGAGGTGCTGGTGCCCGGGCCGAAGACCTGCTGCGCGAGACGGTCGAACTCACGGAACGGGTCGGTACGCATGAGCATCACAGTCCACTCCTCTCCATGAAAGTCGTCTGTGCGATGCCCTACGGATCACTTCCTTATATAGCCCATCGGCTGGAAAGTTGACAACCCGAGGCTCAGCTTTTTTTCCGCGCTCGTTCCGGGGCTGGTGGAAGGGGGCGGCGCCGGGCGCGTTAGCCTCGGAGATCCGTGGTTTCCCGCGCCCCGCGCGGGGCGCAGTGGCAGGAGGCAGCAGGCATGGCGAAGGTTCCCAGTTCGGTCGTGGCCGCGAGCGGGCTCGTCGGCGGGTACGGCGTGGCCCGCTGGACCCGTAAGCGGCAGCTCGGCGGGGTCGTGCTCGCCGCCGCCGGGGTCGCCGCCGCCCAGCAGTGGCGCGAGCGGGCCGGCGGCACGGCGGCCGGTGTGCTGTCGGCGGCGTACGTGGCCGCCTTCGCCGGGTCGCACCCGCTGGCGAAGAAGGTCGGCGCCTGGCCGGCCGTGTTCTCGGTGGCCGGCGCCGTCGCCCTCGCGTCGTGGGCGGTGGCCGACCGGCGGGGCTGAGAACACCCCACCCAGCCATGGGCGCCCGTCCCTCGGGGACTCAGGGGCGGGCCGCCGCCGGCTTCGGTTCGGCCACCGACAGCGGCGTCGCGATGTCCTCCAGCGACCGCCGCTCCGCGTTCACCGCGAGAAGCGCCGCGACGACACCCGCCGCGACCATCAGCCCCGCGCCGATCTGGAACGCGAGCACCGTGTCACCGACCTTGCCCGTGTTGGTCAGCTCGGCGAACAGCAGCGGGCCGCTGATGCCGCCCGCGGCGGTGCCGAGGGCGTAGAAGAAGGCGATGGACATGGCCCGGGTCTCCATCGGGAAGATCTCGGAGACCGTCAGGTAGGCGCTGGACGCGCCGGCCGAGGCGAAGAACAGCACCACGCACCAGCACGCCGTCATCGTCGCCGCGGTGAGCGAGCCCCGGTCGAACAGCCAGGCCGTGCCGAACAGCAGCGCGCCCGACAGGACGTACGTACCGGAGATCATGATCCGGCGGCCGACCGTGTCGAACAGCTTGCCCAGCAGCAGCGGGCCGAGGAAGTTGCCGGCCGCGATCACCGCGAAGTAGTAGCCGGTGTGCCCGGACGGCACGTCGAAGAACTGGGTGAGGATCGCGCCGAAGCCGAAGGTGATCGCGTTGTAGAGGAACGCCTGCCCGATGAACAGGGCGAAGCCGAGCGTGGAGCGCCTGCGGTAGCGGGCGAAGACGGTGCGGGCGATCTCGGTGAACGTGGTACGGCTGCGCTGGTGGATCGTCATCTCGTCCTCGGCGGGCGGCAGTTCCCTGCCGCCGTCGGCCGTGACACGCTTCTCGATTCCGGCGACGATCCGCTCGGCCTCCTCGTGCCGGCCGTGGATCAGCAGCCACCGCGGGCTCTCCGGGACGTGCCGCCGTACGAGCAGGATGGCCAGGGAGAGGACCGCGCCCAGGGCGAAGGTGAGGCGCCAGCCGACGTCGGCCGGGAAGATCGAGGTGTCCAGGGCGACGATCGACAGCAGCGCCCCGGCGACCGCGCCGAGCCAGTAGCTGCCGTTGATCAGCAGGTCCACGCGGCCCCGGTACTGCGCCGGGATCAGCTCGTCGATCGCGGAGTTGATGGCCGCGTACTCGCCGCCGATGCCGAAGCCGGTGAGGAAGCGGAAGAGGAAGAACCACCAGGTGTCGAAGGACAGCGCGGTCATCGCCGTCGCGCCCAGGTAGACGGCCAGGGTGATCAGGAAGAGCTTCTTGCGGCCGTAGATGTCGGTGAGGCGGCCCCAGAAGAGGGCGCCCAGGCAGGCGCCCGTGACGTAGAGGGCGGCGGAGATGCCGGTGACCTCGCCGGAGGTGATGGGCAGTCCGCTGCCGGGCTCGGACAGGCGGGCCGCGATGTTGCCGACGACGGTGACTTCCATCCCGTCGAGGATCCATACGGTGCCGAGGCCGATGACGACGGACCAGTGCCACCGCGACCACGGCAGGCGGTCCAGGCGGGCGGGGATTCTGGTGGTGACGGTGCGTCCGGTCCCGGGCTGGGCGGTGGCCATGGGCTCCCCTCCTCGACGAAGTGAACCTCGTGTGCCCCGCGCGGGCCGGTTTCACGCCCGACCGCTCCGCGACCGGTACGCGCGTACGCCCCCTACGCCCCCTACGCCCCCAGCACCCGCGACACCGTGTAGATCAGCAGGCCCGCCAGGGAGCCGACCACTGTGCCGTTGATGCGGATGAACTGCAGGTCGCGGCCGATGTTGGCCTCGATCTTCTTTGTCGTGTGCTCCGCGTCCCAGCTCGCCACCGTGTCCGTGATCAGGGACGTGATCTCCTTGCGGTAGGTCGTCACCACGTACACCGCGGCGCTCTCCAGCCAGGCGTCGACCTTGCCCTGGAGCTTCGGGTCGAGGGACATGCGGGCGCCCAGCGACAGCAGCGACGCGCGCAGGCGCAGCCGCAGCTCGCTGCGCTCGTCCTCCGCCGCCGAGACGATCATGCCCCGTACGGCCGTCCAGGCGGACGCGATCAGGTCCTGCACCTCGCTGCGGCCGAGGATGTCGCCCTTGAGGCGCTCCACGCGGGCGCGGGTGTCCGTGTCGGACTGGAGGTCGGTCGCGAAGTCCGTGAGGAAGCGGTCCAGGGCGCCGCGCGCGGGGTGGCTCGGCATGTCCCGCATCTCCGTGACGAAGCGCAGCAGCTCCTTGTAGACGCGCTCGCCGACCTTGCGGTCCACGAACTTGGGCGTCCAGCCGGGGGCGCCGCCGTGCACCGCGTCCATCACGGTGTCGCTGTGCAGGATCAGCCAGTCGTGGGCGCGGGAGACCACCACGTCCACCGCGCGTTTGTGGCCGCCGTCGGCGACGATCCGCTCCAGCATCTTGCCCATGCCGGGCGCGATCTCCTGGGTGTTGGCCCGGCGGGTGATGGCCTCCCCGACGACCGCCTGGACGTCGGAGTCGCGCAGCACGGTCAGCGCGCCGCGCAGGGCCGCCGACACCTCGGCGGTGACCCGGTCCGCGTGCTCGGGGACGGCCAGCCAGGCGCCGAGCCGGCTGCCGATGCCGACGGCCCGGAGCCGTCTGCGGACGACGTCCTCGGAGAGGAAGTTCTCCCCGACGAAGTCACCGAGGGCCGTGCCGAGCTGGTCCTTCTTGGTGGGGATGATCGCCGTGTGCGGGATGGGCAGGCCCAGCGGGTGCCGGAACAGCGCCGTGACGGCGAACCAGTCGGCCAGCGCGCCCACCATGCCCGCCTCCGCCGCCGCGGCCACGTATCCCGCCCAGGCGCCGGCGCCCTGGTGGGAGGCCCACTCGGCGAGGACGTACACGAGGGCGACGAACAGCAGCAGGCCCGTCGCCATGAGCTTCATCTGCCGCACCCCGCGCCGCTTCTCCTCGTCCGCGGGGCTGAACGTGGTCATCGCGCGGTTCGTCGCGGCACCGGTGCGGGCATGCTGCTCGGCGGCGTCCCGGTCCTCGGCGTCGCCCTCGGTACCTGCCGTCTCAGTCCGTTCCATCCGCTCCACCCGTTCGGTGATCTCTCACACATTGTCCCTTCCTGACCGACTCCTGGAACGGAACAGGAGTTCCCGGCGTCTGTCCGTGGGGGGAATGTCCAGGGACGTCACCTAGGGGTACCCCGAGCCGGCCCCGGACACCCCGGGCTGTCCGGACCGACCACCCGAAGGCCCGCCCGGGGTCGCACCGCGGCTTGTCCGGGTCCGCCCGGATGATCTTCGGCCGCGTCCCGCACCCGGCCTCCCCCGCCCTGACCGACCATGGTGCGACGGAGCCGCGAGCGGCTCCCGCTTCCCGAGGAGAACAGAACAGCATGACCCGTGACGGGGACACGGCGGCACCGCCCCGCGCACCGCGGCACCCCGCCCCGCAGGGGCGGCCCGGACGGCACGCGGCCCTGCTCGCCGCGATGCTCGCGGCGGTCCTCGCCGTGTCCGCCGTGATCTTCGTCGGGGTGTCCGCCGACGGCCTGCGCGGGCGGACCACCCCCGCCCGGGACGGCGGCGGGGCCGGAAACCCGGTCTCGCCCGCCTCCGCCGGAACCTGGGTCACCGCCTGGGCAGCCTCACCGGGCGGCGGCGAACCCGGCACGGAGACGGCGGGGCTGGCGGGCCGGTCCGTACGCAACGTCGTCCGCACCACCGCCGGCGGCACCCGCGCCCGCGTCACCCTGTCCAACCTCTACGGCCGCGCCCCGCTCACCCTCACGCACGCGTCGATCGCCGTCTCCGCCGGCCCGGACACCGCCGCCGCGCTCGCCGGCACCATGCGGCCCCTCACCTTCGCCGGGAACCCGTCCGTCGTCGTCCCGGCGGGCGGACAGGTCGTCAGCGACGCCGTGCGCGTCCTGATCCCGCGCGACGCGCACGTGCTGATCAGCGTGTACTCCCCCGCCCCTGCGGGCCCGGTGACGTACCACAGGCACGCCCGGCAGATCTCCTGGGTCGCCGAGGGCGAGCACACCCGCGACACCACCGGGGCCCCCTACGGCGGGCAGACCACCGTCTGGCGGTACGTCACCGCGCTGGACGTGCTCAGCGACGACTCCGAGGGCACGGTCGTCGTCCTCGGCGACTCCCTCACCGACGGCATCTCCGCGACCATGGGCGCCGACGCCCGCTGGCCCGACGTGCTGTCCGACCGGCTGCGCGCCGCCCTCGCGTCCGGCCGGGACCTCCCCCGCTACAGCGTCGTCAACGCCGGGCTCAGCGGGAACCGTATCCTCGCCGACGGGCCCGGCCGGCCCCCGCGCAACCCGAGCGCGCTGCGCCGCTTCGACCGGGACGTGCTGGGCCACGCCAACGTGCGGGTCGTGGTCGTCGTGCTCGGCATCAACGACATCCTCCGCGCCCCGGACACCGCCGACCCGGAGCGGATCGTGGACGGGCTGACGGCCCTGACGGAGCGGGCGCACGCGCGGGGGCTCAAGGTCGTCGGGGCGACCCTGATGCCGTACCGCGGGCACCACGGGTACACCCCGTACGGCGAGGACGTACGGCAGCGGGTGAACGCGGAGATCCGCGACGGCGGCGTGTTCGACGCGGTCGTGGACTTCGACGAGGCGGTGCGCGACGCGTACGACCCGCGCCGCCTCCGGGCCGGCTACGACTCCGGGGACGGGCTGCACCCCAGCGACAAGGGGTACGCGCGCATGGCGGAGACGTTCGAGCTGAAGGCGCTCGAGGGCGGGGCGCCGGCCCGGCTGTGACGGGCGCCGGACCGGTGCACGCGGTCAGCGGTCCTCGGGCCGCCGCTCGTGCTCCCTGTGCGGGCTGTGCAGGTTCAGCGGGTCGTGCGGACGCCGCGGCTCCTCCAGCTCACGGCGGTGCCGCTCGGCGCTGTCCAGATGGTCCTGCCGCTGCCGCTCGGCACGCTCCAGGTGCTCCCGCCGCCGCTCCTCCTTGAGCGCCTGCTTCTCCCGGCGCCGCTCCTCACGCAGCCGCTGCCGCTCCGCGCGGGGAAGCTTGCGCTGCACGCCGACCCCGCCCCAGAAGGCGAGCCCGGAGACGATCACGCGCGGGGCGCCCGGCTCCGGCGGCACGCCCTCCTCGCGGTGGTCGAAGCCGCCCATGATGCCGACGCCGCGCACCACCACCTCCACGCCCGGCGGCACGATCACGTCGACGCCGCCCATGATGGCGACGGCGTTGATGACGATCTCCCGGTCGGCGAAGTTCGCCTCGCGCAGGTCGATCTCGCCGCCGCCCCAGAAGGCGAAGCAGTTGAACCGCCGGGGCGCCGTCCACCGGCCCTTGCGCTGGAAGCCGCTCATCACGGCGACCGCCCAGGTCGACGTCCCCGAGTCGTCCCCGCCGACGATCCGGTCCGCCCAACTGCCGCTCGCCCCCGGGTCCTTCGTCAGGGAGACGGAGGGCGCGACGACCGTGCCGGACGCGGGCAGGTCGCGGGTGATGGGGGCCAGTTCCCCGTAGGTGCGCGCCTGGTAGGTGGCGTCCAGCCGCTCCTGGAACTCCTCCATGTCCAGGCGGCCCTCGGCGAGGGCGTCCCGGAGGACTTCGGCGACCCGTTCACGGTCGGCGTCGGAGGCGCGGAGGTCCGGTGCGGGTGCGTCGTCGGTCATACCCAGCAGCCTACGAGTTGTCCCCGTCACACGGCTACGAGGACTGCGGGGACCGCGAGGGCGCCCGCCCGGCGCGCTCCGCGTACATCTTCGCGATCACCGCCTCGATGTCGGGCTCCCGCACCGACAGGTCGACCAGCGGGTAGCGCCCGGCGATCCGGGTCACCAGCGCGGCCGCGGGCTCCGACGCGGGGAACGCCACCCACTGGCGGGGCCCGTCCACCCGTACCACCCGGGCAGGCGCGGGCACCTCCACCGGCGGGCACTCCCGCTCCAGGTCCACCACCAGCGTCCGCTCGCTCTCCCCCACCTCGTGCAGCCCGGCGAGCGCCCCGTCGTACACCAGTCGGCCCTGGTCGATGACCATCACGCGGGAGCAGACCTGCTCGATGTCCTGGAGGTCGTGCGTGGTCAGCAGGACCGTCGTGTCGCGTTCGGCGTTCACCTGGCGCAGGAACTCCCGCACGCGGGTCTTGGAGACGACGTCCAGGCCGATCGTCGGCTCGTCCAGATACAGCACCTCCGGGTCGTGCAGCAGCGCCGCCGCGATGTCCCCGCGCATCCGCTGCCCCAGCGACAGCTGCCGCACCGGCACCTCCAACAGGTCGCCCAGATCGAGCAGTTCGACCAGCCGGGCCAGGTTCTCCCGGTAGCGGGCGTCGGGGATGCGGTACATGCGGTGCATCAGCTTGTACGAGTCGATCAGCGGAAGGTCCCACCACAGGGTCGTCCGCTGTCCGAACACCACCCCTATCCGCTGCGCCAGCCGCGTCCGCTCCCGCGACGGGTCGATCCCCGCCACCCGCAGCCGGCCCCCGCTCGGCGTGAGGATGCCCGTCAGCATCTTGATCGTCGTCGACTTCCCGGCGCCGTTCGGCCCGATGTAGCCGACCATCTCGCCGCGCGCCACCGTGAAGGAGATCGAGTCCACCGCCCGCACCTGGTGCCGCTCCCGCCGCAGCAGCCCCTTGCGCCGGCGCACGTCGAAGACCTTCTCGACCCCGTCCACCTCGATGAACGCGTCTCCGGACCCCGCAGCCGTTTCCATCCGCCCGCTCAACTCCCCACGCTCCTGTACGACCTGAGTCCCGTCCGCCACACAAGCCCCGCCAGCGCGCAGCACGCCGCGGCCACCAGCGGCGACGCGAACGCCGCCCACCCCGGCAGCTCCAGCGGGTACGGGCGCCCCAGGACGTGCGCGGCGGGCACCCAGTTGACGAAGGCCAGCGGCAGCACGAACGTCACCCCGCGCACCAGCTCCTTCCCGAACACCGCCGGCGGGTACTGCAGCATCGTCGTCCCGCCGTACGTGAACGCGTTCTGCACCTCCGCCGCGTCCTGCGCGTAGATCTGGAACGCCGCGCCCGCCACGAACAACGCCACGAAGATCGCCGCGCCGGACACCACCATCAGCGGCACCAGCAGCACCTTCGCCACCGTCCAGTCGACGTCCGCCGCCACCAGCGCCCAGCCCAGCACCGCCCCGCCCTGCACGACCCGCCCCAGGCGGCGCAGCGAGAAACGGTCCCCGCCGACCTGTGCGAGCACCGGCACCGGACGCACCAGCAGCACGTCGAAGGAGCCGTCCCGGATCCGCGTGCCGAGCTGCGGCATCGACCCCGCCGCCAGATGCGCCAGCCCGAACGACGTCACAGACGCCGCGTACAGGAACGCCACCTCGGGCAGCGACCACCCGGCCAGCGAGTCGACCTGCGAGAACATCAGCAGGATCCCGACGAAGTCCATCCCCGTCAGCACCAGGTTGCCGAACAGGGTGAAGACGAACGACGTCCGGTAGGTCATCCCGGACCGCACCCACATCCCGGCGATCATCCGGTACGCCCGCAGCCCCTCCACCACCGCGCCCCGCTCAGCCACCCTGCACCACCACCCGGCGCGTGGCCGCCGCCTGCAGCAGCCGGCCCGCCGCGAGCAGCAGCACCGCCCACATCGCCTGGAACGCGAGCGCCCCCGCCACGGCCGTCTCCCCCATCAGCACGTCCGCCGGGACCTGCAGCTGCGCCGCCCACGGCAGCGCCCGCGCCACCTCCCCGAACCCGCCGGGGAAGACGTTCAGCGGCAGCACCATGCCCGAGAAGAACACCCCGAGGATCATCATCAGCTGGCTCACGCCCGTGCCGTCCAGCAGCCAGAACACGCTCAGCGCCATCAGATAGCGGATGCCGAAGCTCACCAGCGCCGCCAGCGTCAGCGCCACCGCGAACCACACCCACGTGTCGAAGCGTGTGGGCAGCGCCGTCGGGAAGAACAGCCCGCCCACCAGGAACGGCACCACCCCGCGCCCCAGCAGCTGGAACGCCGCCCGGCCGAGGTCACCTGCCAGCCACCAGAGCTGCAGATCCGCCGGCCGGTACAGGTCCACCGCGATCTCGCCGGAGCGGATCCGCTCCATCAGCTCCGCCTCGACGCCGCCGCCCTGGATCGCCAGCGCCGCGAACAGGCACTGGCCCAGCCACACGTACGTCACCGCCTGCGCCTGGTCGTAGCCGCCGAGGCCCGGACGCTCGTCCCACAGCGCCAGATACGTGTACACGAGGATCAGCCCGAACACCGTGTTGGTGAACACCCCGGCCGCGGTCGCCGCCCGGTACGACGCGTACCGCCGGAACCCCCGGGCCGCCACGGCCAGGTACAACCGTGCCGAACCCACCGTTTCCCTCCCCTCACCGCCGCGACACCGAAGCGCAGGAGCCTATTGCGCGCGGCGGATGCGCCGCCACGGGTTTTCCGGCCCGTCCTCCGGTCAGGTGAACACCCGGCGCGGCCGTGCGGCGGGAGCCGCAGGGTGCACGACGCGCGTCGCCGCCCGGCGAACGCGGCGACGGATGCGACAGTCTTCAATAAGAGGCACGCACGAGGCGTACGCGCACAGAAGACGCGTACGCCCATGCATGAGGCGTACGGGAACGAACGAGGCGAATCAGGAGTCCGTGCACGACATGAGCGACGAGCCGCAGCCGAAGAAGCCCCGCCCGGGCTGGGCATCGCACGAGCCTCAGGCGGCCGACACGCCCGACGACGCCCGGGACGACACCCGGACGGACGAAGCCGCCCTCCCACGATCGGATGAATTCGACGGGGAACCCGGCGGGAACGACGGGACCGGCTCAGCCCCCGCGCAATCCGGCGGTTCAGCGAAGGCCGGCGTCTCCGCGAAGAAGGCCGCCCGCGAGGAACGCCGGGCCGCCCTGAAGGCCCGCCGCACCGGCTGGCGCCGCCTCGTCCCCACCTGGCGCATGGTCGCCGGCGCGTTCCTCGTCACCGCCGTGCTCCTCGTCGGCGGCTTCCTCCTCGGCTACGCCCTCGTCCAGATCCCCGCCGCCAACGCCCTCGCCACCCAGCAGGCCAACGTCTACCTCTACGCCGACGGCACCGTCATCGCCCGCGACGGCGAGGTCAACCGGGAGAACGTCACGCTCTCCCAGATCTCCGAGGACGCCCAGCACGCCGTCCTCGCCGCCGAGGACCGCGACTTCTACACCGAGTCCGCCGTCGACCCCCAGGCCATGGTCCGCGGGGCCTGGAACACCGTCACCGGCAAGGGCAAGCAGTCCGGGTCCACCATCACCCAGCAGTACGTGAAGAACTACTACCTGCGCCAGGAGCAGACCGTCACCCGCAAGGTGAAGGAGTTCTTCATCGCCATCAAGCTGGACCGCAACCAGTCCAAGGACGAGATCCTCGAGGGCTACCTCAACACCAGCTTCTTCGGCCGCGGCGCCTACGGCATCCAGGCCGCCGCCCATGCCTACTACGACATGGACGCCTCCGAACTCGACGCCGGCCGCGCCGCCTACCTCGCCGCCCTCGTCAACGCCCCCAGCCAGTACGACGTGATCGCCCACCCCGAGAACCGCGGCTTCGTCGAGAAGCGCTGGAACTACGTCCTCGACGGCATGGTCGACGAAGGGTGGCTCGACCCGGCCGAACGCGCCCGCCTCACCTTCCCCGTGCCCAAGCGGACCACCCACTCCACCGGCATGTCCGGGCAGCGCGGCTACATCGTCAACATCGTCAAGCAGCACCTCACCGACAACAAGATCGTCGACGAGGCCGCCCTCGACGCCGGCGGCTACCGCATCACCACCACCCTGCAGAAGAGCAAGCAGGACGCCTTCGTCGAGTCCGTCAACGACAACCTCATGGACCGGCTCGACAAGAAGAACCGCAAGGTCGACACCTACGTCCGCGCCGGCGGCGCCTCCGTCGAACCCAAGACCGGCAAGGTCGTGGCGATGTACAACGGCATCGACTACGTCAAGCAGTACACCCCCAACGCCACCCGCCGGGACTTCCAGGTCGGCTCCAGCTTCAAGCCGTTCGTCCTCACCGCCGCCGTCGAGAACGGCTCCCGCACCCAGGACGGCCGCCGCATCACCCCCCAGACCCGCTACGACGGCACCAGCGAACGCCCCGTCCAGGGCTGGGCGGGACCCCGCTACGCGCCCGAGAACGAGGACCACGAGGACTACGGCGACATCACCGTCAGCGAGGCCACCGACAAGTCCGTCAACGCCGTCTACGCCCAGATGGCCGTCGACGTCGGCCCCGACAAGGTCCGCGAGACCGCCGTCGCCCTCGGCCTCTCCCCCGACACGCCCGACCTCGACGGCGGCGGACCCTCCATCGCCCTCGGCGTCGCCAACGCCAGCGTCCTCGACATGGCGCAGGCGTACGCGACCCTCGCCAACCACGGCAAGCACACCCCGTACACCCTCGTCGAGAAGATCACCCAGAACGGCCGCGACATCGCCCTCCCCGAGCGGCGCACCCGGCAGGCCGTCAGCCGCGAGGCCGCCGACACCACCACGTCCGTCCTCAAGGGCGTCGTCGAGAAGGGCACCGCCACCGCCGCCCAGACCTCCGGACGCCCCGCCGCCGGCAAGACCGGCACCGCCGAGGAGGACACCGCGGCCTGGTTCGCCGGCTACACCCCCGACCTCGCCACCGTCGTCGCCGTCATGGGCCAGGACCCCGTCACCGCGGGACACAAGTCCCTCTACGGCGCGATGGGCCTGCCCCGCGTGAACGGCGGCGGCGCCCCCGCCGAGATCTGGGGCCAGTACACCAGCGACGCCCTCAAGGGCGTGCCCGTCAGCTCCTTCAGCCTGCGGCTCCAGCCCGGCGCCAACGAGAGCCAGCCCCCGGCCCCCGACTCCAGCGGCGGGCCGTCCTCCTCCGACGGCCCGTCCTCCTCCGCCGGCGACGACGCCGACGGCACCGACGACGGGGACACCGACGGCGGCACCCCCGAGGACGGCGGCAGCAGCACCGGCGAGGAGGACGGCACGGAGAGCGAGGGCCAGGACTCCACCGGAGGCACCGCCACCGGCTCCCCCACCGGCGGCCAGACCGGCGACACCGGCGACGGCGCAGGCACCGGCACGGACGGCACGGACACAGGCGGCGGCGGGAACACCGACGACGGCGGCTCCAACCGCGACGAACTCCCCGGCCCCGGCGGACTCAGCGGCGCCCTCGACGGACGCCGCTGGAACTAGACGCCGCCTGGTGTCCGGGGGTGGCCTTCTAGTGACCCGAGGTGGCCTTCAGACCCACCACGGCGACCAGCAGCAGCGAGATGAAGAAGATCCGGGCGGCGGTCACCGGCTCACCCAGCACCACCATGCCCAGCACCGCCGCCCCGGCCGCGCCGATCCCCACCCACACGCCGTACGCCGTCCCGATCGGCAGCGTCCGCGCCGCGTACGACAGCAGCAGCATGCTCGTGACGATGCCGGCGCCCGTCAGCACACTCGGCCACAGACGGGTGAAACCGTCCGTGTACTTCATGCCGACCGACCAGCCGACCTCCAGCAGACCGGCGACCACCAGCAGAACCCAGGCCATGACGACACCTCCGGGACACGACAGCGAAACGGGGGTGCGTCGTCTTTGCCTTCACCCCGGTACGGCGCGTCTCGTCGGGGCCCGCACGGCGGAACCGCACAGGACCTCCCACGGTAGCCGACCACGCGCGAAGGGCCGGTGACGGCTGTCACCGGCCCTCCTGTCCACGAGGAAACGCGGACTACAGATACAGCCCGGTCGAGTCCTCCGCCCCCTCGAACCGGTCCGCGGCCACCGCGTGCAGATCGCGCTCACGCATCAGCACGTACGCCGTCCCGCGCACCTCGACCTCCGCCCGGTCCTCCGGGTCGAACAGCACCCGGTCACCGGGCTCCACCGTCCGCACGTTCTGCCCCACCGCGACCACCTCGGCCCAGGCCAGCCGGCGGCCCACCGCCGCCGTCGCGGGAATCAGAATGCCGCCCCCCGAACGCCGCTCGCCCTCACCGGTCTCCTGCCGCACGAGCACACGGTCGTGCAGCATCCGGATCGGCAGCTTGTCGTGCTGGGAACTGTCGTTTCTGTTGGCGCTCACAGCCTGAAACCTACCTGCCTCGACGACGGACGCACGCGGGAGGGGGACCCGTCCGAGGGCACCTCAGCGCCGCCGCTTACGGGTACCCAGGGCCAGCAGACCCACGACCCCCACCACCAGCAGCCCCACCGGGATCACCCGCTCCAGCCGCGGCGACCCCGTCTCGTCCACGAACTGCGCCTTCACATCGCTCACCACACGGTTGACGCCCACATAGGCGCGCCCCAGCGTGTGGTCCACGTTCGACACGACCCTGGCCTTCGCGTCCCCCACGATCGTCTTCGGGTGCACCCGCACCCCGATCTCGTCCAGGGTCTCGGCCAGCACCGCACGGCGACGCGCGATGTCCGCCTCGATCTGCGCCGGGGTCCTGGTGTCCGCCGTGTCCGCCACCGTGTCGCCTCCACGATCCGCTGTGTTGCCTGTGCCGGACAGTCTGTCAGCTTCAGGCCGCGCCGCACTGTCAGGACCCCCGGTTACCCTCGATCCCGGCACCCGATCCACGCAGTGCACGTAAGAGGAGACGAGACCCATGAGCGCACGCCTCACGCCCGGGGACGAGGCCCCCGCCTTCACCCTGCCCGACGCCGACGGCAACGAGGTGTCGCTGGCCGACCACAAGGGCCGCAAGGTCATCGTCTACTTCTACCCGGCGGCGCTGACGCCCGGCTGCACCAAGCAGGCGTGCGACTTCACCGACAACCTCGACGTGCTGGCCGGGGCGGGGTACGACGTGATCGGCATCTCCCCGGACGCCCCGGAGAAGCTCGCGAAGTTCCGCGAGAAGGAGAACCTGAAGGTCACCCTGCTCGCCGACCCGGACAAGAAGGTCCTGGACGCGTACGGCGCGTACGGCGAGAAGAAGAACTACGGCAAGACCTACATGGGCGTCATCCGCTCCACGATCGTCGTCGACGAGCAGGGCAAGGTCGAACACGCCCTCTACAACGTCCGCGCGACGGGCCACGTGGCCAAGATCATCAAGGACCTGGGCATCTGACCCGGCTCCTCTTTCGGAACGGCCTGTACCGGGGTGCCGGTACAGGCCGTTCCGCTTTCCGTGCGTGACCGTCCGACATCCGGTTCGTTGCTCCGTACGAGACCACGAACACGTGGCCGGACGACGGAGGGGATCGGTGGGGGCGAGCGTGTACACGAAGGAACGGCTGGAGGAAGCCGCCCGGGAAGCACGGACGCTGTCGGAGGCACTGGTGCGGCTGGGGGTGGATCCGAGGAGTTCGACACGGCGGTACGTGCTGACCCGCATGAAGCGGCTCGGCGTCGACACCTCCCACTTCCAGCGGGAAGGTGCGAAATGGACGCCGGAGATCCTCCGGGAGGCGGTCGCGGCGTCGACGAACATGTGCGAGGTGCTGCGCCGCCTGGGACTTGAGGTGGTCGGCGGGCACCACACGCACATCAGCCGCAGGATCAAGGCGTACGGCATCGACACGTCGCACTTCCGGACGCCGACCCGGCGTGGCATTCCCCGGCAGCGGAGGACACCCGAGACCGTACTGCGGCACTCAGCGCGCCCTCCTTCGTCGTTGGGTCGCCGAGGAGAACCTCTCGACGGCCCACTTCCTGGGGCAGGCCCACCAGCGGGGCAAGCCGGGTACGACCCCGCTCAGGCCGCCCAGAGGACATCCTGGTCAAGCACGACGGCAGTCGCCGGACCCGCACCGTGCTGCTACGCCGGGCGCTACTCGAAGTCGGCGTACCGAACGAGTGCGCCGAATGCGGTACGGGGCCCGAGTGGCTCGGCAAGCCGATGATCCTGGAGATCGATCACATCAACGGGGACTGGAGCGACGACCGCAGGGACAATTTGCGCCTGCTCTGCCCCAATTGTCACTCGACGACAGACACATGGTGCCGCGGAGGCCAGCGACAGCGGACGTCCGCCCAGTAAAGTGGATCCGTGCTTGCGCCCGTACGCCAACGGCGAGCGGCGACCTTTAGGTGGTCGTGTTTGTCGGTTCGAATCCGACCGGGCGTACACGAGGAGGGGGCCTGTCTCGAAAGAGGCAGGCCCCCTTACTGCACTAGCCCAACAGCTCCCTGACCACCGGCACCAGCCCCCGGAACGCCTTCCCCCGGTGGCTGATCGCGTTCTTCTCCTCCGGGGTCAGCTCCGCGCAGGTCCGCGTCTCGCCCTCCGGCTGGAGGATCGGGTCGTAGCCGAAGCCGTTCGTGCCGGCGGGGGCGTGGCGGAGGGTGCCGTTGAGGCGGCCCTCGACGACCCGTTCCGTGCCGTCCGGCAGCGCGAGGGCCGCGGCGCAGGCGAAGTACGCGCCGCGGTGTTCGTCGGCGATGTCGGCGAGCTGGGCGAGGAGGAGGTCGAGGTTGGCCTTGTCGTCTCCGTGGGTGCCGGCCCAGCGGGCGGAGAAGATGCCGGGGGCGCCGCCGAGGACGTCGACGCAGAGGCCGGAGTCGTCGGCGACGGCGGGCAGGCCGGTGGCCTGGGCCAGGGCGTGGGCCTTGAGGAGGGCGTTCTCGGCGAAGGTGACGCCGGTTTCCTTGACGTCGGGGACGTCGGGGTAGGCGTCGGCGCCGACGAGTTCGTGGGGCAGGCCCGCGTCGGCGAGGATCGAGCGGAGCTCGGTGATCTTTCCGGCGTTGCGGGTGGCGAGGATCAGGCGGGTCATGGGCCCAGTATCCCTGGGCCCATGACGTGCGCTGTCGTTACGGGGTGCAGACCTTGGTGAGTTCGCCGGCCGCGTCGGTGACGGGCTTGAGGTCGGGGGTGGTGTCGCCGTTGTCGACGGAGGTGCGGACGTTGTCGACGGCCTTCTCGAGGTCGTCGACGGCCTTGCTGACGTCGGCGTTGTCGGTCTGGTCGCGGAGTTCGCCGAGGTTCTTGTCGACGGAGTCGAGTGCTTCCTCGAGCTGGGTGACGTCGTTGGAGGCGTTCTCGACGGCCTGCTGCATGTCGGCGACGCTCTCGGCGACGGCGTCGGCGGTGCGGACGCAGTCGAGTGCCTTGTCGACGGCGGAGCAGCCGGTGGTGAGTCCGGCGGTCAGCGCGACGGCTGCCAGGGTGGCGGCGACGGCTGAGGTGCGGCGTCGGCGGCTCGCTGCCATGGGTGGTTCCCTCCCTCGTCGGGCCGGTGGGGCCCGGTGTGTCGGCGGGGCGCGCGGGGGGTGCCCGTGCGCCCGTATCCCTTCAGACGCGGCGGTGGCCGGCGCGGTTGCTCGCGCCGGCCCTGCTTCTTGGGGTGCCCTTTACCTTTGGAGGAGGATATCGAGTGCGGTGCGCTGGGCGGCGGCGAGTTGGGTGCATCCGGTGACGGCGAGGTCGAGGAGGGCGTCGAGTTCGGCGCGGGCGAAGGGTTCGGCCTCGGCGGTGCCCTGGACCTCGACGAAGCGGCCGTCGCCGGTGCAGACGACGTTCATGTCGGTGTCGGCGCGGACGTCCTCCTCGTAGCAGAGGTCGAGGAGGGGGACGCCGGCGACGATGCCGACGGAGACGGCGGCGACGGTGCCGGTCAGGGGCTTGCGGCCGGGCTTGACGAGTTTCTTGTCCTGGGCCCAGCCGATGGCGTCGGCGAGGGCGACGTAGGCGCCGGTGATGGCGGCGGTGCGGGTGCCGCCGTCGGCCTGGAGGACGTCGCAGTCGAGGACGACGGTGTTCTCGCCGAGGGCCTTGTAGTCGATGACGGCGCGCAGGGAGCGGCCGATGAGTCGGCTGATCTCGTGGGTGCGGCCGCCGATGCGGCCGCGGACGGACTCGCGGTCGCCGCGGGTGTTGGTGGCGCGGGGAAGCATGGCGTATTCGGCGGTGACCCAGCCCTCGCCGCTGCCCTTGCGCCACCGGGGGACGCCTTCGGTGACGGAGGCGGTGCAGAGGACCTTGGTGTCGCCGAAGGAGACGAGGACGGAGCCTTCGGCGTGTTTGCTCCAGCCGCGTTCGATGGTGACGGGGCGGAGCTGTTCGGGGGTGCGGCCGTCGATGCGAGACATGGCGCTGAGCCTAGCCGTAGACGCGGCGGGGCCCTTCCCCGTGCTGGGGGAAGGGCCCGTGTGCGGTGGCGGCCCGCGGGGCCGCGGCGCGCGCGTCAGATGTGGGGGTGGGTCACATCATGTCTTCGATCTCGGCGGCGATGGGGTCGGCGTCGGTGCCGATGACGACCTGGATGGCGCTGCCCATCTTGACGACGCCGTGGGCGCCGGCGGCCTTGAGGGCGGCGTCGTCGACCTTGGAGGGGTCCACGACCTCGGTGCGGAGGCGGGTGATGCAGCCCTCGACCTCTTCGATGTTGTCGATGCCGCCGAGCCCGGCAACGATCTTCTCAGCCTTGGTGGCCATGTTCGTTCTCCCTGATCCGAACCGCTTTGTCGCAGTAACCCACAGTTGGCCCATCTTTGCGAGCGGTCATGTCGTGGGCGCTCGATGATGGGCGTCACGACAGCGGAACCGTCCTGCCTCACTGGTCTACACCACCGGGTGGACTGCCGCCAAACCCTCTGGCCCGTCCAGCGAAGGGGACTTGATGAGTACCGAGAGCCCCGCCGGTGCCGATGCCGGGGCGAGCCCGCTGCGGGAGCGCTGGCACCGGCTGTTCCAGGGTCTGCAGAGGATGGGGCGGAGCCTGCAGTTGCCGATCGCGGTGCTGCCGGCGGCGGGCATCCTCAACCGGCTGGGGCAGCCGGACGTGTTCGGGGACGACGGTCTGGGATGGACGAACGTCTCGAAGGTGATGGCGGGGGCGGGCGGGGCACTGCTGGACGGTTCGCTGGGGCTGCCGCTGCTGTTCTGCGTGGGTGTGGCCATCGGGATGGCGAAGAAGGCGGACGGGTCGACGGCGCTCGCGGCGGTGGCGGGGTTCCTCGTCTACTTCAATGTGCTGCGGCAGTTCCCGAAGGACTGTCCTGAGGGGTCTCAGGCGGTGCCGAGCGTCGGCTGTCAGCTGGCGGACGGGACGGTGACGGCGTTCGACTACCAGAATCCGGGGGTGTTCGGGGGCATCGTCATCGGTCTGACGGCGGCGTATCTGTGGCAGCGGTTCCACCGGACGAAGCTGGTGGACTGGCTGGGCTTCTTCAACGGGCGGCGGCTGGTGCCGATCATCATGGCGTTCGCGGCGCTGTGTCTGTGGGTGTGGCCGCCGATCGGTGAGGCGCTGGAGAGTTTCAGCGACTGGATGACGGGTCTGGGCGCGTGGGGTGCGGGGGTGTTCGGGGTCGCGAACCGGGCGTTGCTGGTGATCGGGCTGCATCAGTTCCTGAACGTGCCGATCTGGTTCCAGTTCGGGTCGTACACGAAGCCGGACGGGACGGTGGTGCACGGTGACATCAACATGTTCCTGGCAGGCGACCCGGACGCGGGGCAGTTCCTGTCGGGGTTCTTCCCGATCATGATGTTCGCCCTGCCGGCGGCGGCGCTGGCGATCACGCACTGTGCGCGTCCTGACCGGCGCAAGGAGATCGGCGGTCTGATGCTGTCGGTGGCGCTGACGTCGTTCGTCACGGGCATCACGGAGCCGATCGAGTACTCGTTCCTGTTCGTCGCGCCGCTGCTGTACGCGCTGCACGCGGTGCTGACGGGTGTGTCGATGGCGGTGACGTGGGGGCTCGGGGTGCACGACGGGTTCAGCTTCTCGGCGGGTCTGATCGACTACGTCATCAACTGGAACCTGGCGACGAAGCCGTGGCTGATCATCCCGATCGGGCTGGTGTTCGCGGCGGTGTACTACGTGGTGTTCCGGTTCGCGATCACGAAGTTCGATCTGAAGACTCCGGGGCGGGAGCCGGAGGAGGAGGTGGAGGACGCGACGCGTCGCTGATCTCTTAGGCTGGTGGCGGCTGTCCGAGCCCTCGGGACCTTGAGTTCCGGGGGCTTTTCGGTGTGCTCGCGGAGGTGCCTCGTGGGCGCTTTCGTGAGGGCACGGTGCGTAGTCCTGCGGTCGCGGATTCGCGGGTTCCTTACGTGGCCTTCATCGTGCTACAACAGGTCTACACCACTAGTGGTGTAGACCACCACCGATGGAGGAAGTATGAGCACCGCCACCGACTCGGCGGCCCCCGCAAAGAAGCGGGGATCCGGCCTCTTCCAGGGCCTGCAGAAGGTCGGCCGCAGCCTTCAGCTCCCGATCGCCGTGCTGCCGGCGGCGGGCATCCTGCTGCGCCTCGGCCAGCCGGACGTGTTCGGCGCGGACGGCCTGGGCTGGGACAAGGTCGCGGCCGTCTTCGCCACCGCCGGTGGCGCCATCTTCGACAACCTGCCGATGCTGTTCTGCATCGGTGTGGCCATCGGCTTCGCGAAGAAGTCCGACGGCTCGACCGCTCTCGCCGCGCTCGTCGGCTTCCTGGTCTACAGCAACGTGCTGAAGGCCTTCCCGGTCACCGAGGCCAAGGTGCAGGACGGCGCGGACATAGCCGCGACGTACAACAACCCGGGTGTCCTCGGCGGCATCCTGATGGGTCTGCTGGCCGCGGTGCTGTGGCAGCGGTACCACCGCAAGAAGCTGGTCGACTGGCTCGGCTTCTTCAACGGCCGCCGCCTCGTCCCGATCATCATGGCCTTCGTCGGCACGCTCGTCGGCGTCTTCTTCGGCCTGGTGTGGGAGCCGATCGGCAACCTGATCTCCGACGCGGGCGAGTGGATCACCGGTCTGGGCGCCGCGGGCGCGGGTCTGTTCGGTCTGATCAACCGTGCGCTGATCCCCATCGGCATGCACCAGTTCGTGAACACCGTCTCCTGGTTCCAGATCGGTGACTTCACCAACGCGGCGGGCGAGGTCGTCCACGGCGACCTGAACCGCTTCTTCGCCGGTGACCCGGACGCCGGCCAGTTCATGTCGGGCTTCTTCCCGATCATGATGTTCGGTCTGCCGGCCGCCGCGCTCGCCATCGCGCACGCCGCCCGCCCCGAGCGCCGCAAGGCCGTGCTGGGCATGATGCTCTCGCTCGCCCTGACGTCGTTCGTGACCGGTGTGACCGAGCCGATCGAGTTCGCGTTCATGTTCATCGCCCCGGCGCTGTACGTGATCCACGCGGTGCTGACGGCGCTGTCCATGGCGATCACCTGGGCGCTCGGCGTGCACGCCGGCTTCACCTTCTCGGCGGGCTTCATCGACTACGCCCTGAACTGGAACCTGGCGACCAAGCCCTGGCTGATCATCCCGATCGGCCTGGTGTTCGCGGTGATCTACTACGTGCTCTTCCGCTTCGCCATCACCAAGTTCGACCTGCCCACCCCGGGACGTGAGCCCGAGGAGGAGCTGGAGGACGCCACCAAGGCGTAACCCCTCCCCGTACGACGCGGAAGGCCCCGGAACCGCATGGCGGTTCCGGGGCCTTCCGCGTGGTGCCGCAACGTTTCGCGTGGTGCCGCAACGTTTCGCGTGGGTCCTCAGATCTCGTACGTCGCCCCCGGCGCCGCCAGCCCCACCGGGCCGTCGTACGCCGCGCGCGCGTCGGTGAGGTTGACCTGCGGGTCGGTCCACGGCGGGATGTGCGTGAGGATCAGCCGGCGGGCCCCCGCGCGGGCCGCGGACTCGCCCGCCTCGCGGCCGTTGAGGTGCAGGTCCGGGATGTTCTCCTTGCCGTGCGTGAAGGCGGCCTCGCACAGGAAGAGGTCGGAGTCCCGGGCGAGGTCGTCGAGGAGCGGGGTCGCCCCCGTGTCGCCGGAGTAGGTCAGCGTCTTCCCGCCGTGCTCGATGCGGATGCCGTACGCCTCGACCGGGTGCGCGACGCGCTCGGTGTGCACGACGAACGGGCCGATCTCGAAGGTGGACGGCTTGACCGTGTGGAAGTCGAAGACCTCGCTCATGGAGGAGGCCGAGGGGGTGTCGGCGTAGGCGGTCGTCAGCCGGTGCTCGGTGCCCTCGGGGCCGTAGACCGGCAGCGGGGCGCAGCGGCCGCCGTCGTGCCGGTAGTAACGCGCCACGAAGTAGGCGCACATGTCGATGCAGTGGTCGGCGTGCAGATGGCTGAGGAAGATCGCGTCGAGGTCGTAGAGACCGCAGTGGCGCTGCAGCTCGCCCAGGGCGCCGTTGCCCATGTCGAGGAGCAGCCGGAAGCCGTCGGCCTCGACGAGGTAGCTCGAGCAGGCCGATTCCGCGGACGGGAACGACCCCGAGCAGCCGACGACGGTGAGCTTCATGAAGCAGAAACCTCCGCTGGCGGGTGGGAGAAGACGGGGGTCGTGCGGTTTGTCGAGCGTAAGGCGCAAAACCTGCGGTCGCTCCTCCACCAGGCGCTGTTGTGGGCGAACTCACCTGTGCTGTCACCGGTTCGGCTGGAAGGGGCGCGTACCGGGGTGGGCGGGGGCGCGCGCCCTCGCTCCGCGCCGGTACGGTCTGGTCATGAACACGGCCTGGTGGCTCGCACTCGCCGCGGTGGTCCTGCTGGCCCTGGTCACCGCCCTCGTCGACGGCTGGGGCAGAGGCGGCCGCCCCCGCGGAGACCGCCGCCGGGAGCGGGAGAGGGAGAGGGAGGGGGAGGGGGACGCGGAGGCGGAGTGACGAAGGACGGGGAGGTCCTCGCGCACTTCGACGGGCGGGGGCGGGTCGAGATCACCCTCCGCGGCCTGCGGGTCGCGCGCGCCAAGCACGTCGAGGCGATCGCGCACGAGCTGGGTTACGCCCTGCACTCCAGGGAGGTGCGCGGCAGGAACGTCGTGTGCCTGCACTTCGTCCGCGACGACAACCCCCTGGCCCGCAGACGTGCCGAAGAGACGCACGCCCGCGTCGCGGCGGGCGGTCCCGTCCTGCTGCCCCCGGGCGCCTGGCGGCCGCCTCCGCCCCCGCCCCCTCTGCCGCCTCCGCCGCTGCCCCCGCACCTCCGCGAGACCGGCGGTCGCTGAACGACGAAGCCACCCGTAGGCACGCCCTTCCGGGCGGCGCGGGTGGCTTCGGTGCGGGCGGCAGCCGGGTGGGCTGTCACGCCCAGAGCTGCCCCTGCAGCGTCTCGATCGCTTCTTCCGTCGTCGCGGCCGTGTAGACGCCCGTCGACAGGTACTTCCAGCCGCCGTCGGCGACGACGAAGACCACGTCGGCGGACTCGCCCGCCTTGAGCGCCTTGTTGGCGACGCCGATCGCCGCGTGGAGGGCGGCGCCGGTGGAGACGCCCGCGAAGATGCCCTCCTGCTGGAGGAGTTCACGGGTGCGGGTGACCGCGTCGGCGGAGCCGACGGAGAAGCGGGTGGTCAGGACCGACGCGTCGTACAGCTCCGGCACGAAGCCCTCGTCGAGGTTGCGCAGGCCGTAGACCAGGTCGTCGTAGCGCGGCTCGGCGGCGACGATCTTCACGTCCGGCTTGTGCTCCCGCAGGTAGCGGCCGACGCCCATGAGGGTGCCGGTGGTGCCGAGGCCCGCGACGAAGTGCGTGACCGACGGGAGGTCGGCGAGGATCTCCGGGCCGGTGGTCGCGTAGTGGGCGCCCGCGTTGTCCGGGTTGCCGTACTGGTAGAGCATCACCCAGTCCGGGTGCTCGGCGGACAGCTCCTTGGCGACGCGCACGGCGGTGTTGGAGCCGCCCGCGGCCGGGGAGGAGATGATCTCCGCGCCCCACATGCCGAGCAGGTCGCGCCGCTCCTGCGAGGTGTTCTCGGGCATCACGCACACCATGCGGTAGCCCTTGAGCTTCGCGGCCATGGCGAGGGAGATGCCGGTGTTGCCGGACGTGGGCTCGAGGATCGTGCAGCCCGGGGTGAGCCGGCCGTCCTTCTCCGCCTGCTCGATCATGAACAGGGCGGGACGGTCCTTGATCGAACCCGTCGGGTTGCGGTCCTCCAGCTTGGCCCAGATACGGACGTCGGCGGACGGCGACAGCCGCGGCAGGCGCACCAGGGGGGTGTTGCCCACCGCGGCCAGCGGGGAGTCGTAACGCATACGGATCAGGCCATACCGCCGGCAACGGCCGGCAGGATCGTCACGTTGTCGCCGTCGCTCAGCTTCGTGTTGATGCCGTCGAGGAAGCGGACGTCCTCGTCGTTCAGGTAGACGTTGACGAAGCGGCGCAGCTGGTCGCCGTCCACGATGCGGGCCTGGATGCCCGAATGCCGGGTCTCGAGGTCGGCGAAGAGCTCGGCGAGGGTGTCCCCGTTGCCCTCCACCGCCTTCTGACCGTCGGTGTACTGGCGGAGGATGGTGGGGATGCGGACCTCGATGGCCATGGCTGAGGGCTCCTGTCGGAAGGTGTCGTGGGTTCTTCGAAGGGCGCACGGCGGCGCCGCGGCTCGAGGCCGCAGGCGGCGGCGGAACGTCAACAGATGGCGCTGTTCAGCCTGCACAGGTCGACGTGGAGCCGCGCCACGAGCAGCATGCCCGGCGCGTTGTCGCCCACGTCGAAGAGAACCATGAACTCATCGTATCGATTCCCGGTCCGGATCCCGGAGTGTGATCCCACACTCCGGACCTGGACCATCCGCCATGCGGGATCGGGCCGCCGTGCGGATCAGTACGCGTCGACGACGCGCACCTCCTCCTCGGTGACCTCGCCCTCCACGATGCGGAAGGAGCGGAACTGGAAGTCTCCGGCGCCGTCGGTGTCGGCGGTGGAGACGAGCACGTAGTGGGCGCCGGGCTCGTTGGCGTAGGTGATGTCGGTGCGCGAGGGGTAGGCCTCGGTCGCGGTGTGCGAGTGGTAGATGACCACCGGCTCCTCGTCGCGGTCGTCCATCTCCCGGTACAGCTTCAGCAGGTCCTGGGAGTCGAACTCGTAGAACGTGGGCGAGCGGGCCGCGTTCAGCATGGGGATGAAACGCTCGGGGCGGCCGGAGCCCACCGGGCCCGCCACCACGCCGCACGCCTCGTCCGGGTGGTCCTCGCGGGCGTGGGCGACGATCTGGTCGTAGAGGGCCTGGGTGATGGTCAGCATGGGCTCAGGATAAGCAGACGGGCCGTACCGTACCGAGGGGTGGTACGGAACGGCCCGTATGCCGGACGCCTTGAGCGGACGGCGGCGGGGAACCCCACGAGTGCTCCCCGTGCGCCGGCGTCCTTCGGGGTGGTCAGCCGACCTTCTCGAACCGGTCCTCGTCGCGGTCCGCGATCGCCGGGTTGCCCTTCTTGAGCACGGTCCAGCCGACGCCCAGGGCGACGGCCCAGCCGGCGGCGACGTAGAGACAGACACGGGCGTCCGCGTCCGCCGCGATCATGCCGGTGACGCCGATCAGGAAGGCCAGGGCGACCCAGCTGAACAGGGCGCCGCCGGGGGCGGGGAAGGACGAGGCGCGCAGCCGTCCGGCCTCGACGGCGCGGCGGTACCGGATGTGGCTGACGAGGATCATCATCCAGGTCCAGATGCCGGCCGCGGTGGCGACGGAGGTGACGTAGGCGAACGCCTTCTCCGGGACGACGTAGTTGAGGATCACACCGATGCCCATGAGCGCCACGGAGACGGTGATGCCGACCGCGGGCGTCTTGCGGGCGTTGAGCCGGGCGAAGGCCTGCGGGGCCTCGTTGTTGGCGGCGAGGCCGCGCAGCATCCGGCCGGTGGAGTACATGCCGGAGTTGCAGGAGGACAGGGCCGCGGTGAGCACGACGAAGTTGACGATGCCCGCGGCGAGCGGGATGCCGATCTTGCCGAAGGCGTGCACGAAGGGGCTCTCGCCGGCGGAGAACTCGGTCCACTTCACGACGGAGAGGATCACCAGCAGGGCGCCGACGTAGAAGACGATGATGCGCCAGGGCAGGGTGTTGATGGCCTTGGGCAGGGTCTTCTCGGGGTTCTCGGACTCGCCCGCGGTGACGCCGACGAGCTCGACGGCGAGGTAGGCGAACATGACGCCCTGGAGGGTCATCAGGCTGGAGCCGATGCCGTTGGGGAAGAACCCGTCGTGCGACCAGAGGTTGGAGACGGTGGCGGTGTCACCGGCGTCGGAGAAGCCGAGGGTGAGCACGCCCAGGCCGATGACGATCATGCCGATGATGGCGGTGACCTTGATCATCGAGAACCAGAACTCGACCTCGCCGAAGATCTTGACGGAGATCAGGTTCACGCCGAACAGCACGACGAGGAAGACCAGGGCGCTGACCCACTGCGGGATCTCGGGGAACCAGAAGTGGATGTAGATGGCGGCGGCGGTCAGCTCGGCCATGCCGGTGACCACCCACATCAGCCAGTACGTCCAGCCGGTGACGAAGCCGAAGAACGGGCCGAGGAACTCGCGGGCGTACTCGGCGAAGGAGCCGGAGACGGGCCGGTAGAGGAGGAGCTCTCCCAGGGCCCGCATGATGAAGAAGATGACCACGCCCGCGAGGGCGTACATGAGGATGATGCTGGGACCGGCCTTGGCGATGTTCGCCCCGGCGCCCATGAAGAGGCCGACGCCGATGGCGCCGCCGATGGCGATCATCTGGACCTGGCGGCTGCCGAGTCCGCGCTCGTACCCCTCTTCGGGGGCTTCGGTGACCTTCTCAGAGGTCATGTGTCGTGCGCCTTTCTCCATGCCGACCCGGGCCGTCCGTCGGCCTCGGATCGGGTCTCGATCCCCCCGGACTGATGGAGCTGAGCGGGCGCGGGGGCCCGCTCGTGCCTGGCCGGCGGTGACCGGCTCGGTGGCGCACCCGGCCGAACGTTCGGGTGGCGTTCGCCGGGCGGTCGTGAAGGTCTATCACGGCCGCCATACTGATCACACGGGGTCGCTGTGGCGCGCATCACAGGAAGAAGCGGGCAAAAGGCACCTGAAGAGCCCATAGATGGCGGTCATTTGACGCGATCGTTATCCGGATTTGAGTGTCCTCTGAGCGAACACTTCCGTGGACTTTTCCGGACATTCAGACCGCATGTCCGGCATGCCGCCCGGCGCGGGCGGCATGCGGCGGCAGGCTCACGGCATGAGCGGCAGGCTCACGGCATCAGCGTCGAGACGAGCGTCTCCTGGAGGCCGCCCAGCCAGAGGTAGGCCATCACCATCGGCTTGCGCGGGTCCTCGTCCGGGAGGTGGAACAGCACGTCGCTGTCGTCCTCGTCGGTGATCTCCAGCCGGGCGCCGATCGCCAGGCGCAGGTCGTTCAGCGCGCCGAGCCAGCGCAGGGACTCCTCGGGCGTCAGCTTGAGGACCGCCTCGCCCTCGCCGGCCGCCGCCGCCCGCAGCCCGTCCAGGGAGCGGATCACCGCCAGCGCGTTCTCCCGCTTGCCGGCCCGCAGGTCGTTCTCGGTGTAGCGGCGGAACTCGGCGGAGTGCGCCCGCTGCTCCTCGGCCTCCTCGGGCCGCTCGGCGCCCTCGGGGTCGACGTAGGCGTCGGGGAAGAGGCGGCGCAGCACCGGGTCGGAGGGCGGCTCGCTGGGGCCGTCGGCGAAGAGCTCCGCGAGCGGGTCGCCGCCGGACTCCTCGGCCGGGCCGGGGCCGATGATCTCCATCAGCTGCACGGCGAGCGAGCGGATGATGGAGATCTCGACGTCGTCGAGGGCGACGGCCGCGCCGCCGCCGGGGAGCGGTTCGAAGTGTCCTGGCATAAGGGCGATTCGCTGCTTCCGGTCCTGCGGGCGGGGGCGGGCCACGTCCGGTGCGGTCATGTCCGGCTTTATTTCCGGTCGTGCTGGAGGGTCGCCCACAGGCCGTAGCCGTGCATGGCCTGGACGTCGCGCTCCATCTCCTCGCGGGTGCCGCTGGAGACGACGGCCCGGCCCTTGTGGTGGACGTCGAGCATGAGCTTGGTGGCCTTGTCCTTGGAGTAGCCGAAGTACGTCTGGAAGACGTACGTCACGTAGCTCATGAGGTTGACCGGGTCGTTGTGGACGATCGTGACCCACGGGACGTCAGGCTCGGGTACGGCGAAGACCTCCTCCGCCGACTCGGTGCGTTCGATCTCCAGGGGTGCGGGTGACGTCACACTGCCCATGCTGCCACCGGAGGGGGGTGGTCGCACAAACCGGCCCGCCCCGCGACCACCCGCGCACCCAAATCGTCAGAGTGACGAAATGGGGGTACCATTCTCGCCATGGACACAGCGGACCTTGGGTTGCCGGTGAATGTTCCGTCCACGGCGCTCTTCACCGACCAGTACGAACTGACGATGCTGCAGGCGGCGCTGAAGGCCGGCACGGCCGGGCGGCACAGCGTGTTCGAGGTCTTCACCCGGCGGCTGCCGCACGGCCGCCGTTACGGCGTCGTCGCGGGCACCGGGCGGGTGCTCGACGCGGTGGAGAACTTCCGCTTCGACGAGGGCGTGCTGCGCTTCCTGCGGGAGAAGGCCCTCGTCGACGAGGAGACCCTCGACTGGCTGGCCGGCTACCGCTTCTCCGGGGACATCTGGGGCTACCCGGAGGGCGAGGTCTACTTCCCCGGCTCGCCCGTCATGCGGGTGGAGGGCAGCTTCGCCGAGTGCGTGCTGCTGGAGACGGTGATCCTGTCGATCCTCAACCACGACTCGGCCATCGCCGCCGCGGCCTCCCGGATGTCGTCCGCCGCGCAGGGGCGGGCGCTGATCGAGATGGGCGCCCGGCGCACCCACGAGCTGGCCGCCGTCGCCGCCTCCCGCGCCGCCTACATCGGCGGCTTCTCCTCCACCTCCGACCTGGCGGCCGGCTTCCGCTACAACATCCCCACGGTCGGCACCTCCGCCCACGCCTTCACCCTGCTGCACGACACCGAGCGGGACGCCTTCCGCGCCCAGGTGGACTCCCTCGGCGCGGGCACCACGCTGCTGGTGGACACCTACGACGTGGCCGAGGCGGTCCGCGCGGCCGTCGAGGTGGCCGGGCCGGAGCTGGGCGCGGTGCGCATCGACTCCGGCGACCTGCTGCTGGTGGCGCACCGGGTGCGGCAGCAGCTCGACGAGCTGGGCGCGAGGGACACGAAGATCGTGGTGACCTCGGACCTGGACGAGTACGCCATCGCCTCGCTGGCCGCGGCGCCGGTGGACGCGTACGGGGTGGGCACGCAGCTGGTGACCGGCTCGGGGCACCCGACCTGCTCGATGGTCTACAAGCTGGTCGCGCGCGCCGAGTCCGCGGACCCGGGGGCGCCGTTGGTGCCCGTGGCGAAGAGGTCCACCGGCGGGAAGACGTCGATCGGCGGCCGCAAGTGGGCCGCGCGGCGGCTGGACGCGGACGGCGTCGCCGAGGCCGAGGTGATCGGCACCGGCGAGGTCCCGGCCGAGCTGGCCGGCCGGGAGCTGCTGGTGCCGCTGGTGCGGGGCGGCGAGGTGGTCGCCCGGGAGCCGCTGGACGTGGTCCGCGACCGGCACGCGGCCGCCCGGGCCGGTCTCCCGCTGTCCGCGACACAGCTCTCCCGCGGGGAACCCGTCCTTCCGACGGAGTACGTGCACGTGCCGTCGGGTAGCTAAGAGCAAGCCGAAGGCGCGAGCCCCCCGTCCGCGTCCGCTCCGTCCCGGGGCCCGAGGTGCGCCCGCCCGGTCCCGCCGAATCCATCCGTCCGCCCAGAGCCGAAGGACACCGACCATGCGCCGCGCACTGATCGTCGTAGACGTGCAGAACGACTTCTGCGAGGGGGGCAGCCTCGCCGTCGCCGGCGGCGCCGACGTGGCCGCCGCCGTGACCGAGCTGATCGGCCAGGCCCCGGCCGGGTACCGGCACGTGGTCGCCACCCGGGACCACCACGTGGACCCCGGCGACCACTTCTCCGACCACCCCGACTTCAAGCAGTCCTGGCCCGCCCACTGCGTCGCCGGCACCGAGGGCGTCGGCTTCCACCCGAACTTCGCGCCCGCCGTGACCTCCGGGGCGGTCGACGCCGTCTTCGACAAGGGGAAGTACGCGGCGGCCTACAGCGGCTTCGAGGGCGCCGACGAGAACGGCACACCGCTCGCCGAGTGGCTGCGGGAGCGGGGGATCGACGAGGTCGACGTCGTGGGCATCGCCAGCGACCACTGCGTACGGGCCACCGCGCTGGACGCGGTGCGGGAGGGCTTCCGCACCCAGGTGCTGCTCGACCTCACCGCGGGCGTCTCCCGGGAGACCACCGAGCGGGCGCTGGAGGAGATGCGCGAGGCGGGCGTGGAGCTGACCGGCAAGCCGGTCGTGCGGTGAGCCGGGTCAGGCGGAGGCGGCCGGGCGTCTGATCAGCGCCCGGATCGGGTGCCACAGCTCCACCGCGAGCACTCCCCCGGCGGGCGCCGTGCGCCATATCAGGCCGTCGGGATGGTGCAGCACCGCCGTGATCTCGTCGGGCGTGGGCGGCGCGGTGTTCCCGCGCAGGTAGACCGAGCGCAGACCCAGGTTGCGCAGCCTGGTCAGGGCGCGCGCCCGGTTCTGGGCGTGGACCAGCACCCGTACCCCGGCCGGGGCGTCGGCGGCGGGGCTGGGCAGGTTCATCGCCACCACCACCGTGCCGTTCGGCAGCTTGCAGAAGCCTCCTGCGGCCATGCGGTCATACCCCCGTGTCAACAGGTGTCAATAAGAGAGCCACAGGAGGCACCTAAACACGGATCGGCGGTGACCCGCCAGGGGGTCACCGCCGATCACGCTCTGACCTGCGAGAACGCTATTTACCGGCCCGCAGGGCCCACCTCGAGCTCGATCGTGGAGCCGTCCTTCGCCTCCTTGGTGATCTTGATCTTGGTGTTGGTGTCAGTGACCTGGACGCTGCCGGTCGGGTTCGCCGGGTCCCAGTAGGTGCTGGTGCGGTCGTTGAAGACCGCGACACCCTTGGAGCCCGGGATGTACTTCGCGACGTCCGCCTTGTGCAGCGTGATCGCGTCGGTGCGGAACTTGCTGAACGTGGCGTCGTAGGTCTGGATGCGGTTGCGCATCAGGGTGCCGTCGGACCACTTCAGCGCGGTCGGGTGGGAGTCGATCGGGAGGATCAGACCCTTGCCCGGGTGCACGCTGGTGTTGTTGTCCAGCTGGGAGGTGTCCCACTTCCAGATCAGCAGGCCGTTCTGGTACGCGTAGTGCTCGACCCAGTCCGGACGGCTGTTCGCGAAGCCGAAGTTGTACGGGCCGACCTTCAGGGTCTTGTCGTACGAGACGTACTGCCGGTTCTCGGCGATGTAGTACTGCTCGTAGTCGTTGGTGAACGACGCGCCGATGCGGGAGAAGCCCTTCGCCGTCCAGGCCGCGTCGGCCGTCTCGGCGTTGTCCGTGAAGAGCGCGGTGCCGTCCGCCGTCACCGTGATCGAGTCGGCCGTGAAGCCCTTCAGGGCGACGCCGCCGTCGGTCTGGTAGCGGAAGCGCAGGTCGATCTTCTGGCCCGCGTAGGCGTCCAGCGGGTACACGAGCTTCTTGAAGCCGTCGACCGTGCCGTGCAGGGCCGGCTTGTCGCTGCCGTCCCGCGGGATCGGCTGACCGTCCACCGTGCCGTCCAGGGCGGTCCAGTTGGCGCCGCCGTCGGTGGACACCTCGGTGTAGAGGAAGTCGTAGTCGGACTCGATCTCGTACCAGCCGTCCAGGGACAGCGCGGCCGACGACCTGCCGGTGAGGTCGACGCTGCGGGTGAGCGTGTTCCGCAGGTCGTCACCGCTGCCGCTCCACCACTGGGTCTGGCCCTCGGCCGGCTCCACGATCTCCGTGGTGACGGCCTTCTTCGGGAGCTCGACGACCAGCGCCTGCTTGTGCTTGGTGTTGTACTCGGCGACGCCCAGCTTGTGCCAGGAGTTGACCCCGGCCTTGGCGACGTCGTAGTTCAGCCAGCCGAGCTGCAGCTTGTCCCAGGCGGTCATGTCGCCGGGGAGGTCGCCGATCTCGTTCTTGCCCGTGCCCAGCCAGGAACCGGACGACATCAGCGTCCAGAAGCCGGTGGCGTTCTCGCCGCCCTGGGTGTCGTAGAGGTCCGGCAGGCCGAGGTCGTGGCCGTACTCGTGGGCGAAGACGCCGAGTCCGCCGTTCTCCGGCTGGATGGTGTAGTCGCCGACCCAGATACCGGTGTTGCCGATCTGCGTGCCGCCGAGCTTGTTGTTCTCGGGGCCGGTGGCGCCGGCGTCGGTGCCGAAGGCGTACCAGCGGTGGGCCCAGATGGCGTCCTCGCCCTGGGCGCCGCCGCCGGCGGACTCGTCCTCACCGGCGTGCACGATCTGGAAGTGGTCGATGTAACCGTCGGGCTCGTTGAAGTCGCCGTCGCCGTCGAAGTCGTAGCGGTCCCACAGGTCGTACTGGGAGAGCTGCGCCTTGATCTGGGCGTCGGTCCGGCCGGCGGCCTTCTGCTGCTCGGTCCAGGCGGTGACGCCGTCCTGCACCGCGTACCAGGCGCAGTTGTCGGGCACGCACTTGTTGGAGCCGTAACGGGCCTCGTTGTACGGCACCTTGACCCAGTCGGAGACCTCGCCGTCGACCGAGTAGCGGCCCGAGGACTGCTTCTCGTAGTAGGTCTTGACCGAGTCGACGCCCTTGCCGGAACCGAAGTACAGCTCCTCGAAGTGCTGCTGGTCGTAGTCCTCCTGCCAGGCCGTGGAGTTGTCGACCTTGCGGTCCGGCTCGGCGATCTGGTTGTGCAGGGGGCCCGGGGTGCCGCCGTAGCGGCTGTCGATCTTGTCGCCGAACTCCACCAGGATGGTGAAGATCTTGTCGGTCTTCTCCCGGCCGAGCTCGACGTACTTGCTGTCGCCCTTCTTGCCCTTCAGCTGGACGACCTTCGAACCGTCACGGTTCTTGACCGACGTCCTGCCGGAGAGCACCTGGTTGAGCGCCTCCTCGCGCTGGGCCGCCTGCGTCTTGGAGAGCGGGCCCTCGAGGTCGTGGTCGACGTGGTTGTTCGACGCCGGGTCGTGCCGGTCCACGGCGCCGGGACGGTCGGCCGGGTCGGCCGAGTCCGCCTGCGCCACGGTGAACGCAGAGCAGGTGGCGGTGGCCGCCGCAAGGGCCACGCCTATCGCGGCCGCTCTGAACGTCCAGGGTCTACTGGTCACTTGAGATCCCCTCCCGCGTGCCTGCGCGCGGCCGAAGGAGGTTCCGTCTATGGAAGGTCCCGCGCGCACGTGATCAACGCGTGTAGTCAAGTGACGTCATTTGACTAGAGGTTCGTCAGAAAAAACAGACCTTGACTTGAACAGATCAAACGCGTTATGCGGATCGGTGGTTCGCATTGCGGACAGTTCCGTGCGAAACCCCGGCGGGCGCGTCCGCCGGGCCCCGTGTGGGGCGCCATGAATCCGTGCGCCCCCTGTGCACCGGCCCTGTAGGTCACGTCACGCTTACTGTTCGTTCCCCTCGGGCACGCTCGCGGTTAGAGTCGCTTGGCGGAACGCCCTTGAGCCGGTGGAAAGCCAGGCCGACAGCCCCCGACTTCCGAGGACACGATGGCCATGCCCCGTCCGACTGTCGCTCAGTTCGCCTACGGCTCGTGCGCCGTGATCCTGTCGACCCTCGCCTTGCTGCTGCTGTCCGGAACGAGTTCCGGCGCGGGCGTCGCGGTGGTCGCCGTCGTGGCGCTCGCCCTGGGACTCGTGGTGGCCGTGCGCGTACCGGGCCCCACGTCCCGCCGTCCCGCCGCGGTCCCGCCCGCGACGCCGCTCCCGGTGCGGGCCACGGTGCCGTCCCCGTCCCGCGAGCGGGTCCGCGAACCGGTCCACGAGCGGGCGGCGTCCTGACGCACCGCCCGCCCCGCGTAAGGCGATTTCCGGCCGCGTGGCCGGGAGCGGGACGACGGCCCTCTGGCGCGCCGCCGGTGGTGCGACGGCCCGGGGTCACTGGGCCGTGACCACGACGGTTCTGGCCGCCTTGTCGTGCAGACCCTGCTTGTACGGCCGGTCGAAGTAGCTCCAGCCGCCCGAGATCGCGGTCCACACGCAGGCGCAGCAGAAGGCGAACGGCAGCCACAGCACGGCCGCGCGGATCAGCGCGGTCTGCACGGAGGGGTTGGAGCCGTCGGCGAGGTTCGCCACCCGCATGCCCAGCCACTTCTTGCCGAGGGTGCGGCCGTAGCGGACGGCCATGAAGGTGTCGTACGCGATGTACAGGGCGGCGGCGATGACCGACTGGGCGAAGCCGCTGCCGACGTTCACGTCGTCGCCGTCGAAGTTGTACTCGCTGACCCCGACGGGCCAGGTGAGCAGCCAGACGACGATGCCGACGAGGATCATGTCGATGATGCGGGCGAGAGTGCGCCGGCCGCTGTCGGCGAGCGGGGGCATCCCGGCCAGCGGGTCGCCGGGCCCGCCGCCCCCGTAGGGACCGCCGCCCGGGCCGCCGCCGTACGGGCCACCGGGTCCGCCTCCGTACGGGCCGCCGCTCCCGCCGTAGGGGCCGCCCGCTCCTCCGCCGCCGTAGGGGCCCGAGGCGCCGCCGCCCTCGTAGGGGTGGCCGCCGCCCTGGCCGGGCGGGGGCGTGGAGCCCGGGGTGTCGTACGGGGAGCCGGGGCCGGGGCCGCCCGGCGGGGGCTGTTTCCTGAACGGGTCGTCGTCCGGCGGCGGCTGCTTCCGGAACGGGTCCTCGTCCGGCGGCTGCTGACCGGGGCCGGGGGGCGGTTCGGTGGTCATGCCCCCGATCCGATCCCGAACCCCGCGGCCCCGCATCCGGCGGGCCGCCGTCCGGAGTACCGGCGCCGCCCGCCGGGCCTACACGCCGTCAGGCGGCTCGCACGGGCGCCCATGTCAGGCGGCGGCGACGAAGGTGTGCGCGGCCTTGTCGTGCCAGCACTGGCGCCAGGGC
This sequence comes from Streptomyces cellulosae, assembly GCA_014655195.1. Classification (GTDB taxonomy): domain Bacteria; phylum Actinomycetota; class Actinomycetes; order Streptomycetales; family Streptomycetaceae; genus Streptomyces; species Streptomyces cellulosae. The sequence goes on along the minus strand of BNBH01000005.1, from coordinate 73,223 downwards.
TTGTCGAACAGGCACCACAGCACGCCGACCACCCCGATCACGAGCAGCCCGGGCACGCTGTAGACCAGCCAGCGCCGCAGCGCCGCGCCGAACTCGGGGGCCTCGTGCGCCTCGATGTCCCGCACCTCGATGCCCATGAGCCTCTTGCCCAGCGTGCGGCCCCACTTGACGGTGGGCAGCACCTCGAGGAGCACCCCGCCGAGCAGCAGGACGGCGAGGACGACGCCGAGGTGGACGGAGGTGGTGCCGTCGAGCAGCCACACCGTGACGGTCCGTCCGGACAGTCTGGCCGCCTCGATCTTCGCGTCGATGTGGTCCAGGGCCTTCATGCCGAGCGGCACGGCGGCCGCGGCGGTGACGGCGCCGATGACGGCCGTGTCGATCAGCCGGGCGGCCAGCCGCCGGCCCAGTGTGGCGGGGCGGGCGGAGGCCTGGCGGCGGGCGGCGGCCTGGAACACGTCGTCGACCGGCGGCTTCCAGGGCGCGACCTGCGGCTCCGGGGAGGCGCCCGCGAGCCGGTGCACCTGCTGCGGCCAGGAGGGCTGCCCGCCCCCGGGGCCGGAGGTCAGCGGGGCGGAGGCGGCGGGGGCCGCGGCCGGAGTCGCCCGAACGGGGGCGGCCGGGGCCGAGGCGGGTCCTGTGGTCTGCGGGGGCACGCCCGGCGCGGTGGCCTGCTGCGGGCCCGACGGCGGGGCGGCGGGCGCGGACGCCGGCGCGGCGGCGGCGCGCTCGGCCGCGGCCTTCCCGGCGGCGAAACCGGGCCGTCCGGGCGCGTTGGTCTCCCCGGTGCGCGGGGAGACCGCGCGGAAGGTCATGGTGCCCTCGTCGGGGGACGCGGCGCCTGACGCGGCCGGCGGCTGCGCGGAGCCGGCCGTGGGCCTGCGGAACACGAACGTCCCGTCCGCCCGTGGGGCCTCCGAGGAGGCGGCCGCCGGCGCCGAGGCGTCCGGGGTGTGCGGGACGCGGGGGTCGGCGCCCGCGGCCCCCCAGGAGACCTTGCGGTCCTGGTCGCCGCCGAAGCCGGTCTGGCGGGAGCGGTCGGCGCCCCAGGCGGAGGCGGGCTCGGGCCGGCTGCCGTGCTGGGCGTCGGCCGGGGACGCCGGGGAGCCGTCCGCCGGGGCGGGCGCGTCGTCCGGGTCCTCGTCGAAGAAGTGCGGGCCGGTCTCCTCCACGGACGGCACGGCCGGGGCGGCGCCGGAGGACGCGGCCGGGGCGGCGCCGGGCGGCGGGGCGAGCGGCTCTCCGTCGGCGGGTGCCGGACGGCTGGTGCCCGGCACCCAGGAGGCGCCGTTCCAGTACCGGACGTAGCCGGGAATGGAGGGGTCCGGGTAGTACCCCTCGCGGGGCCTGTCGTCTCCGGGTGCCGGGGTTGGGGCGCTCATGTCCGTCGTCCCGTATCTGCTCGAGGGATGGGTTCGGGGGCCACCACATCTATCAGACGGGCGGGGCCCGGACGTCCCGTCCGGCCGGACCCCACCCCTTTCGGGCATCTCTTCGGTCAGAAGAGCTTGCCGGGGTTCAGAATGCTCAGCGGATCGAAGGCGGGCATCTCTTCGGTCAGAAGAGCTTGCCGGGGTTCAGAATGCTCAGCGGATCGAAGGCGAGCTTCACGGCCCGCTGCATCTCCATGGAGACGGGGCCCGCCTCCCGCGCCAGCCACTCCTTCTTCAGCACGCCGACGCCGTGCTCGCCGGTGATGGTGCCGCCGAGTTCCAGGCCGAGCGCCATGATCTCGTCGAAGGACTCGCGGGCCCGCCGGGACTCGTCCGGGTCGGAGGCGTCGAAGCAGACGGTCGGGTGGGTGTTGCCGTCGCCGGCGTGGGCGACGACGCCGATGGTCAGGCCGTGCTTCTCGGAGATCCGCTCGACGCCCTCGATCAGCTCGCCGAGCCGGGAGCGGGGCACGCACACGTCGTCGATCATCGTGGTGCCCTTGACGGCCTCCAGCGCGACCAGGGACATCCGGCGGGCCTGGAGCAGCATCTCCGACTCGGCGGCGTCCTCGGCGGGGACGACCTGGGTGGCGCCGGCCTCCTCGCACAGCGCGCCGACGGCGGCGAGGTCGGCGGCGGGGTCGGTGGTGTCGAACGCGGCCAGCAGCAGCGCCTCGGTGGACTCCGGCAGGCCCATGCGGGCCATGTCGTTGACCGCCTTGACGGTGGTGCGGTCCATCAGTTCGAGGAGGGAGGGGACATGGCCGCCGGCCATGATGCGGCACACCGCGTCGCTCGCGGCGGCGCCGGAGGCGAACTCGGCGGCCAGCACCAGCTGCTCCGGCGGCTTGGGCCGCAGCGCGAGGACGGCGCGGACGACGATGCCGAGGGACCCCTCGGAGCCGACGAACAGCCGGGTCAGGTCGTAGCCGGCGACGCCCTTGACGGTGCGGCGGCCGGTGGTGAGCAGCCGCCCGTCGGCGAGGACGACGTCCAGGCCGAGGACGTACTCGGCGGTGACGCCGTACTTCACGCAGCACAGGCCGCCCGAGGCGGTGCCGATGTTGCCGCCGATGGTGCACATCTCCCAGCTGGACGGGTCCGGCGGGTAGGCGAGGCCGTGCTCGGCGACGGCGCGGGAGAGGGCGGCGTTGATCACGCCCGGTTCGACGACCGCGATCCGGTTGACCGGGTCGATCTCCAGGATGCGGTCCATCCTGGTCAGCGAGAGCACGATGCAGCCGTCGGTGGCGTTGGCCGCCCCCGACAGGCCGGTGCGGGCGCCCTGCGGGACGACCGGCACGCGCAGCTCGGTGGCGGTGCGCATCACGTGCTGCACCTGCTCGACCGTGCGGGGCAGCACCACCACGGCGGGGCTGCCGGCCGGGCAGAAGCTCGCCATGTCGTTGGCGTAGGAGGCAGTGACGTCCGGGTCGGTGAGGACGGCCTCCGCGGGCAGGCCGCCGAGCAGCCGGTCGACGAGGGGGCCGGCCGCCACCGTGTCTTCATCGCGTCGCGCTTCGATACGGCTCATGATCACAGCGTCGCACCCGGGGCCATCGGTGTGAACCCCGTGGAAGCGGCCGGGTTCCAGCGGAGTGTGATGATCATATGGAGGCGGTGTGTGACGCACAGTGTGCGCCATGGACGACAAGCCTCGTGCGCACCGACGGGGGCTCCGCCGCGCGCTGATCGCCTCGGCCGCCGGGGCCGCCGTGCTGGGCGGGGTGCTGGTGACGCTGCCGTGGGACGGACCCGAGCCGCCCCCGGCGCCCACCCCGCAGGAGCGCGCCCTGGTCGCCGTGACCAGCGGCGTCCCGGCCTCCCTGGGCGACCTGGAGGCGCTGGCCGCCGAACGCGAGCGGCATCTGCGCACCCACCCCCGTGACGCGCGTGCCTGGGCCGAACTGGGCGCCGCCCGGGTGGAGCAGGGGCTGCGGCTGGCCGACCCGCGCTACTGGCCGCGCGCCGAGAAGGCCCTGCGCACCGCGCTGGAGGTACGGAAGGACGACGTGCCGGCGCTGCGGACGATGGCCGTGCTGGCGAACGCCCGCCGCGACTACGCGAGCGCCCGCGCCTGGGGCGAGGCGGCACGGAAACTGGACCCCGGCCGGTGGACGACGTACCCGCCGCTGATCGAGGCGTCCGCCGGGCTCGGCGACGACGAGGAGGCCGACCGGCTGCTGGAGAAGCTCGGGAAGCTGCGCTCGGGTCCCGCGGTGATGGCGCGGGCGGCGGCCGTGTACCGGGACCGGGGCTGGCGGGAGGACGCGGCGGCGAAGCTCGCGGACGCCGCGTCGGCCGCCGGGGAGCCCGCCGAGCGCGCGGCCTATCGGGAGCGGGCCGGACAGCTCGCCTGGGAGCGCGGCGACCGGGAGGACGCGCTGCGCCACTTCCAGGAGGCGGTGCGCACCGACCCCGACCAGCGGGCGGCGTACGCCGGGCAGGGCAGGGCGCTGGCCGCGCTGGGCCGCACCAAGGAGGCGCTGAGCGCGTACCGCACGGCGCTGGCGAGGCATCCGCGGCCGGAGTACGCGCTGGAGCTGGGCGAGCTGTACGAGTCGCTGGGGATGCGGCCGGCCGCCGGGGCTCAGTACGCGCTGCTGCGGGAGCGGGTCCGGCTGGCCGCCGCGCACGGAGCGGACGAGGAGCTGGTGCTGGGCCGCTTCGAGGCCGACCACGGGGATCCGGAGGCGGCGGTGCGGCGGCTGCGGGCGGAGTGGAGGCGGCAGCCGTCGACGGAGGTCGCGGACGCGCTGGGCTGGGCGCTGCACCGGGCCGGGGAGAACGAGGAGGCGCTGCCGTTCGCGGTGCGGGCCACGGAGGGCACCGAGGGCGGGGGCGTGCGCAGCGCGCTGTTCGCCTACCACCGGGGGATGATCGAGCACTCGCTGGAGCGGTACGGGGCCGCGCGCCGCCATCTGACGGAGGCGCTGCGGATCAACCCGTGGTTCTCGCCGCTGCACGCGCCCCGCGCGAAGGAGGCGCTGGCCCGCCTGGGTGAGCCGTCCGTCCAGGCGGGCCCCGAGTCCTCCTGAGGGCGCGCGGCGCCTACAGGTTGCCGCGCTTGGCCTGCTCCCGCTCGATCGCCTCGAACAGGGCCTTGAAGTTGCCCTTGCCGAAGCCCATGGAGCCGTGGCGCTCGATCATCTCGAAGAAGACGGTCGGACGGTCCTGGACCGGCTTGGTGAAGATCTGCAGCAGGTAGCCGTCCTCGTCGCGGTCGACGAGGATCTTCAGCTCGCGCAGCGTCTCCACCGGCACGCGGGTCTCGCCCGCCCACTCGCCGAGGGTGTCGTAGTACGAGTCCGGGGTGTCCAGGAACTGCACGCCGGCGGCGCGCATCTGGCGGACGGTGTGCACGATGTCGTTGGTGTTCAGCGCGATGTGCTGGACGCCGGCGCCGCCGTAGAACTCCAGGTACTCGTCGATCTGGGACTTCTTCTTGGCGACGGCGGGCTCGTTGATCGGGAACTTGACCTTGAGCGTGCCGTCGGCCACGACCTTCGACATCAGCGCGCTGTACTCGGTCGCGATGTCGTCGCCCACGAACTCCTTCATGTTCGTGAAGCCCATGACCTTGTTGTAGAACTCGACCCACTCGTTCATCCGGCCGAGCTCGACGTTGCCGACGCAGTGGTCGACGGCCTGGAAGGACCGCTTGGCCGGGGGCTCGACGATCGGGTCGGCGGAGACGTAGCCGGGCAGGTAGGGGCCGTCGTAGCCGCCGCGCTCGACCAGGGTGTGGCGGGTCTGGCCGTAGGTGGCGATGGCGGCCAGCACCACGGTGCCGTGCTCGTCCTTCAGCTCGTACGGCTCGGCGACGGAGGTGGCGCCGTGCTCGATGGCGTACTCGTACGCCGCGCGCGCGTCCGGCACCTCGATGGCGAGGTCGATCACGCCGTCGCCGTGCGCGGCCACGTGGTCCTCGAGGAAGGCGCCCCACTCGGTGGACCGCTTGATCACCGAGGTGAACACGAAGCGGGCCGAGCCGCTCTCCAGCACGTAGGAGGCGGTCTCGCGGCTGCCGTTCTCCGGTCCGGAGTAGGCGACGAGCTGCATGCCGAAGGCGGTGGAGTAGTAGTGCGCCGCCTGCTTGGCGTTGCCCACGGCGAAGACGACCGCGTCCATTCCCTTGACCGGGAAGGGGTCTGCCTGCCGTGCGGTGTCGGGAGCGGTGTGTGTGGTCTGCGTCATAGGGGCAGGGTGGAACAGCCCTGCAAGGTGCGCAATAGTTCGGCCGTTCACTGGGCAACCTGCCCAGCGGAACGCCCGTAGCGGCGGGCTTTCTGTACAGGATGACCACTGGGGAGAGCGGTATGGCGATCGATCATCTGGACGGGCGGATCATCCTGCTGCTGGCGCGTGAGCCGCGGATCGGGGTGCTGGAGATGTCCCGCCGGCTCGGGGTGGCGCGCGGGACCGTGCAGGCCCGCCTGGACCGTCTTCAGTCGAACGGAGTCATCCGCGGATTCGGCCCCCAGGTGGATCCCGCGGCCCTCGGCTACCCGGTCACCGCGTTCGCCACCCTGCAGATCAGACAGGGTCAAGGCGCGGACGTACGGGCCCACTTGGCGACCGTGCCGGAGGTCCTGGAGCTGCACACCACCACCGGGACGGGGGACATGCTGTGCCGGCTCGTGGCTCGCTCGAACGCCGATCTTCAGCGGGTGATCGACCGCGTCGTCGGTTTTGATGGCATCGTCCGGGCGTCCACGGCGATCGTCATGGAGAACCCCGTTCCGCTGCGGATCATCCCGCTGGTGGAGCAGGCCGCGCTCGGCGAGTGACCGGACCTGGCCGAGCTGGGGGTGAGCGGATGTGAACTTCTGGGAGTACCTGGAGAGCCGGCACCAGCAACTGCTCGTCGACGCCTACCAGCACGCCAGCGTCGTCTTCCAGTGCATGGTGGTGGCCACCGCCCTCGGTGTGCTCATCGGGATCGTCACCTACCGCAGCGAGTGGGCGGGCAGCCTCGCCACCACCGTCACGGCGACCCTGCTGACCGTCCCGGCGCTCGCCATGATCGGCCTGCTCATCCCGATCGTGGGGCTGGGCGTGCCGCCGACCGTGATCGCGCTGACCCTGTACGGGCTGCTGCCCATCGTCCGGAACGCGATCGTCGGTCTGCGCGGGGTCGATCCGTCGCTGGTCGACGCGGCCACGGGCATCGGCATGTCCCGGCTGTCCCGGCTGGTGCGGGTGGAACTGCCGCTGGCGTGGCCGCCGATCCTCACCGGCATCCGCGTCTCCACGCAGATGCTGATGGGCATCGCGGCCATCGCCGCCTTCGCCTCCGGACCCGGCCTGGGCAACCTGATCTTCCGCGGGATCGCCTCCCTGGGCAGCAAGAACGCCCTGAACCAGGTGCTCGCGGGCACCCTCGGGATCGTCGTCCTCGCCCTGCTGTTCGACGCCGCGTACGTCCTGATCGGACGGCTGACCATCTCCAGGGGGATCCGTGCCTGAGCCGGAGACGACCGAGGCCGCTCCCCCGTCGTCCGGGGCGGCCATCGAGCTGGAGGGCCTCACCAAGCGCTACCCGGGCAGCGGCCGGCCCGCCGTCGACAACGTCACCATGGAGATCGGGGCGGGCGAGACGGTGGTCCTCGTCGGCCCCTCCGGGTGCGGGAAGTCCACCACCCTGAAGATGATCAACCGGCTGATCGAGCCGACCGGCGGCCGGATCCGCATCGGCGGCGAGGACGTCACCGACATGGACCCGGTGAAGCTGCGCCGCACCATCGGCTACGCGATCCAGGCGAGCGGGCTGTTCCCGCACATGACCGTCGCGCAGAACATCGCCCTGGTGCCGAAGATGCTGCGCTGGCCGTCCGGGCGGGTGCGGGACCGGGTGGAGGAGATGCTGGACCTGGTCGGCCTGGACCCCGGCGAGTTCCGTGACCGCTATCCGCGCCAGCTCTCCGGCGGCCAGCAGCAGCGGGTGGGCGTGGCGCGGGCGCTGGCGGCGGACCCGCCGGTGCTGCTGATGGACGAGCCGTTCGGCGCGGTCGACCCGATCACCCGGGACCATCTCCAGGACGAGCTGATCCGGCTCCAGCGGGAACTGCACAAGACGATCGTGTTCGTCACCCACGACTTCGACGAGGCCATCAAGATCGGCGACCGGATCGCGGTGCTGCGCGAGCAGTCCCACATCGCGCAGTTCGACACCCCGGAGGCGATCCTCACCAACCCCGCCGACGACTTCGTGTCCGGCTTCGTCGGCGCGGGCGCGGCGCTGAAGCGACTCAACCTCACCCGGGTCGGGGACGTGACGATCACCGACTACCCGACGGTGGGCGTCGACGACCCGCTGGAGGAGATCTCCGCCCGGCTGCGCTCCGCCGGCACGGACGAGGTGCTGGTGCTGGACAAGCGGGGCCGCCCCTACAAGTGGCTGCGGCGCGGCGACATCGTGCGCGCCCAGGGTTCGCTGGCCCGCGCGGGCGTCCTGGTGCACGACACGGTGACCCGGGACGCGACCCTGCGGGACGCGCTGGAGGCGGTCCTCACGGACAACACGGGCCGCGTCGCGGTGACCGGGCGGCGCGGCGCGTACGAGGGTGTCGTGGACGTGGAGACGCTGATGAACTCCGTGCACGAGCTGCTGGAGGCGGACCGCCTCGAGGCGCGGGAGTCGCAGGCGGGACTGGAGGAGCAGCGGTCCGCGCAGACGCACGCCGAGCAGGAGGGGGCGGACCCCTCGGGCGACCGCGGGGAGGCGCAGGCGTGAGGACCTCCGAGGGTCGGCGGCCCGAGGACGGGCCCGGAGTGCGTGAGGAGACGGGCCCCGACGGGGAGGAGGCCCCTCCCCCGGTCCGGCCCGCCGTGGCGCCCACGCGGGTCACCTGGCAGAAGCTGACGCTGCTGCCGCTGCTGCTGATCGCCGTGCTGCTGGCGACCTGGCTGTGGTTCGAGCAGGCCGACCTGGACGCCCTCACCCGCAACGCGCTGTCGGACGGGCGGGTGTCGAAGGCCCTGTGGCAGCACATCGAACTGACCCTGATCTCGACGTTCTTCGTGCTGATCATCGCCATCCCGCTGGGCATCCTGCTGACCCGGGGGCAGGCCGCGAGGGCCACCCCGGTCGTCATGACGCTCGCCAACATCGGCCAGGCCACCCCGGCGATCGGTCTGCTGGCGCTGCTGGTGATCTGGCTGGGCATCGGCCGCCGCGCGGCCCTGATCGGCATCATCGCGTACGCCGTGCTGCCGGTGCTGTCCAACACCATCGCCGGGCTGCGGGCCAACGACCCGGCGCTGCTGGAGGCGGCGCGCGGCATCGGCATGTCCCTGCTGGGCGTGCTCACGCGGGTGGAGCTGCCGCTCGCCGTGCCGCTGATCCTCGCGGGCGTGCGCACCGCGCTGGTGCTGAACGTCGGCACGGCGACGCTCGCCACGTTCGGCGGGGGCGGCGGGCTCGGCGTGCTGATCACCACCGGGATCACCAGCCAGCGCATGCCGGTGCTGGTGGTGGGGTCGGTGCTCACCGTCGCGCTGGCCCTGCTGGTGGACTGGCTGGCCTCGCTGGCGGAGCTGCTGCTGCGGCCGCGCGGGCTGGAGGCCGGGCCGTGAGCGGGCGTACGGGGGCACGGCCGGCCTTTGCGGCGGTGCTGCTGCTGGTGGTGGTGTCGGGGTGCGGGCTGACCAGCGGGTCGCCGATGGTCGACGACGTGGAGCCGGGCACGATCGGACAGGGGAAGCCGCTGGAGGGCGCCGAACTCACCGTCACGTCCAAGGAGTTCACCGAGCAGCTGATCCTCGGCGCGATCATGGGCATCGCCTTCCAGGCGGCGGGCGCGGAGGTCGTGGACCGGACCGGCATCCAGGGCTCGGTCGGTTCGCGGGAGGCGGTCGTCAAGGGCGAGGCGGACGCCGGGTTCGAGTACACGGGCACGGCGTGGATCACGTACCAGGGCAACAGCAGGCCGATCCCCGACCCGCGCGAGCAGTGGCTGGCGGTGCGGGACGCGGACAGGAAGAACGGGGTGACCTGGCTGGAGCCGTCGGAGCTGAACAACACGTACGCCCTGGCCATGAACCAGGCCAACTACGAGCGGTACGGCACCCGCACCCTGTCGGAGGTGGCGGAGCTGTCGAAGACCGACCCGGGCGCGGTGACGCTGTGCGTGGAGGGCGAGTTCGCCAACCGCGCGGACGGGCTGCCCGGCATGGAGAAGGCGTACGGAATGAGCATTCCGGCGGGGAACATCACGCAGATGGACTCCGGGATCATCTACACGCAGACGGCCAAGGGCGCCTGCACCTACGGCGAGGTGTACACCACCGACGGGCGGATCAAGTCCATGAACCTGGTGGTGATGGAGGACGACAGGAAGTTCTTCCCCAACTACAACGCGGCCCCGACCGTGAACAGCGAGACGCTGGAGAAGTGGCCCGAGATCGCCGAGGTCCTCGCCCCGGTCACGGAGAAGCTGGACAACAACGTGGCGCAGACCCTGAACGCCCGGGTCGACGTCGACGGGGAGGACCCCCACCAGGTCGCGCTGGACTGGATGGTGGCGGAGGGGTTCGTGACGGAGAGGTAGCGGCGCGCCGGGTCAGCAGGCGGGGACCTTGCCGGTGCCCTTCTCCAGGGCGACCAGCGCGTCCACGGCGCCCTTGAGCGTGGTCACGGGGACCAGGCGCAGGCCCTTCGGCAGTTCGGCCTTGGCCTCGCCGCACTCGTCGCGCGGGACGAGGAAGACGGTGGCGCCGTCCCGCTTGGCGGCCTGCGTCTTCAGCGGCACGCCGCCGACCGCGCCGACCCGGCCCCCGGCGTCGATGGTGCCGGTGCCGGCCACGACCCTGCCGCCGGTGAGGTCGCCGCCGCTGCCGTCGCCGTCCAGCTTGTCGACGATGCCCAGGGAGAACAGCAGGCCGGCGCTCGGTCCGCCGACGTCGGCGAGCTTCAGGCCGACGTCGATGCCCTCGTTCTCCCGGCCCAGGTACTTCAGCGCGGCCCGGGTGGCCTCGTCCTGGGACTCCTTCATCTGCTTCCGGTTGTACTGCTCGATCTCCTGGACGTCGTCCCCGCTGGGGTAGACGGCGTCGCGGGGCATGACCGCCTCGTCGGTGCGGAACCAGCTGTCGATCACCTGCGTCAGATTGACGCGGGTGTCGGGCGAGGTCGCCTCGATCGTGGTCATCCGCAGCTGGCCCGTGGTCTTCCGTACGTCGGCGCCGGAGATGGTGATGACCTGCTGCCCCTTGTTCTCGCCGAGCACGTCGGCCGTCATCCCGGGCTGCGCCACGGAGAAGGGCAGCGGCGCGAGCACGGCGGTGGCCAGCAGCGCGGCGACCGGGGCGGCGCAGACGGCCAGGGCCTGGGGACGTGTGAGGCGAGTGAGCACGGGGCCAATCTAACGTGACGGACGGGGGGCCTGGCCGGGTGCCCGTCGGGCGGGCACGCGGGGTGGTCGCCGCCGGCCGGTGCGTGAGGCCGACGCGGGACGGCTGCGGCTTCCCGGGCCGTGCGGGGTGGTCGCCGCCGACCGATGCGTGCGGCCGACGCGGGGCCTCCGCGGCTTCCCGGCCTGTGCGGGGCGGGTCACCGCCCGATGCGTCAGGCCGGCGCGGGACGACCGCGGCTTCCCGGGCCGTGCAGGGTGGTCGCCGCCGACCGATGCGTGCGGCCGACGCGGGACGACCGCGGCTTCCCGGCCCGTACGGGGCGGGCCACCGCCCACCGATGCGTGAAGCCGACGCGGGACGACCGCGGCTTCCCGGCCGGAAGGCCGGTCATCCCCGCCTGGTGCGTGCGGTCGGCGCGGGGCTCGGCGGCCTCCCGCGCCGTACGGGGCGCGTCACCCCCCGCCCGATCCGCGCGCGCGGCTCAGCGCAATGCTTCCGCGACCTCCCGGGCCGCCTCCACCACGCGCTTGCCGACCCGTTCCGGTACGACGTCCGCCAGCATGACGACGCCCACGCTGCCCTCGACGCCCGTGACACCCACGAGCGGCGCGGCCGCCCCGCAGGCGCCGGTCTCCAGTTCGCCGTGGGTCAGGGTGTAGCCGGGGTCGCCGGGGGCCTTCCGCCGGGCGGCGAGTATCGCCTTGCCGGCCGCCCCGCGGTCCAGGGGGTGCCGGAAGCCGGCCCGGTACGCCACGTGGTAGTCGGTCCACGACGGCTCCACCACCGCCACCGCGAGCGCCTCCGCGCCGTCGACCAGGGTCAGGTGGGCGGTCGCGCCGATGTCCTCCGCGAGGGACCGCAGCGCCGGCATCGCCGCCTCCCGTACCAGCGGGTGGACCTGCCGTCCCAGACGCAGCACGCCGAGGCCGACCCGCGCCCGGCCGCCCAGGTCGCGGCGGACCAGCGCGTGCTGCTCGAGCGTGGCGAGCAACCGGTACACGACGGTCCGGTTGACGCCCAGTTTGTGGGAAAGCTCGGTGACGGTCAGCCCGTGGTCCGTGTCGGCGAGCAGTTTCAGGACCCGTAGGCCCCTGTCGAGCGTCTGAGAGGTCTCCGCGGTCACGACGCCCACTCCTTCAGTGGTGAGGTCGACGGCCCCCTCCCCGCATGTGCGTCACCGGTCCCGGCGGTCACGCGCTTCAGAGGGCCGCCGATCGGCCGGCGGCCCGGACCAGTCCCGGGCACAGTCGCTTCACGGCTGCGCTCCGCGGCGGCGCTGCCACGGGGCGTGTGCGTAGCGGGACAGTAGCGAGCCGGTCCGCTGAGCGGAAGGCTCCGTCCAGAATCCGGTCACCAGTTGAACAAACCGGTCACTTTTCTCCCGGTATGCACACAGGGGGACCGCTCCTGCCCACCTCACCGTCCACAGGAGACGCACAGGCGTCTCACCGCATGCGGGTGGCCCACTCCTGCACCTTGGCGATCCGCTGCCGTAGCTGTCCCGCCGTCGCCTCGGCGGAGGGCGGGCCGCCGCACACGCGGCGCAGCTCGGTGTGGATCACGCCGTGCGGCTTGCCGCTCTGGTGGACGTAGGCGCCGACGAGCGAGTTGAGCTTCTTGCGCAGCTCCATCATCTCCTTGTGGGAGACCACGGGCCGCCGCTCGGCGGGCAGTTCGAGCAGGTCGGCCTCCTCGGCCGGCTTCTTCTTGCTGTGCGCGATCTGCCGGGCCTGCCGCTTCTGCAGCAGCAGCTGCACCTGGTCGGGTTCGAGGAGTCCCGGGATACCCAGGTAGTCCTGCTCCTCCTCGCTGCCCGGGTGCGCCTGCATGCCGAACTCGGCGCCGTTGTACATCACCCGGTCGAAGACGGCGTCGGACTCCAGCGCCTCGAAGGGCAGCATGTCCTGCTCGCCGGTGTCCTCGTCCTGCTGCTTGTTCGCCTCGTCCATCTCCTTCTCGGACTCGGCGTACGGGTCCTCCTCGCCCTCCTTCTTGGGCTTGTCGAGGACGTGGTCGCGCTCGCGCTCCATCTCGTTGGCGAAGCCGAGCAGGTCGGGGACGGTCGGCAGGAACACGGACGCGGTCTCGCCACGCCGCCGGGACCGCACGAAACGGCCGACGGCCTGGGCGAAGAACAGGGGCGTGGAGATCGTGGTGGCGTAGACGCCGACCGCGAGACGCGGGACGTCGACGCCCTCGGACACCATGCGGACGGCGACCATCCAGCGGTCGTCGCTCGCGCTGAACTCGTCGATCCGTTTGGACGCGCCGGCGTCGTCGGAGAGGACGAGGGTGGCCTTGTGTCCGGTGATGTCCCGGATCAGCTTGGCGTAGGCGCGGGCGGACTCCTGGTCGGAGGCGATGACCAGGGCGCCGGCGTCCGGGATGGCCTTCCTGACCTCGGTGAGCCGCTGGTCGGCGGCGCGGAGCACGGACGGCATCCACTCGCCCCGCGGGTCGAGGGCGGTGCGCCAGGCCTGGCTGATCGCGTCCTTCGTCATGGGCTCGCCGAGCCGGGCGGCGATCTCGTCGCCGGCCTTGGTGCGCCAGCGCATGTTGCCGCTGTACGACATGAAGATCACCGGCCGGACGACGCCGTCGGCGAGGGCGGAGCCGTACCCGTAGGTGTAGTCGGCGGACGACCGGCGGATCCCGTCGTCGCCCTCCGCGTACGTCACGAACGGGATGGGGTTGGTGTCCGAGCGGAACGGCGTACCGGTCAGCGCGAGGCGGCGGGTGGCCGGCTCGAACGCCTCCAGGCAGGCCTCGCCCCACGACTTGGAGTCGCCGGCGTGGTGGATCTCGTCGAGGATCACGAGCGTCTTGCGCTGCTCGACACGGTTGCGGTGCAGCATGGGGCGCACGCCGACACCGGCGTACGTGACGGCGACGCCGTCGTACTCCTTGCCGAGTGGACCCGCGCTGTACTCCGGGTCGAGCTTGATGCCTATCCGGGCGGCGGCCTCCGCCCATTGCTTCTTCAGATGCTCGGTGGGCGCGACGACGGTCACCTGCTGCACGACGTGGTGGTGCAGCAGCCAGGACGCGAGCGTCAGCGCGAACGTGGTCTTGCCGGCGCCGGGGGTGGCGACCGCGAGGAAGTCACGGGGCTGAGCCTGGAGGTACTTGTCCATCGCCCCTTGCTGCCAGGCGCGCAGCTTGCCGGCGGTGCCCCAGGGGGCACGTCCGGGGAAGGCCGGGGACAGGTGGTGCGAGGCGGTGCCGGCGGTGGTAGTCACGATCTCCGGGAGGGTGGTTCGGGCGGCTCTGGTGCGTGGGACGACCGGGCCACCCTACCGATGGCCTGGTGGCGGCAACGCCGGTACGGGGCCGCGTCGCCCGGGGGTGGGACCCACGTCACAGTCAACGCGCGAAGCGCGGCAACTGGGCTGCGATCTTGGGCACGTCCAGCTCGCCCTGGCACACGTCCAGCACAAAGCGCTCGGCCTCGTCCACGTCGAACTGCGGGTCGAGCGGATGCCCGTTCATGTGCAGAAAGACCCAGGTCGCATACCAGGCGAGACGCTTGTTCCCGTCGACGAGCGCATGGTTACGCGCGAGGGACTCCATCAGGGCCGAGGCCTTCTGCCACACGTCGGGATAGGCATCCTGGCCGAACACGCTCGACTGCGGGCGCGCCAGCGCAGAGTCGAGCAGGCCGTAGTCGCGCACCGCGTCCTCCCCGAGCCGCTTCGCGAGAATCAGCAACTCGGGCAAGGTGAGGTAGTGCATCAGGCGAGCCTCCGGTTCAGCTCCGCACTCGCCTTCAGCACGTGGTCGGCCGCCTCGTTGAACAGCCGGGAATGTTCGTTTATGGCCGCCACCACCGCGTCGTGCGCGAAGGCCTGCATGCTGCGCCCCTCGGCAGCGGCGCGCTCGCGCAGGGCGTCGAGCTCTTCTTCGGTGAAACGCACGTTGAGTCCGGCCATACTTCGACGGTACTACGCGGTACCACCCGGTGTCACCTCGTGCCGTCCATGCCGTCCGGCACCGGGCGGAGGCGGGTGGCTATCCAGACGCCCACCAGGGCGACCGCCGCCATCGGCAGGAACACCGCGGCGAAGGCGGCCGGGTGGGACCCGGTGGCCTCCGTCGCCGCGTGGCTGACGGTGCCGCCGCCGAGGGCGGCGAAGGCGGCGCCGCCGATCGCCAGGAGGAGGACGTTGGAGAGGCCGTCGGAGATCTGGAGGGCGGCGGAGTTGGTGCCGGCCTCCTCCGGGGCGGAGAGGTGGAGCAGCAGGACGCTGGTGGAGGAGATCACCAGGCCCATGCCGAAACAGCCGAACGCCCAGGCGACCGCCAGCGTCCAGGCCGGCACGGAGTCGATCAGCACGCTCGGCGCGGCGGCGATCGCGAACGCGACCAGCAGCATCCCGACGGTCATCAGCCGCTCCCGGTGCGGCTCCAGGCGGGGCCGGGACTGCACCCAGGAACCCAGCGCCCAGGTGCCGCCGCCCGCCGCGAGGGAGAAGCCGGCGAGCGTCGGGCTGAGCCCCCGCTGGGTCACCAGCATCAGCGGCACGAAGGACTCCGCCGCGATGAACGACCCGGCGGCGACACCGCGCAGCAGCACCACGGAGGGCAGGCCGCGGGCCGCCCGGTACGTGCCGCGCGGGAGCAGGCCGAGCACGGCCGGGACCAGCAGCGCCACGCCCAGGGCGCCCGGCAGCAGGGACAGCCAGCGCAGGTCCTGCGCGGCGTACTGGAGCAGGCCCGCGCCGAAGGAGATCGCCAGCGCCAGCCGGATACGGCGGCGGTCGAAGGAGGCCGGGGCCTCTGAGGCGTCACCGACCGGGCCGGAGGCGAGCCGCCGGATCTGGGGCAGGGCCAGCGCCACCGGGAGCACCACGATCACCGGGATGCCGAGGAAGACCCAGCGCCAGCCGATGTGCTCGGTCACCGCGCCGGAGGCGAGCGGGCCGACGATCGACGGGACGACCCACGCGGCCGCGAACGCCGCCATGATGGCCGGGCGCAGCCGCTCGGGATAGGCGCGGCCGACGACGACGTACAGGGCGACGATCACCAGGCCGCCGCCGAGGCCCTGGACGGCGCGGCCCAGGATGAACAGCCACATCGTGCCCGCGGTGCCGCCGATCAGCAGACCGGCCGCGAAGGAGGCGATGCCCCAGGTGAGCGGGGCGAGCGGGCCGCGCCGGTCGGACCACTGGCCGGACAGCACCATGCCGAAGAGGCTGGTGGTGAAGTACCCGGAGAACGCGAACGCGTACAGGGAGACGCCGTTCAGCTCGCGCGCCGCGACGGGCATCGCCGTGCCCACCGCGGTCGCCTCGAAGGCGATCAGCAGCACGACGGAGACGACCCCGATGCTCAGCGCCCGGTACCGGCGGCTGAGGACGGTGTCGTCGGGGACGACGGCCGGGGCGGGCGCGCCGGCGGGCTCGGCGACACCCGTGTCGCGGGGGTTCGGGGCGGTCATGACCGCCAGGGTAAGGGCCACGGCCCTGTTTGACCCCTGTCGGGGGTCGGGGCCGGCACCGGGACCTTGGTCGTAGGACCCGGGGCACCCGGGGGCCTTTCCCTTTGTGAACGGCGCATGGCAGTCGCGTTGCACGCCCCGGTGTCCCCTTGAGCCCCGCGAGCGGACCACCGTACGGTCGAAGTACCGGTCAGGGAGAGGCGCCGTTCGGCACCTCGCCCCACCGACACGGCCGTGTGCCCGAGTGGTTCAGGGACTCGCCTGCAAAGCGAGTTACGCGGGTTCGATTCCCGCCACGGCCTCCGAGAAAGGGCGGACACCCCACACTCTCCGGGGGTGCCCGCCCTTTCGGCGTGCGCGTGGAAGCAGCCCGCCCCCTGCCGCGGACAGCCGGGGTTTACAAAACCCCGCCCGCCTCGTCCTGGAAGAGCCGCGTCCAGTAGTGCCAGTCCGTGTCCTCCGTCGTGCCCGTGGGGTCGACCGAGGCGAGGACCTGGATCATCGTCAGGGCGAGCTGGTCGTAGGCGTCGCTCGTGAGGGCGTGGCCGGAGGCCTCGTCGAGGGTGCGCTCGCGGTGCAGGAGCCAGAGGGTGAACGCCAGCGTGGAGATGTCCGTGTTCAGCGGGCGCAGCGCGCCGTCCGACTCGCTCCAGCTCAGCACCGCCCCCGTCGCCCCGTCGACGACCAGGCTGTGGTCGTCGATCAGGTGCCCGACGCGTATCAGCCGGTCGGCGTGGGCCGGGAGGAGACCCGGCGGGAAGCCGCTGCCGCAGTCGTCCGCCGCGTACTCCGTGAGCGTGCGCAGCGGCTGGTCCGTGTCCAGGGAGAACAGGAAGCCGTCCTCGGGCAGGCCCGTCTCGCGCAGGAAGCGGCGGGTCGGCTCGTGCGTGAGCGTCGCGGGGAAGTCGACCTCCTCGAAGCGGACCACGCCGCCCCGGCCGAACTCCTCGTCCAGCAGGCGCAGCGGGAGGTCCAGGGCGAGGCCCGACGCCGTGCCGGGGCCGGCGACCAGGGCGAGGGGGCGGATCAGCGCCGCCATCCGCCAGAACGGCGCGGGCTCGCCGTCCGCGCCCTCCTCGAACACCGCGAGCAGTTGCCGCGAGGCCTCGGCGACCGCCTTCGTGCCGTACCGCCCGGCGTAGGCGGCGAACTGGCCGCGCAGTCCCGCCAGTTCGTCCGTGGCCGCGGCGAAGCGGACGAACGTCGGCAGGGACGGGGCGAGCGGGCGGCAGTCCATGAGGTCGGGCCGGTCCTGGACGTACGCGCTGGAGACCTCGCCGGTCGCGCCGTCGAGCAGCACGGACTCCGGCTCCAGGCCCGCCGGGACGGCGAACGCGCCGATGACGAGCCGGTCGCGCAGGGGCGGCGACAGCCGGTCGGCGGCGCCGGTCACCTCGGCGACCGTGTTCGGGCCGCCGGGGCGGGCCGCCTCCGCGAAGCTGAACAGGCCGTTGCCGCACGGCAGTCCGGGTCCGGTCAGCCAGCTCCGCGTCGACGCATGCGTGACCTGGGGACCGAGGTCGTGCTCGGTGAGTGTGATCGCCCTCGCGACAACGGTGTCGGTCGTGCTCATGATTCCCCCGCGATACGTGTGCTCGGTCCCGGGCCCGCGAACGTCCCGCCCCGGGCAGGACGGCCCGCGCCCTGCCGGGCCCACGGCCGTCCCCCACTGCTCCGAAGAGTACGCGGCGCCACTGACAACGCACCGGAAACGGGGAGCGCGGCCGGCGCCCTGTACATCAAGACGCGCGGAAGGCCCCGAGCGTTGCGCCGACGGCCCGACCGGCCCGGCGGAATCGCTCAGTTGGAGGTCACCACGGCGGCCTGCGGGCGGATCGGCAGCCGGTTGACCGGGCGGCCGGTGGCGGCGCGCACGGCGGAGGCGATCGCGGCCGGCGAGGCCACCACCGGCGCCGCGCTGACGGCCTTCGCGCCGAACGGCGCGACCACGTCACGCTCCTCGACGAGCTTCACGATCCGGATGTCGGGCGCGTCCAGCGCGGTCGGCAGGGCGTACCCGGTGAGGTCGGGGTGGCGGATCAGGCCGCGCGGGGTGCGCAGGTTCTCGGTGAGCGCGGCGCCCAGGCCCTGGGTGACGCCCGCCTCGATGCGCGCGGCGAGCTGCGCCGGGTTGAGCACCCGGCCCACGTCCTGCGCGACGGCGAGCTCCACGACCCGGACCGAGCCCAGTTCGATGTCGACGTCCACGACGGCGCGGATCGCGCAGAAGGCCATGCCGACGAAGGCGTCGCCCTGCCCGGTGTCGTCCAGCGGCTCGGTGGGGTGCGGCCGGCACTGCGCGGTCGCCCACAGCTCCTTGCCGTCCATGGCCTCGGTGACGGTCGTGGACAGCACTCCGTCGTACGAGGTGATCTTGCCGTCGGTGATCTGGAGCAGCTCGGTGGACATGCCGAACTTGTGCGCCAGCGGCTGGAGGAGCTGGGTGCGGACCATCTTGGCCGCGCGCTCCACGGCCCCGCCCGACACCCAGGTGTGGCGTCCGCGGCAGCCCGCCCCGGCCGGGGGCTGGTCGGTGTCGACGGGCACCACGTGCACCTCGTCGATGCCGAGGGTCTCCTGCACGATCTGCCGGGCCAGCGTGGAGAAGCCCTGTCCGGTCTCGACGGCCGCGCACAGCACGGTCGCCACGCCGTTCTGGACGCGCACGGTGGCCGTGGACACCTCGTCGGCGCCCTCGGCGCCCAGCATGTGCACCATGCCCAGGCCGTAGCCCACGCCCCGGCGCACCGCGGCCGGTTCGCCCGCGCCCTCGGGGCCGCCGGGCAGCAGCCACTCGTCCTCGGGGGTGTCCTTGGGCAGCGGCGGCAGCGGGAAGTCCCGTACGGCTTCGAGCAGTTCGGCGACGGGGGCGGGGCAGGTGACGGTCTGGCCGGTGGGCAGCACGTCGCCGGTGGCCATCACGTTCCGCAGCCGCACCTCGGCCGGGTCGAGGCCGAGCTTCTTGGCGAGCTTGTCCATCTGCGCCTCGTACGCGGCGCACACCTGCATCGCGCCCTCGCCGCGCACATGGCCGGAGGGCGGGTTGTTGGTGCGCACGGCCCAGCCCTCGATGAAGGCGTTGGGCACGACGTACGGGCCGCAGGCGAAGGCGACGGCGGCGGCCAGGGCGTCGGAGGAGGTGCCGGCGTAGGCGCCCGCGTCGAGCAGGATCTGCGCCTCGACCTTGACCAGTTTGCCCTCGGCGTCGGCGTGGTGGCGGTAGCGCAGCAGGGTGGGGTGGCGGTGGGTGTGGCCGAGGAAGGACTCCTCGCGCGTGGCGGCGAGCTTCACCGGGCAGCCGGTCTTCAGCGCGAGCAGCCCGAGGGGGAGCTGAAAGCTCTGGTCCTCGCGGTCGGCGGTGGCGCCGGGCACACCGGTGACGACGATCTTGACCTGGTCCTGCTGGAGGCCGAACGCGGCGGCGGCGGTGTCCCGGTCGCCGTGCGGGTCGGTGGACGCCAGGTACAGCTCGACGCCGCCGTCCGGGCGGGGCACGGCGAGCCCGGCCTCGGCCCCTATGGGGGCGGGGTCCTGGCGGCCGATGCGGTACAGGCCCTCGACGACGACCTCGCCGACCGCGTCCGCGTCGCCGTGGCGCAGCGGGATGTGCCGGACCAGGTTGCCGTCGGGGTGCAGCGGTTCGGCCTCGAAGGCCTGCTCGGGGTCGGTCACCGGGTCGAGCACCTCGTACTCGACGATGACCGCGGCGGCGGCCATGCGCGCGGTGTCCGGGTGGTCGGCGGCGACGGCGGCCAGCGGCTCGCCGTGGTGGCGTACGACCTCGGAGGCGAAGACGGGGCGGTCGGCCGTGCCGCGGCCGAGCACCGGGGTGCCGGGGACGTCCTCGTGGGTGACGACCGCGCGGACGCCGGGCATCTCGCGCGCGTGCGTGGTGTCGATCGACTTGATGCGCGCGTGCGGGTGCGGGGAGCGCAGCACGGCGGCCCACAGCAGGCCCTCGGCCCAGAGGTCGGCGGCGTACGGGAAGGTGCCCTCGGTCTTGGCGCGCGCGTCGGCGGCCGGGAGGGAGGCGCCGAGTCCGCGGCGCGGGCCGGTCTCCTCCTCGGTGGCCGCGTCGGCGGTCTGCACGGTGGCTGCTTCGTTGCTCACGCCTGGCCTCCGTCCTGGCCGTAGGGCTGGTCCTGCGGGGCGACGCCGAACGCCGAGGGGTTGACCCCGCCGGCGCCGGGGCCCGCCTGGTGCGGGATGCGGGGGGTGCCGTCGTCGTCCGCGGCGGCCTCGGCCTCGGCGTGCGCCTCGCGTTCGGCGACGACCTCCTGCACGGCGTTCACCACGCCCCGGTAGCCGGAGCAGCGGCACAGGTTGCCGCAGAGGGCCTGGCGGGTCTCCAGATCGGTCGGGGCCGGGTTGCCCTCCAGCAGGTCGTGCACGGTCATCGCCATGCCGGGCACGCAGAAGCCGCACTGCACGGCGCCGCAGCGGGCGAGGGCGCGCTGCACGTCGGAGGGGCGGCCGTCCTGGGCCAGTCCCTCGACGGTGCGGACCTCGCTGCCGGCCGCGGTGACGGCGGGGACCAGGCAGGACGCGACGAGCCGGCCGTCCACCTGGACGTTGCACGCGCCGCACTCGCCCTGCGAGCAGCCGTCCTTGGCGCCGGCGAGACCGAGGCGCTCGCGCAGCACGTAGAGCAGGGACTCGCCGATCCACGCGTCGCTGACGGGCCGGTCGGTGCCGTTGACGCGGAGCACGTAGGAGGCGAGGGGGTGGTCGTCGTGGTGGGCCACGAGGACGTCGGGGGCGGGGGCGTCCTCTTCGTCGGAGGCCTCCGGGGCGTCCGGACCCTCGGCGTCGGGGGTCTCGCCGTCGGCGGAGGGCTCCGCAGCGCCCTCCAGGGCCTCCGAGGGCCCTTCGGGGGCCTCGGCGGCCTCCTGGGCGTCCTCGGGGTGCCCAGGGTCGCCGTCGGCCTCGGACGCGGGTTCCTCGGCCTCCGGGGGGGACTGGGGGGACTGCGGGGCCTGAGGGTGGTCATGGGCACCGTCGGCCCCCGCGTCACCCTCGGCGGGCTCCTCCGACTGCCACTGCTGCTCGGGGCGTTCCTCGGCGGGCTCCTCCGACTGCCACTGCTGCTCGGGGCGTTCCTCGGCGGGCTCCTCCGACTGCCACTGCTGCTCGGGGCGTTCCTCGGCGGGCTCCTCCGACTGCCACTGCTGCTCGGGGTGTTCCTCGGCGGGCAGCGGCTGGGAGGCCTGCGGGGCGTCGTGCGACGCGGAGGCGTCCTCGGCGGGGCGCGCCTGCTCCGGGGAGGCGCCGGGCGCGCCCGGGTACGCGGGCGGGCCGCCGTGCTGCCGGGCGGAGGGGTCCTGGGCGTCCTGGGCGGGGCCGTGGTCGCCGCCCTGAGTGCCCTGGCCGTCGTAGGCGCCGGGCTGCGGCCCGTACGGATCGCCCTGCTGCTGGTGCTCCTGCGGCACGCCGGGTACGCCGGGGCCCCAGGGCGTGCCGATGGACTGCGACTCGGCCCAGGGCGCCGCGGCGCCGCCCGGGAGGGTCGCCGGCGGGGTGCCGCCCCACTGCTCGACCAGGGAGGACGTGGTGAACTCGCCGGACTCGTCCGGCAGGTCGCCGCCGGCCACGGGGATCGACCACTGCCCGGTGACGTCCTGCCCCGGCGCCTGTCCGTGCCCCTGGTGCTGCCCCTGCGGGTGCTGCCGGCCCTGCGCGTGCTGCCGGCGGCCCTGCGGGTGCTGCTGCTGCGCCTGCGCGTGGTGCTGCCCCTGCGCGTTCGGGTCGTAGGCCCACTGCCCGCTCGCGCCCGGGTCGTAGCCGTACGGGTCGCCGGCCGCCGCGTCGCCCTCCGCGGCGCCCGGGTCGTGCCACTGGGCGCCGTCGACGGGGGCGCCCGGCGTGGCCCAGCTGCCGGTGGCCGCCGGGTCCGTGCCCGCGGTGGTGGCAGGCGTGACGGTGATCTGCGGCGGGACGTAGCCGTGGCCGGGGGCGGCCAGCGGGCTCTCCATGGCGTCCAGCAGGGCGTCTATGCCGCCCTCCGGGAGGTTCACGAAGGCCGTGGCGCCGTCGTCGTAGTCGCCCTGCGGCAGCGGGTCCCAGCGGCTGCCGCCCGGAGGCGTGCCGCCCTGTCCGTGCTGGTCGTCGGTCACGACAACGCCCTCCCCAGTGCTCGTCGGGCCAGCGCGGCGACGGTGCGCCGCAGGTGCAGTACCGCGGGCGGCAGCGGCGGGACGGTGCCGTCCTCGCCGCGCGCGGCGTCGGGGATGCAGGCCGCGGCGACGTACTCCCCGAAGGCGCTGAGCGCCTCAGGGACGATCGCGCGGTTGTTGTCCCAGTCGATGAGCTGCGCGACCCACTGCTCGGCCTCCAGGGGCCGCAGCGGCATCGGCGCGATGGCGCCCACGGCGCAGCGCACCCCGCGCCGGGCGGGGTCGAGCACCAGGGCGACGGAGGCGACGGCGCGGCCGGGTCCGGTGCGGCCGGTCGCCTTCAGGAAGACCTGGGGGGCGTGCAGCAGCGGCACGCGCACGTAGCCGATGAGCTCACCGGGGCGCAGCACGTCCATGCCGGCCAGCAGGTGCGACACCGGGACCTCGCGGCGGGCGCCGCCTGGGCCCGCGACGATCAGCGTCGCCTCCAGGGCGGCCAGCACGGGCAGGGCGTCCCCGGTGGGGGCGGCGGAGGCGATGTTGCCGCCGAGGGTGCCGGCGTTGCGGATGTGCGGGGGTCCGGCGGCGCGCGCGGCGGCGGCGAGCGCCGGGATGAGCGCGGCGAAGTCGGGGCGCCCCATGCGCGCGTGCGTGAGTCCGGCGCCGAGCAGCGCGTGTCCGTCCAGGTACTGCCAGCCGCGGATCTCGCTGATCTTGCCGAGGCCGACCAGCGCGGCGGGCCTGAGCTGCCCGGAGTTGACGGCGGCCATCAGGTCGGTGCCGCCCGCGACGGGCACGGCGGCGGGCATGGCGGTGAGCGCCGCCACGGCCTCGTCCAGCGTCGTGGGCAGCGTCACGGCCTGCGCCGCCTGCGGTGCGTGCGTGCTCAAAACCGGCTGCCCCTTCCCGCTGCCCCACCTGGTCCCACCCGTGCGCCGTACGGTACGTGCTGACAGGGCGGACGTGGCAACTCTGGCACATCTTGGCAGGTGCCGAAGACGGGGGTCCGCTAGGAGGCATTCGCCCGCCTGGGCCCGGACCTGGCCGAATCCGTCCCTGAATCGCCCCGGCGCCGCGGAATCAAAGCCTTCGGAAGCCCTTGTTCCGTTATGGCCCGACCTGTTCGGCCCGCAGCGAACGCGGGAGGCATGCGTCGTCCCCCGGGGCAGGAGAGCACCGGGGGACAGCCGGGACCCGCGCCTGCGACGGCCCAGGTACGCGTCTACAGGGCGGGCGGCGGTCCGTCGATCGGGCGGCCGAGGACGCGCGGGCGGCGCTGCCACGGGCGGGGACCGGTGGGCGGGCGGTAGGCGACGCCGAGGGCGTCCAGGCGCCGGTAGTGCTCGGTCATGCGCCGCTCGAAGCCGGGGAAGTCCCGGCCGTCGGGGTGGGGCAGCTCGCTCCAGGCGACCTCGGCGAGCGCGGCGAGCCGGGGGAACGTCTGGTAGTCGACGCGCCCCTGGTCCTCCATCACCTCGGTCCACACGTTGGCCTGCGTGCCCAGCACCCGCCCCCTCTCCTCGGGCGTCAGCTCGGCCGGGAGGGGCTCGAACCGGTAGACGTCCTCCAGGGTGCGCACGTACCCGATGGGGACGGGCTCGTCGGGGCCCGCGTCCTGGCGGTGGTCGAGGTAGACCTGCTGCTCGGGGCACATCACCACGTCGTGGCCGGCGCGGGCCGCGGCGATCCCGCCCGCGTAGCCGCGCCAGGACGACACGGCGGCGCCCGGCGCGAGTCCGCCCTGGAGGATCTCGTCCCAGCCGATGAGCCGCCGCCCGCGTTCGGCCAGCCAGCGGTCGAAGTGGCCGATGAACCAGGACTGCAGGGCGTCCTCGTCCGCGAGCCCCAGCTTCGCGATCTGTTCCCGCGCCGTCCTCGACACCCGCCACTGGTCCTTGACGCATTCGTCGCCGCCCATGTGCACGAACCGCGAGAACGGCCCGGCGTCGGCGGGGAACAGTTCCAGGAGTTCCTCCAGCACCCCTTCGTAGAAGCGCAGGGTGTCCTCGGTGGGGGCGAGGACGTTCGGATTGATGCCCCAGGTGTCCCAGACGGTCAGCGCGGCGGTGTCGACGACATCGGAGTTGCCGAGTTCCGGATACGCGGCGATGGCCGCCTGCGAGTGTCCCGGGACGTCGATTTCGGGGACGACGCCGATATGCCGTTCGGCGGCGTAGGCGACGATCTCGCGGAGGTCGTCCTGCGTGTAGTGGCCACCGTGCGGACGCTCGTCCCAGAGGTCGGACGCACGGTGGCCGATTTTGGTGCGGGAGCGCCAGGATCCGACGTCGGTGAGGCGCGGATACCGCCGGATCTCGACACGCCAGCCCTGGTCGTCCGTCAGGTGCAGATGCAGCACGTTGAGTTTGTGCGCGGACATCAGATCGAGATAACGCAGCACGCCTTCCTTCGGCATGAAGTGGCGTGCCACGTCCAGCATCAGCCCGCGCCAGCGGAAGCGGGGCGCGTCCTCGACCGTCAGGTGCGGCACGGTCCACACCCGGTCGCGGCGGACGGGCGCCCTGCGGAACGCGTCGGCGCCGAGGAGCTGCCGCAGGGTCTGCGCGCCGTGCAGCACTCCGGCCGCGTCACCGCCCTCGACGAGGACGCCCGCGGGGCCGCTGACGAGCCGGTACGCCTCCTGCCCGAGCTCCGGCGCGAGCGCGAGCCGCACACCCTCGTGCGCCTCCGAGGGCTCCCGCGCCTCCCTCCAGGGCAGCCCGGTGGCGGCCCGCAGCACCCCCGCGAGCCACCGCCCGACGCCCTCCGTACCGGCGCCGGCATACAGTCCGGAGTCCTCCGTCAGACGGGTCTCCCCGGCGCCGGCGACGACGCTCCGGGGCGCCGGAATCAGTGAAGTCGGCATCACGTCAGTCCTTTACCGCGCCGCCCAGTCCGGAGACCAGACGCCGCTGCACGAGTACGAAGAAGACCAGCACCGGAATCGTCATCACGGTGGACGCCGCCATCACCCCGCCCCAGTCGGGGTCGTCGGGTTTGTAGAACACCAGCAGCGCCATCGGCAGGGTCGACTGGGAGATGTCGCTGATGATGAACGACTTGGCGAACAGGAAGTCGTTCCAGGCCGAGATGAACGAGAACACACTGGTGGCCACGAGGCCCGGCAGGACGAGCGGGAAAAGGATCTGCCAAAGGAACCGCGCACGGCTGGCGCCGTCCATGTACGCGGCCTCCTCCAGTGCCTCCGGAACGCCCTTCACGAACCCCCTGAGCATCCAGATCGCGAACGGCAGCGAGAAGGCGATGTGCGGCAGGATCAGCGACCACAGCGTGTTCAGCTGACCGAGATCCCGCATCACGAAGAACAGGGGGATCGTCAGCGCCTCCACGGGCACCATCTGGGCCACCAGAAACATGATCAGCAGGGTGGTCCGCAAACGGAACCGGAATCGTGTCACGGCGGTCGCGGCGAGAAACGCGATGAACGCGGAGGCGATCACCACGGCGACCGCGACGACCACGCTGTTGAGGAAGTAACGGCCGAAATCCTGCTGCCCGAACACCCGCCGGAACGAGTCCAGCGTGGGCGCGAGCGTCCACGGCCGCGGCTCGCCCCGGATCTCCCCGGCCGGCTTGAACGCGCTCAGCACCATCCAGTACAGGGGGAAGGCCACCACGGCGGCGACCACCAGGGCGGTCACCTCGGCCGCCGTCCGGCCCGGACGCCGGGTGAACCGGCGCAGAAGATTCACCCGGGATTCCACGTCCTGCCTCACGAGACTCACAGTTCCTCCCCCTGGCGGCGCAGCAGCCGCAGGTACACCAGCGTCACGGCGAGCAGGATCAGCAGCATCACCACGCCGATCGCGGCGCCCAGGCTGTACTGCGAGGACGCGAACGCCTTCTGGTACGCGTACACGTTGAGCACCAGGTTCTGTCCCGCGATGCCCCCGCCGCCCGTCATGACGTAGATCTGTGTGAAGACCTTGAAGTCCCAGATGACCGACTGGATGGTGACGACGACCAGGA
This sequence comes from Streptomyces cellulosae, assembly GCA_014655195.1. GTDB lineage: Bacteria > Actinomycetota > Actinomycetes > Streptomycetales > Streptomycetaceae > Streptomyces > Streptomyces cellulosae. The sequence goes on along the minus strand of BNBH01000005.1, from coordinate 46,890 downwards.
TCGGGCGGAGCATCGGCGCGAGCACCGACCGCCAGATCCGCCACTGCGAGGCCCCGTCCAGGGCGGCGGCCTCCAGCACCTCGGCCGGGACGGCCCGGATGCCGGCGTAGACCGTCACCATGACGAACGGGAAGGAGCACCACACCACTTCGAGCAGCACCAGGAGGAACGCGCTGAACCTCCCGTACGTCCAGGAGTGGTCGCCGAGCCCCAGCACCCGGTTGACGGGGCCGAAGTCGGCGTCGAACAGGAACAGCCACACCGTGGACCCGGTGATCGCGGGGGTGGCCCAGGCGCCGAGCGCGGCCAGCATCAACGCCAGCCGCGGCACGGCCCGCACCCGGGTGAGCAGCACGGCGAGCGCACACCCCACGGCCAGCGTGGAGACGACACAGGCCGCCGCGAACACCACGGTGGCCAGCAGCACCTCCCAGAACTGCCCGTCCGAGAACAACGCGGAGTAGTTCCCGAACCCTTCGAAGGTGGTCGGCTCCCCACCGCTGACCTGCGCCTGGGTGTAGTGAAAGACCGAAATCAGCCCGAGCTGGTAAATGGGATAGGCGAGCAGCCCCCCAAGAACCACCAACGCCGGCGCGAGATACAACCAGGGTGCACCCGAACGCCCCCTCCGGGGGCGCGGGGCCGTGCCGGATCTGCGGCTGCCGCCGCGTGGGCGCGCCAAGCCCCCACCGGCCCGCGCCCGCGACCGCTCAAGAACCCCCGCCCCGGTAGGCCCGCTCACCCGACCGACCCGAACGCGTCGTTCATCTTCTTGGCAGCGTCCGCCGCGGCGGCGTCCACGTCCTTCTTGCCGGACACGACCTCCTGGAACATCGTCGGCAGCACCTGCCCCGCGTCGATCTGCGCCCACGCCGGCGACGCGGGCACGAACTTCGTGTCAGCGGCGAGCGTCGCGACGAACGGCTTCACGAAGGCCTCCTTCGCGGCCACCTGCTCCCGCACGTCGGAGAACGTCGGCAGGAACCCCATCGCCTCGAACAGCTCCCCCTGCGCCTCCTTGGAGGCGAGCCGCTTCATCAGGTCGACGGCGAGGGTGCGGTGCGTGGTGGACTTCAGCACGCCCAGGTTGTTGCCGCCCGCGAACGCGGGGGCGATGGACCCGGCCTTCAGGCCCGGCAGCGGCACGACCGCGTACCTGCCCTTGACCTTGCCGGCCTCGACGGCGGCGTGGCTGAAGTCGCCGCCGATCGCCATGGCCGCCTTGCCCGCGGCGAACGCGGTGATCGTGTCGTTGCCGGTCATCGCGGCGCACTTGGCGGCCGGGCAGTTGTCGTCGCCGAACAGCGAGGTGTACGCCTCGATGCCCTTGCGCGCGGCAACGCTGTCGATGGCGGCGGCGTACGAACCGCCCTTGCCGGTGGCGAGTTCGCCGCCGTGGGCCCAGATGAAGGGCATCGCGCCGTAGGTGTAGGCGCCGCCGACGGCGAGCCCGTACAGCTCGGGCCTGGCGGCGCGGATCTCCTTCGCCGTGGAGATGAGCTCCTCCTGCGTCTTCGGGACGTCGAGGCCGAGCTCCTCGAAGACGTCGGTGCGGTAGTACAGCGCGCGGACGCCGACGAAGTAGGGGACGCCGTAGATCTTGCCGCCGACGGTGACGGACTGGCGGGCGGTGGGATCGGTGTCCTTGGCCTCGCCCCAGGCGCCGAAGTCCGCGGTGACGTCGGCGAGTCCGCCGTCCTTCACATAGCCGGCGGTGTCGGTGTTGCCGTACTCGATGAGGTCAGGGGCCGACTTGGGGTCGTTGAAGGCGGCCTTGATGCGTTGGGCGCGGGTCTCGACGGGGATGTACTCGACGGTGACCTCGGTGCCCTCGTGCTCCTTCTCGAAGTCGGCGAGGACGGAGTCGACGACCTGTTCCTTGGGCCGGTTGTTGACCTCCTGGAAGAGCCAGACGCGCAGGGTGCCGGTCTTCTCGTCCTTGTCGGAGGAGGAGTTGCCGGAGGTCTGAGGGGCGCAGGCGGCGGTGGCGAGGACGGCCGCGACGGCGACCATGCGGACGGACAGCTTCATGGAGTGCTCCTCCGAGCGCGTTGCATCATATGCAATGGCGGTTTCGCTGTGCACAACACACCGGAGGCTATGGAGTGGGTGAACCACGCCACAAGAGGTCTCAACCACTCTGTGACCGGCCGACGCACCCTGCGCAACGGGGAAGCAGCACAAAGCCCCCACAGGCACGCAAAGCGCGCCCACGGGGGCCTCGGAGGACTCGGACCGGCGTCAGGAAGGGGAGAGCGGGACTACTTGTCGCCCTTGCCCTTGTCGTCGCCGCCTTCACCCATGGACTCGTAGATCTCCTTGCACATGGGGCACACCGGGTACTTCTTCGGGTCGCGGCCGGGCACCCACACCTTGCCGCACAGCGCCACGACGGGCGTGCCGTCGAGGGCGCTCGCCATGATCTTGTCCTTCTGGACGTAGTGGGCGAAGCGCTCGTGGTCACCGTCGCCGTGGGAGGTCTGCGGCGTCGGCTCGACGAGGGTCCCCGTACCAGTCCCGCGCTCGGGCTCAAGAGTGCTCATAACAGCCAAGGGTACTGAAGCCCGCGCGGGTCAGTTGAGCGAAGGGTCGTCCGGATACGTGGCGACCATCGCCAGCTCGCTGCGCTGCCGGCGGAGCACCTCGCGCCACAGCCGCTCCGGCGCCGGACAGGACACGTCACCGGGCTCCGACTCCACCACGTACCAGGCGCCGTCGACCAGCTCGTCCTCCAGCTGCCCCGGGCCCCAGCCCGCGTAGCCGGCGAAGATCCGCAGCGAGCCGAGGACGGAGGCGAGCAGCTCCGGCGGGGCCTCCAGGTCGACCAGGCCGATCGCGCCGTGCACCCGGCGCCAGCCCAGCGGCGGGTCCTCCCCCGCCGCGCCGCCCGGGACGACGGCGACGCCGAGGGCCGAGTCCAGCGACACCGGGCCGCCCTGGAACACCACGCCGGGCTCGCCGGCCAGGTCCGCCCAGCCCTCCAGGATGTCGCCCACGTCCACCGGGGTCGGCCGGTTGAGGACGACACCGAGGGAGCCCTCCTCGTCGTGGTCGAGAAGGAGCACCACCGCACGGTCGAAGTTCGGGTCCGCCAGAGCGGGAGTGGCCACGAGCAGCCGCCCTGTGAGCGAGGACACCTCGGTCATGCCAGACATGATCCCGCATCTTCCCGCCGCGCGGGGAGGCAATGCGGGTGACGGAGTGAAGACGGCCGTCGCGCCCGAGAGCTTCCTGGTCGGGCGTCGTCCGGCCGGGGTGAAGGGGTGCGGACGGGCGTCCGGGAGCGCGCCCGGCGCACGTCGGCCACCGGTGACCCCGCGTGGCCGCCGGTGAACGGTTCGTGTTGTGACAGAGCCATGACGTTCCCAGGGCCTCCTCGGGCTTACAGAAGGGGGGTGAAGGGCGATTACCCTTTCCCTTCTGACCCTCTGCCCCACTCCACGGAACGCGAGATTCATGACCGTCAACGACGTCGATGACGTACTGCTTGTCCACGGCGGAACCCCGCTGGAGGGCGAGATCCGGGTCCGCGGTGCGAAGAACCTCGTACCGAAGGCCATGGTCGCCGCGCTGCTGGGCAGCTCACCGAGCCGCCTGCGCAACGTTCCGGACATCCGTGACGTCCGCGTCGTCCGGGGGCTGCTGCAACTGCACGGCGTGACGGTCCGTCCGGGCGACGAGCCCGGCGAACTGGTGCTCGACCCCACGTACGTGGAGAGCGCCAACGTCGCTGACATCGATGCCCACGCCGGTTCCTCGCGGATCCCGATCCTGTTCTGCGGCCCGCTGCTGCACCGTCTCGGGCACGCGTTCATCCCTGGCCTCGGCGGCTGCGACATCGGCGGACGCCCCATCGACTTCCACTTCGACGTGCTGCGGCAGTTCGGCGCGACGATCGAGAAGCGCGCGGACGGCCAGTACCTGGAGGCCCCGCAGCGGCTGCGCGGCACGAAGATCCGGCTGCCGTACCCGTCGGTCGGCGCCACCGAGCAGGTGCTGCTCACGGCGGTCCTCGCGGAGGGCGTCACCGAGCTCTCCAACGCGGCGGTGGAGCCGGAGATCGAGGACCTGATCTGCGTCCTGCAGAAGATGGGCGCCATCATCGCGATGGACACCGACCGGACGATCCGCATCACCGGTGTGGACAAGCTCGGCGGCTACACCCACCGCGCCCTGCCGGACCGCCTGGAGGCCGCCTCCTGGGCGTCCGCCGCGCTCGCCACCGAGGGCAACATCTACGTCCACGGCGCCCAGCAGCGCTCGATGATGACGTTCCTCAACACCTACCGGAAGGTCGGCGGCGCCTTCGAGATCGACGACGAGGGCATCCGTTTCTGGCACCCGGGCGGGCAGTTGAAGTCCATCGCCCTGGAGACGGACGTGCACCCCGGATTCCAGACCGACTGGCAGCAGCCCCTGGTGGTCGCCCTGACGCAGGCCACGGGCCTGTCCATCATCCACGAGACGGTCTACGAGTCCCGGCTGGGCTTCACCTCCGCGCTCAACCAGATGGGCGCCCACATCCAGCTCTACCGCGAGTGCCTGGGCGGCTCCGACTGCCGCTTCGGCCAGCGCAACTTCCTGCACTCGGCGGTCGTCTCGGGCCCGACGAAGCTCCAGGGCGCGGACCTCGAGATCCCCGACCTGCGCGGCGGCTTCTCGTACCTGATCGCGGCCCTCGCCGCCCAGGGCACCTCCCGCGTCCACGGCATCGGCCTGATCAACCGCGGCTACGAGAACTTCATGGAGAAGCTCTCCGCCCTCGGCGCGAAGGTGGAGCTCCCGGGCAAGGCCCTCGGCTGACCCCGGCACGAAGACGCCGATGGGGCGGTCACCCTTCGTGGGTGACCGCCCCATCGGCGTTCACTGCAGCGCCCGAAGGGGCGCGGGGAACTGCGCGACCAGCCACATCGGGCCGGCAGACGGGCGAGGGGCGCCCAGCCGAACGGCGCGGGACCGCTCAGGCGTGGAAGCGCCCGCAGGGCGCCTTACTTACCCTTGGCCGCTTCCTTGAGCTTCGACCCCGCCGAGACCTTCACGCTGTACCCGGCGGGGATCTGGATCGGCTCACCGGTCTGCGGGTTGCGCGCGGTGCGCGCAGCGCGGTGGGTGCGCTCGAAGGTCAGGAAGCCGGGGATGGTGACCTTCTCGTCGCCCTTGGAGACGATGTCGCCGACGACGTCGGCGAACGCGGCCAGCACGGCGTCGGCGTCCTTGCGGGTCACCTCGGCGCGGTCGGCCAGCGCGGCCACCAGCTCACTGCGGTTCATGTTGTTACTCCCGTGTTCTTCTTGCCGTTGAGGCGTGCCACGCGGCGGAGCCGCATGTCGGGCACGGCGAAAGCCGATGCTGCCAGGTTCCTCGGTGAGTCCCCGGACCCGGGTCCTTCGTCGGACCCTCGCGCCCAGGGACGCATCCTGCCTCTACCTGCGGCGGTAATGCCAATCCGGCACCCGCAGGAGTCGTGAGAACACCCGAGGGAGTCACACGAAGAGCGCCACGGCCTCCGCACGGTGACGCTCCGTCCGCTTCCGGCAGCGGACAGCAGGGGGCCGGAGCCCGGGTCCGGCCGCCCACCCTAGAGGGCGGCCGGGACTACGGGTTCCGCGACGCGCCGTTTCAAACCCCGTGGCGATCCTCACAGCGTGCGGACCACCCCGGACGACGGCCTCGGCGGCCGTCCCGGACGTCAGGCGCCGGCGGCCTGCGCGGAGGTCACGCGCCGGCCGCCCCGGACGTCACGCGCCCGCGGCCTTCGCGGCCTCGCGCACCGCGTCGGCGACCGCGCCGGCGACCTTGTCGTTGAAGACGGACGGGATGATGTAGTTCGGGTTCAGCTCGTCCTCGGTGACCACGTCGGCCAGCGCCTGCGCGGCGGCCAGCATCATCTCGGTGTTGACGGTCCGGGACTGCGCGTCCAGCAGGCCGCGGAAGACGCCCGGGAAGACCAGCACGTTGTTGATCTGGTTCGGGAAGTCGGAGCGGCCCGTGGCCACAACCGCCGCCGTCTGACGGGCGATTGCCGGGTCCACCTCGGGGTCGGGGTTCGCGAGCGCGAACACGATCGCGCCCTCGGCCATCGCGGACACGTCCTCGGCGCCCAGCACGTTCGGCGCGGAGACGCCGATGAAGACGTCCGCGCCGCGCACGGCCTCCTTCAGCGTGCCGGTGAGGTTCTCCGGGTTGGTGTTGTCGGCGATCCAACGCAGGGCGGAGCCGGGGGCGGCGTCGACCAGGTCCTCACGGCCGGCGTGCACGACACCGTGGATGTCGGCCACCACGGCGTTCTTCACACCGGCGGCCAGCAGCAGCTTGAGGATGGCGGTGCCGGCCGCGCCGGCGCCGGACATGACGACCCGGATGCTCTCGATGGACTTGCCGGTGACGCGCAGGGCGTTGGTCAGGGCGGCGAGGACGACGATCGCGGTGCCGTGCTGGTCGTCGTGGAAGACGGGGATGTCGAGGGCCTCGCGCAGCCGGGCCTCGATCTCGAAGCAGCGCGGCGCGGAGATGTCCTCCAGGTTGATGCCGGCGAAGCCGGGGGCGATGGCCTTGACGATCTCCACGATCGCGTCGGTGTCCTGGGTGTCCAGGCACAGCGGCCAGGCGTCGATGCCGGCGAACCGCTTGAACAGGGCGGCCTTGCCCTCCATCACCGGCAGCGCGGCCTTCGGGCCGATGTTGCCCAGGCCCAGCACGGCGGAGCCGTCCGTCACGACCGCAACGGAGTTGCGCTTGATGGTGAGGCGGCGGGCGTCCTCGGGGTTCTCGGCGATCGCCATGCAGACGCGGGCGACACCCGGCGTGTAGATCATCGACAGGTCGTCACGGGTGCGGATGGGGTGCTTCGACGCCATCTCGATCTTGCCGCCGAGGTGCATCAGGAACGTACGGTCGGAGACCTTGCCCAGCGTGACGCCCTCGATCTGGCGCAGCTGTTCGACGATCTCGTCGGCGTGGGCGGTGGAGGTGGCCGCGATGGTCACGTCGATCCGGAGCCGCTCGTGGCCCGACGCGGTCACGTCGAGGCCGGTCACCAGGCCTCCGTGGGACTCGACTGCCCCGGTGAGCTGGGACACCGCGGTTCCTCCCGCGGGCACCTCCAGCCGGATGGTCATCGAGTAGGAGACGCTGGGCGCCGTTGCCATGGCCGACTTCCTCTGCTTTTCAACCGTGTCGCGAATCGTGCCGTCCGATCGTCGCACCTACCGCTGAGTACGTGGTAGCCGCCCCGGATTGCGGACGTTTTGTTCATCGCCGTCTGTCGTCAGACGAAAAGTGAGTTCCACCATACGAGAGGCGTCGGGGCAACAGAAGAGGCCCCCGTCACTCTCGTGACGAGGGCCTCTCCGACGTTCATGACACCGACCCGCCATGCTCGCCTCGCGGCAAGTGGTCGCTCGAAGCGACTAAGGTTGGGCCCGGGGGCTTGGATCGAGCCGGTGCCACGTCCAGGCTAACAAACGGATCGCTCAAGGCCATTCCCATGACCGCGGGATATTTCCCGCGCCCCTCACCGGTCCGCCCTCAGGGCCGCCGCGGCACCCTCCGCTCAGTCCCGCAGCAGGTCGGGCACCCCGTCCGCGTCCGGTTCGTCGCGCTCCGCCGACACCACCGTGAGCTGCTGCGTCGCGCGCGTCAGGGCGACGTAGAGCACCCGCAGGCCGGCCGGGGACTCGTCGGCGATCTCCGCGGGGGAGACGACCACCGTCGCGTCGTACTCCAGGCCCTTGGCCTCCAGGCTGCCGAGCGCCACCACCCGGTCGCCGAGCCCGTCGAGCCAGCGCCGGGCCTCCTCGCGCCGCCGCATCGCGACGACCACGCCGACCGTGCCGTCCACCCGCTCCAGCAGCCGGGCGGCCTCGGCGCGCACCGTGTCGCCCAGCGACCGTCCGGCCACGGCGAAGCGCGGCTCGACGCCGGTGGAGCGCACCGCGCGCGGCGACTCGGAGCCGGGCATGGCGAGGGCGAGGACCTTCGCCGCCAGCTCGGCGATCTCGGCCGGGTTGCGGTAGTTCACGGTCAGCTCGAAGCGGCGGCGCGGACGGGTGCCGAGGGCCTCGTCGCGGGCCTGGGCGGCCTCGTCGGGGTCGGACCAGGAGGACTGGGCCGGGTCGCCGACGATCGTCCACGTGGCGTGGCGGCCGCGGCGGCCGACCATGCGCCACTGCATCGGGGTCAGGTCCTGCGCCTCGTCGACGATCACGTGGGCGTACTCGACGCGCTCCTGGGCGAGCCGCTCGGCCCGCTCGCGCTGGGTCTCCTCGCGCACCGGCATCAGCTCCTCCAGGCCGGTGAGCTGGTCCAGCGGGTCGATCTCGCGCTTCTTGCGGGGCCGGGCGGGGGCGCCCAGGATCGCCTGGAGTTCGTCCAGCATCGCGATGTCGTGCACGGAGCGCCCGTCCCGCTGGAGGGCGCGCGCCAGCTTGCGCACCTCCCCCGGGTTGAGGATGCGCCGGGCCCAGCGGCCGAGGCGGCGCTCGTCGGCCATGGCGTCCAGGACGGCGGCGGGGGTGAGTTCCGGCCACCAGGCGTCGAGGAAGGCCGTGAAGTCGTCCTCGGAGGTGATGTCCTCGTCGAAGGAGGAGCGCAGCTCGGCGGCGAGCTCGGGGTCGGTGTGCCGGTTCCCGGCGCCGGAGCGCTCCCACAGGGCGTCCAGGAGGAGCTTGCGGGCGCGGGGGCGCAGCAGGTTGACGGGGGCGGTGCCGCCGAGGGCCGTGCGGCGGACGGCCGCCAGTTCCTCGGCCTCCAGCTCCAGACGGCGGCCGAAGGCGACGACCCGCAGCCGCTGCGGCGAATCGTTCAGCTCCAGCGCTCCGCGCGCGGCCTTCCGCAGCACCTTGAGCATGCGGTAGGAGCCCTTGATGCGGGCCACGGCCGGGGAGTCGTACACGGTGGCCTCGGCGCCGTCGACGAGGGAGCCGATGGCGCGGATGGCGACCTGGCCCTCCTCGCCGAGGGACGGCAGCACGCCCTCGGTGTAGGCGACCAGCAGCGGGGTCGGGGAGACGATGAGGATGCCGCCTGCGTACCGGCGCCGGTCCTGGTAGAGCAGGTAGGCGGCGCGGTGCAGGGCGACGGCGGTCTTGCCGGTGCCGGGGCCGCCCTCGACGTAGGTGACGGAGGCGGCGGGGGCGCGGATCACCAGGTCCTGCTCGGCCTGGATGGACGCGACGATGTCCCGCATGGTGTGCGTACGGGCCTGGCCGAGCGCGGCCATCAGGGCGCCGTCGCCGATCACGGCGAGTTCGCGGCCGTCGAGGGTGGCCTTCAGCTCGGGGCGCATCAGGTCGTCCTCGACGCTCTGCACCCGGCGCCCCTTGGAGCGGATCACGCGGCGGCGCACGACCCGGCCGGGGTCGACCGGGGTGGAGCGGTAGAAGGGCGCCGCGGCGGGCGCCCGCCAGTCGATGACCAGCGGGGCGTAGTCCTCGTCGAGGACGCCGATGCGGCCGATGTGCAGGGTCTCGGCGATGTCGGCGGTGTTGTCGGGGCGGACGGCGCCCTCGGCGGGCTCGACGGCGGTGTACGCGCCGTCCGGGCCCTTCTTACCGTCCTTGCCGAGCAGCAGGTCGATGCGGCCGAAGAGGAAGTCCTCGTACTCGTGGTGCAGCCGGTTGAGGTGGACGCCGGCCCGGAAGACCTGGGCGTCCCGCTCGGCGAGGGCGCCGGGCGTGCCGACGTGGCCGCGCTGGGCGGCGTCGCGCATGAGGAACTCGGCCTCGGAGATCTTCTCCTCGAGGCGCCGGTACACCCGGTCCAGGTGTTCCTGTTCCACACGGATCTCCCGGTCGCGAACGGTGTCGTGAACCGGGACGACCGCGGATTCCTGTTGAGCCTGAGCGGCCACCGGGCCCCCTTCTGACGTGCTGGGCAGCCGTCAACCGTACGCGAAGGGGGCCCCGTGAGGCTACGCGTCGACCTCCACGAGCGTCTTGCCGTCGAAGGTCGCGACCACGAAGTGGTCGATCTGGTTGCGCTCGAACGCGGCGCCGCCCTGGACGTACAGCGGCTGCTTGCCCTTGTCGGTCGCGGCGTCGGGCAGTCCGTAGCCCTCGCCGGTGACCGCCCAGGAGTTCACCGTCTCGCGCTCGCCGTTCTTGCCGACGGCGATGAGCGAGCACTTCTGTTCGCCCTTGACGTTCTTCAGCTCGGTGACGATCTCGGTTCCCCAGAGCTTGTCCTCCAGGGCCACGGTGGCGGTCACCCCGGTGGTGGGGTCCGTCGCCGTGATCTTCTCGGAGCTCTTGTCGAAGGCGTCCTTGACCGGGTTGGCCGCGAGCGTGCGGCCGGTGTTGCCGCCGCCGCTGCCGCCGCCGTCCCCGCCGCTCGCCGCGACGGCCACGAACGGGCCGCTGACGATCAGCGCGCCGGCCGCGGCGACCATGTAGAAATTGCGGCGGCGCTTGCGCGCCCTGCGCTCGGCCACCTCGTCGACGAGCTTCTCCACCACGCGCGGCGACGGCTTCGCGGACAGCGACTCGCCGATGGCGGGCGATCCGGCGGCGTCGGGCAGGTCCGCGAGCGCGGCCAGCATCGGCTCCATCCCGGCGAGTTCGTCGAGCTGCTGGGCGCACCACTCGCAGGTCGCCAGATGCGCCTCGAACGCGCCGGCTTCGGCGTCGTCGAGGATGCCGAGGGCGTAGGCACCGACTGTCTCGTGCTCGTTCGGCACCGGTGATCCCTCCATGGCACCAGACATACCCGTCCCGCCCGTGCCGAATCCCTGGTTTCCCCCGTACACACTCATCACGCCGTCACCCCCCGCTCCTCCAGAGCCAGCTTCATCGACCGCAGGGCGTAGAACACCCGGGAGCGTACGGTGCCGCTCGGTATGCCGAGTGTCTGGGCCGCCTCATTGACGGTACGCCCCTTGAAATAGGTCTCGACGAGGACCTCCCGGTGTGCCGGGGTCAGGTCGTCGAGTGCGTCCGACAGCGTCATCAGCCACAGCGCCTTGTCGATCTCGTCCTCCGCGGGGATGACCTCCAGCGGCGACGGATCGACCTCCTGCGGCCGGGCCTGCCGGCTGCGGTGGCCGTCGATGACGATGCGCCGGGCGACCGTCACCAGCCAGGGGCGTACCGAACCGGTCGCCCGATTGAGCTGACCGGCGTTCTTCCAGGCACGGATGAGCGTTTCCTGGACGACGTCCTCGGCGCGCTGCCGGTCTCCGGCGACCAGCCTGAGGACGTACGCCAGCAGGGGTCCTGCGTGCTCGCGGTACAGCGCACGCATCAGCTCCTCGTCAGGTTCCGAGGGCTGGGAAGACATGCGATGTCGGGCCCTCGTTCCACGTTCATTGGCCACGGCCGCATCCTTGCGCACGCCCACCTCCGGTGTCCGGGGGATCCCCCAGTCGGTCGCTCGACAACCGGTACGCACGCGGGGCGTTGGGTGTTCAAAGAGAGACGGCAGTTTTCTCAGGGGCGTCGCACCGACCGGGACATGAACGCACATTCCCCCCGCTCTCCCTTCACATTTCCGACACACGGCGGGCGGGAGGGCGCGCATGAACCCACACGAGGGCTCAACGGGTGCGTGACGCCAATCACTTGAGCAATTATCAGGATCTCCGGGGCGCGAAAACCGCGAACGGGATAAGGGAGTTCATTCGGGCGCGGGCGGCCGGGTGCTGTTCAGGCGCGGGTGAGGGCCGCCGTACGGCGGCGGTGCCGTGCCACGCGTTCCCGGTTCCCGCAGACCTCGCTGGAGCACCAGCGCCTGCGGCGTCCCCGTGAGGTGTCGACGTACACGATGGGGCAGTTGTCGCCCTCGCACTGGCGCAGGCTCGCGCGGGCGGCCGGGTCGGTCAGCAGGTCCACCGCGTCCCGCGCCACCGCCCCGAGCAGCGCGTCACGCCCGGGCGGTCCGTCGAGCCGGCGCACCAGCGTCCCGTCCGCGCCCGGGACCGCGCGGGGCGCCGGGGGCGCGGAGCGGGCGAGGTCGTTGACCCGGGCGAGCGCGTGGCCGTACGACGGCGAGCGGGGCGCCCGCACCAACGGGACGAGATACGCGCGCAGTTCGCGGAAGGCGTCCAGCCAGGACGGGTCGGCGTGGGCGAGCGGGGTGTCCTCGGGGACGAGTCCGGCGCCGGTGATCCAGGCCCGCAGCGCGTCGACGGAGCCCAGCCGTTCCCCTGGATGAGTGGTCGCGAGCAGATCCAGGCAGACCCGCCCGGTGTCGAACCTCAGCTCGTAGGACGCCGTGACCGTGCCCAGTGCCATGTCCTGCCACCGCCTAGGTGGGCCCCCGCGCGCGTGGGGGCCGTGCGCGAACCGGGAAACCGTGCTCCCTCCACAGTGCCCGCCCGCCCCGAACCCCGGAACCCCTCCCGCCGGGTGCTTTCGGCACGGCCTAGCCGGCACGCACCGTGGCGCCCGGATCAGACCGCCGCGTCGTACTTGGTGTCCGCCACCGGGTCGAGGGCGAGGCGGTAGCCGCGCTTGACGACCGTCTGGATCAGCTTGGGGGCGCCCAGAGCCGTGCGGAGGCGGGCCATCGCCGTTTCCACCGCGTGTTCGTCGCGGCCCGCGCCGGGGAGGGCGCGCAGCAGTTCCGCGCGGGAGACGACCCAGCCGGGCTTGCGAGCCAGGGCCCGCAGCAGGGACATCCCGGCGGGCGGCACCGGCCGCAGTTCGCCGTCGACCAGCACCGCGTGGCCCCGGATCTCCACCCGGTGTCCGGCGACGGGCAAGGTGCGGGCGCGGGCGGGGAGTTCGCGGCAGAGGAGCTGGACCAGCGGGCCCAGGCGGAAGCGTTCGGGCTGCACGGTGTCGATGCCCCGCGCCTGGAGCGGCAGGGCGGTGACCGGGCCGACGCAGGCGGGCAGCACGTCGTGGCCGAGCGCGGCCAGCAGCTCGTCCAGCAGGCCCCGCTCCTCGGCACGGGACAGCAGCGACGCGGCGGCGGGCGCGCTGGTGAAGGTGACCGCGTCCAGGGTGCGGGCGACGGCCGCGTCGACCAGCCGGTCCACCGGCCCGATGTCCTCCGGCGGCAGCCACCGGTAGACCGGTACGCCCACCACCTCCGCTCCCGCGGCCCGCAGTGACTCCACGAACCCGGGCAGCGGCTCGCCGTGCAGCTGGACGGCGATGCGCAGCCCGTCGACGCCCTCCTCCAGAAGCCGGTCCAGCACCTCTGCCATCGACTCCGACGCTGGCGACCACTCCTCGTTCAGTCCCGCCGCCCGGATCGCGCCCTTCACCTTGGGCCCGCGGGCCAGGATCCGCACCTCGCGCAGCCGCTCCAGCAGGTCCTCGCCGAGCCCCCAGCCGTCCGCGGCCTCCACCCAGCCGCGGAACCCGATGGCGGTGGTGGCGACCGCGATGTCCGGGGCCCGCCCGATGATCTCCTTGGTGGCGGCCAGCAGCTCGCTGTCGTCGGAGAGCGGCACGATCCGCAGCGCCGGGGCGTGCAGCACCGCCGCCCCACGGCGCTCCAGCAGCGCGCCCAGTTCGTCGGCCCGGCGCGCCGCGGTCACGCCCACGGTGAACCCCGCGAGGGGCCCCTGTTCCGGAGACTGCTCTCGTTCGTCGTACATCACTCTCGTCCCGGCTCGAGTCGGCGTCCTGCACGGAGGTGCGGCTCCACGTCCGTGCCGAGCGAGCCTGTCAACCATCCATGACAGGCTCGGTTCGGCTTCATGTCACCAGTGTTACGTCACCCGCCGTCACACCTCGGCGTAGCTGAGCTGCGGCTTCTTCTCCGTGGCGGGGGTGTCGCCGGCCGGGCGGACGGCGGGCCGGCGAAGGTATACCGCCCACGTGACCGCGAAACAGACCGCGTAGCAGGCGAGGAACGCCACGAACGCGCCCGTGCCTGAGCCGTAGGAGAGGAAGGACTGGCGGAAGGCCAGGTTGATGCCGACGCCGCCGAGCGCGCCCACCGCGCCGATCAGGCCCATCGACGCCCCGGACAGCCGCCGCCCGTACGCGGCCGCCGCCTCCCCCTCGAGGCCCAGCGCCTGCGCCTTGGCCTGGAAGATGCCGGGGATCATCTTGTACGTCGAGCCGTTGCCCAGGCCGGTCAGCACGAACAGCCCCACGAAGGCGACGGTGAACAGCGCCAGCGACCGCTCCATGGAGGCGGCGATCAGCACGGCGGTCGCGACGCCCATGGCGACGAAATTCCACAGGGTGATGCGCGCGCCGCCGTAGCGGTCGGCGAGCCGGCCGCCCAGCGGCCGGATCAGCGAGCCCAGCAGCGGCCCGACGAAGGTGACGTACGCGGCCTCCAGCGGGGTGCGGTCGAACTGGTTCTGCAGCACCATCCCGAAGGCGAAGCTGTAGCCGATGAAGGAGCCGAAGGTGCCGATGTAGAGGAACGACATGATCCAGGTGTGCGGGTCGCGCGCCGCGTCCTTGGCGGCGCCGGTGTCGTTCTTCACCGAGGCCAGGTTGTCCATGTAGAGCGCGGCGAGCACGGCGGCGACGAGGATCAGCGGGATGTACAGGCCCAGCAGGACCCGCGGTCCCCCGCTCGCGCCGATGATCGCGAGGGCGACGAGCTGGATGACGGGGACACCGATGTTGCCGCCGCCCGCGTTCAGGCCGAGCGCCCAGCCCTTCTTCCGCAGCGGGAAGAAGGCGTTGATGTTGGTCATGGAGGACGCGAAGTTGCCGCCGCCGATGCCGGCCAGCAGGCCGACCAGCAGGAACGTGGTGAAGGAGGTCCCCGGCTCCATCACCGCGAACGCGGCGACGGTCGGCACGAGCAGCAGGCCCGCGGAGACGATCGTCCAGTTCCGCCCGCCGAACACCGCGACGGCGAAGGTGTACGGGACGCGCACGACGGCGCCGACCAGGGTCACCATCGACGTCAGCAGGAACTTGTCGGCGGGGGTCAGTCCGTATTCGGGACCCATGAAGAGCACCAGCACGGACCACATGGTCCAGATCGAGAACCCGATGTGCTCGGACAGGACGGAGAAGAGGAGATTGCGGCGGGCGATCCGCTCTCCGGTGCGGTTCCAGAAGGTCTCGTCCTCCGGGTCCCACTGCTGGATCCAACGGCCGCTGCGGGCTGTCATGGGGCCTCCACTGCTCTCCGGGGCGCGGCGGTGCCGCGAGGGCTGGTCCCGAAGGTAGGGAGGGAGCGTTTCCGGCCTGTGGCACGCGGTGACCGGCAGGGAACGTTGCTCTCACCCCCGCCGGGGGCGGGGTGAGAGAAGTCCGTCACCGGTCACCGACGGCGCGGTGAGGGTCAGTGCTGCGGGGGCTGCCCGTAGGGGCCGGGCGCCTGCTGCGGCGGTACGCCGTACGGGCCCGGCTGGCCGTAGGCGGGCGGCTGCTGGGCGTACGGGCCGGGCTGCGCGTACCCCGGGGCGGGCTGCTGCTGCGGGAACGGCGGCGCGCCCTGGGCCTGCGCGCCGTACGGCCCGTACGGGCCGCCCCCGTACGGCGTGCCGGAGCCCGGAGGCAGGTAGCGCACGCGGCCCGTCTCGTCCGCCACCGGTGCGAAACCGGCCGCCTGGAGCCGCGCCGCGAACTTGGCGTTGCGCTTGCGGGTGACGACGAACCCGATGCCGAAGACCGCCATGAGGGCCAGCCAGATGATCCCCGCGATCACGAAGTCGTCCGAGGTGCCGCCCAGCCGGTAGGCGATGATCACGGAGCCGATGGAGACGCCGATCGCGCCGTAGCCCATGCGCTTCTCGGCGCTCTTGCCGGTGAGGTCGAAGTTGATGCGCGCCTTGAGCAGTTCGAACGCGTCCGGCACGAGCGGCGGCACGGAGACGCCGTCGTGGGCGTTGGGATACTGCGCCCAGTTCTGCGCGGCGCGGGCCCGCGCCTGCGGGCTGGGGTCGGGCACGATCAGCATCTTCAGCTGGCTGTTGTTCCCGCCGCCCTGCCGGACGTCGGCGTACTCGTAGCCGAACTGCTGGGCGACGAAGGCGAGTCGGGCGAGTTTCTTCACGGATGCCATGGGACTGGTGAGCTCCACCGGCTCCCCGCTCGCCATCAACTGCATCATCTTCTGCGTCTGCCGCTTGCTCATTCGCCCCGCGCCCCCTGGCCCACCGTTCACTTCAGCAACAGGGGCAGTGTGGCACGCCCGCCCACCTCGAACCAGAGCAGCTTCCCGGCTCCTCGCCTCGGCCCGCCGTCGCCGAGGGACCACCCACCCCAGGAGTCGGCGTACTCCTGCACGAGACGCAGTCCCCGCCCGGATTCGGCGCCGGGCCGAGCGGGCGGAACGGAGTCGTCGCCACCAGCCCCGCTGAACGGGGCCGGGACGTACGGGTGACTGTCCCACACGCCGACCCGCAGCCGGCCGTCGCTCAGCCCGGTGAGCCGCAGGGACGCGGGCCCCTTGGTGTGCAGGTAGGCATTGGTGACCAGCTCCGACGTCAGCAACTCCACGACGTCGAGGGCGTCCTGCCTGCCGTGCCCGTCGAGCGCCGCCCGCACCGTCATGCGTGCGACGCGTACCGCGCGGGGGTCACGGGGGAGGCGAAGGGCGTACGCCCAGGAGCGGGGCGGGGCTACGGTGACCATGGGTGTCTCCGGGGATCAGAAGGGGACTTGGGTTTCGCACTCACGGCCACGCCGGGCGGTGGCAGTGCCTTGGTCGGTGCGCTTCCGGCTTACGAGCGCGACGTGTGAGCGATACCGCTACGGTAGAGCCGATCTGGAAGATAGATCTCCCAACTGCGGGAGGTTCATCTCTATTTAGCTCGTGTGAGGGACGTGAGAGCCGCTTCGCGGCCAGGAAGGACACGCTGTGCCGCCCACGAACAATCCGACGCTGCGGCAACGGAGACTGGGCGCCGAGCTGCGCAAACTCCGCGAGAAGGCGGGGTTCACGGTGACCCGGGCCGCCGAGCACCTGGGCGTCAACCAAGGGCGCGTGAGCATGATCGAGACCGGTAGCAGCCCGGTGAGCGCCGACCTCGTGCGCGGGATGGCGTCCGCCTACGAGTGCTCCGACAAGGCTCTGGTCGACGCGCTGGCCGCCATGACCGGGCGCCGACGCCGGGGCTGGTGGGACGAGTACCGCGAGCATCTGCCCGCCGCACTGGTCGACCTGGCGGAGCTGGAACACCACACGACCGCGCTACGCGTCGCGCTGGTGATCCACATTCCGGCGCTGTTGCAGACCACCGATCACGCCCGCGCCCTCTTCCGGACCGTCGTGCCGCCCATGCGCCAGTACGAGATCGAGCACCGTCTCACGTACCGCATCAAACGGCAGGGCATCCTGCACCGAGAGGATCCGCCGTCCTACTCGGCGATCATTCACGAGGCGGCCCTCCGCATGGGCTTCGGCGGCTCTTCGGTGGCTCACGGCCAGCTCACACACCTGCTCGACATGGGCGAGTTGCCCCATGTCACCATCAGGGTGATCCCGTTCGGCACGGACCACTTCCCGAGCACCGGCCAGTCATTCGACTACCTCATCGGCGCCGTACCGCAGCTCGACACGGTCCAACTGGACACGCACCACGGGGGCTGCGGTTTCCTGGACGCGGAGGCACAGTTGGCCAAGTACCGAGCCGTACTGGACCACATGACGTCCTGCGCACTCGATCCCACCGAGTCCCGCAACTTCATCCACAACCTCATCCGGAAAGCCTGAGAAGGAACACCGTGCAGACCATCCGTTGGCGCAAGTCGTCCCACAGCGGCGACAGTTCGAACTGCGTAGAGATAGCCCCCACGGCCGCCGCCGTCCTCATACGCGACTCGAAGACGACGTCCGGCCCGCGGCTCGGCCTCTCCCCCACCGCGTGGGCCGCCTTCCTCACGCACATCAAGAAGTGACCGCCGACTCCGGCGGCCTTCTCTTCTTCTGCTACAGCTCAGATTGACGCCAGCGCTTCACCAAATCATCCAGGGACTGCTGCAGAAATTTCCCGGTGAACGCCTGCCGGTAGCTTCCGGTCGAAATACCGACGGCACTCGCCTCAGCACCGTCGATCAGCCTGACAGCACCGGAGGGACTCTCAGCGGAACCGAACTCGCCGAAGTCGAACCCCGGAAATGCCAAATTCGGCGAGTGGTAAATTTCCGGCTCGGCCGGAAATGCGGAAAGCAGACCCTCATCCCGCCCGACCACTTGCCATGATCCGTTCACGACCTCCGTATCATCACTGTAAACGGGGAACTTGCATGCGGAGGAATGTTCGGGGTGCACAGCGTCGAGGGAACGGAACTTCTCTCCGAAGATTCCGAACGCCACGCCGAACCTGTTGCGCGCGACCACGATCACCGCATACCAGGCGTCATCGACGGGAACAGCAAGAATGTCCCCCACCTCGGGCCGGGCAGAACTCCCTGCTCCTGCAATTACGAGGCGGGAGATATCCCCAGCGGACACATCCACGAGGTTCGCCGCTTCGCTGTTGACGAATTCCAGCAGGATGTTCGCCAGGTCATTCGGGGGTACAGGGCCCCCACCGTCCTCATCGGACAGGCCCGCTAGGAAGTCAGCCACGTCCGTGAACACCGAGTCACCCATTTCGGACACCCTGGACTCTGCCGGGCCAGAGTAGGCGGTTCCGTCCGCCAGAGTGGCCTCAAATTCGAGAGGGGCAGAGTAAATGGCTTCCGATGACCACTTGAAGAGCTCCAAGAACTCCTTCAAGGATGGCCGGCCACCTGCAGTCTCGGAGAACTCCAGCAGAATCGCCCTCAGCTTTGCGTTCACACGTTCGCCACTCACGGGCACCCTCCATTCTTATAGCTCTCGTAGGCAAGATATGCGGGCTTTTTTCCTGACTCCATCGGGTTGTCGCGATTCCCTCGATACGTTGGCCCCATCCCGACGTAGGTACCGAAGTACTCCATCATCCGCTGTTCGAGGAGACGCGCTTGACCGTATGTCCTGGTACCCGGAAACACGCTCATCTTGTCACCCTTTGCAGGGCTGAACCGATCATGATTGTTGCCGTGCCGCCTCTGAACCGTCGCCGGCGTTTCGTTCGGACCGAACCTGCCAACGTAGTAAACTCTGTTATTTTTGTCCACCAATACGTAATTACTATGACCTGGAGCATCCATTTCGGTGAGGTCAAAGGCGGGACCACCCGAGTTGTGAACGAGTACCGGAGTCCCGCCCGCCAGCACATAGTACGTATGGAGGTCGTCAACCGTGAGATTGTAGGTGCGGGCATGCCTGGTGAAGGCATGGTTTCCGGTGACGATGACCGTGTCGCCGGTGTCGGTGCGCAGGGTCATGCCGGCGGTGAGTTCGCCCGCTTCGATCCAGCTCTGTTCGGACGGGGACCAGAAGGGGTGCTCGTGAGTTGCGGTGAGCTTCTCGATTCCGTCGGCCGTGGCGATCGACAGCTCGTTGAACTGCTTGTCGTCATCGGTGACGATGAGACGGGTGACCTTGCGGGACCCCGTCTCACCGGTTTCGGGGTCGGTAGCCAGTACCTCGTCCCCGAATGCGACGTCCTCGATGTCCTTGGTGGTCCCATCGGCCATGAGGACGTCCGTCCCCGCCAGGAAGCACTTGCAGCCCCACCCCTTCGTCTTCCCGACGGCCGAGGCCGCCGATGCGCTCCTTCCCCCGGTGACCAGCGCCGCGATGAATCCCTCGATCAACTTGCCGCGCTCGAACGCCCTGAAGTCCGACACGCACTCGTTCAAGTTCGCGACGCAGTAGTTGGCGGCGATGCGCTTGGCCTCCGCCACGTCGTCGTGGCGCAGCAGGTACTTGTACGCCTGACGGCATGCCTCCCGGCCGAAGCACGCGTTGCCCGGACCGTCGTTCTCGTAGATGGGCGTCACCCAATAGTCGGTCTCGAGTGCGTCACCGTTAGGACTGTTCGTCAAGAAGTGATTGAGCAGTTCCTGGATGTCGTTCGTCCGAGGCGTCTGGGCGGCGTTCCACGTGACGGTGTTCTCCCAGCTGCCACCGCCACCGTGCGGCGTCCCCCGCACCGTGCCGTCGGAGTCCAGCCCTCCGTCCGGGTCGCCCTGGGTGCCGCCGTCGGGGCGGGTCCAGCCCTTGCCGTCGTTGCAGCTGTCACACCAGAGTCCGCTCGGATCGCTGTGGCTGACCGGACTGTTGCCGCTGTACGCGTAGCCGTTCATCTGGAGCGGGTCCGCGATGTCGATGACCGGGTCCGCCGAGAGGAAGCGTCCGGAGTCCTGGTCGTACTCGCGGGCACCGATGTGGGTCAGCCCGGTGGCCGTGTCGTCGATGCCGACGCCCAGGTAGCCGCGCTTGTTCGGCCAGACCGACGGCTTGGTCCCGCGGGTCTCGCCGTAGGGCTTGAAGGCACGGCGGGTGACCGCCTGGCCGCTCGACAGGGAGACCGCCGTGTTCGCCGTGCCGAGGTGGTCGGTGAGCAGCACGCTGAGTTGGTGACCCGATGTCGCGCCGTTGCTCGTCGTGCGGGTCACCGACGGTGCGCCGGCCTGCCCGTAGGTGCGGGAGGCCCGGACGATCGCCCCGGCGGCGTCGGTCGTCACCTCGGTGTCGCCCAGGTAGAGCGTCGAACCCGACGGGGAGTTCTCCAGGACGCGGTTTCCGGCGGTGTCGTAGACGTATGTGGTCTTCTTGCCGTCGTCCGTGATCGTGTCGAGCTTGTTCTCCTGCGTCCAGGTGAGGTTCTGCGTGGTGGTGGGCAGGTCGCGGACCTCGGTGTTGCCCGTCGCGTCGTACGTGTAGCTGCTGCCCTTGCCGGCCGGGTCGGAGCTGATCCACTTCATGGTGTGCGGCTGGGGCGTGCCGTAGCCGTACTCGAGGGAGACGTTCTTCGTCGCGTCCGCCGGGTCGTGCTCGGTCATGGCGGTGCGGTTGCCGAGCCAGTCGAAGGTGAAGGACTGGTGGTAGGCGGTGCCTCCCGTGGAGACCGTGGCCGCGTCGGGGGCGGTGGCCGCCCGGGTGGAGGCCAGCGAGGTGTCCGGGCTCGACACGTCCGTCGACGCGTCGGGGGCGTCGGCCACCGGTCCTGACGAGGCCATGTAGTCCGTGCGGGGGCCCCAGGTCGCGCCGTTCGACGCCTTGCAGCCGTCGTCGGAGCCGGTCGGGGTGATGTTCGACGTCCAGGCGTTGAGCAGCTCGCCCATCACGTCGTAGGTGAAGCACTGGGTGTCCCACGACGAGCCCGAGGCGTCCGTCAGCCGGCGTGCGTGGGAGGTGATGGTGCCGGACTTGTCGTACGAGTAGTAGCCGTCGGCGATGCGGTGCGGACCGGAGGTCTCTCGGTCCGTGACCGTGCGCTGGAGCCGGCCGGTGTGCGGGTCGACGAAGTTCGTCGTCCACACCCGGTACGGCTGCGCGCCGGACACCGTGCGCAGGGCCTCGCCGTAGGGCGAGTAGCTCACGTCGGACGTGTACCAGGCCAGGCCCGACGTCGACTCGGGGAGGCCGTCCGCGTTGTAGCGGGTGACGACCTTCTCCTGCGCCAGCCCGCCCACGGCGGGCAGCGTGACCGACTGGACCTGTCCCGTGACGGGTGTGTAGGTGTACGCGTAGGCGTACGTTCCGGCGACGCCCGTCGTCAGCGAACCGGGCGGGACCACCGTCTCCTTGCCGGTGGGCCGGTACTCGGTGTCGTAACCGGTGACGCGGTCGACGTAGTCCCCGTTCAGGGTGTGCCGGATCGAGGCGACCGGCTGCCCGAGCGCGCCCGGCAGGCTGTCGTACGTGAACTCCTTGACCGGGACGGCCGTCGCGGAGCCCTCACGGACGGACTCCACCCGGCCCAGCTCGTCGTACTCGGTGTACGTCGTCCTGGACTCGGCGTCCGTCACCTTCTGAGGCCGGTCGGCCTCGTCGTACCACGTCTTCGTCTCGCCCGTGTCGGGGTCGGTGGCGGAGGTCACCCGTCCCCGTGCGTCGTACGTGTACGTCCACGCGTTGCCGGCCGGGTCGGTGACCTTGGTGCGGTAGCCGCGCGCGTCGTACTCGTACGAGGTGGCGCGCCCCTCGCTGGTGCTCCCGTCGTCCTTGTAGTGGCGGACGGAGGTGACCCTGCCGAGGGCGTCGGTGAAGGTGCGGGTCCGCGGGACCGTGGAACCGGCGGGGTCGACGTACGTGCTGGTGTCGCTGTAGTAGGTGTAGGTCGCGTACGCGAAGTCGCCGTCGTGGTACGTCGACTCGCGCTGCTTGCGCTCCAGGCCGTCGTAGCGGTACTTGATCCAGCTCGGGATCAGGGACCGGGACCTGGGGGCGAAGAGCTCGGCGGCCGGCTCGCCCTTCGCGAGATACCCGCTGGTCTGCTCGTTGACCAGGCCATGGTCGTTGTAGGTGGTGTCGGTGACGACACGGCCGGGGCCGTGGGCTTCGGACTGCGTCTGCACGGGGCGCATCAGGCCGTCGTAGATCACCACCTGACGGCTGTACGTCCCGTCGTCCTTGAGGCTCTTGGTGGTGGCCGCGGCGGGGCGGGTCGTCTCGGCGGTGGCGATCGCCGCCTGGTACGAGATCTCGACGTCGGGCGACTTGCCGCCGGAGGAGCGGGACGGCGACCAGCCCTTCACCAGGCGCCCGAGGGCGTCGTACTCGTTGCGCGTGACCCGGCCGTTGGCGTCGGTGACCGTCAGCGCCAGGCTCCGGCCGGGGTCGAAGGTCGTCGTGACGGCATGGCCCTTGGCGTTGATCACCTTGGTGGCGGTGACCGGCCCGCCGGCGTCCGCGGGGGTGTACTGCGTCTCGGCCGTGCCGACCCCCGGACTGGTGACCGTGCGGACACGGCCCAGCGGGTCGTACGTCGTGCTGGTGACGACCGAGTAGGAGGTTCCGGCACCGTCGACACCGGCCTGGGAGGTGAGCAGGCCCTTGGTCGGGGTCGCGCCGTACGACAGGCTGTCGTAGCTGTTGCGGACCGCCTTGACGAGCTTGGTCGCCGGGTCCGCGGTGTCGTACCCCGCGCACGAGGTGCCCGTGGTCCGCTGTTCCTTCGTCAGGCCGATCAGCCACGCCGTCGTGTTGTGTACGTACGCCGTCCTGGTGCAGCTCTGGTCGGACAGGGTCTCGCCGGTGCCGTTCGGCTTGACCACGGACGTCTCGACCTGGACCGGCAGACCGTAGGTGTCGTCGACGGTCGTCAGGGTCCGTACCGCCCGCCAGCTCGTGTCGACGGTCTGGATCTCGTCCGACCGTTTGACGCCGGTGCGGTGTGCGAGCAGCGGGTCGAGGGCGGTGCCGTTCTCGGCCTCACGGGAGCGGGAGGCGGTCTGCCTCGACCAGGGGAAGCTCAGGGCACGCTTCTGCACCCGCTTGTCGGAGTCCAGGTAGGTGATGCTCTCCGCCGTCATGCCCGCGTACTGCGGTGCGTCGTCGGTGACCAGCGTGTACTTGCCCGTGGAGTCCTTGACCTCCCCGCCCGTGCCCTGGAAGTACCGGGTCTCGGAGTACGACTGCGCCTGTGGCTCGCCCGACTGGGAGGTGGTCTTGCTCCCCTTGGTGACCGCGACCTGGCGGTAGCCCTGCCAGACGCTGAACGTCCGCAGGGACGGGCGGGTGAACTCGTCGTCGTTCTTGGCCCAGGCGGGGCCGGTGTACTTGTACGTCGTGTGGACGGGTCTGCCGTGCGAGGTGACCTTGTCGGTCTGGGTGACGGAGTGGACGACGTACTTGTTGAACCACGACTTCGCCGGCGTCTTCTCGTCACCGTCCGGCGACCAGCGGACCGGGTAGCAGGTGCCGTTGTCCTTGCCCTTGTCCTCGGCCGGCTCACCGGCGCAGCCGCCCTTGTACTCGACCTCGATGTCACCGCCGTGCTCCGTCGCGACCGTACCGATGCGGGGCCGGGTGAAGGCGGGACGCTGGTCGTTCGGGCCGCTGGGCACGAGGTTGGGAAGCTGGCGGTCCTTCAGTCTCGCGCGCAGGGGTGACGTGGAGCCGACCGAGTACTCGGCGAAGCTGACACCGTCCTTGTGCTGGAGGGTGCCGGTGGTGTCACCGGGGGCGAAGCCCCGGCGGGTGATCGAGTTCAGCCACAGGCCGGGGGCCGTGTCGTACCAGTCCTCCGGGAAGGACTGGTGGAGCTGGTAGGTGTCGACCTTGCCCAGGCCGGTCTGGCCGGCGCGGGCGGCCTTCGTCGTCACCGTGTCCAGACGCATCTGCGTCCAGAACGACGGGAAGGCGGGGCACAGCTTCGACGTCGACTTGCAGTTGAGGTTGCCGGGGGTGTCCCACCAGGGGCGGTAGGCGCCGGGGTCGTCGGTCTTGGCGAAGTTCGCCGCGTCGCAGGCGGTCTCCGACTTCAGGCAGCGCTGCTCGGCGCCGAACTCGACCGTCGCGGACGGCTTGGTGAGATCGGAGGAGCGCATGCCGTACTCGATGGTCGTCGGGTAGGCGGAACGCTCGTACTGCTCGGGGGAGGTGAACTTCTTCTTGACCGCGTAGTGGTTCGTCTCCTGCTTCCAGTTGACGACCATCACGTTGCCATGCACGTCGACGACCTTGTCGAGGCCCCAGCGCCAGGCCTGCTGCCGGCCGGCCCCGCAGCGGGAGTCGGCGAACGCGGTGGCGTGACAGGGTTCCCCCGGGTGGTTGCCGAAGACGGGCACGGTGGAGACGGAGTCGGCGTCGGCGTGACCGCCGCCGACCTGGTCGAGGCCGAAGTAGTACTTGGTGCCGTCCGTGGTGGTGACGATCCAGTACTCGCCGTTGTCGTCGCCGTTGGTCCCGCCCGTCCTGTGCTCGACGCGGGTGCCGTCGTCGGTCTGGGCACGGTAGACCTCGGTGTCGGTCTCCGGGTCGCTGCCCGCGGGTGCGTCCCGCACGAGCTCGACGTTCCTGCCGCCCAGGGACATCACCGCGTTGTACGACACCCAGCACAGGTCGGAGGTCTTGTCCGCCTTGGCCGTGTTGTTGGGGGTGCCCGCGTCCAGGGTCTTGCGGTCGTCCTGGCAGGAGCGGTAGCGGCGCTCGATGTGACCGGGGTCGTAGCCCCAGCCCTCACCGATCCAGGAGGACTGGGGTGAGGAGACCGCGACGCGGCCGTCCACCGACTGGGAGTTGTAGCTGAAGGTGATCTGTGGAGCGGGACCTGCCGGAGCGGCGGGAACCGTCAGCGGGTACGACCAGGTGAACGCTCCCGAGGAGCCGCCGGCCTGCCAGGAGCCGCTGGAGGCCAGCGGCGTGGCCTTGAAGGTCCCTCCCGCGCCTCCGCCGGAATCGACCGCGCCGACGACGGCCGTGTCGCCGCTCGCCGCGGCCGGCGTGACCGAGGTGCGGTACGCGGCCCGGGCGACGGAGGGGCCGGTGGCCCCGGGAGTCTCCGCCACGGCCGGTGTGACGGTGCCGTCCGCCGCCGTGTCGACCGTCGCGGTGATCGTCTGGGTCCCGGTGTCGTTGGTCGTCTCCAGTTCCTCGTACGTCTGGCACGCCTCGACATCGGGCGTGGTCAGGTAGCACTCCGGGAACTGGACGAAGCGCAGCCGGGAGGCCCAGTCCGCGCCGTAGAGGTTCTTGAACTTCGCGTAGTCGAGCTCGACCGAGACGGGGACGGAGCCGGTGGCGGGTGCCTGGACGGTGATGAGCGCGCCGTCGACTCCCTGAGAGACGGGCGCGGTACGGGCGGCGACGGACACCTGCCAGGTGCCGGTGGGCGCCGGCTGGTCCACGGCCTGCCCGAGGCTGACGGGAAGGTCCTCGACCGGGGTGAGGCCGGCCTGCCGGGCGTCCGTGCCCGCGCGCACGGTGGCCTGGTCGGCCGTCGCGGCGGAGCCGAAGCTGACGAGCCCGGAGTCGGCGGCGGGCGCCGTCGCCGTGCCGGCCGGGGCTTGTTCCAGGTCTGCGGGGACGTCGACCTTCAGGGTTTCCAGGTCCCGCTCGAAGGCCTCGCCCGAGAGCGGCTTATCCTGGTCGAGCGCCTCGAGGTCGAGGGTTTCGCGGCCCTTCTCGGCCACGGACGGATCGGGCGGAAGGGCCAGTGACTGCGTGGGCAGGAGGCCCACCAGCAGGGCCGCCCCGATGGTGGGCACGACGGCCGCGCGCACACGGCGCGTGCGACCACGGCGGGCAGGTGAGTAGCGACCGAACACGACGGGGTCCCCCCGGACCAGTGAGGCGGGACCGGGTTCGGACCACGCGTGATGGCGTATCAGATGAGCTGATTTTGTGCAGCGTCTGTGAAGTTCCGCCAGATCGACCGCGCGGATGTGATCACCATCACGTTACGCAATACTTCATAACGCTCCGTAACGCACAGTTCTCGCCTATCCGAGGTAACGCCGACACCCGCACTTCCCTGAGGTAGCGCGCGATTCACCGGACTCAGCCGCAAACACTCGTCGGTGCGGGGAATTTTTGTCCGGCTTGGAACTGAATTGACGTCAGCTCGCGTGTCCCGCCAGGCAGTTGACGGCAATTCGTGTCCCCCGGAGGTACGGCCCCGGTGCCCGATCCGCTCATCCCGTGGGCTCGACGCGAAGCGTGACGTCGGCGCGCTCATGGGTCATCATCGGCTCGCCCGGCCGCGCCTGTTTCCGCGCCGGTTCCAAGGGGGGAAGGGGAACTCGCCCGATGACGCGCACAGAGCGCACCCGGCGCCGGGGGCTGCCCGGAAATCGGACCACCGCCGCCGTACTGACCGCGGCTCTTGCCGCCACCGGCATCACCTTCGTCGGCCTCGGCCTGGACGACTCCGGCTCCCGCGGGGAACCGCACCGTGACCGGAGCGCGAAGCCGGTGACCGAAGCCGCCGCTGTGTCGCGGGCGCGGAAGACCGGCGAGCTCGTCGAGGTCACCGCATCGCGTACGGCGCGCTCCACCACGTGGGCGCGACCCGACGGCCTCATGGTCAAGAACCTGCACTCCTCGCCGGTCCGGGCCAAGGTGGGCGGCGAGTGGAAGGACATCGACTACGACCTCCACCGCACCGAGGACGGCTGGGAACCGAAGGCGACCAACGCGCGGATGGTCTTCTCGGCCGGCTCCGAGAAGGGCTCGCCGGCGCGGGAGGACCGGCGGGCCTCGCGCTCGACCGTGCGCCGCGTCTCCCTGCTCAACGGGGCCGGGGCCGCTTCGGACGAGACCGCGAGCCCGCTCGTCACCCTGACCGTCGACGGCTACGACATCCAGCTCACCTGGCCGGGCGCCGTCCCCGCCCCCGTCATCGACGGTTCGCGGGCCCTGTACCCGGAGATCTTCCCGGGCGCCGATCTGGTGCTCACGGCCGACGACGAGGGCTTCGCCCAACTCCTCGTCCTGAAGAACCGGGCGGCTGCAGCCAATCCGCTCGCCCAGCGGCTGTCGTACGGCATCACCTCCGACGACCTGACCTTCCGGCTGGACCCGGTCACGGGTGTCCTGTCCGCCGAGAACGTCTACTCCCAGGAGATCGCGGTCTCGCCGACCCCGCTGATGTGGGACAGCAGCGGAGCGCCGGCGGTGACGGACGGCGGCGTCGGCGCGACCGCGCAGCCGACCGCTTCGGAGACCCCCGGCCCCACCGAGTCGGCCACCGACCTGCCGAGCGACAGCCCCAGTCCCACCGAGGAGCTGATCGAGACCGACGAGCAGGCCGACACCAATCCGGAGACCCTGCCGGTGGCCAGCGACGGTCCCGAGGTGACGGTGTCGGAGTCGCCGTTGCCGTCCGTCCCGGCGGAGCCGACACCCGCGCCCACACCGACCGGCCCGGCGGCCACCCTCGGCCTGGCCGGGCTGGACGGGCCCTCGCCCGACTCCCGCGGTGAGCTGGTCGAGGCGGAACTGTCCGGGGCGAACTGGGTCCTCACCCCCGAGCCGTCCTTCCTCGACGACCCGGCGACCACCTATCCGGTGTTCGTCGACCCGTCGGTGAAGAAGCACACCCAGAACTGGACCACCGCCTACAGCCGGCACCCCAACGCCACGTTCTACAACGGCAAGGGCTTCAACAAGGGCGGTACGCACGAGGCGCGGGTCGGCTTCGAGTCGGACACCTGGGGCACCTCGCGCTCGTACTTCAACATCGCCTTCGACAAGGGCCTCAAGGGCACGAAGATCACCAGTGCGAAGCTGCGGATGCTGGAGACGTACTCCTGGTCGTGCAGCGCCCGTTCGATGAGCGTGCACCTCACCGGCGCGGTCAACGGGCACACCAACTGGAAGAACGCGCCGAAGCTGACCGACGGCAACAAGTTCGCGACCAAGAGCTTCGCGCACGGCTACAAGTCCGGCTGCCGGGACGCCTACGAGACCTTCGACGTGAAGAAGGCCGCGCAGCAGCGGGCCGACCAGGGCAAGGACAGCATCACGTTCGGGCTGCGGGCGCGGGACGAGAAATCGCAGTACGCGTGGAAGAAGTTCCGGGCCAACGGCGACAACGCGCCCGTGCTGGAACTCGTCTACAACCGCAAGCCGGTCGTCGACGCCAAGTCGCTCGACCTCGGCCCGGACGCCAAGTGCACCACCACCGAGCCGTACGTCCGCATGGGCTCGGGCGACCTGACCTTCACCGCGCGGGCGTCCGACAAGGACAACAACCTCGACCGCCTGGACTTCGACCTGTGGCCGACCGGCAAGTGGGACACCACCGGTGACCTCCTGAAGACCACCGGGAACGTCTCCGTCGGCGGCGACAAGGACGTCGCACTGCGCACCACCGGCGGGTTCGCCACCAGCAAGCTCACCAACAACACCCTCTACTCCTGGCGGGTGCGCGCGGTCGACGACGCCAACTCCACCTCCGCCTACGCCCCCGCCAAGACACCCTGCCGCTTCGTCCTGGACACCACCGCACCCAAACCCCCCAAGGTCAGCTCCACCGACTTCCCCAACGCCGACGGCAGTGAGAACGGCTTCGGCAACGACGCCGAGGACGCCAACTGGTCCACCAAGAAGTTCGGCACGCCCGGATCCTTCACCGTGCGCGCACTGAACACGGACGTGGTCCGCTACGAGTACGGCTTCAACTCGGCAAGCTACCCGTTCTCCTTGAGCCGCACCTCCGGAACGGCCACGAGCATCAGCGCGACGCTGGCGAACACCAAACCGCCGACCGCCGGACCCAACGTGCTGTACGTACGGACCGTGGACGCCGCGGGCAATGTGTCGCAGGCGACGAAGTACTTCTTCTACGTCACCCCACGCGACCAGGCCGACACCCCCGGCGACTTCACCGGCGACAAACTGCCGGACCTGATGGTCGTCACCGAGGGCGGCAACCTGGCGCTGTACCCCTCCCAGGCCACCAACGACCTGGCCAAGGGCTCGGGCGACCTGGACTACTCCATGTCCGGCGCCTACCGCTCCAACCCCGACAAGGACCCGGGCGGCGACGACCTGCCCCCGTACGTCGCCGCGCCCTCCGGCCACTTCAAGGGCGGCCTGATCACCCACAACGGCGACATCTACGGCGGTGACGGCCTCCAGGACCTCATCGTCCGCGTCGGCGGCAAGCTCTGGGTCTACCCCGGCGACGGCTACGGCGCGGTCGACATCGACCGACGGGTGGAGATCCTCCTCCCCGACAACGCGCCCAGCCCCGCCTCCCTCACCCAGATCGTCTCGGCCGGCGACGCCACCGGGGACGGCCGCACGGACTTCTTCGCCACCGTGGGCGAGGAGATCTGGGCCTTCACCGGCTACCACGGCGCCAGCATCGACAAGGCGATCCGGCTGTCCTCCACCCCCTGGGCCGACCGCGACATCGTCACCGTGGCGGACATCAGCGGCGACGGGGTGACGGACCTGGTCTACCGCACCGACGTCTCGGGCCGGCTCCTCTTCCGCAAGGGCATCAAGGCCGCCGCCGGCGGAACCGACCTGACCTCCCTGGCCTCCGCCGCCAACTCCGCCGACGGGGTCGACGCCGTCTACGGTTCCTCCGGCTGGGGCAGCTCCAGCATCTACCTGCTCATCGGCACCCCCGACGCCAACGGCGACGCCATCCCCGACATCTGGACCGCGCGCACCGACGGAACCGTACGCTTCTACGCCGGCGGCAGGACCGTCCTGTCCGGATCCGGCACCGAGATCATCGGAACGGCGAGCTACTGGAAGACCCGCATCGCCATCGGCTGAGCCGCACGGCCGCAGGCGAAACGGGCGAGGGCCGTCGGAGGTGTTGTCCGACGGCCCTCGCCCGTTTCGCGCGTCAGCGCCGTGACCGTCAGCCCCGGTGCGCCCCGGCGCCCGGCTGGGGGCGCTTGCTCCTGCTGCCGTTCGGCCACAGGCGTGGCTTACGCTTCGCCCCGAGGTCCTCGATCCAGCCGACTGCGAGGATCATCAGGCCGATGAGCGGCCAGACCAGGGCGAACGTCCAGAGCGTGTACGTGCTGTCGAGAGCGGCTGTCGCCCGCTCGCTCTGCATGAACGGAAGCTCGTACAGCAGGTCGATGATCGGGAACGTCGCCATGATCATCATGTTGTGCCACAGGTAGATGGTGACCGCCCGGTTGTTGGACAGGGTCACCAGCTTGTCCCAGTTCGCCAGGCGTCCGGGGAGCTCCCGCCACGACGGGGAGTACTGGAGCAGGATCACCACGAAACCGAACGACCAGGCGGCATCGGCCAGCGGAATGTCGTTGAGGTCCCAGCCCGAGGAACCGAGGTGGCCCGAAGCCCACCACAGGCCGAAGGCCATCACCAGGGACGCGCAGGAGACGGAGACGTACCGCGGGATCTGCTTCAGCATGCCGTCGTGATGGGCGAAGCCGAGGACCCAGCAGCCGCCGTAGACCGCGAAGTCGGTGACCGCGTTGCCCAGCTCGCCGGGGATGGTCACCAGGCCGGTGCCGACGATCGCCGTCAGGCCGAGCGGCGCGAGCAGTGTCGGCCAGGGAGCCTTGCGGAACAGCCACAGCAGCAGCGGCGACGCGATGACGAACCACAGGTAGGCGCGCAGGTACCACAGCGGCCCCACGGTGTCGTCCGCCCAGGTGCTCTCCAGCGGACCCACGACTCCGGCCTCCACCGGGTAGGGCGGGGCGCCGATCGGGACGACGTAGTTGACCAGGTTGATCAGACCCCAGACCCCGTCCTGGTCCGGGTCCTTCGAGGGGCTCCAGTCGACCACGAACAACAGCGTCAGCACGACCGCCGCGAACGCCCACAACGGCGGCAGCAGCCGACGGACCCGCCCGCGGATCACGCTCCACGCCGGACGCTTCAGCGACCGCGCCATCAGCGAGCCCGCCAGCGCGAACATCACGCCCATCGACGGGAACAGCACCGACAGCCAGGCCCACCCGAAGAGGTGGTACACCACGACGCGGACCAGAGCGATGGAGCGCAGCAGGTCCAGGTACCGGTCGCGGCCCGGCTTCCCGGGCTCCGGGGCGGGCACGGGCTCGGTCGTGCGCTGCTGCGGGACGTCGGCGTGCGGTGTTCCGCACGGGCCCGCCGGTTCCGGGCTCACGCCCGTACCGGTCGTGTATCCGTGGGTCATGCCACGGGCCTCCGATCATCGCCGCGCCGGCTCTGGCCCGGCACCGCTCCGGCGACGGGCGCCTCGACGACGCCGGTGCGGCGCAGCTTCTGCCAGCGCAGGCGGCCGCCGGTGAGTGCGGTGATCCAGGACTGGAGCAGCACGACGTACATGAGCTGGCGGTAGAGGATCTGCTGCAACGGCAGCGAGATCAGGTGGGTCATGCGTTCGCGGTCGAGGCGGAAGGCGAAGGCCGCGCAGACCGCCTGGATGGCGAGGACGCCCAGCCACGCCGTGATCGTCTTCTCGGTCGGGCCGAAGACGATGCCGTAGAGCAGGAAGACGTCGATCAGCGGGGCCAGCAGCGGGGCCACGATCATGAACAGGGAGACGAAGGGCAGCCCGATGCGGCCGAAGCGGCCGGAGGGACCCTTGTCGATCACCGCGCGGCGGTGCTTCCAGATGGCCTGCATGGTGCCGTACGACCAGCGGTAGCGCTGCGACCACAGCTGCTGGACGGACTCCGGGGCCTCGGTCCAGGCGCGGGCGTTCTCCGCGTAGACCACGCGCCAGCCGGCGCGGTGCAGCGCCATGGTGACGTCGGTGTCCTCGGCGAGCGTGTCGTCGCTCATGCCGCCGATGGGCTCCAGCGCCGACTTCCGGAAGGCGCCGACGGCGCCCGGGATGGTCGGCATGCAGCGCAGGATGTCGTACATCCGGCGGTCCAGGTTGAAGCCCATCACGTACTCGATGTGCTGCCAGGCGCCGATGAGGCTGTCCTTGTTGCCGACCTTCGCGTTGCCGGCGACGGCGCCGACCCTCGGGTCGGCGAACGGCTGGACCAGCTCACGGACGGTGGACGGCTCGAAGACCGTGTCGCCGTCCATCATCACGACGATGTCGTAACGGGCGTTGGCCAGGCCCCGGTTGAGGGCGGCGGGTTTGCCCGCGTTGAGCTGGCGGATGACCCGGACGTTGGGCAGGCCCATGGCCTCGACGATGCGGGCGGTGCCGTCGGTGGACCCGTCGTCGATGACCAGCACCTCGATGGGATGGTCGCTGGCCATCAGGGAGTTGACGGTGTTCTCGATGCACTTGGCCTCGTTGTACGCCGGGACCAGCACCGTGACCGGCTCGGTGACCGGCGGACCCCAGCGGAAGCCCCTGCGGCGCACCCGGCGGGCGTGGGCGCCGGACAGCAGCAGCATCAGCACGAAGCGGGCGATGACCAGGGTGCCGATGACGGCGAGGCCGACGACCAGCACGTCGGTGATCTTCTCGGAGGCCTGCACCAGGAAGATCCAGGCCTTGCCCTTCCACAGCTCGGGTCCGGTGACCGGGCTGTGCGCGCTGGGCGCGTCCAGGGCCTCGGTCAGGTTGTCGAACTCGTAGCCCTTGGCCTTCAGATCGGGCAGGAACCGGTCGAGGGCGGCCACGGTCTGGCTGCGGTCGCCGCCGGAGTCGTGCATGAGGACGATGGCGCCCTCGCCCTTCTCCGGGGTGGCGCGGCGGATGATCTCGTCGACGCCGGGCCGCTTCCAGTCCTCGCTGTCGGTGTTGTTGACGACGGTGAGGTAGCCGCGGCTGCCGATGTACTGGGTGACCGGCCAGGACGCGTTGTCCATGGCGTCGGAGAACGACGAGTACGGCGGGCGGAACAGCGAGGTGCGGATGCCGGCCGCGCCGGTGATGGCGAGCTGGTTCTGCGACAGCTCCCAGTCGATGCGCTTCTTGGACTGGAGCGACAGGTCGGGGTGGTTGAAGGTGTGCAGGCCGATCTCGTGCCCCTCGTCGACCATGCGCTCGACGAGGTCCGGGTACCGGGAGGCCATGGTGCCGGTGACGAAGAAGACGGCGTGCGCGTCGTGCTTCTTCAGCACGTCGAGCACCTTCGGCGTCCAGATGGGGTCCGGGCCGTCGTCGAAGGTGAGCACCAGGTGGCGGTCCGGCACGCTCAGCGTGGCGGCCTTGCCCGTGCGGGCGTCTATCACCGGTCCGCCCTCGAGCACGTCCTTGGGCACCTCGGTGGTGGGCGCGGGGTCCTGCACCCGGTGGTCGGCGAGGATCTCGCTGTGCACATAGCCGCGGAGCATCAGCATGGCGGCGAGGGCGACCAGGACGAGCAGCGGCAGCAGCAGGCGCAGCGGTACGCGACGGCGCAGTGCGCCGCGCCGGTCCGGGCGGGGCGCCCGGCGGCGGTGGGACGGTGATGCCATCAGATGACGTTCTCCGGGGACGGTGCGGCGGCGGGGTCGGAGTCGGCGCCCGCGGCGGGTTCGGCGGCGACCGGCTGGTCGGCGGAGGGGGCGGACAGGGTGTCGGTGCCGTTCACCTCACCGCCGCCGCCTCCGGTGGGGTCGGTGGTGTCGGGCGGCGTGGTGTCGTCCGGGGCCGTCGGCGTGGTGGGCTGCGTGGCGGTGCCGCCGCCGGCCGGGGGCGTGGTCCCGGTGGTCGCGCCGCCTCCGACGCCGCCGGTGGCCGGCTGGGAGCTGGCGCGGCCCGCCGGCGTGGTCGCCGGGGAGCCGCCGTCCGGCTGCTGCACGCTGCCGCCGGTGCCGCCCGCCACGGGGGCGGAGACGCCGGGCCCCGGCAGGTCGGAGGCGCCCGGGGTGGGCGTGCCGAGGCCGGGGTCGAGGCTGGTGCCGGAGCTGGGCGCGGGGTCGGTCGCGGAGGGCCGGGGCGTGGTCTCGACCTGCTCGGCGGGTTTCTCCTCCTGGCCCGGTACGGGCATCCAGGGGGCGTCGGAGTTGCCGGACAGCAGGGTGGCGACCATGACGACGGCGTAGCCCGCGCAGGCGAGGCCGACGGCCAGGCCGATACGGCGGTAGAGCCGGTTGCGGCGGCCCGACTCGTCGACGAACACGGGGGCGGCCTCGGCCGGCGCGCCCGCTCGGGGCGTACGGCTCAGCACACCGCCGGCGCCGATCTGCACGGCGTCGAGCTGGACCGTCACCTCGTGCGGGTCGTGGGTGGCCTCGGTCGTGGGGTCGTCCTGCCACGGGTCGCGGACGGCGGCGTCGGCGGCCGGGGCGGGAGCCGCCGAAGCGGCCGGGGCCGACGCGGCGGCGGGGCGCGGCACGCGCAGGGCGGTGGTGCGCTCGGAGTCGTAGGCGTCCTCGGCGGGCCGGGGTGCGGCGGGCGCGGACGGCTTGCGGAAGGCGTCGAAGCGGTCCCGTCCGGCGGACGCCGCGGGGCCGGCGGCGTGCCGGGCGCCTCCGGACGCGCCGAGTCCGTCACCCGCGTGGGAGGTCGCCCCCGGACCGCCGCCCACCTCGGGCAGCACCTGGGTGCGGTCCTCACCGCCGTACCGGGGCGCGCCGGACGCGCCGGGGCGGCCGGCCGTCCCGGGCAGCACCTCGGTCCGGTCGTCACCCCCGGTCGGGGGCAGCACCTGCGTACGGTCCTCGTCCCTGCCGTTCCCGGACGGGAACACGCCGAGCCGCGCCCAGCGTTCGTCCAGGGACCCGGAACCGGAACCGGCGCGGAAGGTTTCCGCGCCGTCTCTCACTCCGGGTTCGGCGGGTCTCTCCGCCAGGGGGAGCACCCGTGTCTCACGGGCGTCCTCGTCCGCTTCCGCGAACCTCCGGGATCCGTCGGCCGACCGCGGCCGCCCCGGTTGGGCGTCTTCTCGCCACTTATCCACGCGCTCGCACTTCCCCCCAACGGAACCATCGGCGCGCGTACGACCCGAGCACCCGTCGACGGACCGGGCCCCCACCCGCTCCGAGCGCCCCGTTTATCACACCGTGCTCGAGCATCGAATGTAGCGCACGCGGGGGTTGTGTGTTTGCGGCGCGACCTTTTGTGTCAGCAGCGAGACATTGGGTGCGCTCCCATCACAGCGGCGTCCGATGCCGGGAGCCAGGAGTCCACGGGACGCTGCAACCAACTCCGCTCGGCGGCCAATTCGGCTGCGGACCTGCACAGTTCCTCCAAAGCGGGGTGGATCATTCCCTTTCGCCACACAAGGGACACGGGTGAGAGGGGTACCGGCTCCACCAGGGGTCGCGAAACCGTCCCCGGCAATGGCGGAAAACTCACCACGGCGAGGACGGGGTTCCGGGACCGCGCCATCACCCGCTGGAACTCCTCCTCCCCCACCGCCAGCGGCGCGGGCGGCGCGAGGTCGATGCCCCGCCCATCGAAGAGCCGCCGCGCCAGGTCGGTCCACTCCTCGGTGCGCGTGTTGCCCGCCCCGGCGTAGACGGTCTCGCCCGCCAGCGCGGCGAGCGGCACCTCGGGCAGCCCGGCCAGGGCGTGGTCCTCGGGGAGCAGCACGGCCATCGGCTCGTACCGCACCGGCTGCTGGTCGAGCCCGGCCCGCACGGAGGGGGCGAGCCCCGCGAACCGGCCGAACGACGCGTCGAGCCGCCCCGCGAGCAGCTCCCCCGCCGCCCAGGTCAGCCCGCTCTCGTAACGGGCCATCAGCTCGTGCCCGGGGGCGCGCTCCCGCGCCCGGTGCAGCACCTCGCGGTGGGTTCCGAGGCCGGGCGAGTTGAGGTCCACCAGCAGCGGGCGGCTCTGTCCGGCGGCGGCGAGCAGGTCGTCCTGCGCCTGGAGCGCGGCGCGGGCATACGGCAGCAGGCGCTCGCCGTCGGCGGTGAGCGTGACCCGGCGGGTGCTGCGGACGAACAGCTCACAGCCCAGCTCCCGCTCCAGGCGCCGCACGTCCCGGCTGAGCGCCTGCTGGGCGACGTAGATGCGGGCGGCGGCGCGGGTGAAGTGCAGTTCCTCGGCGACGGCGACGAAGGCGCGCAGCAGGCGGGGGTCGATGTGGGCGGGTGCGGACATGGCCGCGAACCTACAACACAGGTGCGTCAATGAGCGCCGAACAGGTGTTGGACCGGCCACCCCGCCAGGCGGGACGGTGAGGTCATGCCGCAGCCGACCTCGCGGGACACCCGCCTGTTCACCGTCACCGCCGACACCCTCGTGGCCGTCGACTTCACACCCCGCGAGCCCCGACCCCCGCGCGAGCCGGGCCCGTACCGCCGTCTGTTCGCGGTGCCCGGGGCCCGCGCCTTCACCGCGGGGAACCTGCTCGCCCGGCTGCCGATGGGGATGTTCGCGCTGAGCGCGATCGTGATGATCGCCGGGAGCCGCGGGTCCTACGCCCTGGCCGGCGCCGTCACCGCGACCGGGCTCGCCGCCACGGCGGTGGTCGCCCCGTGGACCGCGCGCCTGGTGGACCGTCACGGGCAGGCCCGGGTCGCGCTGCCGGCCACGCTGATCGCGGTGCTCGGCTCGCTGGCGCTGGTGCTGTGCGTGCGGTACGACGCCCCGGACTGGACGCTGTTCGCCGCGTACGCGGCGACCGCCACCACCCCGAACACCGGGGGTATGTCACGGGCCCGCTGGGCGCATCTGCTGCAGGGCAGACCCGATGCGCTGCACACCGCGAACTCCTTCGAGCAGGCCGCCGACGAGCTGTGCTTCATGCTCGGTCCGGTGCTCGCGGCCGTGCTGTGCGGGACGTTCTTCCCGGAGGCGGGGACGCTGACGGGCGCGG
This sequence comes from Streptomyces cellulosae, assembly GCA_014655195.1. GTDB lineage: Bacteria > Actinomycetota > Actinomycetes > Streptomycetales > Streptomycetaceae > Streptomyces > Streptomyces cellulosae. The sequence continues at coordinate 10,114 of BNBH01000005.1, read as the reverse complement.
TGCTGCTGCTGACGGGCGTCACGCTGTTCACCGCGCAGCGCTCCACGGAGCCCCCGGCCGTCCGCCGAGCCACCGGAAGGGCGCCCCTGGGCGCGCCGGGCGTACGGCCGCTGCTGCTGGTGTGCCTGGCGACGGGCGGGGTGTTCGGCTCGATGGAGGTCGTGACGATCGCGTTCGCGGACGGGCAGGGGCACCGTACGGCGGCCGGGGCGGTGCTGGCGCTCCAGGCGGCCGGTTCCTGCGTGGCGGGCCTGCTGTACGGGGCGGTGCGCCCGGCCGGGTCGGCGTGGTCCCGGCTGTTGTGGTGCCTGGCCGCGATGGCCGTGCTGATGACGCTGCCGCTGCTGGCCGCCGCCCTCACCGGCTCGCTGCTCGTCCTGGCGGGGGCGCTGCTGGTGGCGGGCATGGCGACCGCCCCGACGATGGTGACCACGATGACCCTGGTGCAGCGGCACACCCCCGAGGGACGGCTGAACGAGGGCATGACGCTGGCGGTCACCGGGCTGCTGGGCGGGATCGCCGGCGGCAGCGCGGCCGGCGGCTGGATCGTGGAGCACGTTTCGGCCACCGCCGGGTACGGAGTGCCGGTGGCGGCGGCGCTGACCGCCTTCGCGGTCGCCGGGACCCTCCTCGCGTTCGACTCGTCGAACCGCTCCACGGATCACCGTCCGCACCATTGACGGCCACAGATCGTGCACATACCTTCACCCGTCGAAGCGCTTCGACAGGGCGTCGGCCGCTTCTTCCCCCCACGGACCGTGCCCACGAGGACTCCCGATGGTGAAGATCACGGATGTGGCCCGGCGCGCCGGCGTCTCCCCCAGTACGGTCTCGTACGCGCTGAGCGGCAAGCGGCCGATCTCCGACGCGACCCGGCGCCGGGTGCAGGCGGCGGTACGCGAGCTGGGCTACCGCGCGGACGGCGGCGGGCGGTCCCGGAGCGGGGCCCGGGCGAAGGTGCTCGCGCTGGCGGTGCCGATGCGGCCCGGCATCCATGTGCCGGTGGTGACCCAGTTCGCGGTGTCGGTGGTCACCGCCGCCCGCGCCCGCGACCACGACGTGCTGCTGCTCACCCAGGGCGAGGGCGACGAGGGCATCGGGCGGGTCACGGAGACGGGGCTCGCGGACGGGCTGATCGTGACGGACGTGCAGCTGCAGGACGCGCGGCTGCCGCTGCTGCGCTCCTGCTCCCTGCCATCCGTGCTGATCGGGGTGCCCGCCGAGGCGGACGGCCTGACCTGCGTCGACCTGGACTTCCGGGCGGCCGGGGAGCTGTGCGTGGACCATCTGGCGGGGCTCGGGCACCGCGCGGTGGCGCTGGTCGGCTCGCCGCCGGAGGTGTACGTGCGGCGCACGGCGTTCGCCCGGCGGCTGGTGGAAGGGTTCACCGCGGCCGCCGACCGGCACGGGCTCGCCTCGACGGTGCTGCCGTGCGGCACCGGCCGGGACGCGGCCCGCGCGGTCGTGGAGCGGCTGCTGCGCGACGTGCCCGCGCTGACCGCGGTGGTGGTGCACAACGAGCCGCTCGTCGACCCGCTGATCGAGGCGTTCGAGGAGCTGGGCATGCGGGTCCCCGGCGATCTGTCCCTCACCGCCGTCTGCCCGTCCCCGGTGGCCGCGGCGGCCCGCGTCCCGGTCACGTCGGTGGCCGTGCCGGCCGCCGAGCTGGGCGCCCGCGCGGTGCGTCTGCTGGTACGGAAGCTGTCCGGGGCCCCCGTACCGGGCACCACCCTGCTGCCGCCCCGGCTGACGGAGCGGGCGAGCACGGCACCGCGCGGGCACTGAGACTCAGCCGAGCTGCCAGGCCTTCCCCAGCCGGTAGGCGGCGCACAGGTTCACGTCCAGGAAGTACGACCCGGCCGCCCCGCACTGCGCGTCCCCGCTCCCGGGGTCGACGGGCTGGCCGTGCCCCATCCCGGTGATGCTGTACGTCTCCACGGCGGCGTTCCCGGAGGGACCCCGGTAGACGCGGTGCGGGTACCCGGCGACGGTGTCGCTGACGTCGGCGGTGCGGTCGGCGCCGTGCACGTCGGTCCACTGGTCGACCAGGGCGGTCATGTTGGCCGGCTTCACCGTGTAGTCGGCCGTGCCCTGGAACACGGTGAGCGCAGGCCAGGGCCCGGTGTACCCGGGCCGCGCGGCCCGCACCCGGTCGCCCCACTGGGCGGGGGTCTGGGTGGCCCCGACGTACATGCACACGTACGCCGTCCCGGCGGCCTGCGCGCAGCCGTAGGGCAGTCCGGCGACGATCCCGCCCGCGGCGAACTTCTCCGGGTAGGCGGCCATCATCACGGCGGTCATCCCGCCGCCGGCGGACAGCCCGGTGACGTAGACGCGGGACGGGTCGCCGGAGACGTCGGCGAGCTGCCGGTCGACCATCTGCGCGACCGAGGCGGCCTCGCCCTGGCCGCGCTTGATGTCGGCGGACTCGAACCAGTTGAAGCACTGGCTGAGGTTGTTGCCGCTCTGCTGCTGCGGCAGCACCACGGAGAAGCCCCAGCGGTCGGCGAGGGTGGTCCAGCCGGTGCCGGAGGCGTACCCGGCGGCGTTCTGGGTGCAGCCGTGCAGGGCGACGACCACGGGGCGGCCCGCGGGCAGCCCGTCGGGGACGTAGCGGTACATCTTCAGGGCGCCGGGGTTGCCGCCGAAGCCGGTGACCTCCTGGAGGGAGGCGGCGGAGGCGGGCGCGGGGGACAGCAGGACGGAGAGGAGCGCGGCCAGGAGGGCCGTCAGCACGGTGGGGCGCAGTGCGGCTCTGGTCTGTGTCATGGAGAGCGAAGGTAGAAGCGTGAACCACCCACCGATATGGGTGCGGCCCCCACATCCCGGGGGTGCGCCCATGTGGCCGGGCATGTGGACGGGCATGTGTCCGCGCATGACACAGGCCCCGCCGCTCGCGCGACGGGGCCTGTGCCCACATGGGGTAAGTGGAGATGGCGGGAATCGAACCCGCGTCCAACGGTGCAGAAGCAGGGCTTCTCCGTGTGCAGTCGGCTGTGCTTTTCTCGGCCCCGGAGATCACGCCGACAAGTCTCCGACGGGCCCAGTCACTGTTGGATTTCCCTTTTCACCCCGTGACCGGGATCAAGGTTTAGTTCCCTAGATGATGCCAGGAACCGGGTCGGGAACACTCCCGGGCTGACACTCCCTTGAGTAGGGGAGCCGCTGCTCGCTACCTGAAGATCAGGCAGCGAGGGCGAGCTCGCCCTGGGAGATGGATCGCTTGGAATTGGCGATTATTTTTTTCGGCCTGTGGTTTACGAGATCATGGCCGCTTCCTCGACACGCTTCCCCTGCTTCGACAGCCGTTGTCGAAACCGATCATCCCCATGTTGTGTTGTCAAACCCTCCCGGAGGAGGTGACCCGCACCCTCAGTGAGGCGCGAAGCCATCGTACGTGACCAACGCGGGTCGATGCCAGCCTATTCCCGCGAGGTCCGGAAGCCTCAGGCCCGCTGCTTGCGGCGGACCGCGGAGATCGCCCGCTCGGCCTCCCGCCGGTCCTGCTTCTCGCGCAGCGTCTGTCGCTTGTCGTACTCCTTCTTGCCCTTGGCGAGCGCGATCTCGACCTTCGCCCGGCCGTCCTTGAAGTACAGGGAGAGCGGCACGATGGTGTGGCCGGTCTCCTGGGACTTGGCCTCCAGCTTGTCGATCTCCTCGCGGTGCAGCAGCAGCTTCCGCTTGCGCCGGGCGCTGTGGTTGGTCCAGGTGCCCTGGCTGTACTCCGGGACGTGCACGTTGTGCAGCCACGCCTCGTGGTCGGTGAGCTGGACGAAGCCGTCCACCAGCGACGCCCGGCCCTGGCGCAGCGACTTCACCTCGGTACCGGTGAGCACCAGGCCCGCCTCGTAGGTGTCGATGATGAGGTAGTCGTGGCGCGCCTTCTTGTTCTGCGCGATCAGCTTGCGCCCTTTTTCCTTAGCCATAGTGCCGCCCATTTTCGCACTACGGAGGGGGTCCCGGGGAAGCCGATTACCGGGGGCGCCTCACCTGCCGAGTCCGCTGATGACCGTCTCGGCGCGCTCCAGCGCCTGCCCGCCCGCCTCGAGGTCGGGGGTGATGCCGTGGCCGTCGACGCCGCGGCCGGAGGGGGTGCGGTAGTGGCCGACGGTCAGTTCCGCGACGGAGCCGTCGGGCAGCTCGGTCGGCATCTGCACCGAGCCCTTGCCGAAGGTGCGGGAGCCCACGACGACCGCCCGTCCGCGGTCCTGGAGGGCGCCGGTGAGGAGCTCCGCGGCGCTCATCGTCCCCGCGTCGACCAGCGCGACCAGGGGTCTCTTCGTGTCGCCGCCGGGCTCGGCGTGCAGGACGCGCTGCTCCCCGGAGACGTCGTAGGTGGCGACCAGGCCGCCGTCGAGGAAGGCGGAGGCCGCGGTGACCGCCTCGGCGACCAGGCCGCCCGGGTTGCCCCGCAGGTCGAGGACGATGCCGGACCCCTTCGGCGCCTCGCGCACGGCGGCGCCGACCCGTCGGCCGGAGCCCTTGGTGAAGGCGGACACCTGGACGACGGTGACGCCGGAGGCGAGGGAGCGGACGGTGACCGGCTCCCGGGAGAGCCGGGCGCGCCGCACGGTCTCGCTCCACGAGCGGGAGCCGCGCTCCAGGCCGAGGCGCACGGTGCTGCCGGCGCTCTTGCCCGCCCTGTCGCCGCGCAGCAGCGAGACGACCTCGGTGACGGGCTGCCCGTCGACCTTCTTGCCGTCGACGCTGCGCAGCCGGTCGCCCGCGCGGATGCCGGCCTCGGCGGCGGGCGTGCCGCTGCCGACCCTGCTCACCTCGATACGCCCGTCCCGCTCGCGGGCCCACAGGCCGACGCCGGTGTAGGCGCCGTCGAGGGTGGCCTCGAACTTCTCGTACTCGCCGCGCGAGTACACGGCGCCCCAGCGGTCTCCGCTGCGGCTGACCGCGCGCTCCGCGGCCTCCAGCGGGGACCCGCCGTGGGCGGCGGCATCCTCGGCGGCCCGGGCGACCTCGGCGTGGTGGCCGACAGGAGCGGCCTGCGCGGCGCCGTCCGCGGCATCCCCGCGGTCGGTGCCGGGAAGGCTGCCCGTGGCCGCGCCGGCGACGAGCACGCTCGCGAAGACCAAGGTCAGGGCGGCGCCGCGGCGGACGCTGCGGGGCCGACAGAACGGGTCACGACCTGACATGCCGGTGAGTCTAGGACAACGCGAAGGGGCGCACGGCCTGTTGGCCGCGCGCCCCGGTTGGCAAGAGTCACACCTTCAGATACTTGCGCAGCGCGAAGAACGCGGCCAACGCCGGCATCAGCAGGCTGGTCGCCAGGATGAGCGGAAGCTTCGTCAGGACGGCGTCCCAGCCGATGAAGTTGATCAGGCTCAGCTTCTCCGACAGGGCGAGCCCGTGGTCGATGATGAAGTACCGCGCCAGGAGCAGGAAGGCGCACGCGAGGGTGCCGCCGATCAGTCCGGCGACCGCGGCCTCCATGATGAACGGCGCCTGGATGTAGAAGCCGGAGGCGCCCACCAGGCGCATGATCCCGGTCTCGCGCCGGCGGCTGAAGGCGGACACCCGGACGGTGTTCACGATCAGCATCAGGGCGACGACCAGCATCAGCGCCATCATGGCGAGGGCGGCGATGTTCATGCCCTCCAGCAGGCCGAAGAGGTTGTCCAGCAGGCCCTTCTGGTCCTGCACGGACTGCACCCCGTCCCGCCCGTCGAAGGCGGTCGCGATGACCTGGTACTTCTCCGGGTCCTTCAGCTTGATGCGGTACGACTCCTGCATCTGGTCCGGGGTGAGGGAGCTGGCCAGCGGCGAGTCGCCGAACTGCTCCTTGTAGTGCTTGTACGCCTCGTCCTGCGACTCGTACGTCACCGTGTCGACGACCGACATCTTCTCCAGGTCGGCCTTGATCTGGCCCTTCTGGTCGTCGGTCACCGCGCCCTTGGCGCAGTTGGGGTCGGACTCGGCGTCGGACTTGTTGCACAGGAAGATGGAGACGTTGACCTTGTCGTACCAGTAGCCCTTCATCGTGCTCACCTGGTCGCTCATCAGGAGCGACCCGCCGAACAGGGCGAGCGACAGGGCGACGGAGACGACGACCGCGAAGGTCATCGTCAGGTTGCGGCGGAGACCGACGCCGATCTCCGACAGGACGAACTGGGCGCGCATGGCGTCTGATCAAGCCTTTCCGTGGAGCGTCAGTGCTGGTAGCCGTAGACGCCGCGTGCCTGGTCGCGCACGAGGCGGCCCTTCTCCAGCTCGATGACGCGCTTGCGCATCTGGTCCACGATGTTCTGGTCGTGCGTCGCCATCACCACGGTGGTGCCCGTCCGGTTGATCCGGTCGAGCAGCTTCATGATGCCGACGGAGGTCTGCGGGTCGAGGTTGCCGGTGGGCTCGTCGCAGATGAGCAGCTTGGGCCGGTTGACGAAGGCCCGCGCGATGGCGACGCGCTGCTGCTCACCGCCGGACAGCTCGCCCGGCATGCGGTCCTCCTTGCCGCCGAGCCCGACCAGGTCGAGCACCTGCGGCACGGACTTGCGGATCTCGCCGCGCGACTTGCCGATGACCTCCTGCGCGAAGGCCACGTTCTCGCCGACCGTCTTGTTCGGCAGCAGGCGGAAGTCCTGGAACACGGTCCCCAGCTGCCGCCGGATCTGCGGCACCTTCCAGTTGGAGACGCGGGCGAGATCCTTGCCGAGGACGTGCACCTGCCCGTGGCTGGCCCGCTCCTCGCGCAGGACGAGCCGCAGGAAGGTGGACTTACCGGAGCCGGAGGACCCGACGAGGAACACGAACTCGCCCTTCTCGACCTCCAGGGAGACGTCCCGGAGGGCTGGGCGGGTCTGCTTGGGGTAGACCTTGGACACGTTGTCGAATCGGATCACGGATGCACCACGGGTAGCCGGGGGTAGATGAGCGTGACCATACGCGACCCGGGGAGCCGAGCGCAGTCACCGGAGGGGGTTGTGGAAGAGATGCGCCCTTTGTTCCGGTGCCGGACAAGGGCAGCACCCCCAGGGGCGCGGGGCTGTGACATGTGCGGCTCCGCCGCGTGGGCGCGAGCAACCCCAACGGCGCCGCAGCCGCGCATCCTCATGAACCACCCTCTCCGTGAGCGACCCGGCGCAGCTTCCGCGGGAACCTGGCACAGTGGAAGGGGAACGTTCACGCGGTGGTGGGCGTTGAACCCCAGAGATCGGCGCGAGGAGGGCGAGCGCATGACGTACGACCGGCTGGTGTGCGCGAACTGCGCCGCGCCCGTGAGCGAGGGCCGGTGCCCCGTGTGCCGTGCGAACCGCGAGCGGATGCAGCAGGAGAACTTCTTCGCGGGGCTGACCCCGATGACCCTGATCGTCCTGCTGGCGGTCCTGGTGGCGGCGGTGGCCCTGCTCGCCCACCAGACCGTCTGACCAGGACGGCCAGAAGCCCCACAAGTCCCACAGACACGGCGAGGGCCCGGAGCGCGGCGGCGCTCCGGGCCCTTGCGTCATGTCGTGCGTACGGTGCGTACGCGCGCGGCCACCGTCAGGCGGCGGCGCCGCCGCGGCCGGTCATCAGGCGCGGGAGCACCCGGAAGCCGATACCGCCGGCGATCATCGTGGCGGCGCCGATCACCAGGAAGGTGGTCTCGGCGGCACCGGTCTCGGCCAGCTCCTTGCCGTTGCCCTGCGCCGAGGCCGCCGGGGCCTCCTCGCCGGTGTCGGTCAGGGAGGAGGAGCCCTCCTCCTGCGGCGAGGCGCCGCCGTCGGGGTCGAGGCCGCCGCCGGGGGCGGACTCGGAGGGCGCCTCGGTGGGCTCCTCGGTGGGCTCACCCGGGGTGGTGGGCTCCTCGGTGGGCTCACCCGGGGTGGTGGGCTCCTCGGTGGGCTCCTCCGGGGTGGTGGGCTCCTCCGGGGTGGACGGCTCTTCGCTGGGCTCCTCCGGGCAGTCCGGGCTCGTGCCGATGCCGCAGCCCGGGTCCGTCTCGTCGTCGTCGCCAGGCTCGTCGCCCGGGTCCTCGTCGCCGGCGCTCAGGCTGACGCCCAGGCCGAGGCCCGCGTCGTTCGCCTCGGCGCTCACGCCGATCTCGAGGGCGGAGGCGGCGCCGGCCGCCGTGAGCGAGGCACCGGCCGCTATCACGGCACCGGCCGCGATACGTGCGACACGGATCCGCGTCTTCTTGGTCATGTGGTTGCTACCCCCAGTAGCTCATCGTCAGTGAGGCGGCGCCCGGGGCCGTGATCAACGGAGGTAACTGTGGTGAAACGCCCCCCGGTTCACATGCGCCCCAGAAATGCGCATGCCACGCGCCACCCTTCCCACTTTCCAAAAGAACGTCAAGGGCGTTGCGTACGCGATGTCCGGCTCCGCACGCTTTGCCGGACACGGAAGCTGTGAGTGTGATGTAAATCCCGGACATCCTCGACACGACAAGCCAACTGCCGCTGTATCAGCGGCAGTTGGCTTGTCGACAAATCGGTGTGCGGGAGAGGTCTTACTTCTCCTGCTGCTTGCGCCAGCGAATTCCGGCCTCGAGGAACCCGTCGATCTCGCCGTTGAACACGGCCTCCGGGTTGCCCACCTCGAACTCCGTGCGCAGGTCCTTGACCATCTGGTACGGGTGCAGCACGTACGAACGCATCTGGTTGCCCCAGGAGTTGCCGCCGTCGCCCTTGAGGGCGTCCATCTTGGCCTGTTCCTCCTGGCGGCGCCGCTCCAGCAGCTTGGCCTGGAGGACGTTCATCGCGGTGGCCTTGTTCTGGATCTGCGAGCGCTCGTTCTGGCAGGAGACCACGATGCCGGTGGGGAGGTGCGTGATGCGGACCGCGGAGTCCGTGGTGTTCACGCCCTGGCCGCCGGGGCCCGAGGAACGGTAGACGTCGATGCGCAGCTCGGACTCGTCGATGTCGACGTGGTCGGACTGCTCGACGACGGGCAGCACCTCGACGCCCGCGAAGGACGTCTGGCGGCGGCCCTGGTTGTCGAAGGGCGAGATGCGCACCAGGCGGTGGGTGCCCTGCTCGACGGAGAGGGTGCCGTAGGCGTACGGCGCGTGCACGGCGAAGGTGGTCGACTTGATGCCGGCCTCCTCCGCGTACGAGGTCTCGATCAGCTCCGTCTTGTAGCCGCGCTGTTCGGCCCAGCGCAGGTACATGCGCTGGAGCTTCTCGGCGAAGTCGGCGGCGTCCACGCCGCCCGCCTCGGCGCGGATGTTGATCAGCGCCTCACGGGAGTCGTACTCGCCGCTGAGGAGGGTGCGGACCTCCATCTCGTCCAGCGCCTTCCTGACCGAGACGAGCTCCGACTCGGCCTCCGCGCGGGTGTCCGGGTCGTCCTCCTCCTCGGCCATCTCGAACAGCACGGCGAGATCGTCGATCCGCGAGCGCAGGGCCTCGGCCTTCCTGACCTCCGCCTGGAGGTGGGACAGCTTGCTGGTGATCTTCTGCGCCTCGTCCGGGTTGTCCCAGAGGGACGGCGCGGCCGCCTGCTCCTCGAGCACGGCGATGTCTGCCCTCATCTTGTCGAGGTCCAGGACGGCCTCGATGGACTCCATGGTGGAGGAGAGGGACTTGAGCTCTTCGGATACGTCGACGACTGCCACGCCCTCCAGCGTAACGGCTTCCCGCCGTGGGCCATGCCGGGCGGGGGCGCCCGGCTCCCTCCCCCTCGTCCAAGGGCTGCGCCCCTGAACCCCGTTTTGCGCAGTTCCCCGCGCCCCTGTGGGCGGCTTCGGGGGCTCCGCCCCCGGACCCCCGTTCGCGCAGTTCCCCGCGCCCCTGAAGAGGCTCTCCTACCGTGGCCTGCCGGGTGCCGCAGGTCTCCCTCGCGTCCCCGGNCCGCGCCCCTGAAGAGGCTCTCCTACCGTGCCCTGCCGGGTGCCCCAAGTCTCCCTCGCGTCCTGGAGGGTTCGCCCCCAGCCCCCTTCGCCAGTCCCCCGCGCCCCCGTGGGCGGTCTCGGGGGCTCCGCCCCCGGACCCCCGTTCGCGCAGTTCCCCGCGCCCCTGAAGAGGCTCTCCTACCGTGCCCTGCCGGGTGCCCCAAGTCTCCCTCGCGTCCTGGGGGCTTCGCCCCCAGCCCCCTTCGCCAGTCCCCCGCGCCCCCGTGGGCGGTCTCGGGGGCTCCGCCCCCGGACCCCCGTTCGCGCAGTTCCCCGCGCCCCTGAAGGGGC
>BNBH01000004.1 GCA_014655195.1 Streptomyces cellulosae | reverse complement strand
CCCGAAACGACAGCAGCAGACTCACGGCCGGCACCCCGTCACCGCATCAGGAATGGTGCACTTTCATCCGTACGAGGTGGTGCACGTTCGCTTGTACGCCGACAGTAGGGCGCTCATGGTCCCGAGTCGGCTGGTGTGCGGGCGTGTTCACCCGTTCGAGGGTGGAAGGAACGTTCCCGCCGGTCAGCGGGCGACGAACTGGGTCAGGATGGCCTGGACCTCGTAGATGTCGACGCCCTTCGTGAAGGTCTTCTGGATCGGGGTCGGGGAGCTGGAGATCCAGATCTTGAGTTCGGCGTCGAGGTCGAAGTGGCCCGCGGTCTCCACGGCGAAGTGGGAGATGCTGCGGTACGGGATCGAGTGGTACTCGGTCTTCTTGCCCGTGATGCCCTGCTTGTCGACGAGGATCAGGCGGCGGTCCGTGAACAGGATCGTGTCGCGTATCAGCAGGAACGCCGCGTGCACCTGCTCGCCGTGGCCCAGGAGCCGGGCGTAGTCCTGCTGGGCCTTGGCCGGGTCGACGGTGTGCGCGTTGCCGAAGAGTGCCATTGGTGTGTGGTCCCCCCACATGTGGTCGGTCGTCCTTGACGCGATCTTCGCAAAGCGTGCGGCCCCGGGAGAAGCGTCGTGTTCTTCCGGGGCCGTGCTGTAGCGCGCGTGTTACGTGCCGGTGGGACGGCGGAATCGGTAGCCGGGCACGGGACCGAGCGATTCGTCCACGTGGATGCAGTCCGACCAGTCGCGTCGTTCGAGGGGAGACAGGAGGGGTTCCAGCGAGCAGTTCCAAACGTCGCACAGAGTGCGGACGAACAGGCCGTACAAGTCGTCCGACATGCGCCACCAGTGCTTCTGCCATGTGAGGGTGGGGTGGTCGCGGGCGAACTCATAGCCGGGATCACGGTTGGCGGCGTATGGGAACACCTCCGTCAGCGGTGAGCTGGTGCCGTACTGGCAGATGAAAATGCAGTCGTCGGGCAGTTGGATTGGCTCTCCGGACACCGGGTGACCAATCTCGGGTGGGCGGGTGCGCCAGGAGAGAGGCCAGCCGAGACCCACGAAGATGTCGGTGCGCTGTACCACCCACTCGCGAACCTCGGACAGGCTGAGCACACCCTGTGCCGTCAGGGCGAACGCAACGTCGTCGGAGAGCGGGGGGGAAGCGGTGTGCAGGGTGAGCGCGATCTCCAACTGCAGCGAATCGTCGAAGAGCCCGGCGCTGCGTAGTCGTTGCTCCTGTGTGTGAACCCACTGCCGCATCTCGTCCCGGGTGGCGACCAGTGCAGCCTTGTCCCGTGAGGCGCGGCTGGGTTGTCCCATGAGGTATCCGGCGAACGCAACCGACGTATCGGCAAGAAATCCGTTGACCGTCACAATGCCCGGGTAATCACGCTGCCCTTGATGCCTCCAGTTGCTCCACAGCATGGCGAGCCCGACGCGCTGCCCCTTGTCGTCGCGTACCTCCGTCGCCCTGTTGACGAAGTCGTCGCGTATCTGGAGACGGAACTTCTCCTCCCCGGCGCGCCCCTTCGCCGCCTGCGGCGGGTAAAGGCGGTCGAAGACCTCCTCCCGCGCCCCGGAGGCGAGGGAGAACGGGCGGAGAACCTGCGGCTCCGGTGCTCCCGGCTCCCAGGTATGAATGGGCACCGCGTTCTCCAGTACCAGACGCCTGGCCAGCTCGGGCAGACGTTCGTCGTAGGTTCTGTTGAACAGGCCCTGCATCGCGTAAGGGCTCTTTCTGAGCTTCACCCGCACCGTCGTGCCCTCCGGCACCCACCCCTGTCCCGGCACCGGAGTGAGGAGCGGGCGGTGCGAAGGGCCGTCGAAGGTGAGGCGGCGGGCGTCCGCCAGGGAGGCGTCATAGCGGCGGGTGATCAGTTCGACCTCGTCGCCCAGGAGGAAGACGGAGAAGAAGCCGATGCCGAAGCGGCCGCTGGGGCGGAAGCCGCCGTCGGCCAGGCCGGGCAGACGGTTGCGCACGCTCGTCGAGCTCCACCCGCTGGTGCCGAAGTCGAGCAGCCCGTGGACCAGGGTCTCCTCGTCCATGCCGGTGCCGGAGTCGCGTACCTCCAGATACCAGTCGTCGTCGGTGCGGGTCAGGCGGATCTCCACCTGGCCGAGCGGGAAGTCGGGCTGGAGCGTCTGGCGGGCCAGCACGGCGTCCTGGGCGTTCTGGATCAGCTCCCGCAGGGCGACCTCCGGTTCGTCCCCGTAGAGCTGCCGGCCGCCGAGTGTGCCGACCAGGGACGGGATGTCGGAGACCTTGACCGTCGCGTCGATGGGGCGCCAGTCCTGAACGCGGAACAGTTCGGCGAAGCGTTCCGGGGAATCGACGCCGGCGACCGCGCGCGCCGCGAGCCGCTTCCGTCCCAGGTCGTGCAGCAGCGCGTCAACAGCCTTGAGCTCGCGGTCGATGCCGCGCAGGTACTCCAGTGCCAGCCACCAGGAGGCGGCGTCCTGAGGCGGGAAGGGGCGCAGCGAGCTGTAGGTGACGCGGTCGCCGTTGCGGTACGGGCGGCTGATGTGCTCCTGAAACCGCCAGTGCTCACGCGACACCCCGCGTGGCCGGCGCAGCGAGAACAGGAAGCTGGGGGCGCGGCGGCTGTCGACCTGGGTGGCGTCGGCGAGACGCAGGATGCACGCCAGCTTGAGCGGCTCGATGACCCACTCGCTCGGTTGCCAGGGCAGCGACCCGATCGAGTGCCGGAACTCTCGGGCCAGGCGGTCCACGGGCCACCAGTGGCTGGCCGCGAGGTCTCCGATCAGCGGGCCGTACCACTCCCGCAGCTGCACCTCGTCGATCAGATGGATCTCGTTGCCCGTGCTGCTCCGCCACGGCTGGTCCACCAGCTGTTTCGCCCGTTCGGCGTGGGTCTCGCGGATCGCGGTCGCCACGCATGCCTCGGCGATCTCTGTAGGCGGGTCTTCCAGATCGCCGCGCTCAGGCCAGCATCCCTCCCGTTCGTAGTAGGCCAGCGACACCAGGTCGCGCCAGCGCTTCTCGCCCAACGCCTCCGGCACGGTCGTTCCGTAGGCGGCCGTTCCCATTGCCGCGTCGTGCAGCACGAAGGCGCAGCCCAGGACGTACGCCTCGGCCGGGTTCAGGGTGACCATGTCCCCACAGACGAGGTCGGCCGTCTCCCACAGCGCGTCCACATGGCTGATGTCGTGCACGGTGAAGTCCGGCATGCTGCGGGCGTTCTCCTCCAGGAGGACGGCAGCCTTTCGTCGCAACTCCGTGTACGACGTGCGCAGTCGTCCCCGTTGCTCGGCGTGAGGGTCCGCCTCGGGACCCCCCGGACGGGCGGCGAGGGTGTCCTTCCACAGGGACGTGTTCGTGTGGACGTGCTCGGTCACGGGGGACGGTCACCTCATTGCGGGCAGCAGGAACAGGCCGGCGAGCACCCACATGGTGATCACCGACACGAGGATGAAGAGCACCACGTACGTTTCGTACCAGCGCAGGAAGTTGCCGGGGCGTGGACGCTTGCGAAAGCCGGGGCCGACGAGCTCGTCGGTGATGTCGCATTCCTCATGGCGGTAGTCGAGCCAGGCAAGCGCCCCTACGACGATCAGGATGCCGGTGAAGACGGCCACGACGGTCGTCAGTGACAGCAGACCGATCACTCCGCCGCGTGCGGTGTCCGCCGCCAGCTCCCACTTGCGGTAGCCGACGAAGAGCGCGAGTGCCGTGGCGACGAGCGCGGTGGCAAGGGTCTGGTAGATCGCGAGGAAACGGTGTGCGTTCTCGTTCACCGTCTGAATCTGCTGCAGAACGTATCGGTAGCGTTCCAGCGCTAGGTCGTTGCGCAGGGCGGCGGTGTCCGTCGTCTCCGTGTCTGTGGTGCCCGTATCCGGTCGTGCCTGTTCCGTCTCCCCCATGCCCCCCATAGCCCCCACCCGTAGGCCTGCCGTCACAGCACAGCTATACCCAGAAAGGCCTGGGAACACAGGGGTTCCCAGGCCTCTTCGCGTGCATCGGGCGCGTTACGCGGCCGGCTTCTCCTCCAGGCGGGGGAAGAGGACCGCGCCCTTGGTGACCGTGGAGCCGGCCGGGAGGAGGCCCCAGGCGCCGGCCTCCTGGACCTTCTGGTCGGCGAGGGCGCCCAGGGCGGGCTCCGCGCCGAGGGAGTCCCACAGCTTCTGGGACGTCTCCGGCATCACCGGGTTGAGGAGGACCGCCACCGCGCGGAGCGACTCCGCGGCCGTGTAGAGGATCGTCGCCAGGCGGGCCTTGCCCTCCGGCGAGTCGTCCTTGGCGACCTTCCAGGGCTCCTGCTCGGTGATGTAGCCGTTGACCTGCTTCACGAAGTCGAAGACCGCCAGGATGCCGCCCTGGAAGTCCAGCTCCTCGCCGATCTTCCGGTCGGCCTCCGCGACGGCCTTCGCCAGGCCCTCGTGGATCGCCTTCTCCGCGTCGCCGTCGGCCGTCGCGGCCGGCAGCTCACCGCCGAAGTACTTGCCGACCATCGCCGCCACCCGGGAGGCGAGGTTGCCGTAGTCGTTCGCCAGCTCGCTGGTGTAGCGGGCGGAGAAGTCCTCCCAGGAGAACGAGCCGTCCTGGCCGAACGCGATCGCGCGCAGGAAGTACCAGCGGTACGCGTCCACGCCGAAGTGCGAGGTCAGGTCCTGCGGCTTGATGCCGGTCAGGTTGGACTTGCTCATCTTCTCGCCGCCGACCATCAGCCAGCCGTTCGCGGCGACCTTCCCGGGCAGCGGGAGGCCCTGCGCCATCAGCATGGCCGGCCAGATGATCGCGTGGAAGCGGAGGATGTCCTTGCCGACCAGGTGCACGTCGGCGGGGAACGTCGACTCGAACTTCTCCGGGTTCTCGTTGTAGCCGACCGCCGTCGCGTAGTTCAGCAGCGCGTCGACCCACACGTAGATCACGTGCTTGTCGTCCCACGGGACCTTGACGCCCCAGTCGAACGTCGAGCGCGAGATGGAGAGGTCCTGCAGGCCCTGGCGCACGAAGTTCACGACCTCGTTGCGCGCGGACTCGGGCTGGATGAAGCCCGGGTTGGCCTCGTAGTGCGCGAGGAGCTTCTCGCTGTACTCGCTGAGCTTGAAGAAGTAGTTCTCCTCGCTGAGGATCTCCACCGGCTTCTTGTGGATGGAGCACAGCTTCTGGCCGGCGTACTCGCCCTCGCCGTCGAGCAGCTCGCCGGGGAGCTTGTACTCCTCGCAGCCCACGCAGTACGGGCCCTCGTAGCCGCCCTTGTAGATCTCGCCCTTGTCGTACAGGTCCTGCACGAACTCCTGGACGCGGTCGGTGTGCCGCTTCTGCGTGGTGCGGATGAAGTCGTCGTTCGCGATGTCGAGGTGCTCCCACAGGGGCTGCCAGGCCTCCGTGACGAGCTTGTCGGCCCAGGCCTGCGGGGTGACCCCGTTCGCCTCGGCCGTGCGCATGATCTTCTGACCGTGCTCGTCCGTGCCGGTGAGGTACCACACCTTCTCGCCACGCTGGCGGTGCCAGCGGGTGAGCACGTCGCCTGCGACGGTCGTGTAGGCGTGGCCCAGGTGAGGAGCGTCGTTGACGTAGTAGATGGGGGTCGTGACGTAGTACGCCTTCGCCCCCTGCTTCTCTGATCCAGTGGCCGCCATGGTCGAAATCCTACTGGTCCCGGGGAGATCGACTCACACGCGTTTCGGGGGGTGGACGGGGGTGGCGAACGGGTTCCGTCCGTGCCTCCCCGTCCACCCCCCGGGTGGCGAGCGTGGTGATTCCTACGGGCGCCAGTTCGCCAGTACGCCCTCGTACAGCTCCTTGTCCGTGAGCTCGCGCGGCGTCGGGCCCGCGTGGAAGAAGGACGTGTTGTCCGTCTTGAGCTTGCGGAGGTAGTCGAACGCCTTGTTGTCGTGCTCGCCGAAGGCGACGAAGGAGAAGAACACGTCGGGGTGGTTCTTCGCCGCGTCGGTGAGGGCCTTGGTGGCCGGGGTCTTGGCGTCGGGGGCGCCGTCCGTCTGGAAGATCACCAGGGCGGGGGTGCCGGCGGGTTCCTTGGCGTGCTGCTCGAGGACGGCCTCGACGGCCGCGTGGTAGCTGGTACGGCCCATGCGGCCGAGGCCCGCGTGCAGCTCGTCGATCTTGTTCTCGTGGTCGGTGAGGGTCAGCTCGCCCGTGCCGTCCAGCTCGGTGGAGAAGAAGGTCACGTGAAGGGTGGCCTCGGGGTCCAGGTGCGCGGCCAGGGCGAGGGTCTGCTCGGCGAGGGCCTGGGCGGAACCGTCCTTGTAGTACGGGCGCATGGACGCGGAGCGGTCGAGGACGAGGTGGATCTTGGCGCGGGCGCCGGTGAGGTTGTTGTCCGCGAGGACGGTGCCGGCTGCCTTGTAGGCGGTGGTGAGGGTGGTGTCGCGGAGGGCGGAGGCCGGGGTTGCCGGGGCGGGGGGTGTTTCGGCCTCGGCTTCGCCTTCGGCCGCCTTCTCGTTCCCACCCGGACCACCCGTGCGGGTCTCGTTGTCGGGTGCGGGTGGCCCCTGTGGGGCCTGCTCGCCGTCGGCGTCCGCGGGAGTCGCCTCCGGCGACGGCGCGGTTTCCGCCTTCGCCTCCGGCTCGGCAGCCGCCTCGGCCTCGGCGGCCGCATCCGACTCCGTCTCGGCCCCGGAGGACGCATCCGGCTCCGCCTCGGCCTCCGGCTCGGGATTCGCCTCCGGCTTGGGCTCGGCGGTTGCCGCGGCCTCAGGCTCGGGCTCGGCAGCGGCCTTCGGCTCGGGAGTCGCTTCCGGCTCGGGCTCCGGCTTGGCCGCGGCCTCGGGCTCCGGGGCCGGTTCCGGCTTCGCCTCCTGCTCCGCTTCGGGCTCGGCCTCGGCCTTCGGAGTGGCGGGCGCCTCGGCCTTGGGCTCGGGCTCTGCGGCTGCCTCCGGTTCCGGGGTCGGTTCCGGCTTGGCCTCGGCGTCCGGCTCCGGAGTCGCCTCGGGTGTCGGCTCCGGTGCGGGGGCCGGGTCGGTCTCGGGCTCTTCGGCCTTCGGCTCCGTCTCGGCCTCGGGCGCCTCCGACTCGGGGGTTGCCTCGGCCTCAGGCGCCGGGGCCGGCTCCGGGGTGGTGGGCTCGGGCTTCGACTCAGCCGTCGGCTCCGGGGCCGCGGGCACCGCTTCCGCCTCAGGCGCCTCCGGCCCGGCGGGGGCCGTCTCCGGCTCGGGGGTTGCCTCGGCCTCGCGCGTCGGAGCCGGCTCCGGGGCTGCGGGCGTCGCTTCTGCCTCGGGCGCCTCCGCCTCGGCAGGAGCCGTCTCCGCCTCCGGCGTCGGAACCGGCTCCGACGCCGTCGGCTTCGTCTCCGACGACTCGGCGGGCCGGGGGACCTCCACCTTGTCGAAGGCCGACCTCACCAGGTCGTGTTCGTCGCTTTCGCGTTGTTCCGGGACCGTCGCCGTCGCGGACGGGTCGGGCGTCGTCGGGGCGGCCGTTTCCGTCGTCTCGGCGGCCGGCGCCGCACCCTCCGCTTCTGCGGACCTCGCTTTCCGTGACCGGCCGAACGCGTTCCGCAGGAGAGTGAGAATGCCCATGTGCGCACCCCTTCGCGTGAGTTGATGCCCGTCAAACCCTGGCCAGGACGGACACGTAAGGTTAGCGGCCCTTGGGGGCGATCTTGGGCAGGGTGGGATGTGCGGGATCGTATCTGTCAAGGGCGTGATCCGGCCGGTGTGGGGTCGACGTTCCGCTCCGGCGTACGCCCGGGATGCCGTTCCGGGTTCACCCGCCGTTCACTCCCGCGCCCGGTCACCGCACCCGTGGGCTCCTACGGTCGCGCTGACACCACGGGCACGCCAAGGAGAGAACACGTGCGCAAGCTGCTGCCGTTGATCGGAACGCCGTCCGGTTCGCACCCCGGCGGCCGGTCCGCCCTGACCTGTCGTTTCCGGTGTGGTGACGCCTGCTTCCACGAGGTGCCCAACACCAGCGACAACGAGTACGTCGGCGACGTCGTCGCCGGCGCCCTCAGCCGCCGTTCGATGATGCGCGCCGCCGCCGTCGTCACCGTCGCGGCGGCGGGCGCCGGTTCGGCCGGCCTCGCCGCCGCGCCGGAGGCGGAAGCGGCCGCCGCCGCGAAACGGGGCCCGCGGCCGCAGAAGGGCGCGCGCGGCCTCCGCTTCACCCCCGTCCCGCCCAACACCCGTGACGCCGTCACCGTGCCGGACGGCTACCGGCAGAACGTCGTCATCCGGTGGGGCGAGCCCATCCTGCGCGGCGCGCCCGCCTTCGACCCGGAACGTCAGAGCGCGAAGGCGCAGGCCGGACAGTTCGGGTACAACTGCGACTTCCTGGCTCTGCTGCCCCTGAAGGGCGAGCGGAACCGGCAGTTGCTGGTCGCCAACCACGAGTACACCGACGAGATCCTGATGTTCCGGGACTACGACCCGGAGAACCCGACCCGAGAGCAGGTGGAGATCGCCTGGGCCGCGCACGGACTCGCCGTCGTCGCGGTGGAGGAGGAGCACCGGAGCGGCCGGCTCACCGCCGTCGGACGGCACCACCTCAACCGGCGGCTCACCGCCACCTCCGAATTCCGCCTCACCGGGCCCGTCGCCGGGTCCGACCTGGTGAAGACGTCCGCCGACCCGACCGGCACCCGTGTGCTCGGCACCCTCAACAACTGCTCCGGCGGCACCACCCCGTGGGGCACCACCCTGCACGGCGAGGAGAACTTCAACCAGTACTTCGCGAACGGCGGCAGGGCCACCGACAAGCGGTACGGGATCGGCACCGGCGCGACGGAGCGCAAGTGGGAGCGGTTCGACAAGCGGTTCGACCTCGCCCAGGAGCCCAACGAGGTGCACCGCTTCGGCTGGGTCGTCGAACTCGACCCGTACGACCCGGACTCCACGCCCCGCAAGCACACCGCGCTCGGCCGGTTCAAGCACGAGGCGGCGACCGTGCGGCTGACGCACGACGGGCGGCCGGTCGTCTACTCGGGCGACGACGAGCGGTTCGACTACTTCTACAAGTTCGTGAGCAGCAAGCGGATGCGGCACGGCAGCGGCCGCGCCGTGCGCGAGCACAACCTGTCGCTGCTCGACGAAGGCACCCTCTACGTCGCCAAGCTCACCGGTGACTCCCCCGCCGACGACATCGACGGCACCGGCAAGCTGCCGAACGACGGCGAGTTCGACGGGAGCGGCGAGTGGATCCCGCTGGCCACCGCCACCGCGCACGGCGCCGTCTCGCACGTGGAGGGCATGACCGCCGAGGAGGTCTTCGTCTTCACGCGGCTCGCGGGCGACAAGGCCGGCGCCACCAAGATGGACCGGCCCGAGGACATCGAGCCGAACCCCGTCACCGGCAAGGTGTACGTCGCGCTCACCAACAACTCCAACCGGGGGGTGGGCTCCCACCCCAAGGCGGACGAGGCCAACCCGCGCCACGGCAACAAGCACGGCCACGTCCTGGAGCTGACCGAGCGCCTCAACCGGCCGGAGAGCACCCGCTTCGCCTGGTCGCTGTTCCTCGTCGCGGGCGACCCGCAGGACCCGGCGACGTACTTCGCCGGCTTCCCGAAGGACGCCGTGAGCCCCATCTCCTGCCCGGACAACGTCGCCTTCGACACCCACGGCAACCTGTGGATCTCCACCGACGGCAGCGCCCTCGGCTCCCACGACGGCCTCTTCGGCGTCGCCACGCGCGGGGAGCGGCGCGGTGAGCTGAAGCAGTTCCTGACCGTGCCCACGGGCGCCGAGACCTGCGGTCCCGTCGTCCAGGACCGTCGGGTGCTGGTGGCCGTGCAGCACCCGGGCGAGGTGGACGGGGCGACCGTGGCGCGTCCCGCCAGCACCTGGCCCGACGGTCCCGGCTCGTACGTCCGTCCGGCGGTCGTCGCGGTGTGGCGCGCGGACGGGCGCGACATCGGCGTCTGAGGCGGGGCGGGGGACGCCGGGGTGCTCAGGCCCCCGGCACCAGCTCCTCCAGCCACTCCCGGTACGCGGGCGCCTGCCGGGCGACCTCCTGGTAGGCGTCCGCCAGGTGCGGGTACACGCCCTCCAGTTCCGTGTCCGTACGCGCCGCCAGCAGCAGCCGTACGCCCAGCGGGTCGCCGGCGATGCGGCGGACGGCCGTGTCGGGGCGGGAGGGGGAGGTCGGCTGGCAGACGGTGACGACCTCGCCGATCGCGACCAGGGACGCGGCCGTGTGGTAGTCGCCGTGCAGCACGGGCGGGTCGATCCCCGCCTCGCGCAGCATCCGCCGTACCGCGTCCCATTCGCCGTCGACCGCCGGGTCGATCATCCAGCGGTCGTGGGCCAGGTCGGTGAGGTGGACGACCGGGCGGGCCGCGGCCGGATGGTCGGCGGGCAGGGACACGAACTGCGGTTCGCGGGCGATGAGGACGCGGGTGCGCAGCCCGTCCGGGACGCGCAGCGGGCAGCCCTCCACCTCGTGCACGAACGCCACGTCGAGCTGGCCGTCGGCGACCATGCGCAGCAGGGCGTTGGCGGAGACGTCCATGTGCAGGGTGGGTTCCTGCCAGTGCCGGCGCAGACGGCGCAGCCAGCCGGCGAGCGCGCGGCTCGCGGTGGAGCCGATGCGCAGCCGGCTGCCGCCGAGCGCGGCGGCGCGGGCCTCGGTGACCAGGGAACGCAGCTCCGTGACGAGCGGACGGGCGCGGCCGAGCACCAGCCGGCCCAGTGGGGTGGGACGGCAGCCCGTGCGCGCACGGACGAACAGGGCACCGCCCAGCTCCTGTTCGATGCGCCGCAGCTGCGTGCTCAACGAGGGCTGGGCCACGCCGAGCTGGCGTGCGGCCCGGTGCAGACTGCCCGTGTCGGCGATCGCGCACAGCGCCCTGAGGTGCCGGACCTCAAGCTCCATGTCCTGGGAGGGTAAGCGGGAAGTTCAGGTTTCACCAGACACCCAAACCACGCCTGTGCAGGCGTAGTCGGGCGTCTGCGACACCTGGATCCGGGAGGCGTGCGGCACATGGCTGGAGCGGGGCGATAGCCCGGTCCTATCACCGGTTGCCATCATCACAGCCGCCGCACAGGCGCGGACACTCACCGGTGACGTGACTCACCCCCCACCTAAGGAGTCATCCATGCGCCTGCGCATGCCCCTGTCCGTGCTGTCCGCGGCCGGTCTGAGCCTGACCGCGCTCGGTCTGGGCGCCGCCCCGGCCGGCGCCGCCGAGGCCCCCCTCGCCCCCGCCGACTCGTACGCCGCGTACGCCGGTTCGTCCGAGGAGGCCGCGGCCAACCGCGCGTTCTTCGAGGCCGTGCTGAAGTCCGTCGCCGAGAAGCGCGCCGCCGACCCCACCGGCGCCGCCGCCGTCACCGTCGTCTACAACGCCTCCCAGGCGCCGACGTTCGCGAGCCAGATAGCCCAGAGCGCCTCGATCTGGAACAGCTCGGTCTCCAACGTGAGACTGCAGGCGGGCACCTCCGGCGCCGACTTCGCGTACTACGAGGGCAACGACTCGCGTGGTTCGTACGCGTCGACCGACGGCCACGGCAGCGGCTACATCTTCCTCGACTACGCCCAGAACCAGACCTACAACTCGACGCGGGTCACCGCGCACGAGACCGGTCACGTGCTGGGGCTGCCGGACAACTACTCCGGTCCGTGCAGCGAGCTGATGTCCGGCGGCGGCCCCGGCCCGTCCTGCACCAACGCCTACCCGAACTCGGCGGAGCGGTCGCGGGTGAACCAGCTGTGGGCCAACGGCTTCGCGGCGGCGCTCGACAAGGCGGAGAAGGCGCTGGAGAAGTCCGGCCGCTGATCCGCTCCGCGGGTCCCGTCCGGTGCGGGCCGTCCCCTGTCGCGGGGGCGGCCCGCACCGCCTTTCCCGGTCGGTCACGGTGCGGTCCGTCGGGGCCGGCCGCGCAGTTCCCCGCGCCCCTTGGGGCGCGGCACCTCGCGGTGTGCCTAGCCCCGGTTCGCCGCGGTTGCCGGGGCGGGTGCCGCGGTGGGCGGGGCGGGTGTGGGGCGGCTGCGGCGGAGGGTGAGTCGGCCGGTCAGCCAGCAGGCCAGGGCCACCCCTGCGCCCACGGCGACGAGCACCCAGGACGCCGTGCGCAGCGCCGCCGTGAGGGCGTCGTAGACCGCGCCGGCCGCCGCGCGGTGGACGTCGTCCGGGAGGTCGGCCAGGGTCAGCCGGCGGCCGACCGCGACCGCCACGGCGAGCAGCGCGCCACCCAGCGCGGTGCCGAGACCGGCCGCGGTGATCGTCCGGCGGCGTGATGCGGCGACCGCGACACCGGTCACGGCGAGGGCGCCGGCGGTGAGGGGCAGCCAGAGGGCGGCGGCGTCGAGCAGGCGGTAACCCTGGCGCAGCCCGGCCACCTCCTCGGCCGGGAGCACGGGGATCTGGGTGTGTTGCACGGGGATGCGGTGGGCGTAGGGCATGTTGTCGGCTTCGAGCCGCTGTTTCACCTGCGTGGTGACGGGGGCGAGGTCGAGGGTGACGGGGCCGGTGGCGTTGTCACGGAGGGCGTGCAGGACCGCGTCGTGGAGGGCGCGGTTGCCGGCCTCCCAGGCGGTGCGGAATGCGTCCGTACGGGTGAACGAGTCGATGGCGTCCCGTACGAAGGGGGTGACGGCGGCGTCGGCCGTGGTCCGGGTCTCCAGTTCCTGTACGACCTCGTCGGCGACGGTGGTGGCGACGGCCTCGCGGACGGAGGGGTCGCCTGCCAGCGGGGTGATGGTGCGGACGTACCTTCCGGTGTCGGCGAGACCGTACGTGGCCCAGGTGGCGAGGACGGCGAGGGGGACGAGGAGGCAGGCGACGGCGACGCACACCGCCGCGACCGCATTCCGTGACCCACTTTGCGAACCCACGTCTTCAGGCAACAGGCGCGCCTGCGCGGGCGCGAGCGGTGCACGCCCGAACGGGGGCGCGGGGAACTGCGCGACCAGGCTCCCCCGGGCTGCACCCGGCGTACGACCATGCGGGGCACCCCCTGAGCCGGTGGTACGGGCGAGGCGCACCGCAGACGGCAGGGGCGCGGGGAACTGCGCGACCAGGCCCCCTCGGGCCGCACCCGGTGTACGACCGTGCGGGGCACCCCCTGAGCCGGGGGTACGGGCGAGGCGCACCGCAGAGGCGCCGTCTGCGCCAGGAAACCGCCTCACTCCACGCGGTGCCCCTCCGCGTCCTCCTTCGTGTAGTAGCGGTAGAACATGATCAGGAACGTCCCCGCCATCACGCCCACCCCCAGTGCCGTGGAGCGGAGCACGCTCGTGTTGGACTGGCTGAGGAGGAACCCGGCCGCGATGCCCGCGAAGGACGCCCACGCCAGGGCGTGGAGCTCACGGCGGAGTTTCGGGGTGACCGTGAGCAGGGTGATGAGGACGACGGCGAAGACGAGCGCGGTGAGGAAGCCGAACAGCAGGTTCCAGCCGGTGATGGGGCCGCCGTAGCGGCGGTTCGCCGCGGCCCAGAAGCCGTAGACCAGCGCCGCGAGGACGGGCAGGACGATCCGGGCCATGCGATGGGTGCGGGTGTCGAAGACGTTGATGGTGCGGCCCTGTTCGATCATGCCCCGGTTCCGGGGCGCCGCGTGCGCCATGGGAGCACTCCTTCCTCCGTCCCCCGTCCATCCAGGGCACACCTGCCGCGCCCCCGCGGCAACTCGATCGCCCGGAGGAAGCCCCGGTGGGAGGGGATGCGGCCGCCCCGGCCGCGTGTTTCGCTGGGGCCGTGAGTCCGGCCACCACAGGACACGCCCTGCCCGAGCCGTACCCGACGGCCGGCCTGGGCGACGTCGTGGAGCGGCAGAAGCTGCTGCGCGTAGGGGGCCGCAGCGTCACCTGGGTGCCTCCGCTGCTGCTGCTCGTGGCGATCGCGGTGGCCGACTACAACACCACCGGCGAGTTCCGGATCATCTCCTGGATCGTGCTGGTGCCGGGCATCGCGGCCGCGCTGTGCGGGGTGTGGGGCACGGCGGTGTTCGCGGTGCTGTCGATGGGCACGTACACGGTCGTCGACAGCGCCTGGCCGCACCAGTTCCAGGCGGGCCTGCCCGACTTCATCCTGGTCGCCCTCGGCGGCGTCCTGGCCACCGCGGCGTGCGCGGTCCGGGTGCGCGGCGAGCGGCGGGCGCTGCACATGCGGGACGTGACCGACACGGTGCGGCGTACCGTGCTGCGGCCGCTGCCGCCGGGCTGGGGCGGCCTGGAGCACGCGGGCGTCTATCTGACCGCCGACGCCCAGGCGCGGGTCGGCGGCGACTTCTACGACATCCAGCCGGGACCGCACGGCACCCGCGTGTTCGTCGGGGACGTGCAGGGCAAGGGTCTCGGCGCGGTGGAGACGGCGGCGGTACTGCTCGGCACGTTCCGCGAGGCGGGTTTCCACGAGGCGGACCTGGCGGTGGTCGCGGACCGGCTGGAGGCGCGGATGGTGCGCCACCGTGAGTACACGACCGCCCTCGGCCGCGCGGACGGCGACCGGTTCGCCACGGCCGTGCTGCTCTCGTTCCCCGCGGACGAGGACGACGCCGTCGACACCGTCGTCTTCGGCCACGAACCCCCGCTGGCGGTGGGCCCGTCGGGGGTGCGGCGCCTGCCGGTGGCCGGGGGGCTGCCGCTCGGCTACCGCGACCTGGCGCCCGACGGCCCTCCGGTGCGCCGGGTGCGTCTGGACGTCGACGAGACGCTGCTGGTGGTGACGGACGGGGTGACGGAGGCCCGGGACCGGGAGGGGCACTTCTTCCAGGTCGTGGAGGAGGTGCGGCGCGCGGTGGCCGCCGACCCGGGGCTGACGGCCCCCGTCCGGCTGGTGCCGGCCGTGCGGGACGGGACGCTCAGGCACTGCCGGGGGCATCTCTCGGACGACACCACGGTGTTCGCGGTGCGGCGCGGCAGGGGCACGGGGGCCGAACGTGGCGAAGGGGGACGTTCACCGCGGTGACGCCCCCGTTCCCGACCGCAGCGGTTACGGTGCTGCCGTAGGTGATCGACAGGGGGAGGGGACCATGCCCGGGACCGTGCTGCTGCTGGCGGCGTCGCCGCTGGGCCGTGGACGGCTGGTGGACGCCGCGTCCGTGCTCCCCGTGCTCGCGGCGGTGCCCCCGTCGGTGCTGTCCGGCGCGGACACCGCGAACGTCGTGGAGCTGGCCGACCCGCTGGAGCCGCAGGCGGTGCTGACCCGGCTGCGCGCGGCGGCCGCGGCGCCAGGACCGCTCACCGTGTACGTGGCGGGGGAGCTGCGCCTGGACCGCAGGCAGCGGCTGCCGCACCTGGCGCTGGCCCGCACCACCCCGGCGACCGTGCGGTACACGGCGCTGCCCTGGCACTGGTTCCGGGACGAGCTGCGGCTGCGCCCGGCCGGCGCGACGACGCTGTTCCTCGACCTGCGCGCCGACGCGGACGCCTGGCGGGCGCTGTGCGAGCCGCCCGCGCCGGGCCGGGCGTTCCCGCTGGACTGCGGCCGCGACGCGGCTGTCTACGGTCGCGTCGCCCCGCCTCCCCCGTCCCGGCGCGCGGTGGCGGCGCCGACGTACATGAAGGCGCTGGCGACGCTGCTGCGCAGCGGGCGGCGGCTGCCGGAGGAGGAGCTGCACCAGCGGACGCTGGCCCGGATCGCGCCGGAGGGCGTCGGCACCGACCTGGTGCTGGCGCAGCGCGGGCCGCTGCCGGGCGACCCGCACGCGGCGGTCACGGAGGCCGTGCGGGCGGGACGCCACGCGGAGGCGGACGCACTGGCCGCGCGGCTCGAGCAGGCGGCGGCGCTGGCGCACGGACCGGTGTCGGAGGAGGCGCTGCACTGGACCGAGGTCCGCGCGGACCTGGCGATGCTGGCGGGCGACGCGGCGCGCAGTTGCGGTGCGTGGATGGCGCTGGCGGGCACCCGCCTGGCCGCCGGGCAGCCGGCCGACGCGCCAGCCGTGGAGGCGGCCGTGGACCGCGCCCACCACCAGTGGGGCCGGGTCGGCGACCCGGTGCGCGTGCGTGAACTGGGTGTGCGCCTGGTGGAGTTGAGGAGCCGGGTGCCGGGGCGCCGGGAGGGGGCCGTGGAGCATGTGCGGCGCCGGCTGCGTGAGGTGCAGGGGCGCGGGGCGGTGCCCGCAGGGCACCTGCGTACGGACCCTCCCCAGGGGGCGACCGCGGTGCCATGATGGGGAGTTATGGCTGAGGGGGACGGAGTGGCCGACCAGGACATCTACATACGGCTGGACGGGAACGCGACGGAGGGTGACGTCACCGCCCTGCGCAACTGGCTGGAGCGGGAGAAGCCGCTGGACGACCTGGTGCGGGACGGCAGGCTGCGGCTCTTCGAGAGGCCCGCGACCGACCGCGGCGGCGCGCCGATGGGGACCAGCCAGGAGATCGTCATCGCCCTCACGTCGGCGGGCGCCACCGTGGTGTTCCAGGAGCTGCTGGACCAGGTCAGGAACGGTGTGCGGGCCTGGCGGGACAACCGCCGCCAGGTCGAGGACGGCGAACCGCCGCAGGGCAGAGTCGAACCGGTGAACCGCGACGACAGGTAGGCCGGTGCAGCCTGAGGACGCGGGGGAGCCGATGGACCGGGCGCTGCTGATCGGTGTGTCCGACTACCGGTACACGGAGCCGCCGCACGGGGTGCCGGGCACGCTGCGGGCCGTGGAGAAGAACGTGCCCGTGCTGCGTGAGGCGCTGGTGCGTGCGGGGTTGTTCGCCGACAGGGACATCGTTCCGTTGTCGTCGCCGGACTTCGCCGAGGCGGCACGGGAGCTGCAACGGGTCGCCAGCGAGGCCAGTGGCCTGCTGCTGGTCTACTTCGCCGGGCACGGGGCGATCCCCAGCGGGGGCGACGAGCTGTATCTGCAGCTGTGCGACGCCCAGGTGTTCGCGGGCGAGCACACGGTGTTCAACGCCGCCGTGTCGTTCAGCGACCTGATGGGGACGGTGCTGGCCACGAGCCGCGCCGACCGCATCGTGGTGATCCTCGACTGCTGCTTCGCGGGCAACGCGGCCCGGGTGTGGGAGCACTTCGAGGACAAGCGGCGCGTCGTGCTGCTGATGAGCGTGCAGGCCAACCACCGTATCGACGCGGGCGACCCGGGCACCGCCACGCCGTACACGAAGAACCTGGCGGAGCTGCTCCGCGAGGAGGGCGGCACGGCCGTCTCCCGGCTCGCCGCCCGGCTGCGGGAGCGCATGGCCGAGCAGAAGCGCCGCACCCTGCGCAACGAACCCTGGGAGCCGCAGCTGCGCGCCGACGCGGGCGCCGAGGTGACGCTGGGCAGGAAGGGCCCCGAGGTTCCGCTCCTGGTGCCGGGCGGTTCCGGCCCGGCGGGCCCGGACCACGACCCCGGCCCGCCGGACCCCTCCCCGCGTCCGCGCCGCCGCCTCCCGGCGTGGACGGCGGCGCTGTGGCGGCGCCCGCGTGCCCTGGCGGCGACGTGGTCCCGTGCGCGGCGCCGGCGTCAGCACGCCCGCCGGGGCGCGGGCGGGGGGAAGCGGCCGTCCGGAGGCATCCTGCTCCGGTTCGCCCTGCCGGTGCTGGTCGCCCTCGGCATGCTCGGCGTCGGCCTGTACGGGCCGCTGGGCCTGGCCGGCGGGGACGACACCCACTGCGCCCCGCCGCTCGAACTGCGCGTGCTGACCGACCCGGACCTGGAGGACACCTTCCGCGCGGCCGCCGACGCCTACCTCACCTCCGAGGCGAACACCACCGAGGCGGGCTGCCGGCGCACCGGCATCACCGTCTACAGCGCGGGCTCCTCCGACGTGGTCGAGGCGCTGCGCCGGCACACGGACGCCTGGAAGGAGCCCGGGGCCGACGAGGTCGACCCGCAGCGCGACATCGGCCCGCAGCCCGACGTGTGGATCCCCGGCTCCCGCGCCGAGGTCGACCGGGTGCTGGAGCAGCAGGACACGGACGCCGTCGCGGAGCTGGAGCCGGGGGAGCGGCCCCTCGCCCGCTCCCCCGTCGTGCTCGCCGTGCCGTCGCGCCTCGCGCCCGAGCCGCTGAACGAGGTCACCGGACGGCCCCTGACCGAGATGATCGAGGCGCTGACCGCGCGCGCCGAGGACACGGGCGTGCGCCGCCC
The DNA here is from genome assembly GCA_014655195.1 of Streptomyces cellulosae. GTDB lineage: Bacteria > Actinomycetota > Actinomycetes > Streptomycetales > Streptomycetaceae > Streptomyces > Streptomyces cellulosae. The sequence goes on along the minus strand of BNBH01000004.1, from coordinate 318,431 downwards.
CGACCCCGAGTTCACCGACTCCGCACTGCTCGCCACCGTCGGCCTGTACGGCGACACGGCGGCCGTGGCCCGCGGGGAGACCATGGTCCGGCAGCCGGGACCGCCCTCCCCCACGGCCGGCGACCTGTTGTGCGCCCTGCCCGACGACGACGCCGTGGACGACCGCACCGCCGCCCTCGTGCCGGAGTTCCTGCTCCTCAGCGCGGTCGACTGCGAGGGCACCGTCCGCGCCCCGCGCACGGCCCTGTACCCCGCCGACGTGCCCGGGATGGACCCGGTGTTCGTGCGGGTGCGCTGGGACGGCGGTGAGGCCGACGCCTCGGCCCGGGACGCGGCGGTGGCCTCCTTCCGCGACTGGCTGGCCGGCGACGGCGGCCGGAAGGTGTTCGCCCGGTACGGCTTCCGCGACCCCGGCACGCTGGAGCCGATCGACGAGGGCGTGGACCTCGACGTCGTGTCGTACGCGCCCAGCCCGCTCGACGCGTCGGCCGGGCGGGACGAGATGGAGCGGGCGCTCGGCGCCTACCAGGCGTACGGCGGTCCCGGCCGGGTGCTGTTCCTGCTGGACAGCTCCGGTTCCATGGCCGGCCTGTGGGAGGGGCCCAGCGGCGGACCCGGTCTGCTGCGGCAGACGCTGGGCGGTCTCGGCTCCGACGACGAGTACGGCGTCTGGGCGGTCGCCGACACCGGCGACGGCCCGTACGAGACGCTGCTCGGGTTCGGCAGGCACCGGCGGCAGGACGCCGAGGAGGCCGTCGACGAGCGGGCCCGGGTGCGCGACGCCTCGGCCGACCCGCACGCGGCGCTGCTCGCGGCGTTCGACGAGATGGAGGACCGGGGGGACGACGGCCGGCCCCAGATGATCGTGCACATCACCGACGGCCGGCACGGCACGTACCTGGAGGGCGGACGGCTGCGGGAGGTGCTGGACCGGGCCGGGGCGAGCGGGGTGCCGGTGACCGTGGCCGTCCTGGGGAGCGGAGGCTGTGACGAGGGCCGCCCGGACCAGCGGATCGCCGAGGTGAGCGGCGGGCGCTGCCTGGACGCGGGGGACGACGTGGGCGCCGCCCTGCACGACGAGATCGCCCGCATCGGGACGGGGGACGACTGATGCCGCGAAGGCTCACCGCACTGCTCGCGCTGCTGCTGCTCGCCGCCTGCACGGGCGGCGCCGACACGGCGCCCGACCGGGCCGAGGAGGAGAAACCCGGCACGATCGTCGTGGCCAGCGGCCGGGACGTCACCGGCAGCAACGGCGTACGGCAGCGGCTCATCGACGCGTGGAACCGCGCGCAGCAGAAGGCGGGTTCCAAGTACCAGGCGCGGCTGGTGGAGCTGCCGGGCAGTGCCGACGAGCAGCGCAGCCAGCTGCTGGGCGCCCTGCAGTCCGGCAGCGCCCGGTACGACGTGGTGAACCTGGACGTGACCTGGGTGCCGGAGTTCGCGGAGGCCGGGCTGGTGCGGGCGCTGCCCGACGACCTCGTCGACGCGGACGTCATCGGCCCGGTCGCGGAGACCGCCCGGTGGGACGGGAAGGTCTACGCGGTGCCGTTCAACAGCGACGTCGGCCTGCTGTACTACCGGGCCGACCTGCTGCGGAAGGCGGGCGTGGAGGAGCCGTACGTCCCGGAGGGCTTCACCTGGGAGCAGCTGCGCGGGCACATCACCACCCTGGACGACCGGCTCGGCGCCGAGGACTTCGCCAACGGCTGGACCACCCAGCTCGACCCGTACGAGGGGCGCACGGTCAACGCGATGGAGGCGTTCGCCACGGCGGTGCCCGGCCTGAGGCTGGTGGACGAGGACGGCCGCTACACGGGGGACGTGGAGCAGCTGCGGAGGGGCGTGCGGGAACTCGTACGCCGTGTCGACCCGGCGTACGTCTCCCCCGACGCGAAGAAGCACGACGAGGCGGAGTCGACCAGCGAGTTCACCGTGGGGCGTACGGCCTTCCTGCGTGCCTGGCCCTCCGCCTACCCGACGCTGTACCGGGCCTTCGGGAAGCGGCTGGGGGTGGCGCCGCTGCCCGGTCGGGCGGTGCTCGGCGGGCAGAACCTGGCGGTGACCACGACGTCCGAGCGGGCGCGGAAGGCGACCGAGCTGATCCGGTTCCTCACCGGGCGGCAGAGCGAACGCTGCCTGCTGGAGGCCGGGTTCGCGGCGACCCGTGACTCGGCGTACGGCCGTTCGCCGCGGTGCCCCCCGGAGATCTCCGCCGCTCCCGCACCGTCCCCGACGGGTGAACCCGACGAGGTGCCGCGCGGGGACGGGGGACGTCCCGGGCTCTCGGACCTGAAGCTGAAGAAGGCGCTGGAGCGGGCCGTGCACCGCCCGAGGACACCGCTCTACGGCGCCTTCACGCAGACCCTGATCACGCAGCTCGGTCCGCTCGTCGAGACGGGCTCGGCCGACGAGGACGAGCTGGACAGCACGGCGCGGCGCCTGGACGAGGCGCTGCGCAGGGCCCTGCCCGGCTGAGGTGTCTTTGTGGCCGTCGCCCTACCGCTCCGCGGCCTCCACCTCCGCCGGTGCGGTGGTCCGGGAGCCGGCGTCCGGGGCGGCCGCCTTGGCCGGGCCCGCGTTCGCCGCCAGGACCAGCGCCGCGACCGCGGCGAGAGCCGCGACGAAGCCTCGGGCGTAACGCTCGGTGGGGCGGGTGCGTTGCAGCACGGCGACCTCGCAACAGCGACGGGTTAAGCGGGTTTAATTCGCGGTTTAACCTAGGGGCTGTCCGACACGAACGGCAAGGGGCATCGGGGGAGTTGGCGTGGGGGAGCGGGACGAGCCGGGCACGATCGGGCGGCGGGTGCAGCAGCTTCGCGTGGCACGTGGGCTGACACAGAAACAGCTGGCGGAGCCGGTGTACACGCCCGCCTACATCTCCACCCTGGAGGCCGGCCGGGTGCGCCCCTCCGACGGGGCGCTGCGGCATCTCGCGGAGCGGCTCGGAGTCGAGTTCGACGAACTGGCGACCGGGCGTTCGGCGCGCCGCGTGACCGAACTGCGGCTGGGGCTGACCGAGGCGCAGCGCGCCCTCGCTGTCGGGGAGGCGGAGGCGGCGGTGGAGCAGTACACGGCGCTGCTGGCCGAGGCGGAGGCGCAGGGGCTGCCGGAGGAGCAGGCCGCCGCGCTGCTCGGGCTCGGGGAGTGCGCGCTGGACACCGGCGAACTCGCCGACGGGCGGCGGTACTTCGAGGAGGCGGAGGCGCGGCTCGCGGACGCGCCGCTGCCCGCGCGGGTGCCGGCGCTGCGCGGCCGGGCCGTGGCGCACTATCTCGCGGGGGAGCTGCGGTACGCGGTGTACCTGCTGGAGAGCGCGATCGACGAGCTGAACCGGGGCGGGCTGCACGACCCGGACGCGCTGCTCCTGCTGTACGCCAGCGTCATCGGGCCGTACATGGACATGGGCGCGCACGCGCGGGCCGCGCAGGCCGCGGAGTTCGCGCTGGCGCTGGCCCCGCAGTCCGGCGACCCGGCGCTGGTGGCGCGCATGCACCGCTCGGTGGCCCGCACCCTGCTCGCCGAGGGCCGCCTCGCGGAGGCGGACGCGTCGCTGGCCAAGGCGGCCGAGCTGTACCGGGGCCTGCAGCTGCGCACCGAGCTGGCCAACTGTCACTGGATGCGCGGGTACGTGTACGCGCAGAACGGCGAGCTGGAGCGGGCGGAGACGGAGATGCGGGAGGCGCTGCACATGCTGTCCGCGGCCCGCGCGACCCTGTACACCAGCCAGCTCACCGTCGAACTGGCCGACGTGCTGCACCGGCGCGGACGGTCCGAGGACGCGGCGGAGCTGCTGCGGGACGTGCTGGGCGGGCTGTCGCCCGAGCGGGGCGCGGTGCACGCGGCGGCCGCGCACCGGCTGCTCGGCATCATCGCGGAGGACGCCCGCGACACGGAGCAGGCGGAGGAGCACTACGTGCGCGCGCTCAGCCTGCTGGAACGCGCGGGAGCGGCGGGCGACCTGGCCGACCTGTGCCGCCTCCTCGGCGACCTCCTCCGCCGCACGGGCCGGGTGGAGGCGGCCCTGGACGCCTACCGCACAGGCCTGGGCCACCGCACGGCCCCGGGCACGACGACGCTGGGTCCGGCACCGGCGCAGCCGCCGGTGTGAGGCGTGGGGGTACGGGAGCCGTCCCCCCTCCCGCCGACGGGGCCACGCGACCTGGACCGGGGTGCCGGCGAGCGGCGGCGTGCCGGGCGGGGGGCTCTGGGGGCCGACCCCCGCGACTCCTGCCGTCGCGCCGACACCGACCGCCGGCGGCATCCCGGGCCGACGCCTCGCCCGTTCCCCACGCCCGGCGCCCCCGAAGGCCGGCCCGGTCCCCGGCGCCCCGCTCGGTTTCACCTCCCCCGCCTCGGGTAGTCGGTCCGCGTTTCTGCTGGTGAGGGGAAGTGGTTGGCGTGCGGCCCGGGGACGGCCCGGGGGGTGGACGGGACGGCGGGGAGTACGAGCGGGCGGTCGGGGCCATCGCGGCGGGGCTGCGCGGGGCCGCACCCGCCGAGGCGCCCGGGCGGCTGTGCGCGGTGGCCGTGGACCTGCTGCCCGTGGACGGCGCCTCCGTGTCGCTGCGCGGTGACAGCATGCCGCTGCAGCTCGCCGCGTCCGGCGGTGGCGCCTCGCGGCTGGCGCAGCTCCAGGCCACCCTCGGTGACGGCCCCTGCCACCACGTGCTGCGCACCGGCGCGCCCGTCCTCGCCCGCGACCTGGAGGACGGCGTCTGCGCCGCCCGCTGGCCGGTGTTCACACAGCAGGCACTGGGCTCCGGCGTGCGCGCCGTGTACGCGCTCCCCCTCGGCTCCACCACCGTCTGCGTCGGCACCCTCGACCTCTACAGCGCCTCCCCCGGCAGCCTCACCGCGCACCAGCTGCACGTGGCCCTGCTGGTGGCCGGCGTGATGACCGTCGCGCTGACGGACCTGCCGCACGACGCGCGGGACGGCGACGAGGGCTGGCTCAGCGGGCTGGCCGCCGACCACGACCGGGTGCACCAGGCGGTCGGCATGATCATGGCCCAGCTCGGCGTGGGCGCCGACGACGCCCTGGCGCGGCTGCGCGGCGACGCCTTCGCTCACGACCGCACCGTGCTGGAGGCGGCCCTCGACGTCGTCGCCCGCCGGCGCCGCTTCGACACGCCCTGAGCAGGCGATCCCGGTGATCAAGTGCCGTCCACGGCCTAGGCTTTGCGCTCATGGACATAGCCATCCTCTTCTGCACCTGCGTCGTCGTTCTCGGCGTGGCCTCGATCCAGACCCAGCTGACCCGCTCCGAGCGCCGCGTCGCCCGCGTGGAGCGCAAACTCGACACGGTCATGCGGCACTTGGGCCTGGAGGAGGAGGTACCGAGGAAGGACGAGATCCTCGCCCTGGTGAGGGACGGCAAGCAGGTCCAGGCGATCAAGCTGTACCGCGAGTCCACGGGCGCGAGCCTCGTGGAGGCCAAGCAGGCCGTCGACGCGATGAGCTGAGCCTTACGGCTCCGCGGTCTTCGGAGGCGCCGGGAGCAGTGGCTGCCACCTTCGTGCCGCACGCCTGCCCGAGCGCGTGTCCCGCAGACGAGAAGGGACGGCTCCACGGCCGTGGGCGGTGTCGGTCAAGTGGTGGCCGCCTTCCGCCGCCGGTTGTCGCCGGGTCGGGTGCGCCGGAGGTGAGTGGGGGTGGCTCCACGGCCGTGGGCGGTGTCGGGCAAGTGGTGGCCGCCTTCCGCCGCCGGTTGTCGCCGGGTCGGGTGCGCCGGAGGTGAGTGGGGTGGCCATCGCCCTCACCGGCCCCCGGCATTGCCTTGCAAGCGGCCGACGCCTTCCGAATCGAACGCCCACGGGAGCGCGGGCTCGGTCGGCTGGGGGTCGGCCCTCGGCCCCACTGCCTCCAGGCACCGCGGCCTCCGGTGGCGCCTGACATGGTCCGCCGCCTCGCACGCCCACCGCGGCCGAGTCTGGGTGCCGGGGCGACGAGTGCCGGGCCGACGTCCCCCCGGCCAGCGCGGCACCGGCGGCCCCGAGGGCCGCCCGCCCCTCACACCCGCAGCCGCCCCTGCCGCGCCACCTCCGCCAATCGGTCCGCCGCGAGCTGGGACATCGCCTGGGTGACCTCCGCCCGTACCTCGCCGAAGCCGCCGTTGGTGAGGACGATCGCGTCCTCGCCGACGCGGATCGCCGCTAGGTCCACCGTGAGGCGGGCCGGGGCCGCGTCCGGTTCGCCGCCGGTCAGCGTGACCCGGAGCGCGGCGCGGGCGTCGCCTGAGGTCTCCGGCAGGGGCAGTTCCGTCACCTCGACCTCCTGGACGCCGGACCGGGCGGTGTCCGCGCGGAAGGTCCCGCACTTCTCGGGCAGCGTGGCCAGCCAGGCCAGCGCGCGCTTCACGTCGTCCGGCCGGTGCGCGCCGATCTGTTCGCGCAGCTGGGTGCCCTCGGCGGTGTCGTCGAGGGTGACCGAGGCGCGCGGCCCCGCCGGGACGCCGAACGGCTCCTCCGTGTAGAGGATCTCCATCAGCCGCCGGCAGTCCCCGTCCTCCGCGGTCGACTTCAGCGTGCCGTCCCGCCACAGCGCGGGCCCTTGGGCGACCGCCCACGGCGGGCCCAGGTCCGCCTCGGTGATCAGCGCGGCTTTGAGCTGCTCGTCGTTCAGCACGGGTGAGGACCGCCCGGTCACCGCGGAGGGCGACGCCGTCGCCGACGGGGAGGGCGAGGTCGCGGGGGGCGGCTCGGACACCCCCTGGGGCAGGGCTCGCGGCACGTCCCGCTCGTACGCCACGCAGGCTGCCGTGATCAGCGGGACGGTGACCGACAGCGCGGAGGCGAGCAGGGCGCGGGCACGGGTCATCGGGCTGCCTCCTCGGGGCCGGGTCGTGCTCCTACGGCACCACCGGCGCAGGTCCCCCACCAGCGCGGCGAGCCGTCCGGGTGAGCACCCGCACGCCTGGCGTGAGCCCCGCGAAAAGCGTGTGCGCCCGCCGCCCGACCGTCGCTGCCGTCCGCCCGATGCAGCGCGCCCATGGGCCCCGCACGACGACGCCGGGGACCGTCCCGGCGCGCTGACAGCTGACCACTGACGAAGCCCCGGGGCGAGTGCCCCGGGAGGCGGCGCCCGGGCTGCGGGCCGAGGTGAGCGGGCCCGCCGAGGGCAGTCTTGGCGCCCGCATCCGTCGCGTCCGCCTGGTGCCGTACTCAGGCGGTGCTCGGCGAGTGGGAGGCCGCGGACGGCCTGGCCGCCGTACGGCTGCGGGACGGGAGACGGCCCGGCGTGCTGCCGGTGGCGGAATTCCTGCGACGCGTCGAGCGGCGGGTGCGCGCACACGGGACCGCGCTCCGGGAGCCCGCGTAAGGTCGACGCGCAGCCCCCGCCCGCGGAAGGAGTCCGTCGTGAGCAACGGCAGCCGGCCGGTCCCGGTGATCATCGACTGCGACACCGGGGTCGACGACGCCCTGGCCCTGCTGTTCGCCGTACGGCACCCCGGGATCGACCTGCGGGCCGTCACCTGCGTCGCCGGGAACACGGACGTGGACGGCGTGGTACGCAACACGCTGACCGTGCTGGAGCGGGCGGGCGCGGGGGACGTGCCGGTGGCGCGGGGCGCCGAGCGCCCGCTGATCGAGGCGCCGCGCTCCGCCCGACACGTCCACGGTCACGACGGCATGGGCGACCTCGCCCTGCCCGCCCCGGCCCGCACTCCGGTCGACGCGGACGCGGTGACGCTGCTGCGCCGCGAGATCCTCGCCTCGCCCCGCCCGGTCACCCTCGTGCCGACCGCGCCCCTCACCAACATCGCCCTGCTGCTGCGCACCCACCCCGAGGTGACCCGCAACATCGAGCGGATCGTGTTCATGGGCGGCGCGGCGGGTGCCGGGAACGCCACCCCGGTGGCCGAGTTCAACGTGTGGCACGACCCGGAGGCCGCCGCGATCACGCTCACCGCGGGCGTGCCGATCACCATGTACGGGCTGGACGTGTTCACCCGGGTCGTCGTCCCCGGTGCCGACGTGCGGCGGCTGCGCGCGAGCGACGAACCGGGCGCCCGGCTGGCCGGCGACCTCCTCGCGCACCGCCCCGCCCACCCGGACAGCCGTCCCGACGACCCCGGCGAGGACTCCGGCGGGCTCGGCGACGCGGGCGCGCTGTGCGCCGTCGCCGACCCGGAGGGGCTGACCACCCACCGCCTCCCCGTCGAGGTGTCCCTGGCGCCCGGGCCGGCGCGCGGCCAGACGATCGTCGACCGCCGCCCCCGCATCGGGGAGTCGGAGCTGCACGAGGGCACCCGCGAGCAGACCCTGGTGGACGTGGGTCTGGACGTGGACGTGGAGCGCTATGTGAAGCTCTACCTGACCACGGTCGAACACTTCACTCCCTAGTCGGACGCCGGTGCGATCCAGGTGCGCCCGGCGGACGTGCGGTCCGCCACACCCGGGCGGAATGGCACCCCGTTACCGGTGCGTTCGCTTTTACGGTGTTCTGGTCAGTTTCTCCGCCGGTACCCGCACACCCAGAGGAGACCCCGCGTGACCGACCGCCCCACCGCGCCCGACCCCCGGCCGCCGCACCCCGCCCCCGACGCCACGCCCGACCTCTCCTCCCGCGACCCCGACTGGTGGCGGCAGGCGGTCGTCTACCAGATCTACCCCCGCAGCTTCGCCGACGCCGACGGCGACGGACTGGGCGACCTGCGCGGCATCACGCGGCGCCTCACGCATCTGTCCGCGCTGGGCGTCGACGCCCTGTGGCTCAGCCCGTTCTACCCGTCCGAGCTGGCCGACGGCGGCTACGACGTCGCCGACCCGCGAGACGTCGACCCGCGTCTTGGCACCCTCGACGACTTCGACGCGCTGGTCCGTGAGGCGCACCGGCTCGGGCTGAAGGTGATCGTCGACATCGTCCCCAACCACACCTCCCACCAGCACGTCTGGTTCCAGGAGGCGCTGCGCGCCGGGCCCGGCTCCCCGGCCCGCGACCGTTACGTCTTCCGCGACGGACGCGGGGCGAGCGGCGAGCTGCCGCCCACCGACTGGCAGTCCGTGTTCGGCGGCAGCGCCTGGCAGCGGGTGCCGGACGGGCAGTGGTACCTGCATCTGTTCGCCGCCGAGCAGCCCGACCTGAACTGGGACCACCCGGACGTCCGCGAGGACTTCCGCACCACCCTGCGCTTCTGGTCCGACCGGGGCGTGGACGGCTTCCGGATCGACGTGGCGCACGCCCTCACCAAGGACCTCGAGGAGCCGCTGCGCGACCTCGGCGACCACGCGGCCGGCGGCGAGGCTGCCCTCGTCGACTTCGCGCCCGGCACGCACCCGTTCTACGACCGCGACGAGACGCACGAGATCTACCGCGACTGGCGGAAGATCTTCGACACGTACACCCCGCCGCGTACGGCCGTGGCGGAGGCGTGGGTGCCCGGCGCGCGGCGCGCCCTGTACGCCCGTCCGGACGAGCTGGGCCAGGCCTTCAACTTCGAGTACCTCGAGGCCGTGTGGGACGCGGACGAGCTGCGCCAGGTCATCACCGACTCCCTGGCGACCGCCCAGGCGGCCGGCGCGTCCGCGACCTGGGTGCTGTCCAATCACGACGTGATCCGGCACGCCTCCCGGCTGATGCTGCCGCCCGGCACGGACACCAACGCCTGGCTGCTGTCCGGCGGCAAGGCTCCCGCCGTCGACCCGGAGGCGGGCCTGCGGCGGGCCCGCGCCGCCACCCTGCTGATGCTGGCGCTGCCCGGCTCGGCGTACGTCTACCAGGGCGAGGAACTGGGCCTGCCCGAGGTCGCCGACCTGCCCACGTCCGTCCTCCAGGACCCCATCTGGGAGCAGACCGGCCGCGTCCGCAAGGGCCGCGACGGTTGTCGCGTCCCGCTGCCGTGGACCACGACCGGCCCGTCGTACGGCTTCGGCGCGAACGGCGCGTGGCTGCCGCAGCCGCCGTCCTTCGCGGCGTACTCCGTGGAGGCGCAGGACGGGGTGGAGGGCTCCACCCTGGAGCTGTACCGCACGGCCCTGCGCCTGCGCCGCAAGCTGATGGACGGCGAGACGCTGAAGTGGGCGGAGGACACCCCGGAGGGGGTCCTCCAGTTCGACCGGGGCGACGGCTGGCGCTGCGTGACGAACCTGTCCGCCGCTCCGGTCCCGCTCCCGCCGGGCGAGGTGGCCTTGACCAGCGCCCCGCTGGAGGACGGCCATCTGCCGCCGGACACGACGGCCTGGCTGACGCGGTGAGGTGAGGGTGTCCGCGGCATCACGCGGTGCCGCGGACACCCGTACGGCGGTTCAGCGCGGGCGGGACGCGGAGGCGGACGTCAGAGTCGGCCGCAGGTGTGTCCGACCTCCGGCGTACAGGGAGCCCCTCCACGATGAACAGGTCCAGCAAGGCAGCGGCCGCCGTGTTGACGGCGGCCGGGATTCTCACGGGCGGGTGGCCGGCCGCCCCGCCTTCCGCGGCGGCAGGCGAGCGCGTGCTCTGGGGGTCCGTGACGATCCCGCCCGGACGGGACGGCATCGTCGAGGCGTCAGGGCTGTCCGGTCCCGTGCTCGGCCTCGGTTCCAGCCTGACGCTGACCGCTCCGGCCGGGGCGAAGGCCACCGCCGTACCGCTCACCGTCGCCGGCTACCGGGGCGAGGTGGCCGCCGACGGCCGTACCGCCGCGTACACCGCCATGTCGGCGGAGAGCCCGTGGCGGACCGGCACCTTCCCCTTCGTCCTCGCGGTGCCCGCCGACGCGGTGCCGGGGACGCGGCTGGACGGGTGCTTGATGCGGCTCGCGGACGCGGAGGGGGTGACGCGGGCGAGCGGGGGGTGCCAGGTGACGGTGGGGCTTCCGTCACCGGTGCTGTCCCGGCCCGAGTCGGGGGTGCCGCTGGGGTACCGGCCGGCCGCGTCGGGCACGGCGTACCCGGGGGCGCGGGTGACGGTGTCCGACCAGGACGGGAACCAGGTGTGTGCGGACACGGCGGGGGCGGACGGGTTGTGGAGCTGCGCTCCCGGCCGTGATCTGCCCGCGGGGGCGAACCGGTTGCAGGCGACGGCGACGCTGAACGGCGTGTCGGCGTCGAGCGAGCAGATTCAGATCACGGTGGGTCCACCGACCCCGGAGGCGTCGACGGTCCCGCCCCGCTGAAACGGCGCGCGAACGGCAGGTCAGGGCGCCCAGCCTCGGGAACCGCCGGTCGGCCAGGCACCCGTGCCTTCCGGAACCGGCACCTCACACGTGACCCGGCCCCCCGCTCCCGAACGCCCCGCTGGACCCCGGCAGCCACCGTTTCCTCTTCTGGTCCTTACCGGTCCTCGTACTCGCGTGATGCAACTCGTACGGCATCAGCCGCGAGCCGCTGCGCGGCGTGAGCGGTATCTCGTCCGGCTCCCGCATCTCCCGCATCTCCCGCACCGCCCCGCCGTCCGGCAGCTTCGGCTGCTCGTCGGGCTGGGGCCGGGGGGACTCCTGGTCCATGTACCGCATTCCCACACGGACGGCCCAGACCAGGCCACCTGCCACGATGATGCCGCCGATGAAGGCCGCTGCCACGGCCCACTGGTGGGTGTCGGCGGCCAGCTGTACAAGCGTTGCCGTGTTCATGTTTCCGAGTATGGACCAGGAAATGTGATAAAGCTCCCGCTATGTCCGAATCGGCGGCGCCACCCGCTCGGCCCTCCCCGAGGGGCGGCGCCCCGCACCGGGTGGCAGGCTGCGGCCAGAGGAAGGCCGGGACGGGCCGTCGCGTCCCCACGTGTGCAGCTCGGGGCCCGGCCCCGGCCTTCCCGTCTCCGCCGGTTCCGGCTGCGTACGCGTCCCGGCGACCGGCTCCCGAGCCTCCGCCGCCCGCCAGATGCCGATCTCGCGCGGCAGCGCGCTGACGTACGTGCGGTTCTCCACGAGCGCCGCCACGATCCGCATCCGGTGTGGGTTTCCCAGCGCGGTCAGGATCTTGTGCAAAGCGTCACCCATGGGGCGCCGGCGGCGGGACCTCGGGCTTCTGACACATCTCGGGGTCGGACGGTGGACGTCTCGGGGTCGGCTCCGGGAGGCCCCGAGAAGTGCCGTGTCAGCCGAGGTGCACGGGGAGTGCGGTGAGCCCCCGCAGTAGCGTGCCCGCCCGCCAGGTGAGCGACTCCGGATCGGCGTCGAGGGCGAGATGAGGGTGCCTTCGATGCGGGGGCGCAGCGCGGCGATCCGGCCGGGAGTGAAGTGGTTCGCGACCACCGCCGCAGCCGGGTGTGGTGCGGCGGGTCGCTCTCCAGCGTGTTGCGGCCGACCGCGTGCCCGCCGTCGGACTCCCAGCCGGCCGAGGGCCGGATGTCGTTCCGCAGCCGGGGATCCGTGAGTGCCGTCCGTACCGCCTCCCGGGTCACCACCAGCCGGGCGCCCCCGCTTCCGGGGACGTGCACCCGGTGCACCGGCCCCTCGGCGCGGAGGGCGGCGAGCCGCTCGAAGGGGAAGGGTGTCGGCGCCCACTCCAGGGGCGCCGGTCCGTCGGTGCTGTGAGCGCGCGCGGTGCGGTTCTCTCCGCTCGGCGAACTGTGAAACGGGGAGCAGTCCCCACTTGTCGCCGGGACGATGGCGTCCGCCCGGGGAGCGCTCCCCGGTTCGTGCGGAGGATCCATGAGCGTCGGTGAGGAACCCGAGGGGTCCGGTGCGCCCCGGCTGCGGCGGGACGCGCGGCGGAACCGGGAGCGGCTGGTGGAGGCGGCGCACGCCGTGTTCGCCGAGCAGGGGCTCGAGGCGCCGCTGGACGTGATCGCGCGGCGCGCCGGGGTCGGCAACGCGACGCTCCGCCGGCACTTCCCCACCCGGGCCGCGCTCGTGGACGCCGTGTTCCGCGACCCCCTCACGGGGACCATGGAGGCGGGTGAGCGTGCGCGCCGCGCGCCCGACGCGTGGGCCGGTCCGGCGGAGTATCTGGACGCCGTGTTCGCCACCCTTGCGGCCGATCGCGGCACCAACGACCTGATGACCACCCGTCTGCCGGACGTCGAGACGCTCGGCGCCGTCCACGCGCACAACCGCGAGACGGTCGACGTGCTGCTGGAGCGCGCCCGAGCGCAGGGGAGCGTCCGCGCGGACGTCACCACCGAGGACCTGCTCTTCGCCCTGGCGGCACTGGGCCGCGCCGTGCCGCCGCTGGCCGTCGCCGCCGGCCCCGACGCCTGGCGCCGCCCCCTGGCCCTGTTCCTCGAAGGGCTGCGCGGCCCCGCGGCCGGGCCCCGCCCGCGGCCGGGACGGCCGCTCGACGAGGAGGAACTGGGTCAGGTGCTCGGGGAAAGGGGCCCGCACCGGGCCCGCCCCCCGGACGGGTCAACCGGCGGGGTCGCCGCGCGCGGCAGGCCGTAGGCGAGGGCGGCCGAGGACATCTGCACGCGCCACGACAGATTTTCCGTCGAGGCGACTAGAGTTTGACGGTGGGGAACCTGTCCCCGTGGCGGACCGTGACCGCTGTGGTCCGCGGAAAGGTGCGTATGCCCTCGGAAAGTCAGCCGTACGCCGACGGCCGGCAGCCGGACCAGGACCGGCCGCCCGTCGCCGACCGGCTCGACGACGACCACTTCCCGGCCTACACCATGGGCAGGGCCGCGGAACTGGTCGGAGCGACTCCCGCGTTCCTCCGCGCTCTCGGTGAGGCGCGGCTGATCACCCCGACCCGCTCGGACGGTGGTCACCGGCGCTACTCGCGCCACCAGCTGCGGCTCGCCGCCCGCGCCCGCGAGCTCGTCGACCAGGGCACCCCGGTGGACGCCGCGTGCCGGATCGTGAGCCTCGAGGACCAGCTGGAGCAGGCCGAACGGACGAACGAGGAGCTCCGCCGGCAGGGTGCCGACACGGTCCAGGGACACCGCTGAAAATCTGTCCCGGCCGGCGCAGAATTTCCGTCGCGCCCGCGCAAAATTCCTTTCGCTAAACATGCCGTCCGGGTTTATTCCAGTGATTTTCCTCGCTTGCCGAGAACATTTTCCGTGCTAGGCTGACGTCAGTTGCAGTTGTGGTTGCCAGTTTGAACCGGTTCTCCGGGCAGGTGATCATCGCGACGATGTAGGGATTCGTGAAGTGCGATTCCCGCACTGTCTCAGGAGAAAAATTATGGCCACCGGTACGGTCAAGTGGTTCAACTCGGAAAAGGGCTTCGGCTTCATCGAGCAGGACGGCGGCGGCGCTGACGTGTTCGCCCACTACTCGAACATCGCCACCTCGGGCTACCGCGAGCTCCAGGAAGGCCAGAAGGTGACCTTCGACGTCACCCAGGGCCAGAAGGGCCCGCAGGCGGAGAACATCGTTCCTGCCTGACCTTCCTGACCTGCACGCAGGTTTGGATGAGCGGGTGCTCGCACGTTACGTGCGGGCACCCGCTTTTCGTTTGTTCACGGACATCTTTTCCGTACGTTTTCCGCCGCTTCCCGCGTGACGATCGCCGTCACGATCAGCGGGACGAGCGGAACGCCCTCGCCCGCAGCGCGTCCACCGCGATCCGCGCCGCCGTGCCGATCACCGCGTCGGCCGCCGGAAGGGTCGCCGCCGTGTGCGCGGTCCGGGTGAAGACGGCGACCGCGTAACGGCCCCCGTCGGGATACTCGACCACGCCCACCTCGTTGCGCAGGGTCGGCAGACTGCCGGTTTTCCCGGCGACGTGCACGTCGTCGAAAGGAAAACCCGAGGCCAGACGGTGCGGCCACACCTGAAGCCCCATGATCCGCCGTATGGCCGCGCCATGCTCCGGGGTGCACGCCTCGTCCCGCCACACCGCGCCCAACAGCCGGGTCATGTCCCGCGGGGTGCTGCGGTTGGTGCGCTCCGGGTCCAGCGCCCGCAGCCGGCTCACCACCCGTGGATCGGCCAGCGCCCGCGCGCCCTCGGGCCCGGCGTCCTCCTTCACGGTGGCGAGCATCTCGCCGAAGGAGTGCACGGCCCGCGTCCGCGTGAGGCCCAGCCGGGCCGTCGTCGCGTTCACCGCGTCCAGACCCACCCGGCGCAGCAGCAGATCGGCGGCCGCGTTGTCGCTGACCGCCATCATCAGATAGGCGAGGTCACGCAGGGACATCCGGGCCGCGTCCAGCATCGCCGCCACCCCCGTCGGCCCCGCCGTCCGTTCCTCCGGCCCGCACTCCACCTGCTCGGCCAGGTCCAGCGCGCCCCGCGCCGCCTGCTCGTGCAGCGCGACCAGCAGACACAGCTTGTGGACACTCGCCGTGCACACCGGCTGGTCGGCCCCGGCGTCGAGCTGCTCGCCGGAGTCGATGTCGAAGGCGTGCAGCCAGCCGGTGACCCCGGCGTCGGCGAGGGCCGCGTGGATGCGGGCGACGGCGTCCGTCACAGCCAGTACTCCGATGCCGGTCGCAGATGCAGGGGACGGGCCGGCACGTCGGGGACCGCGCCGGCGGCGGTGCGCAGGGCGTGCGTGGCCGCCTCCGCGAACGCCTGCACGGCGGCGTCACCACGCCCCTTCGGCCAGGCCGCGGAGTGCCGCAGCGCGGGCGCCCCGCCGGTCAGCGGCCGCCACACGACGTCCGCCTCCCCGTTCCCCTGCCCCGACGGGGCCGCGTCACGCGGGCACAGCGCCACCGCCCCCGAGGACAGCACCAGGCCCTGGACGAAACTGGCGCCCTGGCCGTGACGTACGGCGGCGGGGGTGAAGCCGCCGCGGGCGCAGGTGGTCAGCAGCTCGTCGTAGAGGGCGGGGGCGGCCGTGCGGGGGAAGAGGATCAGGTCGCGGCCGGACAGCGCGGGCAGCGGGACCTCGTCCAGGCCGGCCGCCGTGGCGGCGGGCAGCAGCACGCCCAGCTCCCTGCGCAGCACCGGGCCCAGCTCCAGACCTGTCACGTCGCACGGGTGGTGGACGACGCCCACGTCCAGGTCGTGCGCCGCGAGCCGGTCGAGCTGCTGGGCCGTGGACAGCTCGTGCAGCTCCAGCTCCAGTCCCGCGTGACGGTCGCCGAAGTCCGCGAGCAGGGCGGCCACGGTCTCGCCGGAGAGGTCAGGGGGCAGTGCGGCGCGCAGCAGTCCCGTCTCGCCGTCGCGCACCCGGCGGGCGGCGGCGAGGAACGACTCCGTGCGGGACAGCACCTCCCGCGCCTCCGCCAGCAGCAGCGTCCCGGCCTCCGTGATCCGCACCTGACGGCTGGTGCGCTCGAACAGCCGCACGCCCAGCTCCCGTTCGAGCCGCTGCACGCGCTGCGAGAGAGGGGGCTGGGCCATGCCGAGACGGGCGGCGGCGCGGCCGAAGTGTGACTCTTCGGCAACAGCCACGAAGCACTCCAAGTGCCGCACCAGGTCCACGACCAGTAATCATATCGAGTATTTATCAGTCCATGATTGATAGCGGACTTGGACGGACGGCCCCTGACGCTGCTGTGGTCGGGGCATGAACACGTTTCCCGACTTCCCCCCTGTCCGTCCCCGCCGTCGTCCTCGCACGGCGGTCAAGGCGCTCGTCGCCGTCTCGGCGGTCGCCGCGGTCGCGGTCGGCGGCGCCTGGGCCGCCGGGCTCGGCCCCTTCGCGGACGAGTCAGGACCCGACCCGGAGGCGGTGGCCGAGGCCCGCGCGTTCCTCGCCGACTGGGCCGCCGGACGCCTCCCGGACGCCGCCGCCCGCACCACCGGGCCCGACCGGGCCCAGGAGGTGCTGAGCAGCTTCACCTCCGGGCTCGACATCGAGAAACCCGTGCTCACGGCAGGGGAGCCCGTGGAGGACGAGGAGTCCGGCGGGCACGCCGTCACCGTGCCGTACACCGCGCGGATGCCCGTCACCGGCCTCGGCACCTGGACGTACACCGCCGAACTGCCGCTGCGGGAGCGGGGCGGCGAGTGGAAGGTGGACTGGCGGCTGTCGCTGGTGCACCCCCGGCTCAGCGGGACGGAGAAGTTCCGCCTGGAGCGGGAGGAGGCCGAGCCGGTCCGCGCGAACGACCGCGCCGGCCGCACCCTGTCGGCGGCCGCCCATCCCTCCCTCGGGCCGGTCCTCACCCAGCTCGCCGGCTCCACGCCCGGCGGAGGCCCGCGCGGGGCGGTGCTCCTCGTCGACCGCGTCACCGGGGAGGTCCGCCGCACCGAGGCGACCTTCGGCTCCGCCACGCCGAAGGACGAGGGGCCCCTGCGCACCACCCTCGACGCCCGCTGGCAGGCGGCCGCCGAGCAGGCCCTGGAGAAGGCCGGCGGGAAGAACGCGGCGCTGGTCGCCCTGCGCGTGGACGACGGTCAGATCCTCGCCGTGGCCAACTCCCCGGCGGACGGCTTCAACCGCGCCGTCTCCGGCACCTACGCCCCCGGCTCCACCTGGAAGATCGTCACCAGCAGCGCCCTGCTGCTGAAGGACGCGGTCGCCCCGGACGACGTCGTGGACTGCCCCCGCTACCTCACCGTCGGGAAGCGGTTCCAGAACGTGGAGACGTCCGCCCACCCGGGCGCCACCTTCCGCAAGGCGTTCACCGAGTCCTGCAACACCGCCTTCATCGGCCTGCGGAGCCGGCTCGGCGACGGCGAGCTCGGGGAGGTCGCGAAGCGGTACTTCGGGGTCGGCCAGACCTGGCACGTGGGCGTCCCCTCGTACGACGGGTCCGTGCCCGAGCCGCGCGACGCGACGGAGAAGGCCGCGTCGATGATCGGGCAGGGCCGGGTGCAGGCCAACCCGCTGATCATGGCGTCGGTTACCGCGACGGCCGTCTCCGGCCGCTTCCACCAGCCCGTCCTCGTCGCCGGCACGGAGGACACCACCAGGACCGAGCCGCTGCCGCCCCGCGTCGTGGATCAGCTGCGCACGCTGCTGCGCGCCACGGTCACCGAGGGCACCGCGCGCGCCCTGGCCCCGCTGGCCGGTGAGATCGGAGGGAAGACCGGCACCGCCGAGGTCTCCGACGCGCAGGAGAACAACGGCTGGATGGTCGCCCACCGCGACGGGGTCGCCGTGGCCTGCGTCGTCGAGGAGGGCGTCACCGGCAGCGGCTCGGCCGGACCCGTGCTGCACGCCCTGCTCTCCGCCGCGCCCCGCTCCTGAGCCACGCCCCCCACGATCGAAGGAAACGTCCCGTCATGACCGCCCGTCTCTCCCGCCGCTCCCTGCTGCTGACCGCCGCCCTGGCCCCCGTGGCGGGCTGCGCCACCGACGCCCCGGACCGCGCCCCGGCCGCCGGAGCCTCACCCGGCAGTGGCACACCGTCCCCGGTCAGCCCCCGGAACCTCGCCGCGCTGGAACGCGAGTACGGCGCCCGGCTCGGGGTGTTCGCCGTCGACACCGGCACCGGCGCCACCGTCGTCCACCGCGCCGACGAGCGCTTCGCGCTCTGCTCCACCTTCAAGACCCTCGCCGCCGCCGCGGTCGTGGACCACCGCCCCGGCGCCCGCCTGGACGAACGGATCCCCTACGGCACGGCCGACCTGGTGCCGTACTCGCCCGTCACCGAGAAGCACACCGGGGAGGGCATGACGCTGCGGCAGCTGTGCGACGCGGCCGTCCGCTACAGCGACAACACGGCCGGCAATCTGCTGCTGCGGGACATCGGCGGCCCGCGCGGCCTCACCGCGTACGCGCGCCGGCTGGGCGACCGGGTGACCCGGCTGGACCACATCGAGCCCGAGCTGAACGGCAACCCGCCCGGCGACCCGCGCGACACCACCACGCCCCGCGCGATCGCGTCCGACTACCGCGCCCTGGTCCTCGGCGACGCGCTGCCCGCAGCCGGGCGCGCCCTGCTCACCGACTGGCTGGTGCGCAACACCACCGGCGACCGCCGCATCCGGGCGGCCGTGCCCCGCGGCTGGCGGGTCGGCGACAAGACCGGCGGCGGCGAGTGGGGCCGGGGCAACGACGTGGCCGTGCTGTGGCCGGACGCCGGTGGTGCGCCGCTGGTGCTGTCGGTGCTGACGGAACGCCCCGACCGCGCCGCCGCCCCCAGCGACGAGCTGGTGGCGGAGGCGGCGCGGCGCGTGCTGGACGTATGGAGGTGACGTCCGCCGGTCAGTCCTGGCGGGGCGCCGCCTGCTGGACCACCTCGAAGGACCACAGGGTGGCGTCGGTGGCCGCCGGACGCGGCTTGTCGCCCTGCGGTCCCGCGTGGGCGGCCTGGCCGCGCCCGTCCCTCCAGCGCTCGAAGTCCTCCTCGCTGCGCCAGCGGGTGTAGACGAGATAGGTGTCGGTGCCCTCGACCGGGCGGAGCAGCTCGAACCACTCGAAGCCGTCCGAGCTCTCCACCGCCCCGGCCCGCGCGGCGAACCGCTTCTCCAGCGTCTCGCGCTGGTCCTCCGGCACGGTGAGTACGTTGATCTTGACGACGCTCATGCCGCGATTGTCCCGCAGCCGCCGTGCCGGCCGCCGGTCGGGGCGGCGGCTCGGTCAGCCGAGGCAGATCACCAGCAGGCAGAGGCGCGGGTCGCGCGGCTGATCGGCGGTGGGCGGCGGGGTGCCGGGCGCCGGCTGCGTGGCCTCGTCGTCGCCCTGGCCCGAGCCGCCGTCGCCGCCCGTGTCGCCGCTCCCGCCGCCGTCGTCCGAGGAGGGCGGGGGCGAGGAGGGCTGCGCGGGCGTCGTCGAGCCGCCGGAGCCGGGGGCTCCGCCGCCGGTGTCCTGGCTCGTCCCGGACCGGTCGCCGGAACGGGAGACCGACTCGGACGCGTCCGAACGTCCCCCGGTGGGCACCTCGGTGGCGGCGGCGCCGTCGGTGTGGGTGCCGGACGGCGGCGCGGTCGTGGTGGGCGCGGCCTCGGGACGCGCCGGGCTGCGGCGGCCCTCGGCCTGCGGCGGCGCCGCCGAGCGCTCCGGGGCGACGGACGGGGTGCCGGCCGTGTCGTCCGTGGTGCCGCCGGCGCCGCCCATGCCGTGCAGGTCGGGCGCGGTGGCGGCCTGGGTACGGTCCGTGCCGCCCCGGTCCGTCGAGGCGAGGGTGATGCCGCCGCCGACGAGCGCCACGGCCGTGGCGACCAGGGCACGCCGCTGCGTCTTCTTCCACCGCGCCAACTGCCGCCGCCGCGCGGCACGCCCGGTACCGGCGCCTGCCGGCAGGGCGGCGCGGTCGCCGGTCTCCTCGGGGTGCGCGCCGGCGTCGGGCCGCGCGGGCGCGGCGAACACGGCGGTCTCGGCCCGGCGGGCGGGGAGGACGGAGTGTATGCCGACGGCGGGGGTGGCGGCGGGGTCGGCGGGGCGCGGGGTGTCGCGGAACCGCGTCGTCTCGGCGGGACGTGCGGTGCCGGTGGGGTGCGGGGTCGCACCCGGTCGTCCGGTGCCTACGGGGCGCGGGGCCTCGTACGACTGTCCCGTGCCGACGGGGTGCGGGGCGTCGCCCGCCCGCCCAGTACCGACGGGGTGCGGGGCGTCGCCCGGCCGGCCGGCGCGGACGGGGTGCGGTTCGCCGCCCGGCCGCCCGGCGCCGACGGGGCGTGAGGCCTCGTGCGGCCGTCCCGTGCCGACCGGACGCGGCGTTTCCCCGGGCCGTCCCGCGCCGACGGGCCACGTGGTGTCGGCGGACCGAGGGATGTCGAGGGGCCCCGTCGCGCCGATGGGCTGCGCGGAACCGGCGTGCCGTGCGGCCTCGTTGGTCCGCGTCGCTCCGGTGGACCGTGCGGTGCCTGCGGGGCGCGGGATCGCACCCGGCCGGGCGTTGGCGGGGTGGGAGGCGTCGCCCGGTCGTCCGGCGTCGGCGGGCCGCGGGGCGTCGCCCGGTCGTCCGGCGTCCGTCGGCCACGTGGTGTCGATGGACCGTGCACCGTCGCGGGGCCCCATGGCCCCCGCGGATCCCATGGCCCCGGCGGGCCGCGCAGATCGCGCGGAATCGACCGGCCGCGCAGGGCCGTTGGGCCGTGCGGAGCCGGCGTGGCGTCCCGTCTCGCCGGGCCGTGAGGTCTCCGCGGACCGTGCGGAACCGCCGGGCCGCGCGACCTCGTTGGCCCGCGTCGTCTCGGCGGACCGCGCCGGAGCGGTGAACCACCCTCCCTCCGCGGGCCCTTCGCCGGCGGCGCCGTGGGCCGTGCGTGCCGCCTGTCCGGGGACGCGGTGGCCGCCCACCACGCCGGGGGCGATGTCGGGAGCGTAGGCGCCGCAACCCGGGCAGACCAGGGCGCCGTTCAGATGCCGGCGACACGTGGAGCAGTAGTCCATCCGCTGTCTTCCTGAGGTGTCGTACCGGGTGTCCGCGCAGGCGCGGCCGGCCCGGTCCGGGCAGGGGACAGCCACGCTAACCACGCCCATGCCGCGCTGTGTGCAGTCTCTGTGCCGCTCCTGCGCACATTCTCGGCGTGCCAGGGGAGAAGGTCGTGAGCGCACGTGCCGCACCACCGCACAACGGACACACTGCTGAGCAACGTTCTGGGCCCGGCCGGACGTCGGCCCCGACGCCGTACCGCGTGCCGTGTCGGGCGGACAGCTCCACCCCATGCCGCACGCCCCGCCCGGAAGGCACCCCCACTGTGAAGCCCCGTACCACCGCTGCCGCCGCACGCCGTCGTGCCCTGCTGCTGACCGCTTCCCTGACGGCCCTCTCCCTCACCGCCTGCGGTGCGCTCGGATCTGAGGACGACGAGACCCCGGACGCGCGCGCCGACTACGACATCACCGTGGGCCTGCTCCTGCCCGACCGGGACACGGCGCGGTTCGAGAAGTTCGACTACCCGCTCATCAAGGAGCGCATCGCCTCGCAGACGAACAAGCAGGGCGAGGTCGTCTACGCCAACGCCGAGGGCAGCAAGGAGAAGCAGAGCGAGCAGTTCCGGCAGATGATCGGCCGGAAGGTCGACGTCATCCTCGTGGACGCGGTGGACGCGGCCGCCGTCGCGCCGGACGTGCGCCTGGCCAAGCGGGCGGGCATACCCGTCATCGCCTACGACCGGCTCGCCGAGGGCCCGGTCGACGCGTACGTCTCGCACGACAACGAACTCGTCGGCCAGGTGCAGGGACGCGCCCTGGTCAACGCGCTCGGCGAGAAGTCCCAGAAGAAGAAGGTCGTCATGATGAACGGCGAGCCCGCCGACCCGAACACCGCGCTGTTCAAGAAGGGCGCGCTGGGCGAGCTGAGCGGGGCGGTCGACATCGCCGCGTCGTACGACACCAAGAAGTGGCTGCCCGAGGTCGCGGCGGAGAACATGCGCAAGGCCATCAAGGAGGTCGGCGCGGGGAACGTCGCCGCCGTCTACTCCGCGAACGACGGCATGGCCGGCGCGGTGATCGAGGAGCTGCAGAACGCCGGCCTCAGCGAACTGCCGCCCGTCACCGGGCAGGACGCGGACCTGGAGGCGGTGCGGCGGGTCGTCTCGGGCACGCAGTACATGACGGTGTACAAGTCCTTCCTGCTGGAGGCGACGGGGGCCGCGGACATGGCGGTGGCGAAGGTGCAGGACCGGGCGATCCAGTTCGACGCGCTCGCGCGGGACACGATCGACAGCCGCTCGCAGAACGACATCCCGGCGATGCTCGTGCCGGTGGTCGCGCTCACCCGGGAGAACATCGAGGACACGGTGATCGCGGACGGCGTCTACTCCGTCCAGGACATCTGCACCCCCGCGCACGCGGACGACTGCGCGGAGATCGGCCTCACCGGCTGAGGTGACGCAGGTCACGGCAGTGCTCCGCTCAGTTCTCGTCCTTCCTCCGGTCTTCATGGCGTAGGTGTCCGCGAGCGGAGGAAGGACCGGTCGTCATGAGCGCACAGGTGAAGGGCCCCGCCAGTTATTTCCCGTCGATCGAGAAGAAGTACGGCCGCCCCGTGGCCGAGTGGAAGGAGCTGATCCGCTCCTCGCCGCTGACCCGGCACATGGAGCTGGTCACCTGGCTCAAGACCGAGCACGGCCTGGGCCACGGGCACGCGAACGCCCTGGTCGCCCACACCCTCGCGGAGAAGGGGTGACCGCGGGGCGCGGCGGCCGGGCGTAAAGGCGGGCGCGGACGCGCGGGGCGTGCCTAGGATCGCGGCATGTCTGCGCCCACGAGCGACGTGAACCGGTTCCTGGCCGCCAAGCCCCGTCTCGAGGCCATCGCCTACCGGCTGCTCGGCTCCGCGAGCGAGGCCGAGGACGTCGTGCAGGAGGCGTATCTGCGCTGGCAGGCCGCGGACACCGGGCGGATCGAGGTGCCCGAGGCGTGGCTGACGAAGGTGCTCACCAACCTCTGCCTCAACCAGCTCACCTCGGCCCGTGCCCGGCGCGAGACGTACGTGGGGCAGTGGCTGCCCGAGCCGCTGGTCGCCGGGGACCCGATGCTGGGGCCCGCCGACACCGCCGAGCAGCGGGAGTCGGTGTCGTTCGCGATGCTCGTGCTGCTGGAGCGGCTGTCGCCGGACGAGCGCGCGGTGTACGTGCTGCGGGAGGCGTTCGGCTACCCGCACAGGGAGATCGCCGAGATCCTCGACGTCAGCGAGGCCGCCAGCCAGCAGATCCTGCACCGGGCGCGGAAGCATGTGGCGCAGGGCAAGGCGCGGCGGGAGATCGACGAGGCCGAGGCGCGGCGGATCGTCGAGGAGTTCCTCGCGGCCGCGACCAGCGGGCGGACCGAGCCGCTGGTCGCGCTGCTCACGCGGGACGCCGTCGCGGTGGGCGACGGCGGCGGGAAGGTGCCGGCGCGGGCCAAGGCGTTCGAGGGCGTCAAGGCGGTGGCCACGTTCCTGCGCGGTCTGTTCAAGCCCGGTCCCGGCAAGCGGGCCGTGGCGGGCGGGTCGCCCGAGCTGTACGCGACCACCGCGAACGGCGATCCGGCCGTGGTGGCGGTCGTCGACGGCCGGGTGATCGGGGTGATGTGCCTGGAGGTCACCGAGGACGGCATCGCGGCGGTCCGCAGCCAGGTCAACCCCGACAAGCTGGAGCGCGTGACGGAGCGGTGGGCCGCCGTCGACCACGGGGAGCCGCTGATGAGGGACGTGTACTGACGCACACGAGGTTGGTGTGATGTAGGTCACATGGTGAAGGTGTCAGGGTTCGGCGGGCTGCCCGGTTCAAGGGGCGAACCAGTCGACGACAGGAGCCTGCCATGCAGCACCGCATCATCGTCCTCGGAGCCGGATACGCCGGAGCCTCCGCCGCCGGACGCCTGGCCAGGCGGCTGCACCGCGACGACGTCTCCCTCACTCTCGTCAACGCCGAGCCCGACTTCGTCGAGCGGGTCCGCAACCATGAGCTGGCCACCGGCCGTGAGCTCCCGCACCGGCCGCTGGCCGACGTGCTCGCCGGGACCGGCGTCGCGCTGAAGGTCGCCCGGGTCACCGCCGTCGACGTCGACCGCAAGGTCGTCGCCGTCACCGGCGACGGCGGCGCCGAGGAACTGGCGTACGACACCCTCGTCCACGCCCTCGGCAGCCGCTGGGACGACCACGGCGTGCCGGGCGCCGCCGAGCACGCGTACGAGATCGCCGGGCGGGCCGGCGCGCTGCGGGTGCGCGAGCGGCTGGCCGGGCTCACCGCCGGGCAGCCGGTGGTCGTGGTGGGCGGTGGCCTCACCGGCCTGGAGGCGGCGACCGAGATCGCCGAGTCGCGTCCCGACCTGGAGGTCACCCTCGCCGCCCGCGGAGGCCTCGGCGACTGGCTGTCGCCCAAGGGGCAGGGGCATCTGCGGGCGGTGTTCGGCCGGCTCGGCATCACCGCGCGCGAGCACGCCGAGGTCACGGCCGTGGAGGACGGCCGCGTGGTCACCGCCGACGGGACGGTCCTGCCGTCCGCGCTCACCGTGTGGACCGCCGGGTTCGCCGTCCACCCGATCGCCCGCGCCACGACCCTGGAGGTCGGCGACACCGGGCAGATCGTGGTCGACGACACCATGCGGTCGGTCTCGCACCCGGACGTGTACGCGGTCGGCGACGCGGCGCTGGTGCGGGGGCCCGGCGACAAGCCGCTGCGGATGTCGTGCGCGACCGGCACGCCCACCGCGTGGCAGGCCGCCGACGCGATCGCGGCCCGTCTCACCGGCGGGAAGATGCCGCACGTGCCGCTGCGGTACTTCAACCAGTGCGTCTCGCTCGGCCGCAAGGACGGACTCATCCAGTACGTGACCGCCGACGACCGCGCGAAGAACGCGGCACTGACCGGCCGCTTCGCGGCCCTCTACAAGGAGATCATCTGCAAGAGCGCGGCCTGGGGAGTCGCCCACCCGACCCTGGGCATCCCCAGCCGCCGTCGCCGGATCACGCACCCCGCCCCGGCCGAGTCCACGACCGCGGCCCCGGCCCCGGCACCGGAAACAGCGGCCTGACCATCCATCAAGGCCCGCCTCCGCGGGGGGCCTTGGGGGGTGTAGGCGCCCGGCCCCGGGGGACAAGGACAGCCCCACCACCGCCAGGTGAGGAGTCCTCCCATGCCCGGACGCCCGCTCCTGAACCGCCTCTACGGCGACGCCTTCGCCCTCACCTACCTGGCCGTCTGCGCCGCCCTGACGGTCTGGGCGCTCGCGGCCGGCACGGCCGAGCACGAGGACGCGTCCCTGGCGGGCGTGATCCCGGTCCTCGCCACGGCCCCGGTCAGCATCGCCGCCCTGGCCCTCCCGGGCGGCGCGCCGACGTTCGTACTGGCGGTCATGCTGGGCGCACTGGTCAACGCGGCGGCCATCACCTGGTGTTCACGCCGCCTGCGAGGCGGGAAGCGCTGACGTGAGGGACGGCGGGCCACACCGGCAGCCGGCCCGCGCGCGCCGCCGTCAACTGCGTTGCACCTGGCACATGTGCCCAGGCACGACGGACACGGCAGCCTGCGCCGGCGCGCGCTGCAAGGCGCTGTTGGGCGGCGGTCTGTTCGGCGCCGTGGTGACAGCACCCGCACCCGGGGACGGAGTCGCCCGCGCATCGAGGGAACGGCCGGTGTCGGCCGACACGGCGGTCCCCTCAGACCGCCGCCGTGTCGAACACGTCCATCCCCGCGAGGACGTCCTCCGGGGTCTCCTCGCCCAGGCGTTGTTCGGACCAGATCGTCTTGTCCTCGCGGCCGTGGCGGACGCCCCAGTGGGCGCTGAGGCGCATCACGATGTAGAGGCCCCGGCCGCCCTCGTCGCCGGTGCGGGCGTGGCGGAGGTGGGGGCCCGCGCTGCTCGCGTCCGTCACCTCGGCCAACAGGCGTTCCCCGTCGTGGATGAGGCGCAGCCGTACCGGCCCCTCGCCGTGCAGGATCGCGTTGGTGACGAGTTCGCTGACGATGATCTCCGTGGTGAAGGCGCGCTCGGCGAGGTCCCAGGCGGCGAGCTGCTGGCCGACGAGGCGGCGGGCCGTGCCGACGACGGAGGCGTCCGCGGGCAGCGTCCAGTCGGCGACCCGGTCGGGCGGCAGGCACTCGGTGCGGGCGAGGAGCAGGACGGCGTCGTCGTACCGGGAGGGCGCCATGCGGTAGAGGACGGTGTCGCACAGCTCCTGGAGCGGCCGGGACGGGGTGGCCAGCACGTGTTCCAGGCGGTGCACGGCGTCCGTGTCGCCGTCGCCGTCCCCCTCGGAGCCCAGCAGCCCGTTGGTGACGTGCGCGATCAGGCAGCCCGGCGGGAGCTGGGTGACCGCCGGGGCGGACGCGGCCCCGCCCTCCGCGCCCAGCGGCGGGCCGAGCGGCACGTCCACGTCGATGGGCGAGCCGTCCGGGTCGACCAGGATCGGCGCGGGGTGTCCGGCCCGCATCATGACGCAGCCCCGGGAGACCGGGTCGTAGACGGTGACCGCGCAGGTCGCCAGGTAGGGGTGCGTCACACGCGAGTCGGTGAGCTGTCCGGCGACCTCGTCCAGGTGGGTCAGCACCTCGTCGGTCTCCAGGTCCTGCAGCGCCAGGGTGCGCAGCGCGACCCGGAGCTGCCCCATGGTGGCCGCCGCCTCGATACCGTGCCCGGCGACGTCCCCGACGACCAGCGCCACCCGCGTCCCGGACAGCGGGATGACGTCGAACCAGGCCCCGCCCGCGCTCTCCGGCAGGTACACATGCGCGGTCTCCACCGCCGAGAGCCGCGGGGTCACGCCCGGCTGGAGCCGCCGCTGGAGGGCGGACGCCACCGCGTGCTCGCGGCGGTAGCTGCGCGCGTTGTCCAGGTGGACGGCGGCGGTCGCGGCGGCCTGCCGGGCCACGTCCAGGTCGGCCTCCTCGAAGGCGTCGACCCGGCTGCGGAACAGCGTCAGCAGCCCCAGCACCGTGTCCCGCGCGGTGAGCGGCGCGACGATCATGGAGTGGACCTTCCGCCCCAGCAGGGCGAAGCCGTCCGGGTCCGTCTCCAGCCACGGGTCGTCCGGGGTGACCTGCACCAGCCGCTCGCGCGCGTCGCTGAGGGCCTGTGTGAACGGCGTCGGGAACGGGAAGGGACGGCTGTCGCCGGTGCGCCGGGACGGCTCGACGGAGTCCGGGGCGGCGAACGCGACCCGGCGCAGCGGCACGGACGTCGGCAGGGGACCGGACGGGGGCGCCGCCCCGGTGGGGTCGTCGTCGAGGAGGTCCACGGCCGCCGCGTCGGCGAAGGCCGGGACCAGCGCCTCGACCAGGGCGTCCGCCGTGGCCTGCACGTCGAGAGTGGAGCCGACGGTCCGGTGCACGGTGCTGAGCACGGCGAGGCGGTCGGCCGCGGCCTGCCGCTCGGTCACGTCCTCCACCACGCCGACCACTCCGGGGCCGTCACGCAGCGGGAACAGCGACAGCTCCGCGGCGAGCGTCCGGTGCGGGTCGGACGGGGACCGTCCGCGCAGCAGCCGGCCGCGCACCGGCTCGCCGGTGGTGAGCACCTCGTCGATGAGGTGGTCGAGCTCCGACTCCATGCCGGGCGCGAAGTCCCGCACGTGGTGGCCGACGACGTCGTCCACGGGAAGGCCGTGCACCCCGCGCGCGGACGGGTTGTACCGGACGACCTTGCGGTCGGCGTCGAGAACGAACAGACCCTGGGGCGAACCGGCGAACAGCGCGTCCAGCACCGCGGCGTCGTCGACGTGGCCGTCCGGCACGGCACACTCCCTTCGCGGGGTCATCCCCCTCCGGGCCTTCTCTCACCTTCTCGCATCACCCGCGCGCGGCAACTCGGCCGGACGGGTCACCGCGTCCGCAGCACCGGCACCGCCACGTCGTCGCTGCGGTGCGCGCTGCGCCGTACGTCGTCGACGAGCACGTCGGCGAGGCCCTCCGCGTCCAGGTCGCCGGCGTCCTCCGGCCGCACGTCCACCGTCGAGCTGGAGACGGCGGCCGGCCCGCTGCGCGGCAAGCTGATCGGGCCGTCCCGGCCGTCCCGGCTGGGGCGTCTGGTACGCCGTCGCCGACACGGGCGTCGACCGCCTGGGACGGGTCACCGTGCACGACACCGAAGGCCGGGTCCACACGCCCTTTCCCTGACGGGGGATGACGGGGGAGGGCGGCCACGACACCCCCCAGCCGGTGTCGTGGCCGCCCGTGTCTCTTCCGTACCCGCTTACTTGCTGACGGCGAACCGCATCAGGGCGTGCTCGTCGCCCTGCTTGATCTTGCCGGTCTCGTTGATCACCTGGAGCTTCCAGCTGTTGCCGACCTTGACGGCCTTGGCGACGGCGCAGCCGTTGTCCTGGCTGAGCATGCTCGGCCAGATGTCGGCGACCTGCTGGGTGCTGCCGCCGGTGGCGTCGTAGACCTTGAAGCTGATGTTGCGGGCCTTCTGGAAGGAGCTGCCCTTCTTGTAGGCGGCCGCGACGAACACGATCGAGGTGATCGCGCCGGGCAGGCGGGAGAACTCGACGGTCACCGTCTCGTCGTCCCCGTCGCCGTGACCGGTCTGGTTGTCGCCGCTGTGCAGGAGGGAGCCGTTGCCCATCGGGTCGAGCGAGTCCAGGCCGGCCAGGCGGACCGGGTCGCTGCCGGACATGGCGATGGCGATCAGGTCGAGGTCCGTACCGGTCTTGCGGCGCAGCTTGCCGAGCACTCCGCCGCTGGAACCGGCGGTCG
Organism: Streptomyces cellulosae; assembly: GCA_014655195.1. Taxonomy (GTDB): domain Bacteria; phylum Actinomycetota; class Actinomycetes; order Streptomycetales; family Streptomycetaceae; genus Streptomyces; species Streptomyces cellulosae. The sequence goes on along the minus strand of BNBH01000004.1, from coordinate 289,657 downwards.
GGTCCCAGGAGACCCCGATGGAGAGGTGCGTGACCCCGTCCAGGTCCGCGGGGCCGTCTTCCTTGGTCAGCGTGATCATGAACGAGCCATCCTTCGTCGACGGGTGTACGGCCTTGAGTCTGCCTGGCGCCGCTCCATCCTGAACAGGCGGGTCTGCCCTGAAACGCGATCGTTGCGGGTGCTCAACGCACCGGGAAACCGAAGGAGTAGCCCTGCTCCTTCAGCCAGGGCAGCACGCGGCGCAGCGCCTCGACGGTCTGCGCGCGGTCGCCGCCCGCGTCGTGGAAGAGGATCGTCGGGCCGTTGGGCAGCTCCCGCTGCACGGTCTCGACGATGGAGTCGGCGCCCGGCTGCTCGAAGTCCTTGGTGTCGACGTTCCAGCCCAGGGGGCGCATGCCGCGGGAGGCGGCGACGGCGCGGCTGTGCGGGGTGAAGGCGCCGCCGGGCGCCCGGTAGTAGAGGGGACGGACGCCGCCGGACGCCTCGGTGATCATGCGCTCGGCGTCGAGGATCTCCTTCGACTGGTACGCCTCGGACTTGCGGTCCATGGAGGTGTCGTGGGAGACGGAGTGGTCGCAGAGGACGTGCCCGTCCGCGACGATCTCCTTGACCAGGCCGGGGTGGGTCTGCGCCTGGATGCCGGTGAGGCAGAAGGTGGCCTTCACCCCCTCCTCGCGGAGCAGCTCGAGGACCTGGGGCGTCCAGCGGGGGTCGGGGCCGTCGTCGATGGTGATGTTGACGCCGCGCGGGCCGGCGTCGGAGGCGTGCGCGATCGTGGGGGAGACCCGCTTCACGGCGGCGGGCTTCGCGGACGCGCCGGCCTGAGGGGCGCCGCTGACGTCGGCCTGGGCGGTGTACACCGAGGCGCCGACGGCGAGCATCGTCACCCCGAGGGCGGCCCCGACCACCTTGCCGTACCAGCTCCGTCCACCGCTGTGCCCCGCCATGACCCGCCCCGCTTTCCTGCTGCCGCTCGTCTCCTGGGTCCCGGACTTCTCCGTGAACCACTGGGCAGGACGGGAGACGGACGTCCCCGGATGCGTCCGTTACGGAGCACGGACATGTCCGGGGACGTTCGCGGACAGAAGCGGGGACGCCTGGGCGGGCGCCTGAGCGGACCGGGGGCCCGGTCACCGTGGTGACCGGGCCCCCGAGGGGTGGTGCGGCGTCGCGGTGCGGCGCGTCACCAGCGGTACCAGCGGCCTCGGCCGCCGCCCGCGTTGGTGGAGCGCATGACGAAGCCGAGCAGCCAGATCACGAGGACCGCGATGGCGATCCACCACAGGACCTTCACGGCGAAGCCGGCGCCGAACAGGATCAGGGCAAGAAGCAGAACGAGCAGCAAGGGAACCATAGTTAACGACCTCCTGCCGCACCGTTTGCCCTCACTCCGCAGCCGCACACCTCGCAGCCACCTTGTTTGTGAAGGAGGGGTGAGGGCACTCGTGGGGCCACGACACAGTGCCGAACCCTACGAGGAGGCTGTTCCGTGAGTGCCGGTGAGAAGGCCAAGGCGAAGACCGAGCAGGCGCAGGGCAAGGCCCAGGAGGCCGTGGGCCGCGCCACCGGGAACGAGCGCATGGAGGCGGAGGGCCAGGCCACGAAGAGCAAGGGCGACGCCCGCGAGGCCAAGGAGAAGACCAAGGACGCGTTCAAGCACTGACACGCTTCCGACACGCCCGCGTGGGGCCGCCCCGGTGCGCAGCCGGTACGGCCCCACGCGGGCGTGTGCGGTGCAGGTGCGCCGGGTGGCGGAAGCCCCCGAGGAAAGCCGGTGCTTCTTCGTGATGCGCCCGCGGGGCGATGGCCGCTCGACGAGTCGAGTGGGCTCAGTGCGGCGGCGGCGCCGGGTGCAGCGCGTCGTCCACCGAGCAGCCTCCTTCGCCGGGCATGCGCCGGACGCGGGGCGGGGTCCAGGTGCTCGTTCCGCCGGGGGCGACGACGGCGAGGACGCAGTCCACCGGTTCGTGAGGGTCGGCCGGTGGTGACAGGACGATGCCAACGCGTCCGTTCTCCGTCTTCACCTCGGTCGTGATCGACGGGTCCATGTCCAGCGCGGCGAGCGCCCGACGTACCTCGGCCTCGTCCACCCGGCCGCCCTCGGGCACCCGCGGCAGCTTCTCCTCCAGTGCCACCTGCGGCACCTCGGGCGGCGGGCCGAAGCCGAGCGGGAGGCCGCCGGGGCAGGCGACGTCCCGGGCCTCCTCACCCCACTCCGCCCCGGGCGACACCCGCAGGGCGAAGCAGCGCCGCACGGTGACCTCCTCGACGTCGAACCAGCCGTTGTACGCCGAGCCGGACGTGCGGACGACCAGTTCCACCCCGTCGCCCTCGTGCGTGGACGTGCCCTTGACGCGCAGCACCTCCACCGTCGACGCCGGCCGCCCCACGGCCTCGGCCGTACGCGGACGCGGACCGTGGAGCCGCTGGCCGGCGTGCGTCGCCGTCTCCCGCGCGGCGTCGGTCGCCTCCTCCTCGGACGACCGGATCACCCCGCAAGCCGTAAGGGCCGGCAACACCGGGGCGAGCAGCACGAGTCGACGCATGCGCCCACCCTTTCGCGCACTCGTCCGCCGGACATCCGTACGCCTACTCGGATTCATATCCAAGACTCCGGGAATCGACCCGTGTTTTTCATCGACTCCTCATCCGCCGTTGGTTGCGTGTGCGAGTCCGTTCGGTCCGAGAGTGACGAGTGAGGAGGCGCATGGTGTTCCTGTCGAAGGCAGCCCCGGCACAAGAGGGTCAGGCGGTCGGCGAGGAACCGTTGCACGTGGCCAGCAGGCTGCACGCCTTCAACCGGTTCGAGCTGAAGTACCTGGTCCCGGTGGAGCAGGCGGCCGAGATCCGGGACGAGCTGGCCGAGCGGATGGACCGCGACGAGCACAGCCCGGTCGGCGGCTACGGCGTGTGGAGCCTGTACTACGACACCCCGGAGCTGCGGTTCTACTGGGAGAAGATCGAGGGCCTGAAGTTCCGGCGCAAGCTCCGCATCCGGCACTACGGCGACCTCGCCGGCGTCACCGACGACTCCCCCGTCTGCGTCGAGATCAAGCAGCGGGTCAACCGGGTCACCCAGAAGCGCCGCATCACCCTCCCCTACGGCACGGCCCGCCGGCTGTGCGACGACCGGGAGCTGATCGAGCACTCGCCGAAGGAGAGCGCCTTCGTCCAGGAGGTCCTCGAACTGGTCGTGCGCCTCAATCTGCGGCCCGTGGCGATCACCGGCTACCAGCGCGAGGCCCTCGTGGGCCGGGACGCGGACACGGGTCTGCGGGTCACCTTCGACCGCCGGATCCGCGGCCGTGACCGGGACTTCCACTTCGGCGTCCCGACGCCCGAGAACCGGTTCACCATCCCGCCGCACATGGCGGTCATGGAGGTCAAGGTCAACGAGCGCACCCCGCACTGGATCACCGACCTGGCCGCCCGCCGCAACCTCAACCTCGTCCGCATCTCGAAGTACGTGCAGTCCGTCGAGGCGTTCGGGCTCGCCCCGCGCTCGGTGTTCCACATCGACGAGTCGGACTGCTCCCCGCCCACCCCCACCGACGAAACGCCGCTCCCCCAGCGGCCGGCGCGGCCCACCGCGTCCCCGAAGGCAGGAACCCCGTGAACTTCGATCTCCAACTCCAGGAACTCAGCGGCACGTTCAGCGTGGCCGACGTCGTCGCCGCGATGGCGCTGTCGTTCATCCTGTCCACGCTGATCGGCTACACGTACCGGTACACGCACCGGAACGTCTCCTACAGCCAGTCCTACGTGCAGACGCTGGTCGTCGTCGGCATGGTCGTCGCCCTGATCATGCTGGTCGTCGGCTCGAACCTGGCCCGCGCGTTCTCGCTGGTCGGCGCGTTGTCCGTGGTCCGTTTCCGTAACGCGGTGAAGGAGACCAGGGACGTCGGCTTCATCTTCCTGGCCATGGCGATCGGCATGGCCTGCGGCGCCCGCTTCTACACGCTCGCCGCGGTCGGCGCGGTCGTCATCTGCGCCGTCGTCCTGGTGATGTTCAAGTTCAACTGGTTCGCGCTGAACGTCCAGCGTCAGGTGGTCAAGGTCCAGGTCCCCGCCGGGGACGACCACACCCCGCAGATCCGTGACGTCCTCATCAAGTACACCAGCGAGTTCGAGCTGGTCAGCACGGAGACCATCCGCGGCGGCGCGCTCACCGAGGTGTTCTACACGGTGCGGCTGAAGAAGGGCGCCGAGCCGGGCGACCTGGTCGCGGCCCTGCAGGAACGTACGGCGGGTCAGCGGGTCACCGTGCTCACCGGTTACGACACGACGGACCTGTGATGAGCGGCGGGACGAGCGCGCGGCGCGGGCGACGGCTGCGTGACCGGCTGCCCGTCCGGCTGCGCCACCACTGGAAGCCGGCCGCGTCCCTGGGCGTCGGAGTCGTCTGCCTGGTCTGGGCGTTCGGCGACGCGCGGGTCTCCCCGTACGTGACGTCGTCCTCGCGGGCCGAGGCGGACATCATCGTGGACGATGTGCGCGGCACGGTCGACCTGTACGACGCCTCGGTGCCGCACTCCATCGAAGTCACCTATCGCCAGGACGACTTCGACAAGATGATGAAGGAGTTCAAGGAGGACGGCACCAAGGACTACATCGAGGCCGACCTCGTCATCGACGGAGTCGCCCTCGATGATGTGGGGCTCCGCCTCAAGGGCAACTCCACCCTCCAGTCTCTGCGCGGCAACAGGGGCATGCCCGGTGGCGGCCGGGACCTGCCCGAGGGCGCGCAGGAGGCACCGGGCCGCGCCGGCGCCGAAGGCGGCGCCGGCGGGCCCGGCGGCACAGGCGGCACGGGTGGCGCGGACGGCGAGGGTGGCGCAGGCGGCGCGGGAGGTGCGGCCGGTCCCGGCGGCATGGGCGGCGGGATGACGCAGTACGAGCTCTCCGCCGAGAAGCCCGAGGAGCTGCCCTGGCTCGTCAAGATCGACGAGTACATCGAGGGCCGCGCCTACCAGGGCGAACGCGAGATCTCCCTGCGCCCCGGCGTCGACGGCCAGGTCCCGCTCAACGAGGCCCTGTCCCTCTCCCTCACGGACGAGAGCGGCCAGAAGGCCGAGCGCTACAGCTTCACCCGCTTCACGGTGAACAACCGCCCCACCGTCACCCGCCTGATGGTGGAGGCGCCGGACACCGAGTACGCGGAGGAGGTCGAGGACGGCAACGGCGTCCTCTACAAGGCGCGTGCGGGCAGCGGCTTCACGTACCGCGGGGACGACCCCACCGAGTACGAGAGCGACTTCAAGCAGCTCAACAAGAAGGGCAGCCAGGACCTCGAACCGGTGATGCGGCTCATCAAGTGGGTCGACGGCGCCACGGACGAGGAGTTCGCCCGCGACCTCGACACGTACGTCGACGTCGAGTCGCTGGCGTCGTACGTCGCCACGCAGAACCTCCTGCTGAACTTCGACGACATGGCCGGGCCGGGCAAGAACTACCTGCTCTGGTACGACCTGGACACCAAGAAGTTCTCCGTCCTGGGCTGGGACTACAACCTGACGTTCAGCGGCGACGCCACCGCCGGGCCGGACGACTCCGTCGGCATGGGCGGGGGCGGGATGCGCCCGGGGGCCGGGAACGGGGGTGCCGGAAACGGGACCGAAGGCGGGACGGCCACCGGCGGGACCGGCGCGCAGGAGCCCCCGGCCGGCGGTGCGATGCCGTCCGGTGTCCCGGAGATGCCGCAGGACGGCATGCCCGAGGGGCTTCCGGAAGGCTTCCCGGAAGGTATGCCGGAGGGCTTCCCCGGCGGTACGGCCGGCGACGGCGGCACCGCGGCGGACGGCGGCACCGGTGACGACGACGGCGCCGAAGCAGGCGCAGGCCCCGGTGCCGGACGCGGCGGCGGCCCCGGTTTCGCCGAGCACCCGCTGAAGACCAGGTTCCTGGCGTCCGACGCCTTCGACGAGGTCTACAAGAAGGCGTACCGCGAGCTGTACGAGACCTTCTACGCCTCCGGCACCGCCGAGAAGCAGCTGCGGACCCTCGCCGAGCAGGCCCGCGCCGCCGGGGCGGACTCCGACGAGCTGGACACCGCGGTGACCCGGCTCACCACGACGGTCACCGAACGCGCCAAGGCCCTGGCCGCGGACAAGGACGTGACCGGCTGAACCCCCGGCGTCCCGGACCGCTCCCTTCCCCCCGAGGGCGTGTCCGGGACGCCGGGCCATATCCACCCGGTGTTCACAGCCTCGCTCCCCGCGTTCACAGCTTCGCTCCCTACGATGACGCCGCCCCACGCCGCCCCACGCCGCCCCACGCCGCCCCACGCCGCCCCACCGTGCCACGCCCCCGCCGCGTGCCCCGCACCCGTAGCCGCCGAGGTGTCCTCCCGTGACCGACCAGCTTGCCCACCCCCGTACGCCGACCGCCGGTCACACGGTCCTCGTCGTGGAGGACGACGCCAGCATCCGCACCCTGCTCACCTCCGCGCTCACCGCGGCCGGGTACGGCGTGCTCAGCGCGGCCACCGGACAGGAGGCGCTGGGCCTGGCCCTCGACCGCCGTCCGCACCTGATCGTCCTCGACGTGATGCTGCCCGACACCGACGGCTTCCGGCTCACCCGCGACCTGCGCGCACGGGGCGTCTACACCCCGGTGTTGTTCCTCACCGCCCGCGGTGACGTGGAGGACCGGATCATCGGCCTCAGCTCGGGCGGCGACGACTACGTCACCAAGCCCTTCCACATCCAGGAGGTGCTGCTGCGCATCCGCGCCATCCTGCGCCGCAGCAACGCCCCGGCCTCCGTCACGGGCACCGCCCCCGCCCTGCGCTACGCCGACGTCACCCTGGACGAGGCCACCCGCGAGGTACGCCGCGGGGACCGCCCCGTGCGGCTGTCGCCGACCGAGTTCCGCCTGCTGGCCTGCCTGCTCGCCCACCCGGAGCGGGTGCTGGAGAAGGCGGAGATCCTCCAGCAGGTGTGGCAGTACGACTTCTCCGGCGACACCCGCATCGTCGACACGTACATCAAGAACCTGCGCCGGAAGATCGACCGGACGCCGCCCGCCCTCGTCCACACCGTGCGGGGCGTCGGCTACTGCCTGCGCCTGCCGCGCGACGAGGCGCCGGAGAACGCCCGATGAGCCGGCGACCCCGCCTGCCCGGTCGTCCCCTCCTGCTCCGCCGCCCTCGCCCCCGGTCGCTGCGCAGCCGTCTCGTCCTGATCGCCTGTCTGCTGGCCACCAGCGCCGTGCTGGTCTGCCAGCTGGCGGGGCTGACCGTGCTGCGCGGCTGGCTCACCGACCAGGTGGACGACCGCCTCTCCCACTTCCGCCCGCCGGACCGCGTCACCCGGGACATGGCCGAGGACCGGCTGCGCCCCCCGCCACAGGACCACACCCTTCCCTCCGACTACCGCGTCTTCTTCTACGACGCCGACGGCGCCCTGCTGCCCACGTCCCTGGGCAGCGGCAACGGCGCGGGGCCCCGGCTGCCGGAGCGGGAGGCCGACCTGGATCTGGCCGACGGGCGCCCCGCCACCGTCCCGGCCGACGGCGACGAGGCGGACTCCGGCTGGCGGGTGCTCGCCCACGCGGGCCCCGACGGCACGCGTACGGTGGTCGCCCTGCCGCTGGACACCGTGGACGGCGCCACCACGAAACTGCTGTGGCTCAGCCTGGGACTGGGCGTCGCCGTGGCCGTCGGGGTGATCGCCCTCGGCAACGGAGCCGTCCGTCTGGGTCTGCGCCCCCTCACCCGTGTCGAGCACACGGCCCAGCGGATCACCGACGGCGCCCTCGAACTCAGCGTGCCCGTGCCCGATCCCGACACGGAGGTGGGACGGCTGGGGCTGGCCCTCAACACCATGCTCGACCGCCTCCGTACCGCGCTGCGCCGTACGGAGAACTCCGAGCAGCGGCTGCGGCACTTCATGGCGGACGCCGGACATGAACTGCGCACCCCGCTGACCGCCGTGCAGGGCTTCGCCGATCTGCTGCTGCACGAGCCGGACATGCCGGCCGCCCGGCGTCAGGAGGCGCACGCCCTGATCGCGCGCAACGCCGAGCGGATGAGCCGGCTCGTCGACGACCTGTTCCTGCTGGCCCGCCTCGGCGACTCGGCCCCGGCCCACCGGGAACCCGTCGACCTGCTCTCCCTCACCGCCGACGCCATCGCCACCACCGCGATCCGCCACCCGGACCGCTCCATCACGCTGGAGCCCCTGGAAACAGGGGGTGCCCCGGACCCGGCCCCGGATCTCGCCGTGGTGGAGACCCCGGGCGACCCGCACCAACTCGCCCAGGTCCTCGGCAACCTGCTGACCAACGCCTGTACGCACACCCCGCCCGACAGCCGTGTCCGGGTCCGCGTGGGCGCCGCCCGCGTCCGGACGGCGGGCGCGGACTGCCTGGGCAGCGGTCCGCCCCTGCCGCCCGGCACGCCCGTGTGCGTGGTCGAGGTGGCCGACGACGGCCCCGGCATCAGGCCCGACGAGGCCCCGTACGTCTTCGACCGCTTCTACCGGGCGACCCCGGCGGCCGAGGAAGGGGAGGCGGGGACGGGCCTCGGTCTCGCCATCGCCGCGGCCATCGCCACGGCACACGGCGGCCGTCTCGAACTCGACAACCGGCCCGGTGAGGGCTGCGCGTTCCGCCTGCTCCTCCCCGACTCCACGCCGGCGCCGGACGACGACCGGCGGGGGTGACGGCCGGCTGTCAGGCGGCGGGGCCCGTGACGAGGTCGCCGTCCTCGTCGTAGGGCCAGGCGTTGGCCACGCAGCCGTTCAGGCCCTTGATCTGCTGCATCATCACGGGCGCGAGCCGCCCCTCACCGCCGCAGGTCATGTGGGAGTGGCCGAGGAAGTGGCCCATCTCGTGGTTGATGATCAGCGCGCGGTAGTCGTGGATCGGCCCGTCGAAGGTGGGGGAGCCCTCGACCCAGCGCCGGAGGTTCACCACCACGCCGCCCGGCACCTCGCAGTTGTACTCGCCCCCGGTGTCCTGCCCGATGCCGTCCCAGCACAGGGCGTCCGCCGTGGCGGGGGTGGCGATCCTGATCGAGAGGTCGTGCGGGGCGCCCGCGCCGACCAGTTGGAACGCGTTGTCGGGGTCGTGGGTCCAGCCGCGCGGGGCGCCCAGGATGTCGGCGATCTCCTCGGCCGCCTCGGACGGCGAGACGTCGAGCCCGTCCTCGACCTCCACGACGTACCGCAGCGGCCGGGACCCCTCGCCGACCGTCTCCCCGCCGGACCGCGCGGTGACGAACGTGCCGCTGCCCTGCTCGGGCACCTCGATCGTGGTGCGGGTCGGGGAGGGGGAGGGCGCCGGCGTCGGGGGCGGTGTGGGTGTGGGGGTGGGGGTGGCTCGAGGGGGCCGGGCGTCCGGAGCGCTCTGCTGCGAACTGCCCCGGTCCCGCAGTTCGGCGCGCAGGAAGGCCGCCGTACCCAGCACAGCGATGGCGAGCAGGACGGTCGGCAGCACGCGGCGCCGTCCACGGGAACGTATGCGGCGGCGGGTGGACGGCCGTCGTCCGCGGGTGCGGCGGGCGGCCGCGCGGCCGCGGGTGGGGGGTGCGGATTGCCTCTCTCGTACCGAACGCATGACAGGTCAATCTGGTCATCCCAGTTGATCGCGATGAGCCCGTGAGGTCACGGAACGGTAACGGCGGCCGGGCGTCCGGCGGTTGAAGGCGACGGGTGACCGGACCTGCCGTCCACCCGCCCTGCTTAAACTGCCGCAATGCCACGGATCCTGATCGTCGAGGACGACTCCATCGTGCGGCAGGCCGTGCGTCTGGGCCTGCGGCATCAGGGGCACGAGGTCGTCGCGGTGGAGACGGGCGAGGAGGGGCTGGAGCAGCTCCACGCCGTACGTCCGGATGTCGTCGTGCTCGATCTGATGCTTCCCGGCATGTCCGGCCTGGACGTGTGCCGCCGGATCAGGGAGCGCGACCAGGTGCCGATCATCATGGTCACGGCCCGGGGCGACGACATCGATGTCGTCGTCGGCCTGGAGACGGGGGCGGACGACTACGTGGTGAAGCCCGTGCGGGCGCGGGTCCTCGACGCGCGCATACGCGCCGTCCTGCGCCGGCAGGACGCGTCCCCGCCCGACGGCACGCGGCCCCGGCCGGAGACGCACGGAGACCTGGTCGTCGACCGCGCCGGGCTGGTGGTGACCCACCGGGGCGAGCCCGTCACCCTCGCCCCCTCCGAACTGCGCCTGCTGCTCACCCTGTCGGCGTCCCCGGGCCAGGTGTTCAGCCGCCAGCAACTGCTGGAGGCGGTCTGGGAGCACGGCTACCACGGCGACATACGCCTGGTGGACGCCTGCGTGAAGCGCCTGCGCGGCAAGCTGGGTGAGGGCAGGAACCCGCGCTACGTGCAGACCGTACGGGGCTTCGGCTACCGCTTCGGCACGGGCCGCGCGTGAACGGCGCCCGGTCCGCGGAGCCCCTCTCCGCTCCTCGCCGTCTCCACCGCGCCGTGGTGTCCCGCATCCCGCTCCCCCTCCGCGGCCTGCGCTCCCGCCTGCTGATCTCCTTCGTCCTCGTCGCCATGGCCAGTGCCCTGGGCACCGGCGCCCTCGCCTTCCGGGAGGCGCGCACGGGGGTGCTCCAGCAGAGCCAGGACTCCGTGATCAACCGCTTCCGCGCGAGCGTCGAGGCCATCGCGCCCGCCGTCCCGCACACCCCCGCCGCGTCGGACCTCCAGTGGACGGTCAACCAGATCATCCACGACAACCGGCAGTCGGGCTGGCGGGTCATGGCCACCTACGGCGACCTGCGCGCGTACGCCCCCACGCCCCGCTTCACGCAGCCCAGCCCCGAGATGCTCCGCTCCGTGCGGACGCGGCGCGCGGCGGTGTTCCAGCGGATGAACGTCGACGGCAGCCCGCGTCTCCTCGTCGGCATGCCGATGACGTACACGACGGACGACGACGAGGTGCCGCGCCTCTCCGGGGTGGTGATGTACCTGGAGGTGCCGCAGACCGCGGAGGAGGGGTACGTCGAGGCGATGGTCAGCGGCATCGAACGGGCCACCCTGGTGGCGCTGTGCCTCGCCGTCGTCCTGGCCCTGCTGGCCGCGAGCGGAGTGCTGCGCCCCGTACGGGCCCTGCGCGGGGCGACGCGCAGGATGGCCGCGGGGCATCTCGACGTACGGCTGAAGGTGACCGGCTCGGACGAACTGGCCGAGCTGTCCCGCTCGTTCAACGAGACGGCGGCGGAACTGGAGCGGACGGTGGCGGAGTTGCGGCGCCTGGAGGCGCGGGGTCGCCGTTTCGTCGCGGACGTCTCCCATGAACTGCGCACCCCGCTGGCGGCGATGACGGCCGTCACCGATGTGCTGGACCAGCGGGTGGAGGGTGAGACGGGTGAGGCGCTGCGGCTGGTCAGCGAGGGGACGCAGCGGCTGAGCGTGCTGGTGAACGACCTGATGGAGATATCCCGCTTCGACGCGGGGGCGGCGGAGTTGCACCGGGACGACATCGACCTGGCCGAGTCCGTCCGCCGCACGGTCGCCTCCCGCTGGCGCCCGGAGGACGTCGAACTGCGGCTCCCCGCACCGGGCGGACTCCGCGCCCGAGTGGACCCGCGCCGGCTCGACGTGGTGACGGCCAACCTGGTCGGCAACGCCCTGCGCCACGGCGAACCGCCGGTGAGGGTGAGGCTGGAGGCGCGGGGCGGAGTCGCGGTCCTCGAAGTCACCGACAACGGCCCGGGCATCGCTCCGGACGCGCTGCCGCACATCTTCGAGCGGTTCTACAAGGCGAGCACGTCACGGGCGAGGAGCGCGAGCGGGAAGGGCGGTGGGGACGGGGACAGCAGTGGCCTCGGCCTGGCGATCACGGCGGAGAACGTGCGCCTGCACGGTGGCCGCATCAAGGCGGCGAACCGCGAGGGCGGAGGGGCGGTGTTCACGGTGGAGCTGCCGCTGGACGTGGAGGACGAGGGAGGCGGGGAATGAGGCGGCTGACTGCTCCGGCGCTGCTGCTGGTGCTCACCGGGTGCGGAGTCCCGACGTCCGACGTCATCGAGGCGGGCTCGCCGGCGAGCGGAATGCCGGGCCCGGCCCCGACGGAGGCCGCGGCGGAACCGGCGACGGTCCCCCTCTTCTTCCTGACGGAAGGCGAGCTGACGGCGTACCCGCGCCCGGCAGGCGACGCGGCCGACCTGACTTCCCTGATCCGCCTGCTCCTGGAGGGCCCGAACGAGAAGGAGGGGGCGACGTCGGCGACGACGGACCTCCCACGCCTGGCGGGCGCCCCGTCGGTGACGCTGACGGACGGCGCCACGATCACGGTAACCCTCCCGGACACCCCGACACCGGTGTCCCGCACGGCGCTCCTCCAACTGACCTGCACGATCCACTACGCCGCGACGCCCTTCCCCCAGCCCTCGGGTGAGACTCCCCGCCTCCGGGTGACGGGCACGGGCTGGACACTGACGTCCCCGACGACGGCGTGCCCGGCGAAGCCGTGGGCGGAGACGGGGGCGTTCGACCGCTGAGGCGGCCCGGTGTCAGTGCCCGTTGCTGGCGTCCGGCGCCATGTGGTGTGCCGGGCGGCTCGTCACCCTCGCCGATCACAGGCGACAGCTGAGCCTTCCGAGGGGGTGCACGGGTCACCTCTGGTGCATGCCCCTGAAGCGCAAGAACGCGGTCAAGGCCGGTAGAGCGAACCGTGTTCGGGGCGCGCCGCTCTTCTCGCGCACGGTGGATGGGCAAGGGCGCACGCCGTCGAAGGCGGAGGTGCGCGAGACGGTCGCCGACGCCGTGCGCCGTGAGTCCGGCGAGGACCCGTCGGACGAGCCCGGCATGGACCGACTGTCACAGGTTCTTCGCATCAACATCATCATATGAACATCTTAGGTATGCTCCGGATGCTTCATCCGCACCACTGAGGGGGGACCTCATGCTCATCCGGCGCACCCTGACCGCTGCCGCGACCACCACCGCCGTCGCCGCGCTCGCGCTGACCGCGGCGATACCGGCGCACGCCGCCGAGTACTCCTCGGCGCTCAAGATCAAGGGCATTCAGTACGACGCCCCGGGACGGGACTCCAACAAGTGCCCCGGCGGGAACACGAAGAACGAGTACCTGACGATCAAGAACTACTCGAAGAAGTCGAAGATCAACCTGAAGGGCTACAAGGTCAAGGACAAGGCCGGCAACACCTTCGTCTTCAGGTCGAACCACATCCTCGAGCCGGGTGACTACGTCCACCTGCGCGGCGGCCGGGGCACCGACTCCGACGGCAAGAACGTCGTGTACCGCCAGAACTGCAACTTCATGTGGAACAACGACAAGGACACGATCTACCTCTACAAGCCGGGCGGCTCGCCCTCCGACATCCACGCCTACACGAAGAAGGCGCACGACAAGGACGGCAACGGGTACATCAAGTACCACGGCTGACGGCACACCGAGGGCCCGGAGGGGCCGGCCCAGCACCTACGGGCCGGCCCCTCGTGCCACCATCTGCCGGACGACCGGGACTCGGTCCCCCTTGATCAGCGGCTCGGCTTCATGACGTGCCCGAGGGCGATGAGACCTACGCCGATGACTGTGACGGTCGGGTGGTTGAGTCCGCTGAGCGCAACCAGCAACGCACCGGCTCCCCATACCCTCGGCTGCCGCACACTGCGTTGCAGCCACCGGCCTGGCACACGGCCCAGCAAGAGACCGTGAAGGCCCAGCACCGCGCATGCTGTCCACAGCGTGAACACAGCCACGGCTCCAGCCAGCACCACGGTCGAGAACGCCGTCCCCACCGCTCACCCCCCCATGTGGTCAGCCGGACGCACCGCCGGGTGCCGACGGTACTGACGTACCTGCGGGCGTGGCCACGACGCTCAGCCGGCAACGTCCACCCCGTACCCGCGGGCGAGGGCGTCGAGCCCGTGGTCGTAGCCCTGCCCGACGGCCCGGAGACGCCACAGCGGGCCACGGCGATAGATCTCGGCGAGGAGCAAGGTGCGTTCGGTGGTGGCGGCGTCCAGGGTGGCCCGGGCCACGGGCGCCCCGCTGCTGCCGGGTGCCGCGCCGATCTGGATCGCGCCGACCGTGCCGAAGGTGGCGGCACCGTCGATGGCGGCGGCGACGACGATCTTCCGCGTCGCGGGCGGGAGGGACGCCAGGTTCAGGGCGATGGTCTGCTCGGCGGGCCCACCGGTGAGCAGACGCACCGTGCCGGCGGGGTTCTCGGGGGCTCCGTAGAACACGAAGTCCTCGTCGAAGGCGACCTGTTCGTCCTCGTCGAGGAGGAAGGCGACCACGTCGATCTCGCAGTCGGACTGCGGGGCCCAGCCGGCGGTGACGCACCACTCCGGCGCGGGGCCGCCGTGCGGCATGGGCAGATCGACGACACCGCCCCTCGGCAGCACCTGCGGGTCCTGCTTCCGGGAGGCCGACGGGGACCGGTCCGCTGTGGTGGGTGCGTCCAGCCAGTGCGGCTCGCGCACAGGGAGTTCGAGGGCGTTGATGCGCTTCATACGGCGGTCCTTCTCCCCGCCCGGGAGGAGTACGACGTCGGTCACGCTGGCGGAGAGGTTGATGGCAGAGGACCCGCCCAGCTCGACGACCCGGACGCGGGCGGCGACGGCGTCGGCGTGGACACCGCCGAGCACGAGCACCCGATGCCCGGCGAGGGGCTTGTCCGCGGCGCGGGCGGAGGGCTGCGGGCGGCGGGGTGAGGGGACGGCCGCCACGGGTTCCGGCGCGGCGGCCTTTTCAGGGGCGGCGGCCTTGTCGGAGGCGGGCACCGCTTCCGTGACCGAGCCCTGGTCTCCCCGCGGGGCGGAACGCGCGGCCGAAGCCTCGTGCACGTCCCCCGGCCGTACGTCGTCGAGCAGCCGGAGGAAGGTCGGCTCGTCGATGACGGGCACGCCTTCGGCGAGGGCGCGTCGGGCCTTGGCCGAGGTGGAGGTCGGGTCGTTGGTGACCAGCACACTGGTGTGCCGGCTGACGGAGGTCATCATGTTCAGCCCGGCGGCGACGGCCCGCCCGACCAGCTCGGCGCGCGCGTGGGCGGTCTCACCGGTGATGGCGACCTTCATCCCCTGCCGGAGGGGTCCGCCGGGCGTGAGACGGCCCGGGTTGCGGTAGGCGCAGGGCGTCTTCGGCGGGCTGGGGGTGAACTGGGACTCGGCGCGGGGCGGGCAGGTCACCAGCGGCAGAGGGAGGTCGAGCCGAGCCGCTTCACGCAGGGAGGCCCGCAGCACGCCGGCGAGCACGCGGGTGTCGTCGAGTGCGTCGTGGGCGCGCTGCCGGGGGATGCCGTAGTGGGCGGCGAGGGTGCCGAGCTTCATGTCGTCGGTGGGCGGGTCCACCTGGCGGTTCAGGGCGACGGTGCACAGCCGCTTCGACACCGGGAGCCACATCCGTGCACGGGCGAACTCGTGGGCGAGGAAGTCGTAGTCGAACTGGGCGTTGTGGGCGACGAGCACCCGGTCCTGGAGCATCGCCCCGATCCGCCCGGCCACCTGGTCGAAGGCGGGCGCGCCCTGCAGCAGCTCGGGGGTGAGTCCGTGCACGTCCACAGGACCCGGGTCGCACCCGGGATTGACGAGCGTCGAGAACTCCCCGGTCTGCTCACCGTCGGGTCCCATCGTGATCACGGCGACGGACAGCACCCGGTCCCGCCGCGGCACGAGCCCCGAGGTCTCCACGTCGACCAGGGCCCAGTCGTAGGCGTACTCGCCCGTGACGGGCACATCGGGAAGAGGGGAGACGAGACTCATGGCGCACAGCATGATCCGATATGCGGCGGTCCTTCAACCTAGATGGTGATATCCGCTCAGGGGCGTCCCGCGCAGGTCCGGGCCGAGTCGAACAGCCGGCGCTCGATCTCGTCTGCGCCGACGTCCTGCCCGAGCCGCTCGCCCTCCTCGGCGGCCCAGCGGACCATGAGGCGGTCGGGAATATGCGGTTGATCCACACGATGAGTGACTGTTTCGGCCGTCCGTTGGTGGGGACCCGCACCGCACGCCGCCGGAGCACCGAGGCTTCGTCCGGCGGACCGGGTGAAAGAACCGGAATGACGTGGTTCAAGGGCCCGCACAGTGGTTCAAGGGCCCGCACATGGGAACCGGCCAGGCGCCGGCAGGAAGTACAACCGGGCGCTGCGGGACCTGATGGCCGGCGAGAAGGCGACGCCGAGCTTCATCGTCTCCCCCGAGCTGGACCTGGACGAGGCCCCACCGCCTACGAACACTTCGGCGCCCGTGACGAGGGCTGGACGAAGGTGGTGCTGTACCCCCGACGGACACAGCAACGGCGACAGGAAGTAAGCGACGACCGGTATCCGGCCCGGTTCCGGCCCGGGGCCGGGCGGGCCTCCTTCGGCGGCGGCAGGCTGCCGGGGATGCGGATCACGCGGACACGGACATTGCGGAGCCGTCCACCACGGGTCCTCCCGTCCGAAGTGGCTCGTCTCCCGGTCACCCTCCGCGCACGTGAGGAGCACTGATGACAGCAGACACCCGCTCCACCTCCCGCCTGCGAAACGATCCGCTCGTACGCGGCCTCGGCTGGGCCAGCGCGCTCCTGGGCGTGCCCCAGGTCGCCGCCCCGGCGGGCTTCGCGCGGGCCCTGGGCGTGGGCGACGCCCCCCGGCACCGGTCGGCCACGACCGCAGTCGGCGTGCGCGAACTCGCGGCGGCGACCGGGCTGCTGGGACGGCCGCATCCCGTCTGGCTCTGGGGCCGTGTCGGCGGCGACCTCATGGATCTGACGATGCTCGCCCGGGCCTTGAAGAACCACAACGGTCGCGGCCTCGGACGCACCGTCGCCGCGACGGCCGCGGTCACCGCCATCACCGCCACGGACGTCTATGCGGCTGTGACCCGCACCCGTAGGAGCACCCCCATGGAACTGACCGCGGCCACCACCGTCACCCGATCCCCGGAGGAGGCGTACACCCTCTGGAAGGACCTGGAGCGCCTCCCGGACTTCATGGCGCATCTGGACGAGGTGCACGTGACCGGCCCCCGCACCAGTCACTGGCAGGCCAGTGCACCGTTCGGCAGGACAGTCGAATGGGACGCCGAGATCACCCAGGACGTCCCCGGCCAACTGATCGCGTGGCGGTCGGTGGGCGATGCCGACATCGACAACTCCGGCGAAGCCCGTTTCGTGCCGGCCCCCGGTGGCCAGGGCACGGAGATACGGGTGTCCCTGCGCTACGAACTGCCTGGGGGACCGCTGGGCAAGGCGGCGGCGCGCTACTTCGGCGAGGAGCCGCACCAGCAACTGGACGACGACCTTCGCCGCTTCAAGCAGGTTGCGGAGATCGGTGAGGTCGTCCGCTCCGAGGGCGCACCCGGCGGCAAGCGCGCCCGGGGCGAGTTCCCGCAGCACCCTGCCCGGCCGCTGACCGAGGACGAACTGAAGGAGGCCCTGGCATGAAGGCCACCTGCTGGACGGGACGCAACACGGTCGAGGTGCAGGACGTCCCCGACCCCTCGATCCTGAACAGCCGCGACGCCATCGTGAAAATCACCTCGACGGCGATCTGCGGCTCCGACCTCCATCTGGTCGACGGCTACGTGCCCACCATGGAGAAGGGCGACATCCTGGGCCATGAGTTCATGGGGGAAGTCGTCGAGGTCGGCCCCGGCATCAGCGACGGCACAGTGCGCGTCGGCGACCGGGTCGTGGTGCCCTTCCCCATCGCCTGCGGCGCTTGTGCGTCCTGCCGCGCGGAGCTGTATTCGTGCTGCGAGAACAGCAACCCCAACGCGGGCATCTCGGAGAAGATGTTCGGTCATCCCACCTGCGGCATCTACGGGTACTCGCATCTCACCGGCGGCTTCGCCGGCGGCCAGGCCGAGTACGCGCGGGTGGTGCTCGCCGACACCAACGCCCTCAAGATCGAGTCGGACCTGACCGACGAGCAGGTGCTCTTCCTGTCCGACATCCTGCCGACCGGTTACATGGGCGCCGACATGTGCGACATCGAGCAAGGCGACGTCGTCGCCGTCTGGGGCGCCGGGCCGGTCGGCCAGTTCGCCATGGACAGCGCCCGGGTCCTGGGAGCGGAAAAGGTCATCGCCATCGACAGGGAGACCTACCGCCTCGACATGGCCGCCGCCCAGGGCTACACCACCATCGATTTCGAGGACACCGACGTACGGTCCGCCCTGCTCGAACTCACCGGCGGCCGCGGCCCCGACAAGTGCATCGACGCGGTCGGCATGGAGGCCACACACGGCGCCTCCCACGTCCAGTTCTACGACCGTGCCAAGCAGGCGGTCCGCTCCGAGACCGACCGGCCGCACGCCCTGCGCCAGGCCATCATGTCCTGCCGGAGCGGCGGCGTGGTCTCGGTCGTCGGCGTCTACGGCGGGATGATCGACAAGTTCCCGGCGGGTGCCTGGATGAACAGGTCACTGACCCTGCGGACCGGCCAGTGCCACGTGCAGAGGTACATGCGACCGCTGCTGGGCATGATCGAGCAGGGCAAGATCGACCCCACCCGGATCATCACCCACCGGCTGCCCCTGACCGAGGCACCGACCGGCTACGACCTGTTCAAGAACAAGAAGGACCACTGCGAGAAGGTCGTTCTCACGCCCTGAGGGAAGCACCGATGCGCTGCGGGGACGCTCACCCCGCAGCGGCCGTGACCCCAGGCCGTTGTCGCTCTGCGTGACGCAGGCCCCACCCTGGGGCGTCCCCTCGTGGACCGGCTGAAGGGATCGGAACTGCATCACCTCAAGGAGCTGAGGCCGGGGTCAGGTGGCCGGTCCGAGATCCGGATCATCTTCGCCTTTGATCCGACTCGTTCAGCCCTGCTACTCCTCGGGGGAGACAAGGCAGGAAACTGGGAGCGCTGGTACCGCGACAGCATTCCTCTGGCTGAACAGCTCTACCGCGACTACACCGGTGACACGGAGGACTGAGGAGTAAGCATGCCCAAGAAGACCCCGCAGGACTGGGAGACTCTGGAGCAGGAGCTGTACTCGGCCGGTGTGGATCCCGCTGAGGTGGAAGCCGGTTCACGTCGACTGCTGGCGGAAGCCCGTGGTCATCAACTCGCTGAGACGCGCAAGCAGTACGGGCTGGCCCAGAGGGATGTGGCTGCCCGTATGGGTGTGAGCATCGCTCGCGTGTCCCAGATCGAGCACGGCGAGGGCGCCACTCTCGATGTCATCGCACGTTACGTCGAAGCGCTCGGTGGCAGGTTGGACTTGGTTGCCGACTTCGGTGATCACACGCTGCGGATGCCGGCAAGTGGTGATCAGGGCAGTGCGGCGGCGTAGCCGGCCCGAAAGCTTTGTGTGCGGTGCATGCGACGCACCGTCCGGCAGCGTTTTCCGGGGAACATCAGGCTGAGGGCTCTCCCGTTCGTTCTTGCATAGCTTGACGTGAAACCGCAGGTCAGCGGTGTGCACTGGCGTGAGGAGCAGTGGTTGACGGGCCTCAATTGAGCACCCGTTCCCTCCGTGTGCCCCATCTTCGAGTGCACGAGGGTACGAAAAGCACCGAAGAGTCAGAGACGAAGAACAAACCCCAGGTCGCTGACCTGGGGCTTCTCATGGAGCGGGTGACGAGAATCGAACTCGCGCTCTCAGCTTGGGAAGCTGAGGTGATCTACGGGCAATTGCCCGGCTGACCTGGGCGGGAGCGCCGCCGGCGTCCGATTGTGCGTTGGACCGGTACCCGGTGTTCCCCGTGGTTCCCCGCACGATCTGGCACGGATCTGGCACGTCCGCCTTCTACGGACGGCAGAGCCGGACTCGTTGATGTCAGCGTTGGATGTCAACGAAAGAGCCCCGGAACTGGGCATGCCTCCAACGGTTCCTCGGGCCGGTCCGCCCACCTCCACCACGTGTGCCGATCGGCGCACCGCCAGAGGGACCGGCAAGATCTCTGGCCGTCATCGTCCCGTCCGGACAGCACGAGACCGCCCCACTTCAGGGGCTGGCTGCACTCGGGACAGGGCGGGGAGTCGTCGGCCATACGACGACCCTAAGTGGGGCCGTCTATCGGTTGATCGGAATCTCGTAGACGATCTCGCAGAGCGTGGCGGGCACGACGATGTCCGCGGTCTCCACGGGGCGGCCCTGGTCGCTGTAGTAGGTCCGCCGGATGTGCGTGATGAGCGCGCCCTTCTGGATGCCGAGGAGTGAGGCCTCCTCGGCGGTCGCCTGCCTTGGCTCCGGCTGCTCCACGGCGTGGCTGACGGTGACGCCGATCTCCGCCATGCGGTTCACCACCCCTGCCCCGGCGTGCGGTCCTCCCTCAGGGAGGACGACGAGCGTGCCGCCGGTGAGGTCGTACGGCTCCCAGCTCGTCGACAGCTGCACCGGCCGGCCGTCGGCAAGGAACTCGTACGACGTCCGCACGCACAGCTCACCTTCGGCGATGCCGAGACGCGTGGCGATCTCCGCCGGTGCCGGGACCTTGGCCTCGGTCCGGCTCTCCCAGTCGCCCTGCCTGCCCACGGCCTTCATGTCCGCCCGGAACGGGGAGCCGCTGAGCTGTTCCCGCGCGGACGACCGGACCACGCGCACGCGCTGCCGTGGCTCGGCGACGTAGGTGCCGGAACCGGCGCGGCCTTCGAGTACGCCTTGGGAGATCAGCAACTCCTGCGCCCGGCGGACCACGTTGTCGCCGACGCCGTACTCCTGGCCGATCTGGGCGCGGGAGGGGAGTCGGTCCCCCGGTTCCCACTCGTGCTCCGCGATCCGCCGCCGTAGCTCGTCGGCGATGCGGAGATAGGGCGGTTGCTCAGACATATGGAAAATCTAGTCCACTAGCTCTAATCTAGTTAACTAGCTTCACTCAAAGTGATCCCCGCTAACCGGAGGACTGCCCTGTGCCTGCTTCCAAGGAGCGCGCGGAGGCCATCGCAGCCCGGTTATCGGCCGTCGGGCTCGCCACGCGCGTGGAGGAGCGCGACGACTGCACGGCCATCGAGGCGGAGGTGCCGGAACCACTCTCCGCCGAGTCATGGCGAGCGGTTCTGAAAGCGGTGGCCGATGCCGACCGCTTCGGCCTCCTCGCCACCAGTTCGAACGACCGCACCCTCTGGGCGGTCGTACGCAAACGGTCCCCGCGACGGGCGATGTCGGGGGACCGGGTCATCAGCGATAGGGGCTGAACACCGTGCTCAATCGTATCCGCGGTACCGTCTCGCGCCTCAGGGAGCGGTACCTCCACAAGGGCCGGCACCGCCGCTCCGAAACCCCTGCGCGGCCGGTCGCCGTGTACCCGGAAGTCGGTTACGGCGCAGTGCTGTTCCTGCATCGGCACTGCGAGCACACGGGCGTTCTCGTGGGGGAGGAGACGGCGCTCGTCCGCCCGTACGTAGTGGCAAGTGAGGCGCGAGCACGGCACCGCTCGGAGGCCGTGAGGTGCGCTCCCCTCGCCGGCCCTTGGTACGCCTCGGCGGGTGACCGCTGATGCCTTCCCGCCAACAGCCCCACAGCACCCAACCCGTCCCCGACTCCTACCGGTCGACCTCCTGCTGCATCGGCACACACAACGCCTGCGCGGAGTCGTCTCCGCTCACCGCACCGGTCGACGTGCCGGTGATCTATGAAGCCTGCGCCTGTTCGTGCCACACCATCGCCAAGTCCTCAGTACCGACAGAGGCGGCACGGTGAGGGGGCCGGCACTCAGCGGCGCGGTGCTCTCCCCTGTCGAGATCACCTCGGCCAGCGTGCAGCTCGGCGACGTCATCCAGGTCGGGGGCCAGCAGTGCCGGGTGACCGACCTCTTCCAACTGCCCGGCGGAGCTAAACGACTCGTGTTCGACTCGGGCGAGCTGCTGACCATCCACACGGGGACCCGGCTCATCGCCCTGCGGCTCGTGCGAGTGAGAGGCGGTGATCCCACCCGTGCCCTCGCGACGCGACGCCATCGCCGATGACCTCCGGGACCGGATCGTCACCGGCCGACTCAAGCCCGGCGAACGCCTGCCCTCCGAGGCGCACCTGGCCGCGCAATACATGGTGAGCGCCCCGACGCTACGAAGCGCCCTCGCCGTACTCCAGGCGGAAGGCCTCGTCGAGAAGACTCACGGTAAGGGGAACTTCGTCCGCCGTCCGCTCCACAGGATCACGTACGTCGGCGGGAGGCGAACTCCGGACGCGCACAGCATGGATCTTGCACCCCTGAGCGTCACCGTCCACACCACCAGGGTGCGGGCCTGCGGGTATCTCGCGTCCCTGCTGAAGATGCCGACCGGCAGCCCTCTGGCCGAGATCCTCTGTCTCGCCCATGAGGACGAGAGACCTCACAGCCTGGCACGCATCTACGTCCCTTGCGACCTGGCGCCGGCCGCCGTGCTCCGCGAGCCACTTCCGTACGAGGCGCTGGTGACGCGACTGACGGAGCTCCGCCCGCCGCCGACTGAGGTCCGGGAGGAGATCAGCGTTCGCCTCCCGACATCAGAGGAGGCGTCCACCCTCCGGATCAGCTCTGCCCTGGCAGTCCTCGCCGTCACCCGCCAGACGGTCGACACCACTGGACGCGTGGTCGAGGCGGCCCTCCTGGTGCTGCCCGGAGACCGCGCCGACGCGGTGTTCACCACTCACTACGTGATCGACGAGAGGCCGACGAAAACATGACGACGTCGAACGAACTGCGGCTCCTCCCCTGGACGGGACCTGATGGCAAGCCGTGCTTCCTCAGCACCGATGACAGCGGCGGCTACATGTCCCGCCTGGCCGACAACATCGAGTCAGTACAACTCGGCACGGCAACCGAACTCCTGGACTACGCGATCGACATGCTCACCGCCGACATGACCCCGGACGACATGCGGCTTCTGGCGAAGAACCTGACCGGAGCCCTGAGGGACACGCTCCGCGTGGCAACCAGCAGGGGTCACCGTCTGAGCAGCCGGTCTACTGATCACAGGTCCGGCTGACCAGCGGTGACGCGGTGACACCGAGGGAGGCCACCCAGCACGACGACGGCGAAGGCGCTGACCTCATCCACGAGGTGCTCGCGCTTGCGCTCGTCACTGCCAGGAACAAGCTCCAAGATCTCAAGCACTCGGATCAAGGAACGCCACAGGAGCGTGAGCAGCTCACAACCGTACTGTCGGCGCTCGAAGGCGCACTTATGCTGGGCTTGACCCTCGGCGCGTACACCGAACAGCCACTTCCCCCAGCCGAGCTTCCCGCTGCCTAAGAGGTCCTAACAAAGGCGTTGGACGTGCCGGTGGGTGATCAGGCAGGTCGCGAGGCCCAGGAAGGCTTCGTGGATGTCGTCGCGCCGTTCCCAGCGGACGCGTAGGCGCCGGAAGCCGTGCAGCCAGGCGATGGTGCGTTCGACGACCCACCGGTGCACTCCGAGCCCCGAACCATGAGGGGTGCCGCGGCGGGCGATCACCGGCTTGATGCCCAAAGCCCACACGAGCCGACGGTACTTGTCGTGGTCGTAGCCACGGCCGCCGAGCACCACGTCGGGCCGCCGATGCGGCCGCCCGACCAGGCCCGCAACGGACGGGACCTTGGCGAGGAGGGGCAGCAGTTGCGTGACGTCGTTACGGTTGCCGCCGGTCAGCGACACCGCTAGCGGGACGCCCTGACCGTCGACGAGGACGTGGTGCTTGCTGCCCGGACGCGCACGGTCGACCGGGCTGGGTCCGCTTTTGGGCCTCGTCGAGCGGCCCGCACATGGCTGGAGTCGATCACCGCCCGAGACCAGTGGAGCTGCTTCGCAGCCCGCAACTTCTGTAGCAGGACGACGTGAAGGCGGTCCCACACGCCGGCCTCGTTCCAAGCGGCCAGCCGCCGCCAGCACGTCATGCCAGAGCCGAAGCCGAGCTCCTGGGGCAGGTACTCCCACTGGATGCCGGTGTGCAGGACGAACAGGATCCCGCACAGAGCCTGCCGGTCAGGAACCCTCGGCCGCCCGGCGACCAACTTCGGACCCGGCTCCGGCAACAACGGCTCGATCAGCGACCACAGTTCGTCCGACACGATCCACGGACGAGAGTTCCTCTTCCCCACGAACAGAGCAACGAGCATCTGAGCCGACAGTCACACCATCAGCGACTTCTGTTAGGACCTCTAAGAGAGGCCGGTACCAACAGCCCGCACACGCTGGCCGTGCGAACGCATCTGATCCGGGACCAGAACGGCGCAAAGCCTCAGGGGAACCCTGGGGCTTCGCTGCTGTGGCTAGGGGCGCCTGGCCGGGGGGCGCACCGGTTCCATGAATGAGAGCTGCTGCGGCGTCCTGAAGCCGGAACGGCACAGGTCACTGATGCAGGCTTTGCGATCTGGTCTCATCTTTATCAGGTCGATCCTGGGGTCTCTGATCGCCTGCGCCAACTGCCAGGTACGCCCCGGCTAGCCGACCGTCAGGGTTCAGCACTGACCGCCGATCTTCGTGGCTGTTGGTGTCAGCCGATGGTGTCAGACAGGAGCGGCGTATCGCGACCGTCGCCCAGGTGGATGCCCTCGCTGAAGCGGTAGGCATGCGGTGGCGGCTCATGGTCTACCTCGGCGCGTATGGTCCGATGCGACCGGAGGAGTTGGCCGGCCTCCGGCGCCGGGACGTCGACCTCGACAAACTTCGCGTCCACCTTCGGGCGGAAGTGGCGGCGGGCGCGAGAGGTCGTCGGGATGCCCGTGGGCTTCCGGTTCTACGACCTCCGCCACACCGGGCACGCGCTTTCCACGCGCTCCGGTGCCACCCTCAAAGACACGATGGTCCGTGCCGGGCAGTCCTCGGAGAAGGCGGCGCTGATCTACCAACACTCCGACGACGAGCGACAGCAGGAAATCGCTGCGGGACTCGACGCGACTGTCCGCAAGGCACGTCAGGCTGCGCGGGAAGCTGCGGCCGTGCCGGACACGCCAGAGCGCTGACTCGCCAGGGGGCAGGGCTTTGGGTGCCTGGGGAGACAAGAGGGTAGTCAGATGCTAGCGAATGCGGATAGCAGAGTGTCGGTTCGAAGGTGGAGTTCAGGCGTCTCGATCCCTGTGACACTGACGGACATCACCTCGCTGCCGACAGAGCGGGCGAAGCTGACTTCCAGGGTGGCGCTCATGCCGGCGAGCGGATACGAGTACCAGCCGTCGGACTTCTCGTCGTCGGTGTCCCGGACACAGGTTTCGATGGTGTCCCAGTCGGTGTCGTCGAATGCATAGCCGACGTAGCGGGACAGCAGCTCCACGAAGGCACGCAGGTTGCGATCCATGATCCATCCGGCGATCTGCTTGCTCATGTCCTCCCCCAGCGATCCAGGCAATCAGTGTTCTGGCACGCATCTGGCCCGCGGCGAGTGATCACAGCGGACAGCAAAACGGCCCAGGTCTCTGACCTGGGCCTTCTTCGTGGAGCGGGTGACGAGAATCGAACTCGCGCTCTCAGCTTGGGAAGCGAGGGCGCTTCACGGGTGAGACCACCTCTCACCTGCGGCTACGTATTCTGGAGCGCGCTTTCGGCTACCTGTTCCGCGCCGCTGTTTACCGTTGTTGTCCGGTCGTATGGGCACGCTGTGGGCACGAGGCTGGTCGGCGCTGCTTCGCGGAGGGCCGCTGGGCACTTGGCGATGAGGAATGCCTGGCGGGGGAGCACTGCTGCCACGGTGACTTGCGTGTGCACACTCCTAACCGAGGATGCCAAGATCACAAAAAGCGTCTCTTTGGGTACAGACTTCGATCTTCGCCGCAGGCAGCCTGGGGTTCTGGGCGAGGAGGCGGCCGATGTGGTGGATCGGGATGGGGCTCGGAAGCGTCGCGGGTGTTGTGGTCCTGCGCGTTCTGCTCCGGCAGGTCCGGGGGCTGTTGCTGGACATCGGTGACTTGGTGTGTGCGTGGACCGAGGTTTTTGTCGAGTATCGGCAGCAAGGCGGGCCGAGGGGGTGGATGCTGCGCTGCCCGCTATCGGTGTTCCGGCGTCGCAGAGGCTCCGAGGCGCTTGCGTAGGCTCAGGTAGACGATCAGCGTGATGCCATGGTCGGTCTGAGCGGCCCCGTCTTCGCGTGGTGGACGGTACCGGTGTGACGGTCGACGACGAAGATCGCGCTCCGACCTCGCCCACGACACCGAACTGACCTGGGTGACCCAGCGTCCGCCCCGGTACCTTGCCGACGACATCGACGGCCGCGCCCTGTTCGACGCGGCCACCGCCCGACGCCGTGCCCTCGGCGAGGGCCGCACCGACACGGGAGGCGTCGCCTCGCTGGGGGACATCGTCGCCGTACCGCCGGTGCGCGAGGCCCGGGAGGCCGGGCGGCTCAAAGCGTCGCCCATGTTCGCCCGCATCGACCGTGACGGCGTCGCCTGGGCCGACGGCACGCGCGCGCCCGCCGACGCCGTAATTTGGTGCACCGGTTACCGGCCTGCCCTCTCGCACTTGCCACCCCTGGGTCTGCGCGGCACGCGCGGTTGCCGCCTTCGGCGCGGGGCTGCGGTCCGCGGTTGGTCAGCGCGTTCCTTGCGGTGGGGGGAGTACGTCGTGGTGGCGGGCGTTGGTATTGCGCCGACGCAGGTAGCGGTGCAGTGCCTGGGTTTGTCGCGGGGCGGCTGCGGTGGTGGTGGGTGGGGGAGGAAGCACAGCTCGACCTTGTTCTTCTACGCGTATGCGGCGGTGACGGTGAGTGCCCCGGTGATCGTGGAATCCCGGCCGTCGTCGGCCGAGGAGTACCGTGAAACCAGGAGGCTTTCGGTTTGCCGTCCCCGGTAGGCAGGCGAGTGCGATGTCCGACCCCGACCCCCCGCGGGTGAGCAGGCTCCTGCCCGACGCTGTGCATCAGGCGGTTTCGCGACCTGGAACCGCGGTGGTGCGGCTTGAGACGACGCATGACCGGAAGGGTGCGCTCGACGGGGCGTGGTGGCCCCGCTCCCGCGACATCGCCGGTGAACTGCCCGGCCTCGTCTCCGCGCTGTCCGAGTACCTCGGGCCGATCACACGTGTCGGTCTGGACACCGACGCCTGGGACGAGCTGCCGACGCGGCTGACGATCGACGGTCGTGTCGTCCGCATCGACTCCTTCCCGGTCGGAGACGACACCGTTCTCATCACCCGGGGCAGCAATGATCTCTTTTCGCTGCTGGTGGTTCCGCCGCACACCGCGGCCGACGCGGCCCGCGCGGCCATGGCCGCGGCCGTGCGCGCCGGCAGTCAGACGTCGGCGGAACAGATCCTCATCGACACCGGCACGGAGCGTGTGGGTCCGGGGCATGCACGCGCCGCTGCGCTACGCCACGGCCGCCATGAGCCGGGCTGCTGACGACGCGCTCGTCGGGGGCGGCACCACGAGGAGATCCCAGCGGCCCGCGGTGTAGGACTGCAGCAGGATCCTGTGCGGGTTGAGCACCTCGGTGAATCGGTCGACCGCCACCTCGTAGCCGTTGACGACGACCAGGCCGTGCGGGAGAGGCTGCCAGTGGCGGGGATTGACGGCCACGTGGGTGAGCCGGCCCCACAGCGGATCGATCACGTCGGCCAGTTCGCCGAGTTCTCGTGCCAGGTCGCGGGTCCGTGGCCACCAAGCGCCGTCCGGACGGCCGAAACGGCTGGCGGATCCGAGGACGAGGCGCGCGGCACGTGAGCGGAACGGTGCCGCGTGCGGACGCAGCTGAGTGGAGTTCATGATCATGAGGAAGAAGCCTGACTGCGGGCCTGCGCTGGCTGACGGAGCGCCCGGTGGTTGGGTGACCGAGGACGGGACCGGCGGCGCCGGTGCACGAAAGCCCTCGAAGTCCTCAGGCTACTCCTCGACGAGCCCCGACGAGAGGCTTCGGCCTCATCGGGTGGGCTGCTCCCGGCGTACGGCCTGCTCGGGCGCCGCGAAGAGTAGGCTGGAGGTACCGGGAACACTCCGCGCACGGACATTTCGCGTCTGTGCCGTTTTCGGTGATCGAATACGCCGGGTCGGCTCAGGCCCGCCCGGGGCAGGGTTCGCGTCATGACTGCGACCGTCTCCCCTCCGACGACGTCCGAAGACCGGCGTCCCATGTCCCCCGTACGCCTCTCGCTCGCTCCCGCCGGTTCGGCACCGCTTCTGCTGGACGGCGCCTGGTGGCCACGCTCGCGTGATCTCGCCGCCGAACTGCCTGCCCTGGCGTCCGTTCTCGATCCGCTGTGGGGGCGGGTCACCCGGGTCACGGTGAACCCCGCCCAGTGGCCGGTCGTCCCGCGCAAGGTGCCTGTCGCCGGGCACGTGGTGAAGGTGGGCTGGTTCCGCTTCGAGCAGGACGAGCACGAGTTGCTGCTGCTCTCCTACCACGTGGGCCGCTGGAACCTGCTGGTCGTTCCCCCGCAGACGCCTCCGGCCGCGGCCGCCTGGCTGATGGCCGCTGCGAGCGACCCGCGCCGGATAGCGACCGCGAGCAGCCTGCTGGCGGATGCCGCGCGTCTGACGGTGACCGCCGAGGCCGACCGCACCAGGGAAGCGGTGTGGGAGTCCGAAGGAGGACATGGAGCCGGTGCTTCCGTCACTTCTCCATGGCTTCGAGTCGCCGTCGCCACACCGGAGGACCGGCCGGAAAGGGTGTGAGGGCCATGGACATCCTGGTGACGGTGTTCGTGCTGCTGGCGGTGATCGCGGCAGGCGCGTTCCTCATCCACCGGCTGAACTCTCAGCACGGGGACAGAAGCGCCGCCTTCCACTACGGCCGCAGCGGTGTCGTCGCACCAGACCGGAAGACCGACGAAGGGCCGGCGGTACGCCGACGGTCCCCGGTTGCCAACGACGGCGGCGAGCGCCGGGGCTCCTGGTACGGCGGACGCGGACGGCTGCGTCCTGGACGCCGCCGTACCCACGGCGGCGTCTCGCCCCGCTAGGTGGGGACGCGGGTCCGTCTAGGTGGGGACGCGGGTCCGTCGGAGCGGGGCGCCGGCGTCGTGGAGGCTGGTGAGTGCCAACCGGTAGGAGGCGACCAGGCCCGTTTCCGCGTAGTCGACGCCCAGGTCCCGGCAGTACCGCCGGACGATGGCGCGGGCCTTGCGCAGGTTGGGGCTGGGCATGCTCGGGAACAGGTGGTGCTCGATCTGGTGGTTCAGGCCGCCGAGCGCCAGGTCGGTGAACCGGCCGCCGTTGACGTTGCGTGAGGTCAGCACCTGGCGGCGGAGGAAGTCGGGGCGGTCGTCGGCCGTCAGGATCGGCATCCCCTTGTGGTTGGGTGCGAAGGCCGAACCGAGGTAGACGCCGAACAGGCACTGGTGGACGGCGAGGAAGGCGATCGCCATCCCGGGCGGCAGGACCCAGAACAGGGCGGCCAGGTAGACGGCGCAGTGCCCCAGGAGCAGAGCGCCGTCGACCGCCCGGCGTTTGAGGCGGCGGTTGGCCATGGCCCTGCAGCTCGCCACGTGCAGGTTGAAGCCCTCCAGCGTGAGCAGGGGAAAGAAGAGGAACGCCTGCCAGCGGCCGAGCAGGCGGGGCAGTCCGGTGGCGGCGCGGGCCTGGTCCGGGGACCAGACGAGCAGGTCGGGTCCGATGTCGGGGTCGAGGTTCTCGGTGTTGGGGTTGGCGTGGTGACGGGTGTGCTTGTCCTGCCACCAGCCGTAGCTCATGCCGATCGACGCGCCGGCGATCCGTCCGGACAACTCGCTGGCCCGGCGGCGGCGGAACACCTGCCGGTGGGCCATGTCATGGGCGACCAGGGCGACTTGCCCGTACATCACGGCCAGGAACGCGGCGATCGCCAGTGTCCAGCAGGAGGCGCCGACGAGGATGAACGCGGCCCATCCGGCGGCGTAGAGCCCGGTCACGGCGGTGATGCGTAACGTGTAGTAGCCGGGGCGGCGCCCCAGCAGTCCGGCGTCCGCGATCTTCTTCGACAGCCGGGCGAAGTCGCTGCCGGGAGTGTCGGAGCGCGTGGCGGTGGTGGTGGCCATGGTCATGAGGACGTCTCTCTCAGAAGCGGGCGGATGACTCGGGGCGGCCCCAGGGCGAGTTGGGCGCGGGGAGCGGGTGCGTACATGGACGTGCCCGCGGCGGCTCCTACCACCGAGGGGCCCGGGTGCCCCGCCCGGTGGGCCCCACACGGCCGTGGGGACCTGCCGCCGCCGTCGGGGTCGGGGGCCGGGCTTCTCCGTCGGCGCCGGGCCGCCGGTCGTCCAGGGCGGCGGCCGTGAGGAGAGCGGCTGCTTCCTCCGTCGCGTCCGGCGGGATCACCTGCAGATCCCAACGGCCGAGCCCGGGGGAGAGCAGCACGACCCGGTCCGGAGCGTGCGGAGAGGCGGGGGCCTTGTGCAGGCGGACGACCTGGTTGGCGACGAACATGCGCCCCGGTGCCGCCGACCAGGCCGCGGCGTCCACGGTGACGCCGGTGATGTCGCCCCACGCTCTCGGCAGCGCGGCGAGCATCTTCGGGAGCTGTGTCAGAAGATCGCGGGAGTACGGCCACCACACCCCGTCGATCCGGCGCGGCAGCGCGCCGTGTGGCGCGAGACGCAGGCGGACGAGGGGCAGGGGCGGGGGCGGAGGCGGGGTGGACGGTGCGGTGGGGACTGTGGTGATCACGTGGGTTCTTTCTGACGAGGTGGTTGCCGGCCGGTTCGGCAGGGCACGGCGGCCGACGGTCCGCGGGCTGTCGGGCAGCGCCGGACGTGGCCGGTGGATCCGGGTGCTGGAGGTCGTGCCTGGCCGCTCTTGCCGGAAAAAACGCCGACGACCGCCGCGAGTTCGCGGGAAGGGAGTCGGCGGGCGTATGCGGGGTGAAGGGGGAGACCCTTCCGCGTGACGAACGCCGGTGGATACCAGGGTGGAGCCGGTCCGCCACCGGCGTGCCTGATGCCCTCGGTCTCCTCAGACTACTCCTCGGCGCGTAAAGGCGGCGTGACAGCAGGTCATCAGTGGCGTGGCAGATGGTGGGCGCCTCCGCGGCACCGGCCCGGTCCGACGGCCACCACGTCTCATGGCGGCGGTACACGCAGGGCGAGCAGAGCCACGTCGTCGGTGCTGCCGGGCGGCAGGTGGGCGAGGACCTTTCCGCACAGCCTGTCCAGCGGTTCGTGGACGAGAGTGAGGGCGTGCCGGAGCAGCCGGTCCAGGCCCGTGTCGAGGTCGCTGCCCGGTGTCTCGACGAGCCCGTCCGTGTACAGCAGCAGGGTGGAGCCGGGCTTCAGGGGATGCGTGGCGTCCGGTCGGTCCGCGTCGCCGACGGATCCGGTGCCGAGGAGCAGCCCCTGGCCGGCTTCAAGAAAGCATGCGGTGCCGTCCGGGGAGAGGAGCAGCGGGGGCGGGTGCCCCGCGCTGGTCCAGCGGAGCGTCCACGGTCCCGTGTCCGGGTCGCCCTCGACGCGGGCGAGGATCAGGGTGGCCAGCGGGACGGAGGTGATGACCGGCATGGCGGCGTCGAGGCGGTCGACGACGGCGCCGGGCGGTCCCGTGTGGTCCCAGGCCAGCGAACGCAGAATGCCGTGCAGTTGGGCCATACCGGCCGCCGCGGTCAGGTCGTGGCCCACGACGTCACCGATGACCAGGGCGAGCGCGCCGTCCTTCAGGATGAAGGCGTCGTACCAGTCCCCACCGACCTGCGAGCCCGCAGGTGCGGGCTGGTAGCGGGCGGCCAGCCGGAGATGGCCGTGCTGCGGCAGCGGGGCGAGCAGGTTGCGCTGCATCGCCTCGGCGACGGCGCGCTGACGGCCGTAGCGGCGGGTGTTGTCGATGACCACGCCGACCCGGCGGCCGACGTCACTCACTGCCGCCAGGTCGTCCTCGTCGAAGGGATGCGCCGGGTCGGTGCGCACCACCGTCAGCGCCCCGGTGATCCGGTCCCGGGCGCCGAGCGGCACCGTGATGGCGGAGCGCGCACCCACCGCGGCCAGGAAGCCACTGTGGAGAGCCACCAGAGGCGGATGTGCGGCGGCCGGGGTGACGGCAGCCACCCGGTCCTGGAGCACGGATTCGCCCCCGGTCAGCGCACGGCCCAGCGGCGAGTCCTCCCCCTCACCGGCTCCCTCCGCGCCGAGTACGCTCCGGCCCTGGAATCCGGCGTCCCGTCCCTCCGGACCGGTCACCGTCACCCGGTGGACCTCGCCGGAACCGGTCCGCAGGTCCACCGCGGCCCAGTCGGCCAGACGGGGCACGAGCAGCCGCACCAGGCGGGCCAGCGCCTCGTCGGTCTCCAGAGTCTGCCCCAGGACGTCCGTGATCTCCGCGACCAGGGACAGCCGCTCGTTGAGGTCCTCCAAGGCGCGCGTGCGCGCCGTTCGCTCCCGATGGACGCGGCGGTCCCCCGTGGCGTCCGTGAACAGCAATGCCATGCCTTGCACGGAGCCGTCCTCCGTCAAGGGGGACGCGGACCAGGAGACAGCCAGCAGACGACCGTCACCGCGCAGATACGTGCCGCCCTCCCCTCGCGCCCCCTGCCCCTCGGCCAGCGCGTGGAGCAGTGGGCACCGGTCTCGCGGCACCTTGTTGCCGTCCGCGTCCCGGTGCAGCAGATCGTGTGCGTCGGCGCCCCGCATCGCGGCGGCGGTGCGGCCCAGCAGCCGCTCGGCCGCCGGGTTCGCGGCGATCACCCGTCCGGCTGTGTCCAGCACCAGCACCGCCGTGCCCAGCCGCTCGACGACCTGCCGCCAGAAACCCGGTTCGTCCGCCGGCCACGGCCCCACGTCATCACCCACCGCATCGCGCACGGACCCTCCAGTGGCTGCCTTCCCGTCGATGGTGCTCCGACGCGGCCCTGCTCGCACGGCACCGGGGCAGTCGGCGCACACCGCGCGGGCACGGCCCACGGGCCAGCCAGGTATGTCCGGACCAGGGGCAGTCGTCATCCCGCTGTCTGTCCAGACGCAGTGTCTCCCGGGCGGTTGGTCGGCTCGTCTCCGGCGAGCCGTACTCAGCGCCGTCCTCGCCCCGGTCCGCGAGGAGCGCAGCTCCGCCCGGGCACGGGCGTCGGATGCTCAGGACCACGGACGCGGCCAGGACCGTGACGAGGACGGCGAGGCCAGCAGGTGGCGGGATCCCCGGGATGCTGCTCGATGAAGGCGTCGTCGCCGACCGTCAGGACGGCGAGCACACTGTTTACGGCTACGACGGTGTTGCAGCGGCTGACGGGCTGGCCACGATGGTGACAGTCAAAGCCTCGGCGGTCGTGGGGGAGGAAGCCCGTCCCGAGTCGGGACAAGAGGTTTGTCCCGAGTCGGGACATGACGCCCGTCCCGAAAAGGGACAACCAGAAACCCCGCAGAACAGTTCGGAGCCGCGCGCATGCTCAGCAGGATCCGCCCGCTGTCCGGCCCCCTCGCCGCGCCGGTCCCACAGGAGCTGAACCGTGACGCGGCGGTCGGAAACGAGCCGCGAAGGGAGGGCCGATCGACGCCGTAGGAAGCCCGGCGGTTGCGCAGGCCGACTTGAATGGCAGTCCCGTGCGACTACTTCAGAGCGTCCTCGATCGCCTCGAAGATGTCCGCGTCGGTCTCCTTCTGCCAGTCGGGCAGGGCAGCCCAGTCGGCGACATAGCCCGGCTTCGGGTTCTCGAAGTGCTTGTACATCTGCGCGGTCCAGCAGGTGGCGACAAAGCGGCTCTTCTGCTCGCGGGTGAGGCGGGAGGCGTGGCGGTCGCTGAGGTCGAGGAACTGGCGCACCTGGTCGTGGACGGCGCCGGCGGCCTGGCGCTCCCACTCGGGTGTCTCTTCCCAGGGGGTGACGTAACCGGGCTTGGGCTCGCCGGGGAAGTGCTTGCGCACTCCGGTGATCCAAGCCTCGCGGAACAGTCGGGCGCCCTCGGACTGCGACATGCCTTCCCCTCTCGTCACGTCGTGCACAGTGCGTCGATCTCGGCGCCCAGCTCCGCCACACGAGCGTCGCGGGTGAGCGGGCCGAGGTCGGTTCGTAACCCCAGAAGCTTACGGGCGACGTAACCCGAGGAGGTCGTGCGGGCGAGTCGCAGCGCCTCCCCGCCGTAGGCGATTACTTGGTCGGGGTCCTGGCGCCGGGCGCCGACGGCCGCGAGGTCGGTCAGGACCGCACCGCGTCGGCGGAAGGACTGGCCGGAAGCGAGGATGTCCTGGCTGAGCGCGCTGCTGAGTGCCTTCTCGGCGAGGTCGAGCCGACCGAGCTGGAGGTAGCGCGCGCCACGCTCTTCTGCGAGGCGGGAGCCGTCGAAACGCAGCCAGCCACCGTTGTGGGCCGCCCCGCTCAGGCCGGTCACCTTCTCCGCCTCGTCCAAGGCGCGTTCGCAGGCGGAGAGGTCGCCGAGGCCGGCGTACGCCTCGGCCTGGACGGCAGCGACCCAGTAGCGGGTGGACAGGGAACCGTCCCCGCGCCTTGCCACCTTCTCTGCGGCCGACAGCGCGCCGACCGCGTCGGCGTACCGGCGTTCGTACAGATCGACGTAGGCGTGGCGGACGAGGGCACACGCCCACAGGTCGTAGGACTTCGCCTCCTGGCTGGCAGAGGCGGCGAGCGTGTAGGAGGCGGCGGCGTCGGTGTAGCGGTTGCCGTCGAAGGCCAGTTCTCCGGCGAGCTGGAAGAGGTCACCGGCCGCGCCGCACAGGGCCTGTGCTTCGACCTCGGGCCGTCCGCCGAGGGTCTCGTTCAGGGCGGTGAGCTGGTCGCGGACGACCGGGTAGACGGAACGCTTGGCGCGGGCGAGTTGGTAGACCTGCCACAGGTGTCCGTTCATGCGCAGGAAGTCATCGGACATCCCGCGCAGCGCGCCCTCCGCGAGGGCTGCGCCCTCATCGGGGGGCAGGGCCACCAGGGCACTGGTGACGGTGATGGCGCGCAGGAACTGGCGTCGGATCATGTCGTCGAGGTCCCCTGAGCCATGGTGGTCGCGAGGCGGCGGCCCTGCCGACTCCGGTCGGACTGCTTGTGGCTGTCCCACCAACGCGTCGAGTTCGTCAAGGTCGAGGTGGAGCAGCTCGGCCAGCCGTGGTCTCAGCGGCGGCTGCGGCGTGGTGGTGCGGCCTTCCCAGCGGCCGACGGTTCGTCGGTCCACGCCGAGGGCGTGCGCGAGCTCTTCCTGACTGTAGCCCAGCGCCCTGCGCCTCTCCGCAAGCCCCATGCCGCCCCCTTTCCACGCATCAACCCGCGTCTAACCCGACGGCACCGGGCTGTCCCAGAAGTGTCCCAGGACTGGCCCGTGGATGCCGTGGTCTGCGCCAACGCGAGCCGCTTTTCTGGACGTTGTCAGAAACGACAACGGTGGAGGCCGGAGAAGGGGTGCGGACATGGCAGCAGGAAGCGTCACGTCGTCCGAGGTGGCTGGAGCGTCGATTGTCCTGGAGGCGGTCGACGAGGCCGTGGAGACAGCGCTGGCCATCCGGCTGTCGATGCCCGAGCGCCCGGTGATCGACGCCACGACCCGAGACCTGGTCAGCCACCTGAGAGTGCTGATGGCCGAGGAACTCGGCTTTGACGAGGACCCGGCCGTCCAGGCGCTGTTCCGGGAGGGCTACCGGGTCCTCGACCTGACGCGTCGGCCGACGGAGCAGTCCCCCCACTTCATCGCCTACCAGTACATGCGCGACGTCGGCGCGCTGACCAGACGCTTCGCCGACGTCTACCGCGCGACCCGGAAGAAGGACCAGAACGATGGCTGACCAAACCCCGGCCGAGCCGCCGGTGTGCCGG
The DNA here is from genome assembly GCA_014655195.1 of Streptomyces cellulosae. Lineage (GTDB taxonomy): Bacteria > Actinomycetota > Actinomycetes > Streptomycetales > Streptomycetaceae > Streptomyces > Streptomyces cellulosae. Next base: position 254,196 of record BNBH01000004.1, on the reverse strand, counting down.
ATCGGCGCCACCCTGCCCGACCAGGAACGAGCACGACGCGTCTTCGTCGGCCGACCTGGCCTCGCGCCGACCGTGGGGCAACAGTGTGGCAAGGACCAGGGCGCGCGGTGAAAGGCCAGGTCACGGCTCAGGTCATGTACATCGCGTGCGTCATGGTGCTCGGGGGATCGATCGTGGTGGCGGTGTCCCGGGGATGGTGAGCCGGCGGCGCAGCAGGCGAGGTCGCCCCTATGGCTGGCGGCAGTGGCTGCCGTCGGCCCTGATCATCGTCTCTACTACCCCGGTCGCCTGGGCTCTGTGGCACCTCGCCCCCGACTGAGAGAGACCACCGGTCCGCTCCAGACCTACCGACTCCCGCTCTGGCCGAGCGAGCCCTCGGGAAGACCCGGTCCCCACCGGGGAAGGGCTCAGCCGCTCTCTCCCCTCGGCCAGAGCGGGCCCCCACCCAACGAGCTCCCGTCCAGTTCGCCGTGAACGCCGGCGGCAGGGACGGGTCCGGGCTCCGCAGCTCGCGGGGCCCGTCCACCCACTCCGCAGGAGGAAGGAACAGCCATGATCATCGACGAACTCTTCACGGGAGACCTGGTCACCGGCGTCCCCAGCATGGACGCGGCGCTGCTCGACAAGATGCCCGGCGGCGGCGACAACGGCGACCACTGCAGCTGACCGGCCGGTGAACGCGGCGGAGCAGGGCCTGGCGTCCTGCTCCGCCGCTCCGTAGAGGAGGGGAGCGGAGTGCTCTCGTTTCGTGTGCGACTGGCAGACACCCGGGACGCCGGCTGGCGATGGGACACAGACCGCTGGGTCAAGGGGGAGAGCTGGATCCGACCCGCTCACGCAACCGTCCTGGTCGCGGACCTCATACCGGGCGACGGATCGAGCGTCTGTGTGCTGGTGCGGGAAGACAGAGACGGTGAAGCCGACTACACGTCGCTGCTCGTCCGGCCCGACGAGATCCAGGTCTCGGCGGGAATGCTGGGTACCGTCCCGCTGTACCTCACAGCTGTCGGCGACGAGATCTTCGGGTCCTGGGACATCGTCGACCTCCGGCCGCACCTGCGACCTGACCAGCTCAATCCACGAGCGGTCGCCCGCACCTTGAGCCGCCAACACCGCTACAGCACCGACACCCTCTTCGACGGCGTGTACCGACTCACCGAACGCGCTACCGCGGTCTTCACGCCGGCAGGGCTCTCCATCCTCTACCCCGAGCCCGCCCAACACGTCCTGGAACCCCGCAGCCTCCGTAGCGGAGTGGACCCCGTGACCGTGTTCGACGCACTGCTCACCGAGGCCGTGGCCGAGTGGCGATCGACGGCTGGCCGCGTCGGCGTCGAGGTGTCAGGCGGAGCGGACTCGGCCAACGTGGCACTGTCCGCCGTCGCGGCCGGATTCGGCTCCGTGCACACCATGGGGCTGCTCATGGGCGGCCGGATCGGCCAGCTCCAGCGAGACCGGCGCCGCTCACTGGTGGATCACCTGGGGTTGCGGGACACCGCCGTGCCGGCGATCAGCACCCGCCCTTCGTGCCTGGTGGCGTGAGGGAACGCAGACGGCCGCACGATCCGGCAGGCGCCTTCTACCAGGAAGCGTTCGACGTCGTGCGCGGGCACGTGGCCGCACACGGCTGCGAGCTGATCTTCACAGGTGGCGGCGGGGACGAGGTCAACGCCCACCACTCGCGTACGGAAGCCGGACTCCCGCCGATGGAGCCGGTGCCATGGCTCGGCGACAAGGCCACCGCGGCGCTGGCCCAGGTGAACGAGAACCTCGCTCCCATCCCGGTCCTGCCTGTGCCGACGCTCATGGCATTCGGCCTGCACAATCCGGCGTACGTGAGACTCGGTATCTGGCCGGTGGCCCCGCTCGTCCACCCCCGGATGATCCGCTTCATGGAACAGCTGCCGTACGAGTACAAACGCGACAAGAGGATGTTCCGCGACCGACTTCGGCGGACGGGTCTGCCCGAGTCCGTCGCGGCTCCGACCGAGCCGGAGAACTTCCTCGCGGTCATGGAGTCGGGACTGCGCACCTACGGGCTCCCTCTCCTGGACGAGATGCTGACCGATTCCCTGCTGATCGATCTCGGCTACGTTGATGCCGACGCCCTCAGCCGGGCCCGCGACCACGCCGAGCGGACTCCCGCGGTGCCCGACCTGCTGTGCGACACACTCGCCCTGGAAGTCGGACTGCGGAGCCTCGCATGAGCGGCCTGGACATCGCCGAATCCAGACACCTGGCAGCCTCCAACCTCTTCTACCGAGACCCCGCCCTGTACGACAGAGTGCAGTCTGACAGCACCAGCGCGAGCAGCTGTCGGGCGCTCGTCCATCGGCACCGCCCGGACGCCCGCACTCTGCTGGATCTGGGCTGCGGAACCGGGAGAGACCTGGAGCTGCTGGCCCGCCACTTCGACTGCATCGGTGTCGAGTTCCAGCCCGGCCTGGTCGACTACGCCCGCCGCACACGGCCCGGCCTCGACATCCGCCTCGGCGACATGCGCACCATCCGACTCGACCATACCGCTGACGTGCTGACCTGCCTGGGAAACTCCCTCTCCTACGTGCACGACAACCAGGACATCCAGGCGGTCTTCCGGACCTTCGCAGCGCACGCCCGTCCCGGGACGCTCCTTGTACTCTGCTGTTCCGTAGCGCCGATCGAGCGTGATGAGCCGCAGGAAGCAGAGGTCGAGACCGGATCGGGCACGGCCCACGTGACCATCAGCTATGAGTGGGACCTGCGGACCCAGATGAACACCATGCGTCGGCAGTGGGTGTTCAACTCTGGTGAAGAAACACGGGACGTGATCCGTCGGCGTGTTCTCGGGCCGCGTGAGCTGGAGCTGTACGCGACGCTCGCCGGCTTCGACGTCCTCCAGATCACCGACGGGATCGGAGCAGGCACCTTGCACGGGCCTACCGCGTACACCGTGGCCCGGTACAGGTGATCAGGACGCGGTCGTCAGCGCCCACGGCGGGGATCATTCCCTGTCGGGCCGGGCACCGACTGCGTGGTGGGCGCCGAGTGCGAGGTGTGCCGGTTGGCTCGGAGGGCCGTGGCGTTGCGGTCGTCGGGTAGTGCGGGCAGGTGAGCGCTGCGGCGCAGGCGCCAGACGAGGACGTCGCTCATGGATCCGGCGGAGCGTAGTTCGCGCCGTGCCGTGGCTTCGGTCAGCAGGGCGGCCGGGTCATGGCCGGCCCTCCGGGCGTCGTCCAGTGTGGCGGCCAAGGCGGGCCAACCGGACTCGGCTTGGATCTGGTCGGCCAGCTCCGGCAGCACTTGGTGGAGCAGGTTCGCCTGCTGTTGCCGAACACGTTGAGTCAGCCGCCGGCCTCGCTGGCTCAGTGCGGTCATGGGCTGGACTGAGGCGGCCTGGTAGGCGGCGCGGAGGTGCTCGGCGGCTTGCTGGGCTGCTGTGGCCTGCTGGGTGTGATGCTTCCTGGCGTGCCACTTTGCCGCGGCGGTCACGACGAAGACGGCCATGTCGATGAGCATGGCCGTGCAGGCGCCGTCTTCGCCCCGGCCCAGGACCGGCCCGCTGTGGACGAGATCACGGGCGGCTTGTCGCAGGCCCCGGTCGTGCCCGCGTACCGCCTTCACGTGGGAGCGGCTCGCGCGCTCGAACGCGGAGGCTGCCTCGCGCAGTTCGGCCCGGGTGTGGGCGGCGGAGGTCTTGGCCAGCGCGTCCAGGACCTCTCCGGTCGCGGCGATCTGGGCTGCTGCGGTGCCGTCGTCGCCGTGGTCGATCACCAGCAGGGCCTGCCACGTGGCAGCCGCGGCCCGCCGCCGCGCGAACGCGGGGCCTGTCACGGGCGGCAGTGCAGGCTGATCCGGCCATGAACCGTCGATGGCGGTGGGCGTCTCCGAGGGCCGGCTCCAGCGTTCGCGGACACGGGGCAGGGACAGGTCGGGCGCCAGCTTGGAGCCTGAGTAGAAGACCGGCTCGCCGTCCTTGTTCCGGTCATCAGGGAGGGCGACCTTGTACCCGAGGAGATCGCCGGAGGGCGCGAGACGCTTGCGGATCAGCAGACCGGCGGCGGCCAGGCGGTCGAAAAACTCGTCCGTCGAGGCAGCACCGGCCACTGCCCGGCGCACGGACTCACGAAGTTCCTCCCGCGCTGTGCGCTCCCGGCCTTCCCGCTGGGCCTTGTGCCGTTCGGCGCTGGTCGGACGACGGGCTGCGGTGCCATCGCCGGTGGCGAGGCGGCGCAACCCGTAGTCGATCTCGATCACGCGGGCTTCCGCTTGGGAACGCTTACCGTCCTGGCGGATACGGGCTTGGCGGCCGTCCTCTCGTACGACGGTGGCGATGATGTGAATGTGGTCGTCGGCGTGCCGAATCGCTGCCCAGCGGCAGGCGGCGTCGTCACCGTCGGGAGCGATGCCGGTGGCGGCGACCATTCGGCGCGCAATCTCGCCCCACTGCTCGTCCGACAGGACCGGGTCCTCAGGAGCAGCGCGTACCGACAGATGCCATACGTGCTCGGCGGGCCGGCGGTTCTTCGGCAGGGCGTTGACCGGCTGGTCGAGCAGCCGCTGGAGATCGCCGTACGTGGCATCGGAGTCGCGCCCGGGATCAGGGGCGAGGCTGTCCCAGGCGGCCACCAGGTGCGAGTCTGTGTGCTCTTCGTGCGTGCCGGGCCCGTACAAGTAGTGGAGCAGGCCGATGGTGCGCGTGCCTCTTGCGTGGACGCGGGGGATCACCCGGCTGTCCTGTTGTCCAAGTGGTGCTGGGTGAAGGCGTCGACGCGCTTGGCGGCGCGCTGGACGGTGGCGAGGACCGCCTCTGCCTGCGATGCGTCGGCGCCGGAGTTCAGCGCCCTGGCGACCTGGTTGAGGTTGTTGCCGAGTTGCCCGAGGTGGCGCCGCAGCGCGAACAGCTCGTGCAGCATCTCTCGCTCGCCTGCGATGTCCGCGGCGGTACGGCCGAGGTCGTGGGCGGCGTCGAGAGCGGAGCGGGCGAGGAAGCCGGCGATGCTCATGTGGCACGTGGCGGCTGCTCGGGCGAGCAGTTGGTACTCGGCGTCGTTCATGCGGCAGCTGGGCTGGTGCAGGCGCTTGTTCTCGTCGCGCAGGCGCTGCTGTATGCGGGGCTGCGACGGAGAGGTGCGCGCGCAGTCGATGCTGTGGTTCGCGTGTAGCTCTTCCCCGCCGGTTTGCGATCCGTCCTCGGTCGCTTCCGGGACCGCCGCTCTCGGGGCGGGAGACGCAAGAGCATTGCTCCCGTCGGGAGCAATGCTCTTGCACCAACTTGCTGTGCGACGTGAGGCCGCACGCTGAGAAGTGAGGTCCGTCTCGTGGAGAGATTCAGACAAGAGATTTCCTCCGGATTAGTGTCCCGATTTCCGTCCCCGCGCTCACATGCGTCGCTGGTAACGGCGGGGTGTGAAGCTGAGCGTTCACGCCCAAGGGCGCCTCGGCCATCGAGGGGCCACAGGTAAGGGGAAGGCTGGACGGGCGAACACGCGTGAACCCCTGGTTAATGCCTCGTCATATGGAACCCCTGCGATGGCTGGTTCTCGGCAGGGTCGGGCCCGGTGCTGCAAGGCACAGGCGGCTTCCGGTGCAAGCAACACCGGTAGTGGGACACCGCTGGCCACGGGGTAGAGGGGGCGCCCACCCCAGCCGCATCTTCTGCGTGCGGAACACGGAAACCCTGATGGGGTCCGGAATGACCGGTAAGCCGACCGCAAGGGAGGCCCAACTCCCCAGCAGGAACAGGATGATCCAAGAAGCGAAGGCCGGTAGGCCGAAAGGTCAGGGGAAAACGGGCGGTGGCTCTCCACCCGCTGTCCGCCATAACCCGCCGGATACGGGCCCTGGTGGCCCGGCCCGAAAGGGCGCCCACGTGGATCAGGTGAGCCTTTGAAGCCCCAATTCAAAGGCGCCGGAACCGAAGGACAAGTTGGATGCCGGAGGCGTGCTTGAGTACCACAGCGGCAGATGCGACTGCCCGCGCGTCCGAGGCGAACGGACCGGAGGGCGGGAAACTCGCGTGGCACAGCATCGACTGGGCCGAGTGCGAGGAGAACGTACGGCGGCTGAGGCGGCGGATCTTCAAGGCGACGCAGGACGGGGACCTCAAGCGGGTCCGTAACTTGCAAAAGCTCATGCTGAGAAGCCGCAGCAACACGCTGGTGAGCGTGAAGCGGGTGACCCAGCAGAGCAAGGGGTCGCCGGACGGCTGGAATCGACGGGGAAACGGCCCTCACCCCTGCGGGGAGGGCCTGGCTGGCGGCTGAGAGCCACCGGACGCACACCCCGTGGAAGGCCCAGCCGGTCCGGCGCGTGTACATCCCCAAGGCGAACGGGAAGCAGCGCCCGCTCGGTATCCCGGTCATCCGTGACCGTGTGCTCCAGGCCCGCGTGAAGAACGCGCTGGAACCCGAGTGGGAGGCGCGGTTCGAGCCGAAATCGTATGGTTTCCGGCCCGGGCGCGGCTGTCAGGACGCGATCGCGGCCATCCGCTCCTTCGGCAGGGGCAGGCTGGCCAAGCGCCTGTGGGCGCTGGACGCGGACCTGGAGGGCGCGTTCGACCGCATCAGTCACGACCACCTGACCGCCATGATCGGTCAGTTCCCCGCCAGGGACCTGATCCGGGCATGGCTGCGGGCCGGCGTGATGGAAGGTGGACGCTGGACGCCGACCGAGGAGGGTACTCCTCAGGGCGGTGTCATCAGCCCGCTGCTGCTGAACGTCGCACTGCAGGGGATGGAAGAGGCCGCGGGAGCCAGGCGCGACACGCGCAGAGGGCGTGAATTCTGCGTCGTCGCCGGAACTCCCGTATTGATCCGGTATGCCGACGACTTCGTGGCGCTGTGCCACAGCAAGGAAGAAGCGTTCCGAGTCAAAGAGGATTTGATGAACTGGCTTGCGCCCAGAGGTCTTCGCTTCAACGAGGAGAAGACCAGGGTCGTCCACCTCGGTGAGGGGTTCGACTTCCTGGGCTTCTCCGTGAAGAAGCACGGAGAGACGCTGGTCATCAGGCCGAGTAAAGAGGCGTGCAACAAGCTCCGAAAACGGCTCCGGACCGAAATGCGCGCCCTCCGGGGCGCTCCGGCCAAGGCCGTGATCGCCAAATTCAACCCGATCGTGCGGGGTTGGACGGCGTACTACCGGGGTGTGGCGTCGCATCGGGTGTTCTGCTCGATGGATTTCTGCATGTTCACGCTGCTCTACAAGTGGGCGAAACGTGGCCACGAGAACCGCTCGGGGCTGTGGATCAAGCGCCACTATTTCGGCCGGTTCAACAAGGCCAGGCGGGACAACTGGGTATTCGGCGACCACTCCAGTGGCGCCTACCTCCAGAAGTTCGCCTGGACCCGTTACGCCCGGCATAACGCGGTCAAAGGGGCGTCGTCTCCGGACGATCCGGCCCTGACCGGCTACTGGCGGGCGCGTCGCCGTATCAAAGCGCCGCCGCCTATGGACAAGACCAGTTTGTACCTGGCGGCGCGGCAGAGGGGCGTGTGTCCCCTCTGCCGTCAGGCGCTGATCGACGGAGCTGAATACGAGCCGGACAATCTGCGCGAGTGGATCGATTGGTTCGCGGCGTCGAGGAAGGTGCTCAACAAGCACCACCTCGTTTACCGGAGACACGGCGGGACGGATGAACGAGCCAACCTCAGCCTCGTGCACGCCGATTGTCACCGTCAGCATCATGTAAACGACGGAAATCGGACCGTAAGTATCCGCCCTGCGGAGCCCTCGCGGCTTGCTTGAGCCGGATGCGTTGAAAGGCGCACGTCCGGTTCTGAGGGGGCCGGGGCCCAGCGATGGGCTCCGGCTACCCGACCCGTCGGAGGCTGAGATGGTGGCCCCCTGACGCACGTCGTCAGGAGTGTGCTGATGTGGTTGGTGCATGGGTCGCTTTTCTGGGTGGGTGTTCCACGGTGAGAACCCGTAGCGGCGGCCGTGCGCGGCTGGCACCGGGCGGGCTCGTTACGGGACCGTGTGGGGTGGGCTCCAGGTTGGAGCGGTCCGCGAGGACCGGTCCTCTCTTCCTCTGCGCATCACGCTTGGGGACCGCGGACCGCGTTGTGCGGGTCTTCGGTCCTCGGCAGGACCGGGACCCGGCAGGGCTCGGTCCTCCCTCACGATTGACTGTCATTCGCGGTGCAGGACCGTTGTTTCCGCCCACCTGGGGGCTGTGACCTGCTGCTTTGCCAGGAGACCGTTTTCGTGTCCGACGGGACCGTCGGGGACCGGTCCCCGAGACGTACGGGACCGGTCCCCGATGTCTGGTGAGGACCGGTCCCCACCTCGGGCGGCCACGGTCCCGGGACCGGGATGCTCGGTCCTCGCATGTGCCATCCGGTCCCCGGCCATTGAGGACTGGTCCCCGACACCCTCGCTCGGTCCTCGACGCGGCACGCGGCCGGTCCTCCTGGTGAAAGGACGCGCGCTCGCAGACTGCCCTTCCGTCGTCCGGTCTTCTTCCTCCATCGTCAGGGGGAGCGGTGACGTCGTCTGTCAGGGCCCTTGAGGATGACGCGGTCGGTCATCTCCGCGAGGCGGGAAGCGACGCGGTCACCGAGGGTGGTGCGCAGCTCGGCGGTGGGGAGGTTGGTCGTGATGAGGGTGGGGAGCATGTGCTCGTACCGGTGGTTGATGAGCCGGTAGGTCAGCTCCTCGGTCCACTCGCTGGTCTTGGCCGCACCGAGGTCGTCCAGGAGCAGCAGTGGGCTGCGGGCCAGGGTCTGCAGGTCGCGTTCGGCGTCGTGGCCGGCACGGGGACGCAGGCGGGCGTACAGGTCGGCGGTGGTGACGGCTTCCCAGCGCAGGCGGACCCCGCGGGTGAGGAGTGCCCGGACGGCGCCGTACGCCTGATGCGTCTTGCCCGTGCCGGTGGGGCCGGCGATCAGCAGGGAGGGACCCTCGGCGATGCCGGGCCCACTGGGGCCGGGGCGTCCGGCATGGGCGATGTGGTCGGCCCAGGTGATGATCTGAGGGTGGTCGGCGAGGGCGCGGCGGTAGCGGGCCGGGATGCGGGCGTCGGCCAGCTCCAAGGCGGTGACGGGTTCGGCGGGCGGCTCCGTGGCTACGGCGCCGGGGTCGATGCCGCGGCCCGCCAGTATGCCGTTCAGACGGTCGGCGAGCAGGCCGACGGGCTGGGGTTCGCGGGTGAGGGTGGAGGTCAGAGCTGTTCTCCGTAGGCGGCTTCGGCGTCGGCGGGGTTTGTCCACGGCCTGTGGATGACGGGCTGGGCGAGGGCGGCGTTCATGGCCTCGTGCACCAGGCTCGGCAGGATGCTGGGGTGCTTGCCCTTGGTCCTGTGGAGGACGAGCCCTGCCCTGATGTGGTCGGGAGCGATGCCTTCGGCGAGCAGCTTGCGCACCTCTCGGCCGAGATGGCCCAGGACGTCCTGGGGCGGGCGGTGGGCGCATGCCGCGCTGTATTCGGCGATGAGCTGCTTGGCCGAGACGGTGCTGGCCGCGGGGGCGCTTGCGCCCCCCGAAGGGGTAGATCCTAGATCCATGATCCTAGGTCCTAGATCCGGACCGTGAGGTGTCACCGCGGCCTCAAGCACGAGTCCATGAGGTTCAGGTGAGGGCTCACTAACTGCCTCCTGACCTGCGGTTTTGTTGGTGGTTTCCGTTTGGTTCGAGGGATCGTGTGGGTTCCGTGCCCCTTCACTGTCACCTCCGTGAGGGTTCGGCGCATGGTCCGCGACGGCTCCGTGCGTTACGGACGGCGCGGGTGCCACGGCCTCGACAGTCTTGGTGCCGCCCGGGGCACCGTTCGGATCGTTGTGGCGAGGGCAGGCCGGGATGCGGCTCTTGCTGGCCCGGTTGATCTTCTGGTGCTTGTGCCACGTGACGATGTGCAGGTAGCGCTTGTCGTCCGGGCCCTTGTACCGGCAGACCAGGCCGGCGTCGGCCAGCTGGGCGAGATCCTTCTCGACCTCGGCGGGAGTGTGCTCCGGACGCAGAACCCACAGCTGACCGGCGATGATCGCCGCGTGGTCGCGATAGCGGCCTTGGTCGTCGGCCTGAGTGAGCAGGCCGAAGAAGGTGCGCTCGGCGGTCAGGGTGACGACGGCGAGGGATTCGGAGACGAAGGCTTCGGGCTTGATGGTGCGGATCCGTGCCAAGAGCGGAGTGTTCCTCACTCGGTGGCCGATGGGCGGGCACCCATGGCTCACCGTCGGTCGTGACGGCAAAGGCGGGGGAGTTGGCCGGCCGTGGACGCGAGGCTGGCTGAGAGCCGGTCGCGCTTTCCGGGGGTGTCGTCAACATAGCCACACCCGAGCGGCACAAGTCCAGCCCTGACCTGTCGAATCTCTGTCGGCAGAAAGGCCGTCGGGAATCGGGGCGGCGAGGGCGGCGTGAAAACGGTAGGTCACGATCGGCGGTTGACCAAATAGTTGTTCTGGGCGTCAAGCCAGAAGGATCACACCGGCAAGGCGTTGACGTCCGGTGAGTGGCGAAGCTACAACACAACACCCCACGTCAGAGACGCTGTCGAGCACTGCTCGGGCCGCCGTCACAGGGAACCCATCGACGAAATGGCCACCCGCCTGCCAAACGCACGGCGGCGCAACATAGCCGACGATCGCCGGTTAACCAAACCGGCGAACACAGCCGAGAATTGGAGTCATGGCAGCACGTTCACTGGAAATCGGCGCAGCCGGGATAAGGGCCGCCCGCACGATCGAAATTCTCCGCACCGAGCGCGGCCTCTCCCAGCGAGAGCTGGCCGCTCGCGTCACCGCCCTTGGCCGGCCAATGTCCAACACGATGCTGTCCCGCATCGAACGCGCTCAGCGCCGCTGCGACGTCGACGACCTGCTCACCCTCGCGCAGGCACTTCGCGTCCCGGCCCGCGCCCTGCTCCAGGACTCCGCGACCTGTTGAAGCCACCACCGGTCCGCCGTGCCCGCTCCAGTTTCGACCTCGGTAAGGAAGTCTCACCGTTGCACCGACTCGCAATAGCCCCGGCCCGTTGCACTCAGCAGCACAGCCGAAAGGGGGCGGTCGCCCATGACTGACCGCCTCCTGACGGTGGCCGAAGCCGCCGAACAGCTCGGTACCGGCGAACGCTTCGTTCGCCGTCTGATCGCCGAGCGCCGCATTCGCTACGTCAAGCTCGGACGTCCCGTGCGCGTCCCCGAGAGTGCCGTCACCGAGTACATCGAGGCGCGCACGGTCGAGCCGACCCGGCGCACCCGCACTCGGTACGGGCGGGCCGCCTGATGCCGACACGCAAGCTCCAGCGTCGTCGGGAGTTCGGTACCGTACGCAAGCTCCCGTCCGGTCGATGGCAGGCCCGCTACCTGGGCCCGGACGGGCAGCGCCACAAGGCCCCCGAGACCTTCGACACGAAGACCGACGCGCAGGACTGGCTGAACCTGGTCCGCGCCGACATCGAGCGTGACCACTGGCGTGACCCGGACGCCGGCGCGATCAACTTCGAGAAGTACGCCCTCCGCTGGATGGAGGAGCGCGGTCTGGCCCCGACCACGGTCGACCGCTACGACGGCCTGCTACGCCTGCACCTCCTGCCGGTCTTCGGCAGCAAGGACCTGGACGAGATCACACCGCCTTCCGTCCGCACCTGGCGAGCCGAGCGGCTCAAGGCAACGGGTGCCACGACGGTCGCCAAGTCGTACCGGCTGCTGAAGGCCATCCTGCAGACCGCGGTCGATGACGACCTCCTGCGGACCAACCCGTGCCGGATCAAGGGCGCCGGTCGGGAGGAAGCCGACGAGCGGCCGACCGCCACCGTGGAGCAGGTCTTCGACCTCGCCGACGCCATGGGTCCGCGCTGGCGCCTGATGGTCCTGCTCGGTGCCTTCGCCTCGCTTCGCCCCGAGGAGCTGGCTGAACTGCGCCGCCGCAGTGTCGATCTCGACGAATGCTCCCTGCGGATCACGCATGCGTCACCGGAGCTGACCAACGGCAGGAGGGTCACCGGCGATCCCAAGTCCCGAGCGGACAAGCGCACCGTTTACTTGCCCGACTTCCTCCTGCCCGAGCTGCGACGCCACGTGCAGTGGTTCGCCGAGAAGGAGCCGGATGGTCTCCTCTTCGTCGGGGAGAAGGGCGCTCCATTCCGCCGCTCGACGTTCGGACGGAAGTGGCGCAAGGCCAGGACGAAGGTGGGGCTGCCCGACAACTTCCGCTTCTACGACCTCCGGCACACCGGTAACACCCTCGCCGCCGACACCGGCGCCAAGCTGAAGGACCTCATGGTGCGCGCCGGCCAGTCCTCGGAGCGCGCCCAGCTCATCTACCAGCACTCGACGGTCAAGCATCAGCGGAGGCTGGCCCAGGGGATCGACACTGAAGTGCGCGAGCGCTTGCGTGAGGCGGGTGCCGATCGGTCGGAAGCCAATTAGGCGGACCGGTATCGGGGCTACGAGTCCGGCGGGACGGTTCCATCGGCCGGACTCTGGAGGCAGGCGACGGTCTCCGCAGCACCGTGCGCCCCTCGTGCCCCCTTGAGGGATGGCAGCAACTGAGATCAGCTTCTCCCTGTATGCAGTGACAGGGGAGTTGTGGCCGGTCGCGATCAGCCACAGCTGGAGGGGGTAGTAATGGCGATCAAGCTGGTGTCCGTTTCGCCCGCGCAAGAAGAGTTGATCGTTAAGGCCATAGCCCTGGGGGACCGGTACACGAAGACGCTGGGGCTTCTGACGCCTCCTGCCTATGAGAAGGCAGCTGAGGACGGTGGCCTTCTGGTCGCGGTCGAGGCCGGCGAAGTGATCGGCTACGCGCTGTTCGGGCTGCCGAAGAGGAGCGCGCGTATCCGACTCGCGCACCTGTGTGTGGCTGAGGAGGAACGGGGGCGGGGAATTGCGGGCCGTCTGGTGGAGGGCATCAAGGAGCGGTATCCACAACGCCTTGGGATCAAGGCCAAGTGCCGTCGGGACTATGACCTGAGCGGGATGTGGAGGAGTCTGGGCTTCGTTCCGGACGGTGAGGTCCGTGGGCGTGGTCGTGACGGGGAGATCTTGGACGGCTGGTGGCTGGACCTCGGCCATCCGGACCTGTTCACGGAGATGGAGAGCGACGCGCTCCTCGTGGTGACGGTCGACCATGGTGTGTTCGCCGATCTGCGCGGCCTCACGGACACCACCGGTGCCGAGGAGTCCCGTGCGCTCGAAGCCGGATGGATGGCGGATCTCGTTGAGTTTGCCTACACCCCGCAGTTGGTCCATCAGATCCGGGACCTCACGGACACGGCAGAGCGTCAGCACCAGCAGGCGGCGCTGACCGGGCTCCACAAGCTCTCTACCGGCTCCGCGGCCGTGGAGGAGCGAACCCGCGAACTGGTGCAAGCCGCTACGCAGGCGGTTCCCGGCCTGGCTGCCGACCCAGCACTTCTGCGAGGCATGCGGTATGTGGCCGAGACCTCGTGTGCTGGTCTACAAGTCCTGGCGACCCGTGATCCGCTGCTGTCTCGCCTGACAGATGTGGCCTGGGAGGTGGCTCGCGTCCGGGTCGTCTCACCGTCGACCGTGACGCTTCACGTCGATGAGCTGCGGCAGGCCCAGGTGTATCGCCCGGCTGACCTGATGGGGACGGAGTTCCGGTCCGCGGAGGTGGCGCCGGGCGCGGAGGATGAACTGGTCGCCTTCTTCGAGCAGTCGGGCGCTGACGACGGCTCAGCCTTTTCTGAGCGGCTGCGGTCGCTGAACGAGGGCGGGATCGCATGGCGTCGTGAGCTTCTCCGGGACGGCCAGGGCCGACCGGTCGCCCTCTACGCGTGGTCGCTGGACGGCCGAACCCTGGTTGTACCCGTCCTTCGCACAGCTGGCCACCCCCTGGAAGAGACCCTGGCCCGGCAGCTCCTCTTCCTGCTTAAGCGGCTCGGGAGGGATTGCGGGGCCGAGATCGTCCGCATCAGTGATCCGCACCCCTCCGAGGCGGCGCGGGCCGCGGCCGGTGACGACGGCTTCTTCGAGCACAACGGCGAGCTCGTCGCGCTCCTGGTGAACGTGTGCGGGACCGCCGCCGAGGTGGAGGTGGTGGCCGGCGGGTTGGCCCGAGAGCTTGCTGTCGATGCGACCGTGCTCGACGTCGGCATGCCGGCGGAGGTGACCGCCGTGCTGGAGCGTGCGTGGTGGCCGGCCAAGGTCATCGACTCCGAGCTGCCGTCCTTCATGGTGCCCATCAAGCCGCGCTGGTCGACTGAGCTGTTCAACGTCCCGGCCATGCTCATCGCGCGGAGCGACGCCCTGGGCATCAGCAGGGAACACGTCTACTACCGATCTTCGCAGCGTCGAGGAGAGAGCGTCCCGGCTCGACTGCTCTGGTACGTCAGCGACGGCAACTCCACGGGAGAGGGTCAGAGGGTGGTGGGCAGCTCGCGGCTCGACGAGGTGCTCATCGACACTCCGGATGTTCTGTTCTCGAAATTCGAACACCTGGGCGTATATGGTCGGGCTGAGGTCGAGAGGGCTGCAGACGCGTCCGGTCACGCCATGGCGCTGAGGTTCTCGGACACTGAGATCTTCCCGAAGCCGGTGACGCTGCGCCGATTGACCTCGCTGGCCAGGGGCCGGGGGCTAACGTGGTCGCCTGGCTCGCTGATCTCGCTGTCCAAGATCAGCAGTGAGCTGTTCCAGGCGGTTTACCAAGAGGGGCACCGAACGACGTGAGCGATCCGGAACGCGCGATGCTGCTGTCCGTCCACCCGCGCTTCGCCAACGCGATCCTGGCCGGCAGCAAGACGGTGGAGGTTCGCCGCCAGCGCGTCGCCGCGCCTCCGGGAACGCCCGTCCTCTTGTACGCGACCGCGCCCACCATGGCGGTGGTGGGCATGGCGCGCATTGCCGCCATCTACGTCGCCACGCCCAGCGAGGTCTGGTCGGCTCATCGGGGACAGACCGGGATCACCCGGCGGGAGTACGACGCCTACATGAGCGGCGCGAGGCAGGCGAGCGGTCTCACGATGGAGAATCCTGTCTCCTTCGATGAGCCGGTATCGCTCAATGCGCTGCGCTCCGCCGGGTCCTTCCACCCTCCGCAGAGCTACCGCTACATGAAGGGCGACGAGCTTCGACAGGTGGCCGTGGCGGGACCTGTCGTGGGCACGGCGCTTCGCGAGGCGCTGGGAGACCTGGTACCCGCCTAGTGCTGCACTCGCCGCCGGCGGGGCCGAAGCACCGGACGGGGCTTCAACGCAGGGCGTGGCGAATCTTCAAGCGTCCGTATCCCATGACCCCGGAGATTCGAATCGTCGGCCCGCCGGGCCGGGGCTGTCGCGGGATCTTGTAGCGCAGGTCCTTCCATCCCGTGCTCAGTCCTTCGACGTCGACCACCGCGTCCCGGGGCACCGTGATCCGGGCCCCGCCGGTTCCCAGTTGCAGCTCGATGTCGACGATCGGGTGCTCGATGACCGCCCGGGACAGGTCCAGGCGCACCCTTCCATATGCTGACTCGACCTTGAGGACCCGAGGCACCCGCCACGCGCCACGCCGCTTGATCCGCCCACCGGCGGCGGCGATCGTGGCAGTGCTTCCCGGTTGCTCCTCCGGGAGCGCGACCAGAGCGGACGCGAGTTCGCTCCGCGTCTTGGCGCTGAGCACCTGGTGGAGGTGCTCGTCCAACACCTCGTGTGGGATGAGCCCTTCCGCGTACGCCTCCTGCAGACGTCGCACGGCTGCCTCGCGGTCGCCTTCACGGATCAGTGAGGGCGATTCTTCCGGTAAGGAGGTCACGGGTTCACCGTACTGCCGAGTCGGCGAGGTAAACCCGTCAAGGCAGGCCCGGAGACCGGGGCGCCACCCGTCCCGCAAACCACCCTTTGCGTATGCGTCTTGGTGACCCTTTGCGCCCTGTGTGGCGCAGGTCACACGAATTGCGTCCCGCGATATGGGACGCCGGGGCAGGTTGATGCCTGCTGGGCACCCGAATGGCGCTGGTGTGGCGGCCTGGACTCGACTTAGGGCACGCCGAGGGCACGCCGCCCCCTGATTGGACTAGACAACAAGTAAGGCCCAGATCGGTGATCTGGGCCTTCTTCGTGGAGCGGGTGACGAGAATCGAACTCGCGCTCTCAGCTTGGGAAGCTGATGTTCTACCATTAAACTACACCCGCGCAAGATCCAGAACCGCTCCACCGGGAGTGGTCCGGACGCTCGCTCACTGTACCTCATCGCAGGCCCTCGGTGTCCAAGACCCGGGGGCCTGACGGTGTTTCAGGGTGTGGAAGCGGCTGCGGCGGGCACACGGCGGGGCGTACGGTGAGGGCGTTGTGCGCGACCGGGGTGCCGCCTGGAGTGCCGTTCCTTTCATCCCGTAACGTGGCTTTTGTCGTCAGGGCAGCAAGCCAGACGCGGCTCTTGGGGAAGGGACTCTTGGACTTGATGGAGCGCACCGTCGTCCGCTGTGCCGATGGGCACGTGTTCACCGCCGCCTCGTTCCCGATGCAGCAGGCCGAGCGCCTCGGCCCCGGCCGGCTGCTGCGTTGTCCGCGCTGTGCGCGGCTCCGCAGCGTCGTGCCGGTGACCTTGCAGAAGCGGTAGCGGAGACACACGGGGCACAGGACACCCGACGCGGCAGCCAGCGGCAGCGAAGCCGCAGACAGAGGGCACAGGCGCGCGGGACGGCCGGTTTCGGCCGTCGCGCGCGCCTTGCGTATTCTCGGGGCGTGCTTCTCTCAGACAAGGACATCCGGGCCGAGATCGACGCCGGGCGGGTGCGGATCGATCCCTACGACGAATCCATGGTGCAGCCGTCCAGCATCGACGTACGTCTCGACCGCTACTTCCGGGTGTTCGAGAACCACCGCTACCCCCACATCGACCCCTCGGTCGAGCAGGCGGACCTCACCCGGCTCGTGGAGCCGGAGGGGGACGAGCCGTTCATCCTGCACCCGGGCGAGTTCGTGCTGGCCAGCACCTACGAGGTCATCTCGCTGCCCGACGACCTCGCCTCGCGTCTCGAGGGCAAGAGCTCCCTCGGGCGGCTCGGACTGGTCACCCACTCCACCGCCGGCTTCATCGACCCCGGCTTCTCCGGTCACGTGACCCTGGAGCTGAGCAACCTCGCCACGCTCCCCATCAAGCTCTGGCCCGGTATGAAGATCGGACAGCTCTGTATGTTCCGGCTCAGCTCGCCGGCCGAGCACCCGTACGGCAGTGAGCGGTACGGCTCCCGCTACCAGGGGCAGCGCGGGCCCACGGCCTCGCGGTCCTACCTCAACTTCCACCGGACGCAGGTGTGAGCGGCATGCGCGAGAACCTCAGCTACGAACAGTTCGGCGTCGCCGTCCGAGAGCTCGCCCAGACCATCGCCGACGACGGCTACAAGCCCGATGTGGTGCTCAGCATCGCCCGCGGCGGCGTCTTCGTCGCCGGCGGTCTCGCCTACGCGCTCGACTGCAAGAACATCCACCTGGTGAACGTCGAGTTCTACACGGGCGTGGGGACCACCCTCGAGATGCCCGTCATGCTCGCGCCCGTCCCCAACGCGATCGACTTCACCGACAAGAAGGTGCTGATCGCCGACGACGTCGCCGACACCGGCAAGACCCTCAAGCTGGTCCGCGACTTCTGCCTCGACGCCGTCGCCGAGGTGCGCAGCGCCGTCATCTACGAGAAGACGCAGTCGCTGGTGAAGTGCGAGTACGTGTGGAAGCGCACCGACGAGTGGATCAACTTCCCGTGGAGCGTCCTCCCGCCGGTCACCCCCTCCGGTGAGGCCCCCGCCTTCAACAAGGAAGCCCTTTAAGGCTCGTCACAGCACCAGCACGATCTTCCCCCGCACATGCCCGCCCTCCGAGTGGGCGTGTGCCTCCGCGATCTCCGCCAGCGGGTACGTCCGCTCCACGCGCGGCGTGTAACGGCCCTGCGCGCCGAGCGCGGCCGCCTCGGCGAGGTACGTCGGGTCGTTGACCGCGTCGGCCGCCCGTACGCCCAGGCGTCCCGCGTTCAGGTGGTCGGCGACCGTCACCACGCGGGAGGGGTCGCCGGCGATCTCCACCAGCTCCCCGAGCGACCCCGACGCGGCCGTGTCGAGCACCAGGTCGATCCCCTGCGGCGCCACGTCCGCCAGACGCTCCGCGAGCCCCGCCCCGTACGTCATGGGCACCGCGCCCAGCGCCCTGAGGAACGCGTGGTTGTGCGCGCCCGCCGTCCCGACCACCGTGGCCCCTGCCGCGCCCGCCAGTTCGACGGCCGCGCCGCCGACCCCTCCGGCGGCGCCCTCGACCAGGAGCGTGCGGCCGGACAGCGGGCCGAGCGCCTTCAGGCCGCTCAGCGCCGTCACGGCGGCCAGGGCCGCCCCGGCCGCCTCCTCGTCGCTCCACGCCTCCGGCGCCGGCGCCCAGGCCGACAGCACCGCCAGTTCCGCCGTCGCGCCCGTCACCCCGCCGAGCCCGAAGACGCGGTCGCCGAGGCCGACGCCCTGCACGCCCTCGCCGATCCGGTCCACCAGGCTCACGGCGTCACGGCCCGGGATCGCCGGCAGGTCCACGGGGAGGAAGTCCCGCACCGCGCCGCCGCGCACCTTCCAGTCGACCGGGTTGACGCTCGCCGCGGCGAGCCTGATCCGTATCTCGCCCGGGCCCGGAGCCGGGTCCGGGGCCTCCTCGACGGTGAGCGCCGTCGGGTCGCCGTACCGGTGGTAGCGGGCTGCGCGCACGATGATCTGCCTCCTGCACACAACGGGACGGCCCCCGGCGTGATGTTCACGCCGGGGGCCGTCCCTGTCTTCCGCGCCCGGGTCAGTGCAGGCCCTTGAACGAGTTCCAGCCGCCCGAGCCGACCAGCACCCGGCTGCTGTACGAGCCCTTTCCTGTGGACGCGTACCGCCACAGCTTCCCGGCGGTGTCGCGGGCCAGCAGGTCGGTGCGGCCGTCGCCGGAGAGGTCGCCGGTGCCGACGAGGGCGGAGTAGGCGTTCCAGCCGCCGCCGACCCGCTCCCGCTTGGTCACGCTGCCGGCGGCGGTGCCGTAGTACCGCCACAGGACACCGGCGGAGTCCTGGCCGAGCAGGTCGCCGCGTCCGTCGCCGTTCAGGTCACCGGCGCCGGTGATCCGCTTGTACAGCTTCCAGTTCAGCTGGATCCGCACCCGTGCCTTGAGGTGGTGGTCCGCCGTGCCCGCGTAGAAGTAGATGTCGCCGGTCGTGGTCTGGCGGGCGATCAGGTCGATGTATCCGTCGCCGTTGAGGTCGCCGGGTGACGTCAGCAGGTCGTACTGGCCCCAGCCCTGGCCGATCACCGTGTACGGCGACGAGGCGCCGACGACCTCGCCGCAGCCGGGGCGGTAGGCCCGGAGCTCGTTGCCCAGCCGGACCAGTACGTCGGCGCACCGGTCGCCGTCCACGTCGCCGACGGGCACGATCACCGCGCCGGCGGGAAACGCCCCTGCGGTCCCGGCGGTGCGGGAGTTCACTCCGCCGGTCCCGGTGCCCCGGTACATCCACACGACCCCGGCGGAGTCCGTGGCCAGCAGGTCGCCGAAGCCGTCGTCGCCCGCCATGTCCCGCCACACGGCGGCGCCGCCGGTGACCTTCACGGTCCCGGAGACGGACAGGCCGGCGCCGGTGCCGTCGGCGGGAGTCGCGGCCAGGGTCCAGGTGTAGGCGCCGTTCGGGACGTACCGCCCGGCCGCGTCCTTGCCGTCCCAGGAGGAGGACAGGCGGCCGCGGGCCTCGCCGCCGGACAGGGTGCGCACGGCCTTGCCGCTCGCCTTGTTCTTCCAGGTCAGCGTCCAGGAGGCGGCGGGCTTCGAAAGCCACCAGCGGGACGTCCAGGTCTTCCCGGCCTTGATGTCCAGGGCGGACGACGACGTCTCCGCGTCGATGACGGCGAGGGGGGAGGCCGGGACGCCCGAGGGGACGATCCGCACCCGGCGGTCCGCGCCCGCGTAGGCGACGTGTCCGCCGAAGCGGTCCACGGTCCATCCGGCCCGGGGCACGGTCCGGGCGCCCAGTTCCGCCGCGGTGACGATGACGCGCTGGGGCAGGTCCGCCTCGGTGGCGCCCGCCTGGAGGCCCTCGTGCAGGTCGACGAGGGTGAGGCCGGTCGTGTCCGACTGACGGACCAGGTAGCCGTCCCCGAGGAGCGCCTTGTCGGTGCCGAGCTTCAGGGAGCGCCCGGTCTGCCGGTCGTGGACGCCGCCGCCCCGGTAGTTGGGCCAGGAGTCGTCGCACTGCCAGTACACCCAGCGCCCTACGGCCTGCAGTTCGCGGGGGACGCATCCGGCGTCGAAGGTCTCGCCCGCGGCGCCCGTCGACAGGTTCTTCGCCGTCACCGTGGTCGGGAGGTTCTGACCGGGGTCGTCCCAGCCGGCGGAGGCGCTCCACAGGGTGCTGCCCCAGACGGCCGACGCGACGGTCTCCCGCTTCTCGAGGATGCTTCCGGCGTCGCCGTCCTCGAAGCGCAGGACGGCCTGCGAGCCGCCCCAGGCCTGATTCACCACGCCGTACCGGCCGGACAGGTCGACGAGTTCGGGGGCGCCGAGCCCGGAGGTCACCCGCGGGCCCCAGGCGGAGTCGCCGTTGCGGTAGAGCATGGTGACGTCCTGCTCGGCGCCGGCCTCGCGGCCGTGGTGCCCGTCGCCGGAGGCGAACATGGTCACGCAGTAGCCGTTCTCGCTGTCGCCGCAGTCGCTGTCGCGGCCGCTGACGAGGCCGTCGACGGTCGAGTGCAGCTCCTCGGGGCGGCCGGAGGTCTTCAGCCAGGTGCTGCGGTAGGCGCCGACGTAGGTGTGCGGCATGAAGAGCTTGGAGTCGTCGGCCGTGGTGAGGATGCCGCTGCCCAGCGAGATGCCGAACGGTTCGGCCTCCCGGTCCTCGATGTCCGCGACGCGCCTGCGGGTGACGGTGCCGTCGGCGGCGGGCGTGAGGAGGTGGTAGCCCCAGTCGAGCGGGCCGTAGTCGGTGTCCTTCTCGGCGCCGGCCACCAGCAGCGAGCCGTCGGGCGTGCGGTGCACCGAGGGGGAGGCGACGGTCAGCAGCGACTTCCAGTTGCCCTCGGTGTCCTCCAGGGCCAGGTGGTTGCCGCGGTACTCGTTGTCGCCGGGGTTGGGCGGGGCCACGGTGGCGAACCGGCCGGCGAAGGGCAGGATCGTGTAGTCGTGCGCGCCCACCTCCCGCAGGTCCAGGGTGGTCGGCTCCGCGTCCAGGTCGTCCCGCCGGTACACCTGGGCGGCGTAGGGCTCCGGGGCGCCGAGGTGGAAGACGGTGTCCTGGTCGAACCAGACCTGCTCGCCGTGCGTGGAGAGCGCCTTCAGGGACCCGGTGGCGAGGTCGACGACCCACCACCCCTGGTGCATCGTGGTGTCCTCCCACTTGATCGCGCGGACGGCCACGGACCGGGAGTCGCCGTTGCTGATGGTGAGGTTCCAGCCCTCCGGCAGGCCCTCCAGCTTCTGGTCCCGCACCTGGCCGTTCTCCGTGCGCAGCAGGTGCAGGCTCGTCACCGCGTTCTCGGCGCCGGTACGGGTGATGACGGTGTCGCCGTACGTGGCGACGTACGACTGGCCCTCCGGGATCGGGACCGTGACCGTCGGTCCGTCGCCCGCCCGCTGCTGGAGCGTCACGTGCGGGGACGGGGACGCCGCGTAGAGGGCGACGGTGTCGGAGCCGTGGCCGAACTCGCCGGGGTACCGGTCGAAGCGGAAGTCGTCGACGTCGTAGGCGAGCGGCTTGGGCAGCCGGTGGTCGAGGACGGTCGTCGTGCCGGTGGCGTAGTCGATCCAGCGCAGGCGGTCGTCGCCCTCCCGCGCGGTGAGGAAGCCGGTCTCGCCGGTGTTGAGGACGAGGGTGGCGCGGGGCACGAAACGGGCGCCGGGGCTGATGACGACGGGTTCGGCGGATGCCGTGGCCGGGTCGGCGGCGGTGGCCGTCCCCGTGGTGGCGCCGATGCCGGCGGTCACGGCGAGCGTGACGACGAGAGCTGTACGGCCGAGCGCACGCCGACGGCGCACGGCCCGCTTGTCCAGCGGACGATTCACGTGTGAAGTCCCTCCCCAGGGCGCCGCGCAGGGGGGCGTGTCACGATGTCGCCGCTCGTCCTGCGCGAGCAGGGGCGACAGTAGCAGGAGGTGATCACGGCGCGGCAGGGGTGGGACCCCGGCGTCACGTGCACACCGGGGCCCGACCGGACGGGTCCAGAGCGGGGCTAGAACGTACCCAGCTTCACGATCGACAGCAGTGCGATCAGCTGGATGGACGACGCGCCCAGGGCCTTGGGCCAGGGCAGGTCGTGGGAGCGGCTGACCATCAGGGTGAGCAGGGCGCCGCCCGCCACCCAGGTGGCCCAGCCGAGGAGCTGTACGAAGGTCGCGTCGCCGCCCGCGAACATGGCGAACACCAGACGCGGGGCGTCGCTGATGGACATGATCAGCATCGACAGTCCGACGGTGGGCTGCCAGGCGCCGTTGCCGCCGAGCTGGCGGGCCAGCGTGTGGGTGACCACGCCCAGGACGAACGCGCTGATCACCAACGCCACGGCCGTCGTCAGCACGATCGGGATCGCGTTGGACAGCGTCGCGTTGATGGCGTCCTCGCGGGCGCCGTCGAAGCCGAAGACGGCGAGCAGGCCGTAGAGGAACGTCACGACGAGGGCGGGGCCCCACATCGTGTAGTCGCGCATCTGCAGGAACGTCTGCTGCGGCGACAGGACGATGCCCTTCAGCAGCGCCTTCCAGTGCAGCCGGGGGCCGACCGGGCCGGCGGGCGGCTGGTGGACGTCGTCCTGGTGGTACTGGTCGTCGATCGAGAACGCCTGCGTGTGACCGGGGTTGTTGGCAGCGTACGGGTCGTGCGGGGCGCCCTGCGGCCCGGTGGGGTAGCCGCCGTCACCGAAGTACTCCGGCTCGCCGTGACCCCCGTGACCCCCTTGACCGCCGTAGCCGCCCGGGGCGCCGCGGCCGGCGTGCGGCTGCGGCCAGGGGCTTCCGCCGCCCGCGCCCTGCCCGTAGGAGGGCGGCTGCGGTGCCGGCGGGTAGCCGTACGACGGCGCGGGCGGTGTCTGCCGCCCGTGCGGGGGGTGGGGCGGCCGCCCCTGAGGCGCACCGTCGTTGTTCCGTCCGCGTCCGATCCTGAATCCAGCCACGTAACCGAACGTACCTGGTCCGGGGCGGCCGTGTGCCGGGCCCCGGCCACGCGGCCGGGCATTGCTGCCGAGCTGTGACATCCCCTAAGGGGAGTGCCCGCATCACCCGGAAGGGGAGTGTCCGGAGCCCTCGGACGGGTCTGCCCGGAGACTCCGGGAACGCCGAAGGGGCCGCCCCTCAGGGCGGCCCCTTCGTCACTCGGCCTGCGTTACTTCACCGGCTCCGGCTCAGGCGCCGGTTCCGGCTCCTCCTCGCCCGCCGGGTCGACCGGGGTCTTGACCGACTCCAGCAGGAGCTGGGCCACGTCGACGACCTGGGTCGACTCCTTGGCCTTGCCGTCGTTCTTCTTGCCGTTGACCGAGTCGGTCAGCATGACCAGGCAGAACGGGCAGGCGGTGGAGATGATGTCCGGGTTGAGGGACAGGGCCTCGTCGACGCGCTCGTTGTTGATGCGCTTGCCGATCCGCTCCTCCATCCACATCCGCGCGCCGCCGGCGCCGCAGCAGAAGCCCCGCTCCTTGTGGCGGTGCATCTCCTCGTTGCGCAGGCCCGGGACCTTGCCGATGATCTCGCGCGGAGGCGTGTAGATCTTGTTGTGGCGGCCCAGGTAGCACGGGTCGTGGTAGGTGATGAGGCCCTCGACCGGCGTGACGGGGATCAGCTTGCCCTCGTCCACCAGGTGCTGCAGCAGCTGCGTGTGGTGGATGACCTCGTAGTCGCCGCCGAGCTGCGGGTACTCGTTGCCGAGGGTGTTGAGGCAGTGCGGGCAGGTCGCGACGATCTTCTTCGCCGACCGGGGCTTCGCCGACTCCGGCGTCACCTTGCCCTCGTCGTCCATCTCCTCGCCGAACGCCATGTTCAGCGCCATGACGTTCTCCATGCCGAGCTCCTGGAACAGGGGCTCGTTGCCGAGGCGGCGGGCGGAGTCACCCGTGCACTTCTCGTCGCCGCCCATGATCGCGAACTTGACGCCCGCGATGTGCAGCAGCTCCGCGAAGGCCTTGGTGGTCTTCTTGGCGCGGTCCTCCAGGGCGCCGGCGCAGCCGACCCAGTACAGGTACTCGACCTCGGACAGGTCCTCGATGTCCTTGCCGACGACCGGGACCTCGAAGTCGACCTCCTTGAGCCACTCGAGGCGCTGCTTCTTGGCCAGGCCCCAGGGGTTGCCCTTCTTCTCCAGGTTCTTGAGCATCGTGCCCGCCTCGGACGGGAACGCGCTCTCGATCATGACCTGGTAGCGGCGCATGTCGACGATGTGGTCGACGTGCTCGATGTCCACCGGGCACTGCTCGACGCACGCGCCGCAGGTGGTGCAGGACCACAGGACGTCCGGGTCGATGACGCCGTTCTCCTCGGCGGTGCCGATCAGCGGGCGCTCGGCCTCGGCGAGGGCGGCGGCGGGCACGCCGGCCAGCTGCTCCTCGGACGCCTTCTCCTCGCCCTCCATGGTCTTGCCGCCGCCGGCCAGCAGGTACGGGGCCTTGGCGTGCGCGTGGTCGCGCAGCGACATGATCAGCAGCTTCGGGGACAGCGGCTTGCCGGTGTTCCACGCGGGGCACTGCGACTGGCAGCGGCCGCACTCGGTGCAGGTGGAGAAGTCCAGCAGGCCCTTCCAGGAGAACTGCTCGACCTGGGAGACGCCGAAGACGTCGTCGTCACCGGGGTCGGTGAAGTCGATCGGCTTGCCGCCGGAGGTCATCGGCTGCAGGGCGCCCAGCGCCGTGGAGCCGTCGGCGTTGCGCTTGAACCAGATGTTGGGGAAGGCCAGGAAGCGGTGCCAGGCCACACCCATGTTGGTGTTCAGCGAGACGACGATCATCCAGACGAACGACGTCCCGATCTTGATCATCGCGGCCAGGTAGACCAGGTTCTGCAGCGTCCCGACGGACAGCCCGTCGAAGAGCTGGACCAGCGGGTACGAGGCGAAGTACGCCGGCTCGTAGCTGTCGACGTGGTGCAGGGCGCCCTCGAGGCCGCGCAGCACGTAGATGGCGACGCCGATGATGAGGATGACGGCCTCGACGAAGTACGCCTGGCCGGACTTGGAACCGGTGAAGCGGGACTTGCGGCCGGGCCGGGTCGGCAGGCTGAGCAGGCGGATCACGATCAGGGTCGCGATGCCCAGGATCGTCATGACGCCGATGAACTCGATGTACAGCTCGAACGGCAGGAAGCCGCCGATGACCGGGAGCGTCCAGTCGGCCTGGAAGAGCTGGCCGAAGGCCTGGGCGAGGGTCGGCGGCAGGGTCAGGAAGCCGACGGCGACGAACCAGTGGGCGATGCCGACGATGCCCCACCTGTTCATGCGGGTGTGGCCGAGGAACTCCCGCACCAGGGTCACACTGCGCTGGTAGGGGTTGTCGGTCCGGGTGCCGGCCGGGACCGGCTGGCCCAGCTTGAAGTACCGGACGAACTGGCCGATCGCGCGTGCGAGCAGCGCAACGCCGACCACGGTCAGGACCAGCGACACGATGATCGCGGCGAGTTGCATGGGGGCTCCTCGGGCCTGCGAGGGGTTCAGGGGGCGGTTGTGTCGGGGGGTTCACCGGGGTGCGCCGTCCGGCATCCCTCAGGCTTCCGGCCGGCGGCCGGCCGGTTCCGTTCGGTTCCGTCCGGCTTCCCCGAGATTACTAAGCGGTAACTTATGCAGTCCGTCTGAGACTACCCCCATCTCAGGCCGCACTGTAGCCGGGCGCGGGGTGATCTGAATCGCTGAGGGTTGCCTATGAAAGCGCCCTTCCGGGGGTGTCCCGGATGGCGTCCGGGATCCGATCGTGTTATTCACGCCAAATCAGTCCATACGCCCCTAACTTATATCCGTGCTCTACGGGATCGCCGCCGCCGCCACCGCACTGCTGCTCTCCGCCTTCTTCGCCGGAGTGCTGCGGACCCCCGCCCTGCGTCTGGGACTCACCGACCGCAGGCGGCGCCGGCCCCTGCCGCTGTCCGGGGGAACGGCCGTCGCGCTGGCCACCGTCCTGGTCGCGGCCGGCGGCGACGCCACCGGTCTGCTGCCGCTGGGCTCCGGGGTCGGCCGGGTGGTCACGGCCGCCGGCTGTGTCGCCCTGCTCGGGCTGGCCGCCGACCTCCGGCGGCTGCGCTGGTGGGTCACGCCGGCCGGCACGGCGGTCGCCGCGGGCTTCGTCGTGCCGTACGAGGAGACCGGCGTGGCCGCCGGAGCCGCGGCCGTGGCGTGGATCGCCGTCGTGACCGCCGCCTTCCGGGGGCTGGACCACGCCGACGGGCTGGCCGGCACGGTCGGCGCGGTGGGCGCGTTCGGGGTCGCCGCGTGCGCCACGGCCGAGCTGATGGACGGCCTCGCCGCGCTGCTGGGCGTGCTGGCCGCCGCGCTCGCCGGGTTCCTGCTGCACAACTGGTTCCCCGCGCAGGCGGGCCTCGGGGCGGCCGGCGCGCTGTTCACCGGTTTCCTGCTGGCCGCGTCGGCGGTTTTCGTACGGGCCGGGCAGGGAATCGGAGCCGGGGCGTCCGTGCTGTACGCGCTGACGGCGATCGCGTGTGCGGACGCGGCCCTGGTGGTACTCGGGCGGCGGCTCGACCGCCGTACCGTGACCCGTGGACGCCCCGACCACCTCGGGCACCGGTTGCGGCGGCTCGGTCTCGCGCCCCGCGCGGTGCCGGTGCTGCTGGGCGCCGGTGCCGCGGCAGGGGTGCTGGTCGCGGTGTGCGTGCACACCGGCAGGCTGTCCCCCGGGGCGGCGTGGTGGGTCGCGGCGGGCGTCGCGGCGCTCGTGCTGATGCTGGTGAGGCGTCCCGTCACCCCTGTTTTCCGTCCGCGTCAACGTGTCGCCAGCGCGTCGCCGCAGGTCACAGCGCAGTTGCGTGTAAGGAGCGGATAAGAGTTGAGTCTGCTCGACTCAGCTCTGTTGACCCGGCGGCGGCCGTCATGCATGCTTGAGTCTGTTCCACTCAAGTCAGCTGGAGGAATCGAAATGGCACGTGCGGTCGGCATCGACCTGGGCACGACTAACTCCGTCGTCAGCGTTCTGGAGGGCGGCGAGCCCACCGTCATCACCAACGCCGAGGGCGCCAGGACCACGCCTTCCGTCGTCGCCTTCGCCAAGAACGGTGAGGTGCTGGTCGGCGAGGTGGCCAAGCGCCAGGCCGTGACCAACGTCGACAGGACCATCCGGTCGGTCAAGCGCCACATGGGCACCGACTGGAAGATCAACCTGGACGGCAAGGACTTCAACCCGCAGCAGATCAGCGCCTTCGTGCTGCAGAAGCTGAAGCGGGACGCCGAGGCGTACCTGGGCGAGAAGGTGACCGACGCGGTCATCACCGTCCCGGCGTACTTCAACGACGCCGAGCGCCAGGCGACCAAGGAGGCCGGCGAGATCGCCGGTCTGAACGTGCTGCGCATCGTCAACGAGCCGACGGCCGCCGCCCTGGCGTACGGCCTCGACAAGGACGACCAGACGATCCTCGTCTTCGACCTCGGTGGCGGTACCTTCGACGTCTCCCTCCTGGAGATCGGCGACGGTGTCGTCGAGGTGAAGGCCACCAACGGTGACAACAACCTCGGTGGTGACGACTGGGACCAGCGCGTCGTCGACTACCTGGTCAAGCAGTTCCAGGCCGGTCACGGCGTGGACCTGGCCAAGGACAAGATGGCGCTGCAGCGTCTGCGTGAGGCCGCCGAGAAGGCGAAGATCGAGCTGTCCTCGTCCACCGAGACCTCGATCAACCTCCCCTACATCACGGCTTCCGCCGAGGGCCCCCTGCACCTCGACGAGAAGCTGACCCGCGCCCAGTTCCAGCAGCTGACCGCGGACCTGCTCGAGCGCTGCAAGACCCCGTTCAACAACGTGATCAAGGACGCCGGCATCTCCGTCAGCGAGATCGACCACGTCGTCCTGGTCGGCGGTTCGACCCGTATGCCCGCCGTCGCCGAGCTGGTCAAGGACCTCACCGGCGGCAAGGAGGCCAACAAGGGCGTCAACCCGGACGAGGTCGTCTCCATCGGCGCCGCGCTCCAGGCCGGTGTCCTCAAGGGCGAGGTCAAGGACGTCCTCCTGCTGGACGTCACCCCGCTGTCCCTCGGTATCGAGACCAAGGGCGGCATCATGACCAAGCTGATCGAGCGCAACACCACGATCCCGACCAAGCGTTCCGAGATCTTCACGACGGCCGAGGACAACCAGCCGTCGGTGCAGATCCAGGTCTACCAGGGCGAGCGCGAGATCGCGGCGTACAACAAGAAGCTCGGCATGTTCGAGCTGACCGGTCTGCCGCCGGCGCCGCGTGGCGTCCCGCAGATCGAGGTCTCCTTCGACATCGACGCCAACGGCATCATGCACGTCACGGCGAAGGACCTCGGCACCGGCAAGGAGCAGAAGATGACCGTCACCGGCGGTTCGTCGCTCCCGAAGGACGAGGTCGAGCGCATGCGCCAGGAGGCCGAGAAGTACGCGGAGGAGGACCACGCCCGCCGCGAGGCCGCCGAGGCCCGCAACCAGGGCGAGCAGCTCGTCTACCAGACCGAGAAGTTCCTCACGGACAACGCGGACAAGGTGCCCGGCGAGATCAAGACCGAGGTCGAGGCCGCCGTCGCCGAGCTGAAGGAGAAGCTCAAGGGCGAGGACACCGCCGAGATCCGCACGGCCACGGAGAAGGTCGCCGCCGTCTCGCAGAAGCTGGGCCAGGCGATGTACGCCGACGCCCAGGGTGCGCAGGCCGCGGGCGGCGCCTCCGCCGGCGCCGGTGAGGCCAAGGCCGACGACGACGTCGTCGACGCCGAGATCGTCGACGAGGACCGGAAGGACGGTGCGGCGTGACGGAAGAGACCCCGGGCTTCGACGAGCAGCAGCAGCCCGATGTCCCTTCCGGCGCCACGTCCGACGACGCCGAGCCGCAGGCCGCCGCTCCCTCTCCCGAGGAAGAGGCGGCCCCGGCCGGGGACACCGAGCAGAACGCCGCTCTGGTGGCCCAGCTGGACCAGACCCGCAGCGCGCTGAACGAGCGCACGCAGGACCTCCAGCGCCTCCAGGCCGAGTTCCAGAACTACCGCCGCCGTGTCGAGCGGGACCGGGCAGCCGTGAAGGAGACCGCCGTGGCGAATCTCCTGACCGAACTGCTCCCGGTGCTGGACGACATCGGCCGCGCCCGTGAGCACGGCGAGCTGGTCGGCGGCTTCAAGTCGGTGGCCGAGTCGCTGGAGACCACGGCGGCCAAGCTGGGCCTCCAGCAGTTCGGCAAGGAGGGCGAGCCCTTCGACCCGACGATCCACGAGGCCCTGATGCACTCCTACGCCCCGGACGTCACCGAGACGACGTGCGTGGCGATCCTGCAGCCGGGGTACCGCATCGGCGAGCGCACCATCCGCCCCGCGCGGGTGGCCGTCGCCGAGCCGCAGCCCGGCGCGCAGACGGTCAAGCCGGCCGAGGAGGGCACGGAGGCGCAGGCCGAAGGGGAGAACAAGGAGAACGGTGGCCCGGAGGAGGGCTGACGTCACGGCTGACTCAGGGAAGGAGGGACGTCGGGGATGAGCACCAAGGACTTCATCGAGAAGGACTACTACAAGGTCCTCGGCGTCCCCAAGGACGCCACCGAGGCCGAGATCAAGAAGGCGTACCGGAAGCTCGCCCGCGAGTACCACCCGGACGCCAACAAGGGGAACGCCAAGGCGGAGGAGCGGTTCAAGGAGATCTCCGAGGCGAACGACGTCCTCGGCGACCCCAAGAAGCGCAAGGAGTACGACGAGGCGCGCGCCCTCTTCGGCAACGGCGGGTTCCGTCCGGGGCCGGGCGCGGGCGGCGGCTCGTTCAACTTCGACCTCGGCGACCTCTTCGGCGGTCAGGCCGGCGGCCAGGGCGGCTTCGGCGGCGGGCTCGGTGACGTCTTCGGGGGCCTGTTCAACCGGGGCGGCCCGGGGACCCAGCGGACCCAGCCGCGCCGGGGCCAGGACATCGAGTCCGAGGTGACGCTCAGCTTCACCGAGGCCATCGAGGGCGCGACCGTCCCGCTGCGGATGTCGTCGCAGTCGCCCTGCAAGGCCTGTTCGGGCACCGGCGACAAGAACGGCACACCGCGCGTGTGCCCGACCTGCGTCGGCACCGGTCAGGTGGCGCGGGGCTCGGGCGGCGGCTTCTCGCTGACCGACCCCTGCCCGGACTGCAAGGGCCGCGGTCTGATCGCGGAGGAGCCCTGCGAGGTCTGCAAGGGCAGCGGCCGGGCCAAGTCCTCGCGGACGATGCAGGTGCGCATCCCCGCGGGGGTCAGCGACGGCCAGCGGATCAGGCTGCGCGGCAAGGGGGCGCCCGGCGAGCGGGGCGGCCCCGCGGGCGACCTGTACGTCGTCGTGCACGTCGGCGCCCACCCGGTGTTCGGCCGCAAGGGCGACAACCTGACGGTCACGGTGCCGGTGACGTTCCCCGAGGCGGCCCTTGGGGGCGAGATTCGGGTGCCGACGCTGGGCGGCCCGCCGGTGACGCTGAAGCTGCCGCCGGGCACACCCAACGGGCGCACCCTGCGCGCCCGCGGCAAGGGGGCGGTCCGCAAGGACGGCACCCGCGGTGATCTGCTGGTCACCGTCGAGGTGAGTGTTCCCAAGGACCTGTCGGGGAAGGCTCGTGACGCCCTGGAGGCGTATCGCGAGGCAACCGCGGACCAGGATCCGCGGGCGGAGCTGTTCCAGGCCGCGAAGGGAGCTTGATGCGATGGACGGCCGTCGACGCAACCCGTACGAACTGACCCAGGACACTCCGGTCTACGTCATTTCGGTGGCGGCCCAGCTCTCCGGCCTGCACCCGCAGACGCTGCGTCAGTACGACCGTCTGGGACTTGTGTCGCCGGACCGTACGGCGGGCCGGGGCCGGCGCTACTCGGCCCGTGACATCGAACTGCTCCGTCAGGTGCAGCAGTTGTCGCAGGACGAGGGCATCAACCTGGCCGGAATCAAGCGCATCATCGAACTGGAGAACCAGGTCGCCGCCCTCCAGGCCCGTGTGGCCGAACTGGAGGACGCGCTCGACGGCGCGGCGGCGGCCATGCGTCAGCGCGAGGCAGCCGTCCATGCCTCGTACCGCCGTGACCTGGTGCCCTACCAGGAGGTGCAGCAGACGAGCGCGCTGGTGGTCTGGCGTCCCAAGCGCCAGCAGCAGTCCGACTGACGGCGCGCGAAGGCGAAGAGGGGCCCGTGGGTTCGTTGAACCCACGGGCCCCTTCCCTTATGTACGAGCACACCTGTGGCTATGGTATGCCTGCGTGTCCAGGTGATCCCCGCGGAGTGTCCGCAGGACTTTCACGAGTTCAGCGCACCGTGTCGTGTTCATCTCGTTAAGTGGCTGCCTCTTGACGCGGTGGACGCCGAAGCGTTGGCTTTTCAGTCACATGGGCCGCAAAGCTGTGCCCACGTCCAATACGCACCTGAAGTGAGCCCTCGCATGCGTCGTATCGCCATATCCGTGGCCGCCGTCTCCATGTCCGTCACGCTCGCCGGCTGCGGCATGCTCGACGCGACGGGCAGCAGCGACGACGCGAGCCCCGTCAAGGGCGACGACATCACGGTGGGCCTGCTCCTCCCGGAGAAGGCCAACACGCGCTACGAGCAGTTCGACTACCCCATCTTCAAGAAGAAGGTGGAGTCGCTCACCAACAGCAAGGGCAAGGTCGAGTACGCCAACGCCGAGGCGGACGCGGACAAGCAGGCCTCCCAGATGCAGCGCATGATCGACAAGCAGGTCGACGTCATCGTGCTGGACGCGGTGGACGCGCACGGCATCGCGGAGAGCGTCTCCAAGGCGAAGGACGCCGGCATCCCGGTCATCGCCTACGACCGGCTCGCCGAGGGCCCGATCGACGCGTACATCTCCTTCGACAACTCCCTCGTCGGCGAGGTGCAGGGGCGCTCCCTGCTGGAGGCGCTGGGCGGCGACCTGAGCATCACCGACAAGATCGTGATGATGAACGGCTCGTCCACCGACCCCAACGCCAAGCAGTTCAAGGCGGGCGCGCTGTCCGAGCTCAAGGGCAAGGTCACCATCGCCAAGTCCTTCGACACCAAGGACTGGGACCCGAAGAACGCCGAGAAGAACATGAAGGAGGCCATCAGCGAGATCGGCCTCGACAACATCGAGGGTGTCTACTCCGCCAACGACGGCATGGCGGGCGGCATCGTCAAGGCGCTGCGCGCCGCGGGCGTGACCAAGCTGCCGCCCATCACCGGCCAGGACGCGGAACTCGCCGCGGTGCAGCGGATCGTGACCGGCGAGCAGTACATGAGCGTCTACAAGTCCTACCCCGAAGAGGCCGAGAACGCCGCAGAGATGGCCGTGGCGAAGGTCCAGGGCCGGGACATCCAGTTCGACGCGCTCACCCGCGACCGCGTCGACAGCCCCACCGACCAGGACATCCCGGCGCAGCTGGTGCCCGTGGTCGCGCTGACCCAGGACAACCTGGAGGACACCGTCCTCGCCGACGGCTTCTACGAGGTGTCCGACATCTGCACCGGCGAATTCAAGGACGCCTGCGCGGAGATCGGGCTCAAGCAGTAACTCTGTACGCGTCCGTACATATTCGGCCACCCGCCGGTCCCCGGGCCGGTGCGGTGGCCGGTCCCGTGTTGCACAGCAGGTTCCGGCCGCGCATAGTTGCGCTGCGGAAAGACGCTGATACCGGGGGTGGGATGGGCGATGGCCGGGCACGGGGCGGAGGAGCATCCGCACGGTGCTGACCGACTGTGCGAGGCCGGGGACCGCGTGTACTCCCGGGCCGTACGGCGCGGACGGCTGCCGCGCCGGGAGGCCGAGCGGGTCCCCTGCCTGCTGGAGCTGGCCCTGCTGCACCCCGACCCGGACGACATGGACTGGCTGGTCCCCACCTCCCCGCAGGAGGTCATGACCCGGCTGCTGCGCGGCATGTACGACGAGGTGAGCGCGAGCCAGCGCCGGGTCGGCTCGGCGGTCGCCGCCTTCGAGTGGTACGCGGGTCTCGGCCGCCAGGTGCCGGCCCCGGGCGGGTCCTCCGAGGGCCCCGCGATCCGCGTCCTGGACGGACTGGCGCGTATCCAGGCCGCGATGGACGAGGCGACGCAGGCGTGCACCACCGAGGTGCTCACCGTCCAGCCCGGCGGCATCCGGCGCGAGGCCGAGCTGTCGGAGGGCCTGCACCGGGCGATGGCGCTGCGCGGGCGGGGCGTGCGGATGCGGGACCTGTACACCCATGTGGCCCGGCACGGGCACGGGTTGCTCAGCTATCTGGAGCTGTTGGGCGACGCGGTGGAGGCGCGGACGCTGGACGAGGTCATCGAGCGGCTGATCCTCTTCGACCGCACGGTCGCCTTCATCCCCGCGAACTCCGAGCGCACGATGGCGCTGGAGCTGCGGCACCCGGCGCTGGTGGAGTACCTGGGCACGGTCTTCGAGCGCCTGTGGCGCCTCGCCATCCCGCTGACCGCGCCGCTCCCCGACACGGGCATCGAGGGCATCTCGCACCGCGAACAGTCCATCGCGGCACTCCTGGCGGAGGGCCACCAGGACGCGGTCGTCGCGGAACGCCTGGGCATCAGCGTCCGCACCTGCCGCGCCCACATCGCCCGCCTCTCGGAGACGCTGGGGGCGGCGAGCCGGACGCAGCTGGGGGTGCGGATCGCGCAGGCGGGGCTGGACGGCGCACGGCCGCCGGTGGTCATTCCGCCTGGTCGAGGATCCCCGACCGCCCGATGAGGTAGCCGAGCTGCGCGCGGCTGCCGCTGCCCAGGACCGCGGCGAGCTTGGCGATGTGCTCCCGCGCGGTGCGGATGTTCATGCCGAGCCGGTCGGCGATGACGGCGTCGGTGTGTCCCTCGACGAGCAGGGAGGCGATGGCGCGCTGGCGCGGGGTGACGCCGTTGAGGGTGGGCTTCCGGTCCGCCTCCGGGTACATGGGCGAGGCGAGGTGCCACAGCCGGTCGAAGGTGGTGACCAGGAACGTCACGATCGCCGGGTGCCGGACTTCCAGGGCCGTGGAGCGTTCGGGGCCGGCCGGGATGAAGGCGACCTCGCGGTCGACGATGACGAGACGGTCGGTGATCTCGTCCAGGGAGCGCGCCTCGACGTCGCCGCTGAGGCGTTCGTAGCGCCAGGCCAGCGAGGGCGCGTGGCGCAGGGTGTGCTGGTACAGGGCGCGGATGCGGCCGCCGCGGTCCAGCAGGGCCTGGTCGCGCCGGACGGCGGGCTCGTGGACGGCCGGGTCGAAGCGGACGTAGCTGCGGTACGGCTGGACCGCGAGGAGTTCCGTCGCGTCGGCCATCGCATCGCCGATGACCCGCCCGATGCGCTCCATGCCGTTGTGCCGGGTGACGAGGGAGGACTCCTGCTCCGCCGGCTCACGGGCGCGCAGCAGCGGGGCCAGGGTCTCCGCGAGCCGTTCCTGACGCCGCCGCTCCTCGGCGACGCGGTCCTCGGAGGCGCGCAGCAGCCGGTGCAGGGCGAGGTGCGGCGGGACCGGCTCCAGGCGCTCGGGGTCGTCCTGGGCGGGGCGGAGGAGGCCGAGGCGGAGCAGGAGGGGGGCCTCCGCGTCCGTCGCGGCGGGCAGGCGGCCCTCGTCCAGGGCACGGGCGTACAGGTCCAGTGCCTCCGCCCGGAGGGCCTCGGTGGCCTCGTGTGGCGCGTCGCCGCTCATGCTGGTCGCCCCCCGGTCAGTGGTCCTGCTCGAGAATGCCCGACTGTGCGATGAGATACCCCAGTTGGGCACGGCTTCCGCTGCCGAGCGCGGTGGCCAGTTTCGCTATGTGCGCCCGGCAGGTGCGGACGTTCATGCCGAGGCGGCGCGCGATGGCCTCGTCGACGTGTCCCTCGACGAGCAGCTTGGCGATCGAGTGCTGGATGTCGGTGAGGCCGTCCGCGGCGGTCTCGTAGGGGGTGCCGGCGGTGAGCGGGACCGCCCGGCCCCACATGAACTCGAAGACCTTGATGAGGTAGCGGACCAGCCCGGGGTGGCGCAGTTCGAGGGCGACCTGGCGGTCGTCCCGGACGGGGATGAAGGCGACGGTGTCGTCGCAGATGATGAGGCGTTCGACGAGCTCGTCGATGGTGCGGTACTCCACCTTGCCGTCGGCGAACTGCTCGGTCCAGGCGATGCGTTCGGGGTTGTACCGTGCGGTGTGCTGGTAGAGCGTCCTGATGCGCACCCCGCGTTCGATGAGGGGCCGGTCGCGCTCCAGCGCCTCGATCAGGCGCTGCTCCGGGTGACGGTTCTTCGGCTGGACGGTGAGGACTTCGTGCCGGCATTGCGAGGTCGCCAGGTCGAGCGCCTCGTTGATCCTGTCGAGTCCTTCGAGCACGGTGATGGAGTGTGCCGGTTCCGTCAGGGGTGCGCCGAGTCCTATGAAGGGCTCGAACGTCTCCGCCAGTTCCATGGTCAGCCGTCTGCGTTCGGTGATCTCGCGCTCGATCGGGTCGAGGCGCTGCGCCAGGACGACGGACGGCGGGACGGGGCGCAGCCAGTCGGGGTCGTCGGGATCGGGGTGGAGCAGGGAGAAGTCGACCAGGCAGGGTGCGGCTTCGGCCTCCGCCCGGGGGATACGTCCCGTGCGCAGAGCGTTCGCGTACAGACGACTTCCTTCCGCGCACAGCTCCGTCATGGGATGGGGATGCACGGTTTTGGTCCGATTCGTTGACAAATCTCCACCCCCCAGGCTCCTGAACATGCAGGAACATGATGCACCGATCGTGTGGCCATGACGTGCCCGAATGAGCCATCGTCTTACTTGACGGGGGAAAAGGGGACCTTCGAGTGAGGACGAAGCCGACTATGCGTAAGAGAATGCTTCGCTCGGTGCTTGTCGCCGCCTTCTCCGCCGTTGTGGCCTTCGGTGCGCTGAGTGGCCCTGCCGGCGCACAGAGCGACGTGGAGGGTGACACGGTCTGGTCGAGTGAGGCCGTGGGCGCGGGTGACGGCGAGGACGTGGTCTACCGCCCGGCAGACACTGTCTGGAGCTGACGTGACCACCCCACCTGACGACCGCTCCTTCCGGCGCGAGATGGCCACCGCCTACCGGTCCGGATGGCACTTCATCGACCTGGTCACCGCCATCCCCCACAGCGGTGACTCGTTGATGGTGACCGTCTTCGGTGAGCCCGTGGTCGTCACCCGCGACGAGGACGGCGACGTGCGGGCGTACCGGTGCCTGCGCCGGCCCAGGGGGGCGCCCAAGCCCGTCCGGTGCGCCATCCGGTACGGCATGATCTTTGTGAACCTGGACCAGCGGGACCACCGTCAGGTGGAGTCCGACTCCCGGTCCCCGCGGACCATCTCGGCCACCCCCCGCAGTGCCTGACGCGATTCCCCCGTCGTAAAAAGATCGCGCAGGTGCTTCCCCCCGCAGCGGCGTCACCGTGACCTGAACACGGTGACGCCGCTGCAGTTTTGGGCGACATTTCGGGGTATCACCCGGGTCGGCTGATGGCCGGAAGCCATCGCTTTCCGGTGATGATCACACCGCTCCTCACCCTCGCCCCATCGCCCGCGTGAGGGCGATCTCGATGACGACCCGGTCCGGGTTGGGCCCCGGCATCCGCCCGTACCGCTCGGCGTACCGCTCCACCGCGTCCTGGACCCGCTCCGGCTCCGTGCGTACTCGCGCGCGTCCCTCCAGCGTCGCCCACCTCCCGCCGTCCACCTGGCAGACCGCGACGGGCGCCCCTTCGTCCCCGGCCGCCCGGATGTGGCGGACCTTCGCGCTGGTCCGGTTGGTGATCACCCGTGCGAGCAGATGTTCCGGGTCGTAGGTGACCCCGACGGGTACCAGATGCGGCGTGCCGTCCGGGCGGAGCGTGGTCAGCGTGCACAGGTGCCGCTCGCGCCAGAAGCTGAGATAGGAGGCGTCCGGATCGCCCGGATCGACCGAATACGTGAGGGCCATGCCCCGGAACTTAGCCCTCAAGCCCTCGCGGGTACGACCTTGAGTGGAATAGACTCAAGTTTGTGGACGCTGGCCGAGTCAGCCAGACGCACGCCGAGGGTCATCGAAGGGCACCAAGGAGGAGAACGGACACGTGGACGCCGAGCTGACCAACCGGAGCCGGGACGCACTGGCCGCCGCCGGCAACCGGGCCGTGACCGAGGGGCACCCCGACCTCACCCCCGCACACCTGCTGCTCGCCCTGCTCGCCGGGCAGGAGAACGAGAACATCACGGACCTGCTCGCCGCGGTGGACGCCGACCAGGCCGCCGTACGCGCCGGGGCCGAGCGCGTCCTCGCCAGGCTGCCGAGCGTCACCGGATCCACGGTGGCGCCGCCCGAGCCCAACCGTGAGCTGCTCGCCGTCGTCGCGGACGCGCAGGCCCGCGCGAAGGAGCTCGGCGACGAGTACCTGTCCACGGAGCATCTGCTGATCGGCATCGCCGCCAAGGGCGGGGCCGCCGGGGAGGTACTGTCCCGGCAGGGCGCCACCGCGGACAAGCTGCAGGAGGCCTTCCAGAAGGCGAGGGGGACGCGCCGGGTGACCACTCCCGACCCGGAGGGCCAGTACAAGGCCCTCGAGAAGTTCGGCACCGACCTGACCGCCGCCGCCCGTGAGGGCAGGCTGGACCCCGTCATCGGACGGGACCAGGAGATCCGGCGGGTGGTGCAGGTGCTCAGCCGCCGT
The DNA here is from genome assembly GCA_014655195.1 of Streptomyces cellulosae. Classification (GTDB taxonomy): domain Bacteria; phylum Actinomycetota; class Actinomycetes; order Streptomycetales; family Streptomycetaceae; genus Streptomyces; species Streptomyces cellulosae. Next base: position 216,589 of record BNBH01000004.1, on the reverse strand, counting down.
ACCAAGAACAACCCCGTGCTGATCGGTGAGCCGGGCGTCGGCAAGACCGCCGTCGTCGAGGGGCTCGCCCAGCGGATCGTCAAGGGCGACGTGCCCGAGTCGCTGAAGAACAAGCGGCTGGTCGCGCTGGACCTGGGCGCGATGGTCGCGGGCGCCAAGTACCGCGGCGAGTTCGAGGAGCGGCTGAAGACCGTGCTCGCGGAGATCAAGGAGTCCGACGGGCAAATCATCACGTTCATCGACGAGCTGCACACGGTCGTCGGCGCGGGCGCCGGAGGCGACTCCGCGATGGACGCCGGCAACATGCTGAAGCCGATGCTGGCGCGAGGCGAGCTGCGCATGGTCGGCGCGACCACGCTGGACGAGTACCGCGAGCGGATCGAGAAGGACCCGGCGCTGGAGCGGCGCTTCCAGCAGGTGCTGGTCGCCGAGCCGTCCGTGGAGGACTCCATCGCGATCCTGCGCGGACTCAAGGGCCGTTACGAGGCGCACCACAAGGTGCAGATCGCGGACAGCGCGCTGGTCGCCGCGGCCACCCTCTCCGACCGGTACATCACCTCCCGCTTCCTGCCGGACAAGGCCATCGACCTGGTCGACGAGGCCGCCTCCCGGCTGCGCATGGAGATCGACTCCTCGCCCGTCGAGATCGACGAGCTGCAGCGCGCCGTGGACCGGCTGCGGATGGAGGAGCTGGCCCTCAGCAAGGAGACGGACCAGGCGTCCAAGGAGCGCCTGGAGAAGCTGCGCCGCGACCTCGCCGACAAGGAGGAGGAGCTGCGCGGTCTCACCGCCCGCTGGGAGAAGGAGAAGCAGTCCCTCAACCGGGTCGGTGAGCTGAAGGAGAAGCTGGACGAGCTGCGCGGCCAGGCCGAACGCGCCCAGCGCGACGGCGACTTCGACACGGCGTCCAAGCTGCTCTACGGCGAGATCCCGGCCCTCGAACGCGACCTGGAGGCCGCCTCCGAGGCCGAGGAGGAGGTCGCGAAGGACACCATGGTCAAGGAGGAGGTCGGCGCGGACGACATCGCCGACGTCGTCGCCTCCTGGACCGGCATCCCGGCCGGCCGCCTGATGGAGGGCGAGACGCAGAAGCTGCTGCGCATGGAGGAGGAGATCGGCAAGCGGCTGATCGGGCAGTCCGAGGCCGTGCGCGCCGTCTCCGACGCGGTGCGGCGTTCGCGCGCCGGGGTGTCCGACCCGGACCGGCCCACCGGCTCCTTCCTGTTCCTCGGCCCGACCGGTGTCGGCAAGACCGAGCTGGCCAAGGCGCTCGCGGACTTCCTCTTCGACGACGAGCGGGCGATGGTCCGCATCGACATGTCGGAGTACAGCGAGAAGCACAGTGTGGCCCGGCTGGTCGGCGCGCCCCCCGGCTACGTCGGCTACGAGGAGGGCGGCCAGCTCACCGAGGCGGTGCGGCGCCGGCCGTACAGCGTGGTGCTGCTGGACGAGGTGGAGAAGGCGCACCCGGAGGTCTTCGACATCCTGCTCCAGGTGCTGGACGACGGCCGTCTCACCGACGGCCAGGGCCGCACGGTGGACTTCCGCAACACGATCCTGGTGCTGACGTCGAACCTGGGCAGCCAGTACCTGGTGGACCCGGTCAGCTCCGAGGAGGAGAAGCGGGAGCAGGTGCTCGAGGTGGTCCGGGCGTCGTTCAAGCCGGAGTTCCTCAACCGCCTGGACGACCTGGTCGTCTTCTCCGCGCTCACCAAGGCCGAGCTGGAGCGGATCGCGGGGCTCCAGATCGACGGGCTGGCCCGTCGGCTCGCCGAGCGGCGGCTCACCCTGGACGTCACGCCCGAGGCGCTTCAGTGGCTGGCCGAGGAGGGCCTGGACCCGGCGTACGGCGCGCGGCCGCTGCGCCGGCTGGTGCAGACCGCGATCGGCGACCGGCTCGCCAAGGAGATCCTGTCCGGCGAGATCAAGGACGGCGACACGGTCCGGGTGGACCGTTTCGGGGACGAGCTGATCGTCGGCCCCGCCACGGGCAAGACACTCTGAGTCACGCTTCCGCTTGCCGGGCCCGACGTGACGTGCGGATCTCCCGCGCGCACGTTGGGCCCGCGGTCTTTCCGGGTACCCCGGACCTGACCGGATCGAGTCAGCCCTCGGCTGACAGGCCCCGTCGGGGCTTGCCACCCCCCTCCCCGCATGGGGGAGGATGGCGGGATCCGTACGAAGGGAAATACACGGTGACCATCGACCCGTCCTCGATTCCGAATTTCGGGGGCCAGCAGCCCGAGCCGCAGCCCCAAGGACCGGCGGGCCCCGTCGTCCCGGATCAGGACCTCGTGAAGCAGCTCCTCGACCAGATGGAGCTCAAGTACGTCGTCGACGACGAGGGTGACCTCGCGGCGCCGTGGGAGCAGTTCCGCACGTACTTCATGTTCCGTGGGGAGGGCGACCAGCAGATCTTCTCCGTCCGGACGTTCTACGACCGGCCGCACCAGATCGACGAGAAGCCCGCGCTGCTGGAGTCCATCGACGACTGGAACCGGCGCACGCTGTGGCCCAAGGTGTACACGCACACCCATGACGACGGCACGGTCCGTCTCATCGGTGAGGCGCAGATGCTGATCGGCATGGGCGTCAGCCTGGAGCACTTCGTCTCCTCGACGGTCAGCTGGGTGCGGGCCGCCATCGAGTTCGACAAGTGGCTCGTCGAGCAGCTCGGCCTGGAGCAGGAGATCAACGACGCGGACAAGCCCGACGACGACGCGTAAGCGCCCACACGCGCGAGCGGCGGCGCCGGCCAGGCGCCCGCCGTGAGGGAGCCCAGCCCGGCCCGAAGACCGGCCCACCGGCCGGTCACGGTGCCGGGCTCTCTCCTGCGTGTTTGCCGCCCTGCCGGGCTGCCTATCCTTGGGGCCATGACAGCCGAGCCGGCCCCGCGCGACGACGACCGAGGCGGCCTGCGCGCCTCCCACGACGACCGTGAGGCGGTGGTGGAGCAGCTGCGCGACGCGGCCGCCGAGGGCCGCATCGACCTCGACGAGCTGGACGAGCGGCTGGAGCGGGCGCTGACCGCGAAGACCTACGCGGAGCTGGACACCCTCACCGCCGACCTGCCGAGGCCGCCGTCCCCGGCCGACCTGCCGATCCTGGAACTGAAGGGCGGCCTCCATGGAGCGTCCCGCGGCCCCGCCCGCTGGGAGGTCCCGGCGCATGTGATCGCGCGCGGCGGCCTGGGCGGGGTGAAGGTCGACTTCAGCCGCGCCGAGTGCCGGCTGCCCGAGGTCACGGTGGAGGCGTACGGGGAGGCGGCGGGCGTGACGATCGTCGTCCCGGACGGCTGGGAGGCCGACACCGGCGCCTTCGACCCCGGCGTCGGCGGTCTGAAGGACACCACCACCCCGGGCCGTCTCCCGGGCACCCCCCTGATCCGCGTCGTCGGCTCCGGCGGCATGGCGGGCGTGGTGGTCCGGCACCCGAACCGGTGGGAGCGGCGGAAGCTGGCGAGCAACCCGCCGCGGGGTTAGCCGCGGGTCGCCGGACCGCCGATCCTGCGGGTGAGGCGGCCGATCAGCACCGCGTTGACCAGGCCGGCGAGGGTGATGCCGGCGGTGAAGAGCAGCGTGCCCAGCCAGGGGAGTGCGTACTCGGCGGGCGACGAGACCGCCACGGCGAGAAAGCTGAGCGGGGCCGCCGCGAGGATCGGCCAGATGCCCGCGAAGCCGGGGTCCGGCGACAGCAGCACGGCGTACAGGAAGGTGCCCAGGGCCGCCGCGACCACGGCGACGTAGACCCGTGCGGGCCAGTTGTCGACGGCGGCCGCGAGCAGCGCGCGGCGCGGGCGCGCCGAGGGCGCCTGGACCGGGAGCTGCTCCGCCGGTCTGCGGTCCGGTCTGCGGAGGAGCGCGCCGACCGCGGCGGCGTTCACCAGGGCGCACAGCAGCAGCCACCCGCCCCCCACCACGGCCGCCGCCACCTGGGCCGGCCCGCTCCCGGCCGCAACGGCCCCGAAGGGAAGGAGGATCGGCAGGAAGGACAGTGGCGCCGTGAGCAGCGTCGGCGCCATGGCGTACGGACTGTCCGGGGCGACGACCGGCACCAGGACGCCGAGGCCGACGACTCCCAGGTAGGCGCGGGCGGCCAGGCCGTCCGTGGCGAGTGCGAGGAGGCGACGCGGGCTGAAGCGGGGAGAGGTCGGCATCGAAGGCCCTTCCTGAGCCGGTACGGGTTGGTGTTCGCCACGATGACCGGCAACGCCGTGCCCGGGCATGAGTACCGGTACTCAGCACCGGCGCTATGGCACTCATCCGCACCCCCGTCGAGGTCAACCCGTACTCACCAGCGCGCACTCCGCCCACACCGTCTTCCCCACCGGCTCCCGCGGCTCCCACCCCCAGCGCTCCGCCAGGACGTCCACCAGGAGCAGGCCCCGGCCGGACTCGCCCTCGGGCGGCGCCACGGGCGTGGCCAGGGGAGGCCGCTTGTCCGAGGCGGCGTCCGCGACTTCGGCCCGGACCAGGCCCGCCGTCCGGTCGAGCACCAGCCGTACGCCGAAGTCCCGGCCCGGGACGTGTCCGTGCCGTACGGCGTTCGCTGCCAACTCCCCTACAACCAGGGCGACCGTGCACGACACGTCCGACGCCGACGGGTGCCCCCACCCTTCCAGACACCGCACGGCGAACCGCCGGGCGAGCCGCGCGCCGTGCGGCGAGGAGGGGAACTGCGCTGCGGCCGTGGGGGCGAGGGGTTCTGTGAGCACGGCGTGGTCCGTCCTTCTCTGTGAGTGACTTGTCACGTTCCGTGGTCAACGTTCGACGGTCCGGCCTACTCTCAGAAGGGGGTGCGGGCTTACCTTTCAGGCCATAAGGAACGGAAGTGACGCTTTGGCCAACGGAATTGACCCCAGTACGTCGATGGCCGCGCTGTTCGGCGCACGGGTGCGGAGACTGCGGACGGCGGCCGGGCTCACGCAGGCCGAACTCGGCGCGCTCACCCACGTGGTGAGCACCCGGATCACCCAGATCGAGCGCGCGTCGGGCGCGAAACCGACGCTGGAGCTGGCGCGGGCGTTGGATGCGGCGCTCGGTGCGGACGATCTGCTCGTGGAGCTGTGGCCGTACGTGTACCGGGAGGCGTTTCCGGACTGGTCGCGGAAGTTCATGGAGTACTCGGAGCGGGCGGTCGACGTGCGCGAGTACGCAGCCCACGTCGTCCCCGGTCTGTTGCAGACGGAGGAGTACGCGCGAGCCGTGCTGAAGGTCGGCCGGACGCTCGGCAGCGAGGAGCAGTTGGAGGAACGGGTCGCCGTACGCATGGGTCGGCAGAAGCGTCTCGTCACGGCTGACCGGCCGGAGTTGTGGGTCGTCCTCGACGAGGCGGTGCTCCGGCGCCCGGTCGGCGGCCGTCCGGTGATACTGGGGCAGTTGGAGCGGCTGGCCGCGACGAGGGACGAGCCCCACATCACCGTGCAGGTACTGCCCTTCGACCAGGGCGAGCACGAAGCCATGGGTGGCTCACTGACGGTCCTGACCATGCCGGACGGCACGGAAGTGGCCTATACGGAGGGTGCGCACTACGGCCAACTCATCGAGGATCCGGACGAGGTGAGGCGTTTCTGCCTGACCTACGATCGGCTGCGGGCGGCAGCGCTGCCCCCGCTCATGTCGCTCGACATGATCCGATGCGTGAGGGAGGACAACCACCGTGGAGCGAACGTCCCGTCCCGATCTGAGCGTCGCCGCGTGGCGCAGGAGCAGCTACAGCAATCAGGAGGGCGGCAATTGCGTGGAGGTGGCCGACGGCCTCCCCGGCCTCGTCCCCGTACGTGACAGCAAGGTCCCGCAGGGGCCGGCCCTCTGCTTCGCCGGCACCTCCTGGACCGCCTTCATAGGCGACCTCAAGTCCCGCCGTTACTAGGCCGATCCGCGCCCACCGATCCCTCGTCCGCGAGGGCCCGGTGGGCCGCTGACCTCCCCAAAGAACCGGGAGAAAGAACTACCCACCCGCCCACCCTCCCCGCCGGAGAGCGGCGCTTCACTCGTGCGAGTGACCGGCTTGCAGGGACGGGACACGGGCCGTTACGTTCGCCGCGACAACCGCAAACAGAGACGGCCCCCGGCCGGGACGGGCATCCCGGACGAGGGCCTGACCGATCAGGAAGTAGCCCCTTCCCGATGGCTGACTCGCAGTCTAACGCGCGCCTGCGCGCCGACGCCGGTGCTCCGCGCTCCGGCGTGATCCACGTCCGCACCCGTCTCACGGCCGACTTCACCGTGGTCGCCAACGCCCTCGCGCAGCGGCGTGGCAGCGCGGTCACCGTCGGCGTCGCGGTGTACATCCTGTCCCTGCCCAGCGGCAGTCCCGTGACCATCGCGGCCCTGTGCGCGCACTTCACCGAGGGCGAGATCCTGATCTCGCGTGCGCTGAGGGAACTGGAGGCCGCCGGTTACCTGGAGCGCCGCCGCGAGCGGATGCCGTCGGGGCAGATCCGTACGCGGACGTACTTCTACGACGTGCCCGGGGGCACCCCGGAGCCGGACCCGGACGGTCCGCCGGACCCGGAGCCGGACGGTCCGCCGGACCCGCCCCGCCCTTCCAAGCGTCCCGTGGCCGACGAGACCCCCGCCGAGGAACCGTCGGTGGCACTCACCGAAGCGGACCCGCAGGCGGTCGCCGTACTCGCGTCCCTCCGCCACGCCGATCCACGCCTCGTGCTGTCCGAACGGGAGGCCGTGCGGCTGGCGCCCGCCGTCACCGCGTGGCTGGCGGCCGGTGTCACAGCCGCCCAGATCACCAGAACGCTGACGACAGGCCTCCCCGACCGCTTCCTGACCCGCCCGGCGGGCCTCCTCGCGTTCCGCCTCCGCGAGACTCCGCTGCCCGCCCCGCCACCCCCGGAGCCCGTGGCCCGCCCGTCCGTCCTGCCCCTCCAGACCTGCGACGGCTGCGACCGCGCCTTCCGCGCCCCGCACCCCGGCCACTGCCGGGACTGCCGCGTCACGATGCCGACCGCCGCCTGACCTCACAGAGAGGTCCGCAACGCCACAGCTCAGCGCCCCGCGTTCTTGAGGCGCGCCGCCGCCTCCTCCAGTACATGCCGCTGCTTGCAGAAGGCGAAGCGGACGAAGGGCGCGCCCATGTCCTGGTGGTCGTAGAAGACCGCTGTGGGGATGGCGACGACGCCCGCGCGTTCCGGGAGGGCGCGGCAGAAGGCGATGCCGTCGGACTCGCCGAGGGGGCGGATGTCGGCGGTGATGAAGTAGGTGCCGGACGGGCGGTAGACGGCCAGGCCCGCCTCCTCCAGGCCCGCCGCGAGGACGTCCCGCTTGGCGAGCATGTCCGCCCGGAAGCCGGTGAAGTACGACTCGGGCAGGGCGAGCGCCTCGGCGACCGCGTACTGGAAGGGGCCCGCGGAGACGTAGGTGAGGTACTGCTTGGCCGAGCGGACGGCCGTGACCAGCGCGGGGGAGGCGGTGATCCAGCCGACCTTCCAGCCGGTGAAGGAGAAGGTCTTGCCCGCGCTGGAGATGGTGACCGTGCGGTCGCGCATGCCGGGGAAGGACCCGAGGGGGATGTGCTCGGCGTCGTCGAAGACGAGGTGCTCGTAGACCTCGTCGGTGACGACGAGGAGGTCCCGTTCCACCGCCAGCTCGGCGATGGACGCCAGCTCCTCGCGGGTGAGGACGGTGCCGGTGGGGTTGTGCGGGGTGTTGATCAGCAGGAGGCGGGTGCGGTCGGTGACGGCGTCGCGCAGCTCGTCCAGGTCGAGGCGGAAGCGGCCCTCGCCGGGGCGGAGCGTGACGGGGACGCGGGTGCCGCCGGCCATGGCGATGGAGGCGGCGTAGGAGTCGTAGTACGGCTCCAGGGCGATCACCTCGTCGCCCGGCTCGACCAGCGCGAGCAGGGAGGCGGCGATCGCCTCGGTCGCGCCGGCGGTGACCAGGACCTCGGTGTCGGGGTCGACGGACAGGCCGTACCGGCGCTGCTGGTGGGCGGCGATGGCGGTGCGCAGCTCGGGGATGCCGGGGCCCGGCGGGTACTGGTTGCCGCGCCCGTCCCGCAACGCCCGCACGGCGGCCTCCCTGACCTCCTCGGGCCCGTCGGTGTCGGGGAATCCCTGCCCGAGGTTGATGGCCCCGGTGCGCAGGGCCAGCGCCGACATCTCGGCGAAGATCGTCGTCCCGAACTCCGCGAGCCGACGGTTGAGAAGAGGACGATCACTGGAGGTCATGCGGGCCATCCTCCGCCGGATCGAGGGCGTCCTCAACTCACCGGCGCCGACGCGTGCGTGTGAAACCTCTGGAGTTGCTCAACTCTGCTTTGGGCGCGGAGCGAGGAGGGCATCTCCCGGTCACACCGTGAGCCAGGCACCCACGGGGGGATGCCACGGGGGATCACGGGGGACACGGAAGGAGGGTGGCGCCATGATCGTCGGCATCATCCTGGTCGTCGGTTTCGTCCTGGTCGTGACGTTCGCCGTGCGGGCGTCCCGGGGCTCCGGAGCGGGTTCGGGGGGCGGCGGGAGTCACTCCGGGAGCCACTCCGGCGGCAGCTGGTGGGCCGGGGACAGCGGGGGTGGGCACGGATGTGGAGCGTCCTCCGGCGGAGGCTCGTCCTGCGGAGGGGGCGGATGCGGCGGTGGAGGCGGCTGACACGGGGCAGCGCGGCTCCACTTCGGGAGAACGCATCCGCGGCAGCGGGGTCCGCACCTGGGGCGGGCCCCGCTGTGGTGTCTCCGGAGGTGGTGAACCAACCGGTTCCGGATACCGCGTTGTGCGCCGGAGCGCACCGAAGCCAGGGGCGTACGCCGTAGTTGAACACGTGAGCTGTGGAGCCCCCCAGGGGATGGAAAGCCCACGAAGTTGGGTAAAAACGCTGTGGTGGCGGCACAGTTCATGATTCCCTATAAATCAACCAGCGCAGCCGTCGGATCTCCCCGCGGACCCTCTTCCAGCCGGGTGACCGGGCTGACGGGCCGAGTCCCCGGTCCCCGGGGGTGCGCGGACCCGTATCTCTCTCCTGTGTGCTTGCGGAGCCGATCCATGCTCACGACCCTGAACACCGCCTATTCAGATACGCGCGCCGCCGATCTCGCCTGGGCTCTGGGCCGCGAGCCCCTTCCGGCACTGGCCACCCTCGACCTGGAACTCCAGGGCGCCAAGCTGCAGTTGAGACTGCTCGGCGCCTCCCACCAGGTGCTGCTCGAGGAGGAGCGCGGCCTCTGCTCGGAGACGGTGGCGTGCATCCCGGGCAGCAGCACGCCGCTCCCGCTCGGCGTGGCCAAGCGGGTGGACGACTGGGAGTACGAGTTCGCCGCCCGGGTGGAGGTGCTGCCTCCGGGCGCCTTCGCCGGCCGGGCGCAGGAGCTGCTCGCCCTGGTCTCGGACCACCCGCAGGGACTGGCCGGCGTCTTCCCCGGCAGCCCGCACGCGTTCACCGCGATGCTCGCCCGCTGTCACGAGGGCCAGTTCCACTGGCGCACCTGGCACGCCTACCCGCAGGACGGCCAGCTCGTGGCCACCCGGACCCGGGTCGGAGCACGAGTCACCGCGCGCACCGGGGCCGTGCGGGCGTAAACAAATATCACGCGTGTGGGTGACGTTGTGCGATGAGTGCGTGACGTAACGTCCCTGGGGTGATCGATCGGCAGGCCCCCGTTCCGCCCGGCTCCACGCAGACCTGGGACGGTCCGGACGGCCCCCGTAAGGGCGACCCGGGCGGCGCGGACGCCCCGGGCGACGCGGACGGCCCGGACGGCCCGGGGAGCACGGTCCCGCTGCCCGTGCGGCAGGGCACCGGACGGTGGCTGGTCCTCGCCGGGGTGTTCGTCTGCGCGGCGTGCGGACTGGTGTACGAGCTGGAACTCGTCGCGCTCGCCGCGTACTTGATGGGCGACTCCGTCGCCCAGACCTCCGTCGTGCTGTCCGTGATGGTCTTCGCGATGGGCATCGGCTCCCTCGCCGCGAAACGGCTGCGGCGGCACGCGGCGGCCGGGTTCGGCGCGATCGAGGCGGCCCTCGCTCTGGTCGGCGGATGCAGCGCCATGGCGCTGTACGCGGTGTTCGCCTGGACCGGCGACTGGGGCGGGATGTGGGCGAGCGGCCCGCGCTGTCTGCTCGTCGCGTTCTCCCTCGCCACCGGGCTGCTCATCGGCGCCGAGGTGCCGCTGCTGATGGAGCTGATCCAGCGGATCCGCCGGCAGGACGCGGGCGGCGCGGTCGCCGACCTGTCCGCCGCGGACTACGTGGGCGCGCTGGTCGGCGGACTCGCCTTCCCCTTCCTTCTCCTGCCCGTCCTCGGCCAGTTGACGGGTGCGCTCATCACCGGCGCGGTCAACGCCGTCGTCGGCGGCGCGCTCGTCCTCGGGCTGTTCCGGCACGACCTCACCCCGCGCGCCCGCCGGCTGCTGCTCACCGCCAACGTGTGCGTGCTCGTGGTGCTCGCCTCGGCGGCCGTCCTCGTCGACGACTTCGAACGGGCCGCCCGGCACGCGCTGTACGGGCCCGATGTACGGGTCGCCGTGCACACCGACGTGCAGGAGGTGCTGCTCACCGGCGGGCGGGGCGGGCGGCCGCTCAACCTGTTCCTCGACGGGCGGCTGAAGGTCAGCGGGAGCGACGAACTCCGGTACCACGAGGCCCTGGTGCACCCCGCGATGCCCGGACGGCACGCGCGCGTGCTGGTGCTCGGCGGGGGCGACGGGCTCGCCGTGCGCGAGGTGCTGCGGCATCCCGGCGTACGGCGGGTCGACGTCGTCGAACTCGACGCGGGCGTGGTGCGGCTGGCCCGCACCGACCCCGCGCTGTCCCGCCTCAACGCGCACTCCTTCGACGACCCGCGCGTCCACGTCACGACCGCCGACGCCTTCGACTGGCTGCGGACCGCGCCCGCCGGGGCGTACGACGTCGTGGTGGCCGACCTGCCGCACCCCGGCATCACCGCCAGCACCAAGCTGTACGCGCAGGAGTTCTACGGGCTGGCCCGGCAGGTGCTCGGCCCGGGCGGGCGGCTCGTGGTGCACGGCGGTGCGGTCGCGTCCCGGCCCCGTGACTTCTGGACGCTCGACGCCACCCTGCGCGCGGCCGGACTGCGCACCACCGCGTACCGGGTGGGCGGACGGCAGGCCGGGTCCGCGGCCGGACCCGACCGCGGGCCCGCGGACACGGCCCGCGCCCACCGCGACTGGGGGTTCGTGCTGGCCGCCGACCGGCACGCCCCGCGGCCCCGTCTCGACCCCGCCGGACCCCGGCCCCGCACGCTCACCGACGCGTCCCTCGCCGCGGACGTCCGGGCGGCGCAACGCACCCGGGTGCCCGGACTCCCGCCGTCCACACTGATCCACCCCCGGTACGGCGACTGACGCGCCGCGACTTCTCGCGGACGGGGGTGCGGTACGGCGTCGCGTGGGTAGGCTCCGCACTCATGGAGCACGAGGTGTTCGTTCCGGTCGAGGCGGAGCGGCTCAGGGAGGTGCTGGACGACCCCGCGCGGGTCGCCCGGGCGGTGCCCGGGCTCCAGCACGACGCCGGTGCGGAACCCGTCACCGGGCGGCTGAAGGTACGGATCGGCGGCTCCTCCATCACCTACCGCGGGTCGGTGCGGATGTCCGCGCGGGACGACGGCGGCTACTCCGTCGAGGGCGAGGCGTCCGAGGCGCGCGGCGACGGGACGGTGCGGCTGTCCCTGCGGCTGACGCCGCGCCCCGCCGACGCGGGTACGGAGCTCGTCGTCACGGGGACCGCCACGGCGGACGGCCGCGTCACGGACCTCCCGCGGGACGCGGTGACCTCGGCGGTCGCCCGCCTGCTGAACCGCTTCGCGGAGAACCTCGCCACGGCGGCGGACGAGCTCGCGGAGCCGCCGGCGCCCCTGGAATCCCCGGAACATCTGGCGGCCGGCGACTTCGAACCCGGCGTGACGACGGACTTCGAGACCACCCCGGAGGCGGAGGACCCGCCTCCGCCGCCACCGCAACGGCCCACGGGCGGGTCGGCGTCCACGTCCCCGTCGGACACCGGCGCGGGGGAGGAGCCCACGCCCGCCTCGGACGCGACACCCGGCGCGGAGGAGGACCCCGGCTCCGCGCCCGCTCCGGAGGCCGAGCCCGGGACGGAAGCCGCGTCCACGCCGGACGACGGACAGGCCCCGGACGACGGACAGGCCCCGGACGACGGACAGGCCCCGGACGACGGACCGGCCCCGGACGACGGTCCGGCGCCCTCGCCCCCCGAGCCCTTGGACGCGGGCCTCCCGGACGCCGTCGACGGCCGCCCCCTCCCCGGTGACGACGCCGACGACTCCCTCGCCGAGGCGGCACACGCGCGCCGGACGATGATCGGCCGCAGCGCCGAAGAGGTCGACCACGCACCCCCACGCGGCCGCTACGCCCCGGTCCCGGCCCCCCAGACGGTCACGTCCTCCACCCCCCTCCGCTGGGCGGCCCCGGCAGCGGCCCTGGCGGTCGCCTCGGCGGTCGTGGCGATCAGGGCCCTACGGCGCCGCCGCTGACGCCCGCTCCCACCCCGTGATCCCCCCAGTAGGGTCGAGGCGTGAGTAACGAACACATCACGCTGACCGCGGGTGACGCGGAGGTGGACGTGCTGCCGGGGAACGGCGGGCGGGTCGGGGGGCTGCGGCTCGGGGGTGTGGAGCTGTTGCGGCAGGGGGAGCGGTTCGGGTGTTTCCCGATGGTTCCCTGGTGCGGGCGGCTGCGGGACGGGCGGTTCATGGACGGCGGCACCGTGCGGCAGATGCCGCTCAACGCGCCCCCGCACGCCATCCACGGCACCGCGCGCAACGCCCCCTGGCGCACCGCGCGCAAGAGCACCGACGAGGCCGTGCTGACGTACGACCTGACCGATCCGTGGCCGTACCCGGGGCGGGTCACGCAGCAGGTGGCGCTCACGGAGGACGCGCTGACGCTCACCATGAGCGTCGAGACGCACGGCTCGTCGTTCCCCGCGCAGCTCGGCTGGCACCCGTGGTTCCTGCGCAACCTCGGCGGTGAGGACGTGACGATCGACTTCGAGCCTGCCTGGCAGGAGGAGCGCGGGGAGGACCATCTGCCGACCGGGCGGCGTATCGACCCGCAGCCCGGTCCGTGGGACGACTGCTTCGGGATGCCCGGCGGCGTCGACGTCACCCTCACCTGGCCGGGGCAGCTCCGGCTGAAGGTGACCAGCCGCGAGGAGTGGGTCGTCGTCTACGACGAGCAGGACGAAGCCGTCTGCGTGGAGCCGCAGACCGGGCCGCCGGACGGGCTGAACACCCACCCGCGCCTGGTCACCCCGCTGGAGCCGCTGGAGGCCTCCACGACCTGGACCTGGACCCGGCTTTAAGCTGACAGGCATGACGGACACGCGTGGCGCGCTGCTGCAGCAGATCAAGGACAAGGCCGTGGTGCACGGCAAGGTGACCCTCTCCTCGGGCATCGAGGCCGACTACTACGTCGACCTGCGCCGCATCACCCTCGACGGCGAGGCCGCCCCGCTCGTCGGACAGGTGCTGCTGGACCTGACCGACGAGCTGGAGTTCGACGCGGTCGGCGGGCTCACCATGGGCGCCGACCCCGTCGCCGCCGCCATGCTGCACGCCGCCGCCGCGCGCGGCCGCAAGCTGGACGCGTTCGTCGTGCGCAAGGCCGCCAAGGCGCACGGCCTGCAGCGCCGCGTGGAGGGCCCGGACATCAAGGGCCGCCGCGTGCTGGTCGTGGAGGACACCTCCACCACCGGCGGCTCCCCGCTCACCGCCGTGGAGGCCGTGCGCGAGGCCGGCGCCGAGGTCGTGGCCGTGGCGACGATCGTCGACCGGGCCACCGGCGCCGCCGAGAAGATCCGCGACGGCGCCGGGGTGCCGTACCTGTTCGCCTACTCCAAGGACGAACTCGGCCTGGACTGACCCGTCCGGCCCCGGCCGACCGGCCATCCACAGGGCGGACGGCGGGATGGACGTTCCGGCCGAGTCTGGAAGGATGTGACCGACAATGACGTCGCATCCAAGGTTCCAGGTCAGGGCCGACAGTACGCAGCACCCCACACCGCACTCTTAAGGAGCGGACAGATGCCCATCGCAACTCCCGAGGTCTACAACGAGATGCTCGACCGGGCGAAGGCAGGCAAGTTCGCCTACCCGGCCATCAACGTCACCTCGTCCCAGACCCTGCACGCGGCTCTGCGCGGCTTCGCCGAGGCGGAGAGCGACGGCATCGTGCAGATCTCCACGGGCGGTGCCGAGTTCCTGGGCGGCCAGCACAACAAGGACATGGTGACCGGCGCCGTCGCGCTCGCCGAGTTCGCGCACATCGTCGCCGAGAAGTACGACGTCAACATCGCCCTGCACACGGACCACTGCCCGAAGGACAAGCTCGACGGCTACGTGCGCCCGCTGCTCGCGGTGTCCGAGGAGCGCGTCAAGGCCGGCCGCAACCCGCTGTTCCAGTCCCACATGTGGGACGGCTCCGCGGAGACCCTCGCGGACAACCTGTCGATCGCGCAGGAGCTGCTGGAGCGCGCCCGCGCCGCGAAGATCATCCTCGAGGTCGAGATCACCCCGACCGGCGGCGAGGAGGACGGCGTCTCCCACGAGATCAACGACTCCCTCTACACCACGGTCGACGACGCGATCCGCACCGCCGAGGCGCTCGGCCTGGGCGACAAGGGCCGCTACCTGCTCGCCGCGTCGTTCGGCAACGTGCACGGCGTGTACAAGCCGGGCAACGTCGTCCTCCGTCCCGAGCTGCTGAAGGAGCTCAACGAGGGCGTCGCCGCCAAGTACGGCAAGCCGGCCGGCTCCCAGCCGTTCGACTTCGTGTTCCACGGCGGCTCGGGCTCCACCGAGGAGGAGATCCGCACCGCCCTGGAGAACGGCGTCGTCAAGATGAACATCGACACCGACACCCAGTACGCGTTCACGCGTCCGGTCGCGGACCACATGTTCCGCAACTACGACGGCGTCCTGAAGGTCGACGGCGAGGTCGGCAACAAGAAGACCTACGACCCGCGCACCTGGGGCAAGCTGGCCGAGGCGTCGATGGCCGCCCGCGTCCTGGAGGCCTGCAAGCACCTGCGTTCCACGGGCACCCGCATCAAGTAACCCGCGCGCCCGACCCGCACGCACGCACACGAAGGAGCCCGGCACCTGCCCAGGTGCCGGGCTCTTCCGTATGCTCCCGGTATGCCCGATGTCCGGCTGGCGTCCCCCCAGGGCAGGTGGATCCTGTTCACCACGGTCCTCGGCTCCGGCATGGCCCTGCTCGACTCGACCGTCGTCAACGTCGCCCTGCCGCGCATCGGCGAGGACCTCGACGCCGACCTCGCCGCGCTCCAGTGGACCGTCAACGCCTACCTGGTCACGCTGGCCGGGCTGATCCTGCTGGGCGGGGCGCTCGGCGACCGGTTCGGGCGGCGCCGGATGTTCGTCGTCGGCGTGCTGTGGTTCGCCGCGGCCTCCCTGCTGTGCGGGATCGCGCCGAACGAGGGCGTGCTGATCGCGGCCCGGGCGCTCCAGGGCGCGGGCGGCGCGCTGCTCACCCCCGGCTCGCTCGCGCTGATCCAGGCGTCCTTCCACCCCGACGACCGGGGCCGCGCGGTCGGCCTGTGGTCCGGCTTCGGCGGCATCGGGGCGGCCGTGGGGCCGTTCCTCGGCGGCTGGCTGGTGGACGGGCCGGGCTGGCGCTGGGTGTTCCTGATCAACGTGCCGCTCGCCCTGCTGTGCGCGCCGGTCGCCGTGCGCCATGTGCCCGAGTCGGCGGGCGCCAGGGCGGAGGGACGCTTCGACGTGTTCGGCGCGGCGCTCGGCGCGGTCGCCCTCGCGCTGGTGACGTACGCGCTGATCGGGGCCGGCGACGGCTCCCCGCTGGTCGTCGTGTCCGCGATGGCGGGGCTCGCCGCCGCCGTCGCGTTCGTGCTGGTGGAGAAGCGGCGGCCGGGCCCGATGATGCCGCTGGAGATCTTCGCGTCCCGCCAGTTCTCCGCGGTCAACGGCGTCACCCTGTGCGTGTACGCGGCGTTCGGCGGGTTCTTCTTCCTCGCCGCGCTCCAGCTCCAGGTGGTCGTCGGCTGGTCCGCCCTCGCCGCCGGCACCGCGCTGCTGCCGACGACCGCCCTGATGCTGCTGCTCTCCGCCCGCTCGGGCGAGCTGGCCGACCGGATCGGCCCGCGCCTGCCCCTGACCGTCGGCCCGCTGCTGGCCGCCGCCGGGATGCTGCTGATGCTGCGGGTCGGGCCGGACGCCTCCTACGCCGCCGACGTGCTGCCCGCGCTGCTGGTGCTGGGCCTCGGCATGGTCACCCTCGTCGCGCCCCTCACGGCGTCCGTGCTGGCCTCCGTGGACACCGCGCGGGCGGGCCTGGCCAGCGGGGTCAACAACGCCGCCGCCCGGGCCGCGGGACTGCTCGCGGTGGCCGCGCTGCCGCTGCTCGCCGGGATGGGCCCCGAGGCGTTCCGGCAGCCCGCGCGGTTCGACGCCGCCTTCGACCGGGCGATGCTGCTGTGCGCGGGCATCCTGGTGATCGGCGCGGTCCTCGCCGCCGCGACCGTGCGCCGTCCCGCGCCGGGCTGCCGGCGCCCCGAGTGCCGTACCCACGGCAGTGTGGCCGTGCCCCCGCTGGAGGCGGACCCGCGCCGGGGGAGCACCGCCCTGTGATGTACGAGACTGGACCCATGTCCATTCACGAGAACCTCCTCGGGGGCCCGCCCCCGACCCACCTGCCCGACGACCCGGAGCCGCGCGAACTGCTGGCGTCCGGCGCCACCGCCGCCGAGGTCGCGGGCCGCTACCCGACCTCCTCGCTGGCCTGGGCGCGGCTCGCCGACGAGGCGTTCGAGCGGGACAGCGTCGTCGAGTCCTACGCGTACGCCCGCACGGGCTACCACCGGGGGCTGGACGCGCTGCGCCGCAACGGCTGGAAGGGCCACGGCCCGGTGCCGTGGGAGCACGAGCCGAACCGCGGCTTCCTGCGCGCCCTGCACGCCCTCGCCCGCGCCGCGCAGGCGATCGGCGAGCAGGAGGAGTACGAGCGCTGCAGCCAGTTCCTGAAGGACTCCTCGCCGACGGCGGCCCAGGTCCTGGGCTGAACCGGCCGGAAAACGGAACATGATCACCACGGGGCCCGCCTGCTTCGGGAGGCGGGCCTTGCGGTGGTGGGGGACGATTACGCAGGATGCCCCGTGGGGACCGGGGCCCCCGTGCCGGTAACGGCAGGGGCGGACCGCTACCCGGAGTACATTTCAGGAGACAGCGATGTCCCACGAGGCTCACGAGCCCGAGACCCCGCATCTCGCCCCCAAAATTGATTGGAGCCAGGGCACGACCCCCTACGAGGACTACGTCAAGGCCGACGTCCTCACCCACCTCCAGCACACCCTCTCGGACGATCCCGGAGAGATGGTCTTCCTGGTCACCACCCAGGTCATGGAGCTGTGGTTCACCGTGATCGTGCACGAGTGGGAGACCGCGGCGCAGGCGCTTCGCCGCGACGACGTGCCGGCCGCGCTCGACGCGCTGCGCCGCTCACGGCGCGAGCTGGAGGCGCTGAACGCCTCCTGGCGGCCGCTGGCCGGGCTCACCCCGGCCCAGTTCAACTCCTACCGGAGCGCCCTCGGCGAGGGCTCCGGCTTCCAGTCGGCGATGTACCGGCGCATGGAGTTCCTGCTCGGCGACAAGTCCGCGTCGATGCTGGTCCCGCACCGGGGCGCGCCGCGCGTGCACGCCGAGCTGGAGAAGGCCCTGCACGAGCCCGGCCTCTACGACGAGGTGCTGCGGTTCCTCGCCCGGCGCGGCCACCCCGTGCCGAAGGACGTGCTGGAGCGGGACGTGTCGCGGAAGTACGAGCCGTCGCGTGAGGTCGAGGAGATCTGGACGGCCGTCTACGCGGGCGACGAGCGGGACGAGGTGGCGCGGCTCGGCGAGGCGCTGACCGACGTCGCCGAACTGGTGTGGCGCTGGCGCAACGACCACCTGGTCGCCACCCGCCGGGCCATGGGGTCCAAGACCGGAACAGGAGGGTCCGCCGGAGTGGCGTGGCTGGAGAAGCGGGCGCAGAAGAGCGTCTTCCCCGAGCTGTGGACGGCGCGGTCCTATGTCTGAGCTGACGGTGAAGGCGGAGAAGCTGGACGCGGGCGACGAACTCGCCGCCAAGCGCACGGAGTTCGTCCTCGACGGGCCCGAGGGCGCGGTGTACCTGGACGGGAACTCGCTGGGCGCGCTGCCCGTCGCCGTGCCCGGCCGGGTCGCGGACGTGGTCGGCCGCCAGTGGGGCGAGATGCGCATCCGCTCCTGGACGGAGAGCGGCTGGTGGACGGCGCCGGAGCGGATCGGCGACCGCATCGCCCCGCTCGTCGGCGCGGCGGCCGGGCAGATCGTGGTCGGCGACTCCACCAGCGTCAACGTGTTCAAGGCGCTGGTCGGCGCGGTGCGGCTGGCCCAGGAGAACGACCCGGGCCGGGACGAGATCCTGGTCGACGCGACCACGTTCCCGACGGACGGCTACATCGCCGGGTCGGCGGCCCGCATGACCGGCTGCGCCCTGCGCCCCGTGGAACCCTCGGAGGCGCCGGGCGCGCTCGGGGAGCGCACGGCGGCCGTGCTGCTCAACCACGTGGACTACCGCACCGGCCGGCTGCACGACCTGCCGTCGCTCACGGCGGCCGTGCACGCGGCGGGCGCGTACGCCGTGTGGGACCTGTGCCACAGCGCGGGCGCCCTGCCGGTCGGCCTCGACGAACACGGCGTGGACCTGGCCGTCGGCTGCACCTACAAGTACCTCAACGGCGGCCCCGGTTCGCCCGCGTACCTGTATGTGCGGGCGGACCTCCAGGACCGCTTCGACTCCCCGCTGCCCGGCTGGAACTCGCACGCCGAGCCGTTCGGGATGCGCTCCGACTACACGCCGGCCGAGGGCGCCGTGCGCGGGCGGGTCGGCACCCCCGACATCCTCTCCATGCTCGCCCTGGAGGCGGCGCTCGAGGTGTGGGACGGGGTGACGGTCGAGGCGGTGCGCGCCAAGTCCCTCGCGCTGACCGACTTCTTCCTGGAGTGCGTCGGCGAGTACGTCCCCGAGGGCCGCGTGGAGTGCCTGACCCCGCTGCCGCACGAGGAGCGGGGCAGCCAGGTCGCCCTGCGCTGTGCCGACGCGGGCCCTGTGATGCAGAGGCTCATCGGCCGGGGCGTGGTCGGCGACTTCCGCCACCCGGACGTGCTGCGCTTCGGTTTCACCCCGCTCTATGTCGGTTTCGCCGACGTGGAACGGGCCGCGCGGGTGCTCGCCGAGGAGCTGGGTTAGCCGGACGGGGCCGGGACGGAGGCGTCCCGGCCCCGTTCCCGCCGGTCAGCGGGGGCCTCCTGGTGAGAGGGCCGGGCGAAGTGCTGGTACCGTCCCGCCCGAACGGCCGCGTACACGCCCGGTCCGGTCGAACCACGTTGTATCGCTGAGAGGTTGGAGCATGACGGACGACGTCGCAGCCGCCCGGGCCGCCGCCGAGGAGAAGTCGGCCTTCTCCCACCCGCCGGTCGAACCGGACGCCACGGCGGCCTACGGCGACGACCCCGACCACGTCATCGACTTCTGGACGCCGCGCGGCGGGAGCGGTCCCGCACCGGTGGTCGCCGTCCTGCACGGCGGCGCCTGGCGCGCCCCCTACGACCGGCGCCATGTCAGCCCCTTCGCCGCGTTCCTCGCGCACCGCGGCTTCGCCGTCGCGAGCGTCGAGTACCGGCGCGGCGCCACCCGGGCCGACGGCGGCGCCCCGGTGGCCGGGCGCTGGCCCGACACCTTCGACGACGTCGCCGCCGCGGTGGACGCCCTGCCCGCGCTGATACGCGAACACCTCCCGGCGGGCGACCCGCGCCGCATCGTCCTCACCGGCCACTCCGCGGGCGGACATCTCGCCCTGTGGGCCGCCGCCCGGCACGTCCTGCCCGCCGACTCGCCCTGGCGCACCGACGCCCCGGCGCCCCTGCGCGGGGTCGTCGCCCTCGCGCCCATCGCGGACTTCGAGGTCGCCGACAAGCTCGGTGTGTGCGGCGGCGCCGCCCGCGAACTCCTCGGCGGCGACGACCACTTCGCCGAGCGCAGGCCGCACGCCGACCCGGCGCTGCTGCTGCCCACCGGCATCGCCACCACCCTCGTCCAGGGCCGCGCCGACATCGACGTCCCGCACGCGGTCGCCGAGTCGTACGCGGACGCGGCGGCGAAGGCCGGCGAGGTCGTCGGGGTCACCCTGCTGCCGGACGTCGGCCACTTCCCGCTCATCGATCCCGCGGCGGACGCCTGCGCGGTCGTCGCGGAGGAGATCGCCCAGCTCGCGTGGTGAGTCCGACTCCCGTGCCCGGGAGGCTCGTTCATACCCCTAGTACCTGAGAGCTACCCCGCGGATGAGTCCCCTGGTGGGACGCGGGTTACCGACCATGCTCCGTAACTTCCCTTCCGTACAAGCCAGATGGCCGGCGGACGGAAAGGAAGCGACGACGATGGAGCAGGGGTGCGAGCGGGAGACTCCGGGCACGAGACCGGTCACGGCGGAGGCCACGGCACAGCGCCTCGCGGGCCGGCTGCGGCGCGGGCTGCTCGCCGCGCTCGTCGCCGCCGCCGTGGCCGTGCCCCTCGCCGGGGCCGCCCGCCCGCAGGCGCCCGCGCCGCCGCCCGCCCAGCTCCCGTCCCCGGCCGTCGCCGGACTCGACGCGACCTACGCCGCCCACCGGGCCAACGCCGCCGAGGCGGCCCGTACGGCGGCCGAGCACGGGTACCGGAACCACGCGGCCATCGAACGCGCCCTTGCCAAACGGCAGTTGCTGTACTTCGACGGACGCGGCGCCGGACTGGTCACCGAGGTGCTCGGCGACCTCGCGCACGCCGACCGGGTCGCCGTCCTGGTGCCCGGCTCCGACACCGGCATCGACACCTACGCCCGCTTCCGCGCCACCGCCGTCGCCCTGCACCAGCGGCTCACGCGGGAGGCGCCCACGGGGGTGCGCACGGCGGTCGTGGCGTGGCTCGGCTACGAGACGCCCGGCACGCTCAGCCCCTCGGTCGCGACGACCGGCCGCGCGAAGGGGGCCGCCCCTGAACTGCGCTCGCTTGTGAGGGACTTGCGCGCGGTCGCCGCCCCTCGCGCCCGCGTCTCCCTCCTCTGCCACTCCTACGGCTCCGTGGTCTGCGCGCGGGCCGCCGGCGGACTCGACGTGGACGACCTGGTCTTCCTCGGCAGCCCCGGCACCGGCGCCGACACCGCCGCCGATCTGCGCACCCGCGCGCGGGTGTGGGCCGCGCGCGGCGCCGCCGACTGGGTCGAGCACGTGCCGCACCTCGACGCCGCCCTGTTCGGCACCACCGTCGGCCTCGGCACGGACCCCGTGTCCGAGGAGTACGGCGCCCGTGTCTTCTCGGCCGGCGACGGCGGACACAGCGACTACTTCGCCCCCGGCTCCCTCTCCCTGGCCAACCTCACCCGGATCGTCCTCGGCCACACCCGGGAGGTGACCCGATGACCCGCCTCCCCGTCGCCCTGCGCGACACCGCCGCCCGCATCGACGCGGCCACCCCCGACCGTCGCGACCGCGCCGTGGACGCCCTGCGGGCCTTCGCCGTCCTGGGCGTGGTCCTCGGCCACTGGCTGGTCACCGCGCTGGTCGCGGACGGCCGCACGCTGCACACCGCCGGCCCGCTCCAGCACATGCCGTGGCTGGCCCCGGTGTCCTGGGCCTTCCAGACACTCGCCGTGTTCTTCCTGGTCGGCGGGCATGTCGCGACCCGCTCGTACGCCTCGGCGCGGGAGCGCGGGACGCCGTACCGGCGATGGCTGCACGCCCGGCTGGCGCGGCTGTTCGGGCCGGTCGTCGCCGTCCTCACCCTGTGGACGGCCGTGACGCTCGCTCTGCTGCTGTCCGACGCCGAGTACGCGACCGTGCGGACGCTGGTGAAGCTCGCGCTGTCCCCGATGTGGTTCCTGCTGGTCTTCGCCGCCCTCACCGCCGTGACCCCGCTGGTCGCCCGGCTGCACCCGCTGTGGCCGCTGGCCGTCGTCCTCCACGTCGACGTGCTCCGCTTCGGCCTCGGCGCCCCCGACGCGCTGGGCTGGGTGAACCTCGCCGCGGGCTGGCTCGTGCCGTACACGCTGGGCGCGGCCTGGACCCGGGGCGAGCTGGAGGGCCGCAGGTCCGGGTGGGTGCTGCTGGGCTGCGGTACGGCGGCGACGGTGGTGCTGGTCGCGTGGGCGGGGTACCCGGCCGCGATGGTCGGGGTGCCGGGGGCCGAGGTGTCCAACCTCAACCCGCCGACCCTGGCCGCCGTCACCTTCGGCCTCGCCCAGTGCGGGCTCGCGCTGCTGCTGCGGGACCGGCTGCGCCGCGCCATGCGCCGGCCGCTCGCCTGGGCGGCGGTGGCGCTGGTCAACCTGTCCGCGATGACGGTGTTCCTGTGGCACCAGACCGCCCTGATGGCGACGACCGCCGCGCTTCTCCCGGCCGGTCCGCTGCCGGGTCTGCACACCGTCCCCGACGGCCTCGGCTGGGTCGCCGCCCGGCTGCCCTGGCTGGTGGTCTTCCTCCTCGCCCTCGCGGTGTGCGGGGCCGCGTTCCGCACCTGGGAGCGGGGCGGCCGCCGGCGAGGGCGCGCACGCCCGTCGACGGTGGTCCGCGCGCACCGCCCGATGACCGAGAGGGCCCCGCATGTCTAGGCTGAACGGCGTGGCGGACACGGGGGTGGAGCGCGTACGGCGGTGGCTGGGCGTCCTGCGCGAGGACCTGGGGACCGCGCGCGTCGACCCCCTGCCGCCGTCGACCTGGCTGCGCTGGCTGCCCCACGGGGTGGTGTGCCTCTCCGCCTTCGGCGTGTTCGTCGGCGACCTCCCGCAGCTCCAGGACCACGGTCTGGTCCCCTTCGGGATCGCCTTCCCCGTCGCGCTCGCCCACGGCGGGGCGATGGTGCTCGCGCTGTGGCGGCCGGTCCCGGGCTGGTGGACGTCGATGGCCGCGACGGTGGCGGGCGCGTTCGCGGTGCGCGCCGAGATGGCCGTCGGCGACGGCGAGTCGTTCACCTGGCCGTGGACCTCGGCGGGCCTCATCGGGCACATGTTCGTGATGCTGCTGCTCGCCCTGCGGGTGCGCACCCGGGTGTCCGTGGAGGCGCTGGCCCTGACCGCGCTGGTCACCTGGGTGCTGCAGGGGTGGATCGGCGCCCAGAGGTACCAGGCCACCGGCCTTCTGGCGGTGATCCTCTCCGCCGTCGTGGTCGTCCTCGGCATCGCCCTGCGCGGCCGCCGTGAGGCCCGCGCCGAGCTGGAGCAGCAGACCACGCTCACCGCCGAGGAACGGGCCCGCCGCACGCTGCTCGAGGAACGCGGCCGTATCGCGCGGGAGTTGCACGACGTGGTGGCCCACCACATGTCGGTGATCTCCATCCAGGCGCAGGTCGCCCCGCACCTCGTGAGGGACCGCCGGACGAGCTGAAGGAGAACCTCGCCGGCATCCGGCAGAACGCCGTCGAGGCGCTCACCGAACTGCGCCGCGTCCTCGACGTGCTGCGCTCGGAGCACTCGGCCGACGACGGCCCGGCCGACGCGTCCGGACGCGCCCCGCGCGCCCCGCACGCCCCGCAGCCCACCCTGGACCGGCTGGCGGCGCTGGTGGAGAACACCCGCGCCGCCGGACTCACCGTGACCACCGAGATCACCGGCGAGCGGCGCCCGCTGCCGCCCGGCGTGGAGCTGTCCGCGTACCGGATCGTGCAGGAGGCGCTGAGCAACGTGCTGCGGCACGCGCCCGGCGCCACCGCGCACGTCACCCTCGCCTACGGGCCGCGCGCCCTCAGGGTGGAGGTGGTGAACACCGCCCCCACCCGGGAGGCGCCGCCGTCCGCCGGAGCCGGGCACGGGCTGCTCGGCATGCGGGAGCGCGCGGTCATGCTGGGCGGCACGCTCACCGCCGGCCCCTGGTCCGGGCGCGGCTACCGCGTCGAGGCCCGCCTTCCCGTGACCGCCCCGTCTGCCACCGACCCCCTCCCCCAGGACGGCACCGCATGATCCGCGTACTGATCGCCGACGACCAGCAGATGGTCCGTCAGGGCTTCACCGTGCTGCTGAACACGCAGCCCGACATCGAGGTCGTCGGCCAGGCGGTCAACGGGTTCGAGGCGGTCGAGAAGGTGGACGAACTCCCCCCGGACGTCGTCCTGATGGACATCCGCATGCCCGAACTGGACGGCATCGAGGCCACCGCCCGCGTCACCGCCGCCCACCCCGAGGTGAAGGTGCTGGTGCTGACCACCTTCGACCTCGACGAGTACGTGTACGAGGCGCTGCGCGCGGGCGCCTCCGGCTTCCTCCTCAAGGACGCCTCCGCCGAGCAGCTCGCCGAGGCGGTGCGGGTGGTGGCCGCCGGGGACGCGCTGCTCGCGCCGGGCGTCACCCGCCGGCTGATCGCCGAGTTCTCCCGCCTGGACCCGCGCCCCCGCACCCCTCTGCGCCGCAAGGTGGGCGACCTCACCGAACGGGAGACGGAGGTCCTGTCGCTGATCGCGCAGGGCCTGTCCAACGCGGAGATCGCCGTACGGCTCGTCGTCGCCGAGCAGACCGTGAAGACACACGTCGGCCGCATCCTGGTGAAGCTCGGCCTGCGCGACCGCACCCAGGCGGCCGTGTTCGCCTACGAGTCGGGA
The DNA here is from genome assembly GCA_014655195.1 of Streptomyces cellulosae. GTDB lineage: Bacteria > Actinomycetota > Actinomycetes > Streptomycetales > Streptomycetaceae > Streptomyces > Streptomyces cellulosae. Next base: position 191,985 of record BNBH01000004.1, on the reverse strand, counting down.
CTGGTGCGTCCCTCCGGTTACTGACCCGGTGCGTACCGTGGCGTAACCCGCCGTGGCCTGCGTAGTACTTCAGACGGACGCCACGGAACCCCTCTCAGCGGGGACGACCCGGCTCACCCGCCCGGCCTACCGTGTGAGCGTGACCGAGACGACGCACCAGCAGCCCGCCGGCGCCCCCCGCTCCGGGGACGGGCGCCGCAGCCCGGAGTACCGGCTGGCCCAGAACTCGCTGCGGGGGCTCCGCGAGGACCTCTTCCGCAACCCCTTCGCCTACCGCCCGCTGGCGCCCCGCCCGGCCGACGGCCCGCTCCTGCGCCGGCTGCCCCCGCGGCCGCGCACGGCCGCGGAACGGCTCCCGCACGCGGTGGTGGCGGCGATCGCGCTGCTCACCCTGCTGGTCGGCACCGTCTCCGGCAGCGAGCCGGGCGGCGACGGCCGGGCCCTGCTGGCCGGACTGCTGTGCGCGCTGCCCGTGGCCGCCACGCTGACCCGGCCGGTCGGCGCGTTCTGGCTGTCCCTCGTGGCGAGCCCGCTGACCGCGCTGCTCAACGGCGACGGGTCCGACTGGCCGTGGATGCCCGGCTCGTTCGTCTCCCACCTCACGGTCCTGGTGGTGGTGGCGCTGCGCACCCGGCCCCGCACCGCCGTGTGGATGTGGGTCGTCACCGCCCTGTACGTCGTGTTCGGGGACATCCTCTTCGGCGGGTCGTACTACTACACCAACGGCGCCCCGATGCTCGTGCTCTCGGCGTTCGCGCTGCTCCTGGTCTGCCTCTGGCACGTCCGGCACACCGCCCAGCAGGAGGTGACCGCCCAGCAGACCGTCACCGAGCAGGAGCGGTCCCGGCGCACGCTGCTGGAGGAGCGCACCACCATCGCGCGCGAGCTGCACGACGTGGTGGCCCACCACATGTCGGTGGTCGCCATCCAGGCCGAGGCCGCCCCGTACCGGGTGGAGAACCCTCCGGAGGAGCTGGAGCGCGCCTTCGCCACCATCCGGGAGAACGCCGTCGCCGCCCTCACCGAGCTGCGCCGCATCCTCGGCGTGGTCCGCGCCGAGGACTACGAGGCCCCGGACGCCCCGCAGCCCACCCTCGCCGATCTGGACGCCCTCCTGGTCAACGTGCGGGACGCCGGGCTGACCGTGGAGAAGGTGGTCACCGGCGCTGTGCGGGAGCTGCCGCAGGGCGTGGAACTGTCGGCGTACCGGATCGTGCAGGAGGCGCTGAGCAACAGCCTGCGGCACGCTCCCGGCGCGAGCGCCCGTGTGGAGATCGGGTACGTTCTCGGCGGTCTCGGCGTTCGTGTCGTCAACGGAGCGATGCCGGAGCCGGGTCTCGTTAAGCCGTCGCCCGGAGCCGGTCACGGCATCACCGGCATGCGGGAGCGGGTCGCCATGCTGAACGGCGAGATGGCCGCCGGACCGACCGAGGACGGCGGCTACGAGGTCGCGGTGTTCCTGCCGGTCACCGCGGTGAACGAGGGTGACGCATGACCATTCGCGTGCTGATCGCGGACGACCAGATGATGGTGCGCGAGGGCTTCTCGGTGCTGCTCAACGCGATGCCGGACATCGAGGTCGTCGGCGAGGCCGTCAACGGCCGTCAGGCGGTCGACAAGGTCCGCGAACTCGCCCCCGACGTCGTCCTGATGGACATCCGCATGCCGGAGCTGAACGGCATCGAGGCGACCCGCGAGATCGTCGCCGCGGACGGCGCGGCCAAGGTGCTGGTGCTGACCACCTTCGACCTCGACGAGTACGTCTACCAGGCGCTGCGCGCGGGCGCCTCCGGCTTCCTGCTGAAGGACGCCTCCGCGCGTCAGCTCGCCGACGGCGTCCGGGTCGTCGCGGCCGGGGAGGCGCTGCTCGCCCCGTCGGTCACCCGGCGCCTCATCACCGAGTTCTCCAAGCTGTCCGACGCACCCCGCGTGCTGCCGTCCGCGCAGGCCGCGTACGGGGACCTCACCGAGCGGGAGACGGAGGTGCTGGTGCTGATCGCGCAGGGCCTGTCGAACGCGGAGATCGCCGAACGGCTGGTGGTCGCCGAGTCGACGATCAAGACGCACGTCAGCCGCATCCTGGTGAAGCTGGGCCTGCGCGACCGCACCCAGGCGGCGGTCTTCGCCTACGAGGCGCGTCTGGTCACCCCGGGCTGAGCCCGCACGTCCTAGGGTGAGCCGCATGGAACAGCGCATCACCCTGATCACGCTGGGGGTCACCCACCTCGCCCGGTCGAAGGCCTTCTACGAGGCCCTGGGCTGGCGGGGCCAGGAGGTCCAGGAGACGGTCTTCTTCCAGGCGGGCGGTCTCGGCCTGGTCCTGTGGGGCCGGGAGAAACTCGCCCGGGACTGCGGTCTCGAGCCGGGGACGCCGGGCGGGTTCGGCGGCATCGTCCTCGCGCACAACGTCCGCTCCGACGCCGAGGTGGACGAGCTGCTCGCGGCGGCCGACCTGGCCGGGGGCACGGTCACCAGGCAGGCCGTGTTCAACGAGATCGGCTTCTACTCCGGCGCCTTCACCGACCCCGACGGCCACGCCTGGGAGGTCGCCCACAACCCCGGCTTCCCCCTCGCCGAGGACGGCACGGTCACCCTGCCCGACTTCGGCGCCCTCTGACGGAACGCCCGGCACCCCTGGTCAGAGGGCGGGGCGGCGGTCTACCGTCCGTCCATGGCAGCTCCTTCCGACCTCGCTTTCGACCCGTGGGACCCCGCGTTCGTCGCCGACCCCTACCCCGCCTACGCCGAGCTGCGGGAGCAGGGCCGGGTGCGGTACTTCGAGCCGACCGACCAGTGGCTGGTCGCCCACCACGCGGACGTCTCGGCGCTGCTGCGCGACCGGCGCCTGGGACGCACCTACCAGCACCGGTTCGGCCACGAGGAGTTCGGCCGCACCCCGCCCCCGCCGGAGCACGAGCCGTTCCACACGCTCAACGACCACGGCATGCTCGACCTCGAACCGCCGGACCACACGCGCATCCGCCGCCTGGTGTCGAAGGCGTTCACGCCGCGCACGGTCGAGCGCCTGCGGCCGTACGTGGAGCGCCTCGCCGGTGAGCTGGTCGACGGGCTGGTCGCGGCCGGCGGCGGCGACCTGCTGCGGGACGTCGCCGAGCCCCTGCCGGTCGCGGTGATCGCGGAGATGCTGGGCATCCCCGAGTCCGACCGTGCGCCGCTGCGCCCCTGGTCGGCGGACATCTGCGGGATGTACGAGCTGAACCCGTCCGAGGAGGCCGCGGCGAAGGCGGTCCGCGCGTCGGTCGAGTTCTCGGACTACCTGCGCGACCTGATCGCCGAGCGCCGGAAGAACCCCGGCGACGACCTGATCTCCGGCCTGATCGCCGCCCACGACGAGGGCGACCGGCTCACCGAGCAGGAGATGATCTCCACCTGCGTGCTGCTGCTCAACGCGGGTCACGAGGCGACGGTGAACTCCACGGTCAACGGCTGGTGGGCGCTGTTCCGCCACCCCGACCAGCTCGCCGCCCTGCGCGCCGACCACTCCCTGGTCCCCACCGCGGTCGAGGAGCTGATGCGCTACGACACCCCGCTCCAGCTCTTCGAACGCTGGGTGCTGGACGAGATCGAGATCGACGGCCAGGTGATCCCGCGCGGCGCGGAGATCGCGATGCTGTTCGGCTCCGCCAACCACGACCCGGCGGTCTTCGCCGACCCGTCCCGCCTGGACCTCGCCCGCCGCGACAACCCGCACATCTCCTTCAGCGCCGGCATCCACTACTGCATCGGCGCCCCGCTGGCCCGCATCGAACTGGCCGCCTCGATGACAGCCCTCCTGGACCGCGCCCCCACCCTCCGCCTCGCCGCGGAACCGGTCCGCAAGCCGAACTTCGTGATCCGGGGGCTGGAGGGCCTGGAGGTCGAGGTGGCCTGAGGACCCGTACGCCGTGCCTGGCGCCGTGCCTAGCGCGCCGGGACCGTCAGGCCCCAGGCGCCCTCCCGGACCTCCCAGGTGCGGGTGCGGACCGGGCCCGAGACCGTCGCGTCGGCGCGGTAGCGGAAGTGGGCGCCGGAGACCGTGATCGTGCGGGCCTCCGCCGACAGGGGGGACGCCTCCGCGCCGACCGAGGCGGGGCGGACCTCCACGCGGGCCGTGCCCGAGGCGCCGGGGACGACCGAGACGGCCTCCACCGACTGGTGCAGGTCGACCAGGGTCTCCCCGTCCACCTCCACCCGCAGCCGCGTCGGCCCCGACCCGGGTGCGGCGGGCGGCCGGACGGGGGCCAGCGTGCGTACAAAGGAGCGGCAGGTCTGCAGCCACGGCCAGGTCACCCCGCCGGCCGAGTGCCGTTCGGGGGACGTGGAACCCAGCGGAGGGATCCGCAGCGCGCCCAGCACCACGCCGTCGCTGTCGTCGACCAGCAGATCCATCCGCCGCTCCGTCCCGTCGAGCACCGCCCGCGCCGCGGCCACCGCCCCGCACGGCACGCCCAGCGCCCGGGCGAGCGACACCGAGCCGCCCACCGGCACCAGGGACAGCGCGCACCCGGCCAGCTCCCGGTGCCGGTGCAGCAGCTCCACCGCCCGCACCAGCGCCCGGTCGTCGCCCACCACCACGGGACGCCGTGAGCCGCGCCGGGCGAGCGCGCGGGCGAACTCCTCGGGGCCGTCCGGCAGGCACACCTTCGCGCCCGCCGCACCCGCGCGGAGCACGTCCCGCGCGATCCGGACCGACTCGCCGTCCGCCCGCCGGGCGACCGGATCGATGACCACCAGAAGCTGATCGGACGTCGCGGAAGAAGTCCCGGATGTCGCCACCTCGGCCATGCCTCGCTTCCTCGGGTAGCATCTTTGTGCAAGAGCCCCTTTGCGCTATTGCGCCAGGGGCTTCGTCTATTCCGGGGCATCCGGTCCGACGGTTGGCGGCCAACGGTGGTCGCGGTGCACGCGGCGGAGATCCTCCGTGTGCGCCCCTGACCTTGGACATGCCCCGCCCGGAAGGGGTGTACGCGCGTGCCCGCACTTGTGCTGCTCGGTGCTCAGTGGGGTGACGAAGGCAAGGGAAAGGCGACGGACCTTCTCGGTGGTTCCGTCGACTATGTGGTGCGCTACCAGGGCGGCAACAACGCCGGCCACACGGTGGTCGTGGGCGATCAGAAGTACGCCCTGCACCTGCTCCCTTCCGGAATCCTGTCCCCCGGCTGCACGCCGGTCATCGGAAACGGCGTCGTCGTCGACCCGTCGGTCCTGCTCTCCGAGCTGAGCGGTCTGAACGAGCGCGGCGTCGACACGTCCAAGCTCCTGATCAGCGGTAACGCGCACATCATCACGCCGTACAACGTGACGGTGGACAAGGTGACCGAGCGTTTCCTCGGCAAGCGGAAGATCGGCACCACCGGCCGCGGCATCGGCCCGACCTACGCCGACAAGATCAACCGCGTCGGCATCCGGGTGCAGGACCTCTACGACGAGTCGATCCTCACCCAGAAGGTCGAGGCGGCCCTCGACGTCAAGAACCAGATGCTCACCAAGCTCTACAACCGGCGCGCGATCGCCGTCGGCCAGGTGGTCGAGGAGCTGCTGGGCTACGCGGACAAGCTGGCGCCGTACGTCGCCGACACCGTGCTGGTGCTGAACGAGGCGCTGGAGCAGGACAAGGTGGTCCTCTTCGAGGGCGGCCAGGGCACCCTGCTCGACATCGACCACGGCACGTACCCGTTCGTCACCTCGTCGAACCCGACCGCGGGCGGCGCCTGCACCGGCGCCGGCGTGGGCCCGACGAAGATCAGCCGGGTCATCGGCATCCTCAAGGCGTACACCACCCGCGTGGGCGCCGGACCGTTCCCGACGGAGCTGTTCGACGAGGACGGCGAGGCGCTGCGCCGCATCGGCGGCGAGCGGGGCGTCACCACCGGCCGTGACCGCCGCTGCGGCTGGTTCGACGCGGTCATCGCCCGCTACGCGACCCGGGTGAACGGCCTGACGGACTTCTTCCTCACCAAGCTCGACGTCCTCACCGGCTGGGAGCAGATCCCGGTCTGCGTGGCCTACGAGATCGACGGCAAGCGCGTCGAGGAGCTGCCCTACTCGCAGACGGACTTCCACCACGCGAAGCCGGTCTACGAGATGCTGCCGGGCTGGAACGAGGACATCAGCAAGGCGAAGTCCTTCTCCGACCTGCCGAAGAACGCCCAGGCGTACGTGAAGGCGCTGGAGGAGATGTCCGGCGCCCCGATCTCCGCGATCGGCGTGGGCCCGGGCCGCACCGAGACGATCGAGATCAACTCGTTCCTCTAGGAGCGGTCGCCCCGTGCACCGGCGCCCGGGCGGGCGCCGGTGCACAGGCATAGCCTGGACGTGTACGCGGCATGCACATCGACCTGGAAGAGGGTGAGTGCGATGCGCGTGATGCTCAAGGCGACGCTGGACACGGAGAAGTCGAACGAGGCCCTCCGCAGCGGGAAGCTGCCCGACATGATGCGGGAGACCATCGAGCGGCTCCACCCCGAGGCCGCCTACTTCGGTCCGCTCGGCGGCCGCCGGACCTGCCTGCTCGTCCTCGACGTCGAGGACAGCTCACAGATCCCGCCCATCGGCGAGCCGTTCTTCTCGCAGTTCGACGCCGAGGTCGAGATGACCCCGGTGATGAACGCGGACGACCTGCGGAAGGGGCTCTCCGAACTGCGGTGACCCTCAGCTGAAGACGATCATCGAACCCTGCGCCAGGCTCCGGGTGGCCGCCGCGTGGAGGCCGAGCCAGACGTGGCGTTCGCGGGCGAACGGGCTCGGGTCGTAGGGGGCGGGGACGGCCGGTTCCTCCAGCTCGGTGGGGGCCCGCGGCGGCTCGGGAGCGGCCGGCGGGTTCGCCGGGTCGATGCCGATCGACGGGGCGACCGACTCCAGTTCGCGCAGCAGCGCGTGCGAGGAGCCCAACGGGCCGCCTCCGGCGAGGAGTTCGTCGCTGGACAGGGGGCTCGGGAAGTCCACGGGCACGTACGCGCCCGCGTGGTCGTAGTGCCACACCAGATGCGACTGCTGGGCCGTGGCCTCGAACATCTCCAGCAACTGCTCGTAGTCGCCGCCCAGTTCGTCCACCGGGGTGACCGGAAGGCCGCAGACCTGGAGCAGGTACACGCGCCGCAGGAAGTGCAGGGCGTCGTAGTCGAACCCGGCGACCGGGGCGACGTCGCCGGTCAGTCCCGGCATGTACTGGTACACCGGCACCGGCGGCAGTCCCGCGTCGGCCAGCACCGTGTTGTACTGCGCGAGTTCCTCGGCGAAGGGGTTGTCGGGCGTGTGGCACAACACGTCGACGAGCGGTACCAGCCACAGGTCACAGGCCAAAAGAGCACTCCTCGCATCGCGCGGTCGTCGGGTGGGACGTCCGGGTCCGGGAAGACGGTTCGGGACAGCGGTCAGGGAAGCGTATCGGCGTCCCGGGCGGGCGGATCCTCCTGTGCGGGCCGTCGTACAGGTCCCTTACCCGCCGCGTCGGTCGTCAGGCCCTCCACGAGGGACAGGGAGTACGCGGTGTACGCGTCGAGGATGGCCCGCGCGGTGTCGGTGTCACCCTCGGTCAGGGCGTCCACCAGCTCGGTGTGACGCGCCCACAGCCGGCCCCGCGGATCGGGCAGCTGCCGCAGGTGCTGCACCACGTACACCCACATCTGCACCCGCAGCCGGTGCAGGAAGTCGGTGAGGTACGGATTGCCGAACGCGGACGCCAGCTCCCGCCAGAACCGCAGGTCGTAGCCGATCAGCACGGTGACCTCGCCGGCCAGCGCCGCGCGCCGGGCCTCCTCGCCGCGCCGCCGCACCCCCGCGAGGTGCGCCGCCAGCCGGGGCTCGTCGGGCCGCAGATGCGGCGCGCCGCCGTGGGTGAGCGCGTGGAACATCCCCTCGGTGACCAGGCTGCGCGCCTCGATCATGCCGCGGAAGTCGTCGGCGGAGTACTCGTGCACCCGGAAGCCGCGGTGCTGGTCGGCGTCCAGCAGTCCCTGCGCCGACAGGTCGACCAGCGCCTCCCGCACGGGCGTCGCGGACACCCCGTACTGGTCGGCGATCTCCTTGACGGTGAACTCCTGCCCCGGCTGGAGCCGCCCGGCCAGCACCTCGTCGCGCAGCGCGTCGGCGATCTGCTGCCGCAGGGTGCTGCGGGTCACGGCGACGTTGCCGAGGCGGGGCATGGTCGGGGCGTCTCCCTCATCGCGTTCGAGTGGCGTGCTCGCAAAAGTCCACGGGCACGCCACCTTACGCGGTCCGGGCGCGGCGCCGGATGTTCGAACGGGCGCGAGGGGAGACCCCTCGCGCCCGCCGGAAGGCCGCTGACTCAGCCGGTCACCTCACGTACTCGTCGGCTACCGACAGAGCCGCGTCCAGGGCCGCCAGGCCCTCCTTCAGCTCGGCCTCGCTCGTGTTGAGCGGCGGCACCACATGGGTGCGGTTCATGTTCACGAAGGGCCACAGGCCGGCCTTCTTCGCGGCGGCGGCGAACGCGGCCATCGGGGCGTTCGCCTCGCCGGACGCGTTGTACGGCACCAGCGGCTCCCGGGTCTCCCGGTCGCGCACCAGCTCCACCGCCCAGAACATGCCGGTGCCGCGCACCTCGCCCACGCTCGGGTGACGCTCGGCCAGCTCCCGCAGACCGGGGCCGACGACGGACGCGCCGAGGGAGGCCGCGTTCTCGACGACGCCCTCCTCCTCCATCACGTTGATCGTCGCGACGGCGGCGGCGCAGGCCAGCGGGTGCCCGGAGTAGGTCAGGCCGCCCGGGTAGGGGCGGGTGGCGAAGGTGGCCGCGATCTCCGCGGAGATGGCGACGCCGCCCAGCGGCACGTAGCCGGAGTTCACGCCCTTGGCGAAGGTCATCAGGTCCGGCACGACGTCGTACAGGTCGGCCGCGAACCACGTGCCGGTGCGGCCGAACCCGGCCATCACCTCGTCCAGCACCAGGACGATGCCGTACTTGTCGCACAGCGCGCGGACGCCCGCGAGGTAGCCGGGCGGGGGCGGCATGATGCCGGCCGTGCCCGGGACGGTCTCCAGGATGACCGCGGCGATCGTCGAGGGCCCCTCGAAGGCGATCGTCGTCTCCAGGTGCTCCAGCGCCCGCGCGCACTCCTGCTCCTCGGTCTCGGCGTAGAAGCGCGAGCGGTACAGGAACGGCGCCCAGAAGTGCACGACCCCGGCGGTGGCGCTGTCGGACGCCCAGCGGCGCGGGTCGCCGGTGACGTTCACGGCCTGCTGCGTGCCGCCGTGGTACGAGCGGTACGCGGAGAGCACCTTGGGCCGGCCGGTGTGCAGCCGGGCCATGCGCAGGGCGTGCTCCACGGCGTCGGCGCCGCCGTTGGTGAAGAAGATCTTGTCCAGGTCGCCGGGGGTGCGCTCGGCGATCAGCCGGGCCGCCTCCGAGCGCGCCTCGACGGCGAACGCGGGCGCGAACGTCGTCATCCTCGCCGCCTGCTCCTGGATCGCGGCGACGACCTTGGGGTGCTGGTAGCCGATGTTCGTGTAGACGAGGCCGCTGGTGAAGTCCAGGTAGCGGCGGCCGTCGTAGTCCCAGAAGTACGACCCTTCCGCCCCGGCGACGGCGAGCGGGTCGATGAGCTCCTGTGCGGACCAGGAGTGGAACACGTGCGCACGGTCGGCGGCCTTGACGGCGGCGCCGGCCTCGGGGTTGGGCTGAGGGGTCATGCGCCCGAGCGTAGGCGGCGGTGATGGACGAGCGACATCGGCGGGGTGTCTGCGGTGCGGGGGTTTCCGCGACAGGTTGTCGACACGCGGGAGGGGTGGGGGAGGTGATGCGGGCGTGGGAACACCTGTCCACGGTGATCGAGCGCCTGGGCCCGCCTGTTACGGAACCGTAGACGGCGGCCGGCTCACCCGGCACCGGCCCGCCACTATCCTCGATCCGTTGCTCACTGCGGGGGGAAGGCGGCGCAGCGATGGACCAGCTCGGGATCGGGGATCCGCAGACGATCGGGGGCTACCGGCTGCTCGCACGGCTGGGCGCCGGCGGCATGGGCCAGGTCTACCTCGCCCGCTCCGACCGGGGGCGCACCGTCGCCGTGAAACTGGTTCGCGAGGAGCTGGCCCGGCAGGAGGAGTTCCGCGCCCGCTTCCGCCAGGAGGTACGGGCCGCCCGGCAGGTCGGCGGCGACTGGACCGCGCCCGTGCTGGACGCCGACACCGAGGCGGCCGTGCCGTGGGTGGCCACCGGGTACGTCGCCGGGCCGAGCCTCCAGCAGGTCGTGGGCCACGACCACGGGGCGCTGCCCGAGCGGTCGGTGCGCATCCTCGGCGCGGGTCTGGCGTACGCCCTCAAGGACATCCACGCGGCCGGGATCATCCACCGCGACCTCAAGCCGTCCAACGTGCTCGTCACCATCGACGGGCCGCGCGTCATCGACTTCGGTATCGCCCGCGCGCTGGAGACGGTCACCGACGGCGGGCTCACCCGCACCGGCGCGCTCGTCGGCTCGCCCGGCTTCATGGCGCCCGAGCAGGTGCGCGGCGACCGCATCACGCCCGCCTGCGACGTGTTCTGCCTCGGCTCGGTCCTCGCCTACGCGGCGACCGGGTCGCTGCCGTTCGGCACCGCCAACAGCGGGGTGCACGCGCTGATGTTCCGCATCGCGCAGGAGGAGCCGGACCTGACGCAGGTGCCGGAAGGGCTCGCCGACCTGGTGCGGGCGTGCCTGCGCAAGGACCCGGCGGCCCGGCCCACGCTCGACGAGGTGCTGTCCGCCACGGGCGCGGAGGACACCGTGGCCGACGGCCGCTCCCGCGACCCGTGGCTGCCTTCCGCGCTGGTCGCCCAGCTGGGGCGGCACGCGGTGCGGCTGCTGGACGCGGAGGATCCGCAGGCGCCGGGGTCTGCCGGGGAGCCGGTGTCGCTCGGGAAGCCGGTGCCTTCCGGCGAGCCGGGAGGGGACGCGCCCGCCGAGCACGCGCGCGCCGCCGACGACGGCGCGGCCCCGCCCCCGCCGGGCCGGCCCGGCGTGAACCACCTCCCCACCATCGTGGTCGGCCAGGGCGGCGACCCGGCCCCGCCGCCGGGACCGGTGCCGGGCGCGGGCGGCGGAGGCGCCTACGGCCACCCGCGGCAGCACCCGCACCCGCCGGCGTACGGCGGCTACGCGTACGGCGTGAACGGCACCCCGCCCTACGGCCCGCCGCCCTACGGTCCGTACCCCCCGCCCGCCCCCGAACCGCGCCGCGACACCCGCTCCACCGCGTTGCTCGTGGTGATCGCGCTGGTGGTGGCGCTGGCCGCGGGCGGCAGCGTGTACGCGCTGATGAGCGGCGCCCGCGGCGAGGACCGGGCGGGCGGCGACCCGTCGACGCCGGCCGCGCCGAGCAGCGCATCGCAGAGCACGGGCGACGCGTCCACCGCCGACGACGTGCCGCCCTCCGAGACGCGCTCACCGAGCAGCAGCGCGCCCGAGGACGGGACGGTCCCGGAGGAGTTCCTGGGCCGCTGGTCCACCACCATCGACAACGACAGCGGCTCCCACAGCCGCCGCCTCACCGTGCAGCAGGGGGAGGTCGGCGACACGGTGATGTCCCTGGTCGCCGAGGGCCCCACCGGCAGCGGCACCTACCACTGCGTCTTCGAGGCCCGCCTCACCGGCACCTCGGGCGGCGACCTCCGGATCGGCCCCTCCACGGTCACGGTCGGCGAACCCCGCAGCGCCTGCACCCCCGGCAGCCCGAGCGAAATCACCCTCCTCCCGGACGGCTCCCTCCGCCGCACCAGCACGGGGACGGGGGAGCAGCTGACGTACACGCGGGACTGACGTCCCCCCGCCGTCTGCGGGCACCCGTGCCGCTGGGCGCAGACGGCACCCCTGCAACGCCGGGTGCGGGTGGTCCGTGGCTGGTCGCGCAGTTCCCCGCGCCCCTTGAGGCGCCGCAGCTGCGGGCAGTCGTGCCGCTAGGGGCGGCACGGGTGGGCGCAGCGGCACCCCGCACACGCCGGGTTGCGCAACACCCCGCCCAGCCCCGCCCCGGCGCCGGTGAACGCACCGCGTGCGAAAAACGCCCTCACCGCGCCTCAGGCGGCCGCTGCCGAGGCATGTTCGGCCGAGCCCCGTTGGGCGCAGCCGCGAACCGCCCGACGGGCAACGCCGCCTCGGCCCGCCCCCCGCCGGCCAAGGAGTTCCGCACACCCAACGGCACCCCGCTCCGAAACTCCAGCATCCAGTCCGCCGTCTCCACCCGGACCAGCTCCGTCACGTCCTCCGTGAACCGCCGCAGCACCGTCAGACACCGCTCCGCGGCCTCGCTGGCCGTCCCCTCCGCGGGCCCCAGCACCTCCCGCACACACTCCGACGCCCAGTCGAACTGAAAAGCCTGCAGCCGCCGCTGCACAGCCTGCGCGGTCGCCACGTCCCGCATCCACCCGGACGTCATCCCGAAGAAACGGTCAGCCGCCACACACGCCACGGCGACCAGCAGCGCCAGATACCCCCACGGAGTGACCCCCTCCGCCGCCCCGGTCAGATCCAGCAGCGGCAGCGCGGCCCCGGCCAGCGCCCCCGCCGCCGTACCGCCCCGCAGGGCCCACGCGCACCGCCGCTTCCACATCCGGTCCTCGAGGTACCACGCGGCGGTGTCCAGCGCCCCGCGCTCCACCCACCGGTACAGCTCGTCCAGCCGCGCGGCCGGCTCCCCCCAGTCGCCGAGCGGGAACGCCCGGCCGACGGGGTCGCCCGGGCGCAGCCCCGCCGCGCCCTCGCCCCGCCCGTCGTGAGGCCGACCCTCGGGCTGCATCTCCGGCTGACCCACCCGGTATCTCCCCTCCTGATGCGACCTGACCGACCCCGCGCGCCCGCGCCCCGCGCACACCGTGCGCGGTCGGCCGGTCACGCGTGGTGCTCGCGCGCCGGGCCCTTCCTACCGCCCAACGGGTGGGCGCGTCGGGGGTTCGCGCGCTTTTACGCCCGGAAGGGGGCCGTGATCAGGTATAGGGCCCGGGAGGAGACTCACCCGAAAGAGTGCCGGGGCGACGGCGGTCCCGAGCACGTAGGCTCGTGCCGAGGGTGCGGCCTCGCACCCGGACGGACCAAGCGAGCCGACGTACGACTCGACGTACCGACGCGACGTACCGACCTAGGAGCGAATCGTGATCCCCGGTGGTGGCCAGCCCAACATGCAGCAGCTGCTCCAGCAGGCCCAGAAGATGCAGCAGGACCTGGCCAAGGCCCAGGAGGAGCTGGCGCGCACGGAGGTCGAGGGCCAGGCGGGCGGCGGTCTGGTGCGGGCCACCGTCACCGGCTCCGGCGAGCTGCGGGCGCTGAAGATCGACCCGAAGGCCGTGGACCCCGAGGACACGGAGACCCTCGCGGACCTGGTCGTCGCGGCGGTCCAGGCGGCGAACGAGAACGCGCAGACGCTGCAGCAGCAGAAGCTCGGCCCGCTGGCCCAGGGCCTCGGCGGGGGCGGCATCCCCGGCCTCCCCTTCTGACCGGGGCTTCCCGGCCTGCGGGGGCTTCTGCGCGGGGCCGCGGCCCTCTACCGTACGTAGTGAAGGAACATCAGGAAGGACGGCAGTCCGTTGTACGAAGGCGTGGTCCAGGACCTCATCGACGAGCTGGGGCGGCTTCCCGGCGTCGGTCCCAAGAGCGCGCAGCGGATCGCCTTCCACATCCTGCAGGCGGAGCCGACGGACGTACGGCGTCTGGCGCAGGCGCTGATGGAGGTCAAGGCGAAGGTCCGCTTCTGCGCGGTGTGCGGAAACGTCGCGCAGGAGGAGCACTGCAACATCTGCCGCGACACCCGGCGCGACCCCGCGGTCATCTGTGTCGTGGAGGAGCCGAAGGACGTCGTCGCGATCGAGCGCACGCGTGAGTTCCGCGGCCGCTACCACGTGCTGGGCGGGGCGATCAGCCCGATCGACGGGGTGGGCCCCGACGACCTGCGGATAAGGGAGCTGCTGGCCCGGCTGGCGGACGGCACGGTCACCGAGCTGATCCTCGCCACGGACCCCAATCTCGAAGGCGAGGCCACGGCCACGTACCTCGCCCGCATGATCAAGCCCATGGGCCTGAAGGTCACCCGCCTGGCCAGCGGCCTCCCGGTGGGCGGCGACCTGGAATACGCGGACGAGGTCACGCTCGGCCGCGCCTTCGAGGGGAGACGACTCCTAGATGTCTGACGCCACGCTGCACGCGACCGAGCAGAACCCGGACGACTTCGCGGTCCAGATCGCCGATCAGATCGAGAGCTTCCTGGTGGCCGTCACGGAGGTCGCGAAGGGCGACGAGCCGGACTCGGCGGTGCCCTTCCTCCTGCTGGAGGTCTCCCAGCTGCTCCTGGCCGGCGGCCGTCTCGGCGCCCACGAGGACATCGTCCCCGACGAGCGCTACGAGCCGGACATGGGCCCCGAGCCGGACGTGGACGAGCTGCGCGAGAACCTGGCGCGGCTGCTGGACCCGATCGACGTCTACTCCGAGGTCTTCGACCCGTACGAGCCGCGCAAGGCCCCGGTCCCGGCCCGCATCTCCGACGACCTCACGGACGTCATCACCGACCTGCGCCACGGCATGGCCCACTACAAGGCGGGCCGCACGTCGGAGGCGCTGTGGTGGTGGCAGTTCTCCTACTTCTCCAACTGGGGCTCCACCGCGTCGGCGACCCTCCGCGCCCTCCAGTCGGTCGTCGCCCACGTCCGCCTGAACCAGCCCCTCGCGGAACTCGACGGCCTGGACACGGACCAGGGCCTGGGCGACGAGGCCCTGGAGGCGGAGGCCGGCAGGGTCATGGCCGAGGAAATCGGCACCCCGTTGCGCATGCGCCCGGTCCAGTAACGGGCCACCGCCTCAGCCGGTCAGCGCGAACAGCACGGTCGTCACCGCCGGCAGCCCCGGCGGCACGACGACGAACGCCGCCTCCGGCCACTCCCGCCGCCCCGTCTGCCACCCGAGCGCCATGGATCGGCCGGTCATGGATGTGTCCCCCGTGAAACGAGTCCCTCCGTGCCGCCGCGCCGCAGGGGGTGGTACCGACCGAAAAGGGCCGGGTGCGGTGTGACGCGGGGCACTTTTCCGAGTGGTGGGCGTGGGGCTGGGCAGGAGCCCCTCGCGGACGGCCGATGTCTCACCATGCGATATCGCGAAGGGTGGATTTTCGGACGTCGATAGACTGAGCGGACCGCAGCGCACACATATGTGGGCGGACTGTGGACAACGACGGACTGAGCGAGGAGCGCACGTGGGCCTTGTCGTGCAGAAGTACGGAGGCTCCTCCGTAGCCGATGCCGAAGGCATCAAGCGCGTCGCCAAGAGGATCGTGGAAGCCAAGAAGAACGGCCACCAGGTGGTCGCCGTGGTTTCCGCGATGGGCGACACGACGGACGAGCTGATCGATCTCGCCGAGCAGGTTTCCCCGATCCCTGCCGGCCGCGAGCTCGACATGCTGCTGACCGCCGGAGAGCGGATCTCCATGGCCCTGCTGGCCATGGCGATCAAAAACCTGGGCCACAACGCCCAGAGCTTCACCGGCAGCCAGGCAGGTGTCATCACCGACTCGGTCCACAACAAAGCCCGCATCATCGATGTCACGCCGGGCCGCATCAAGGCCTCCGTGGACGAGGGCAACATCGCCATCGTCGCCGGGTTCCAGGGCGTCAGCCAGGACACCAAGGACATCACCACGCTGGGCCGCGGCGGCTCCGACACCACCGCCGTCGCCCTCGCCGCGGCGCTCGACGCCGAGGTGTGCGAGATCTACACGGACGTCGACGGTGTGTTCACCGCCGACCCCCGCGTGGTGAAGAAGGCCAAGAAGATCGACTGGATCTCGTTCGAGGACATGCTCGAACTGGCCGCCTCCGGTTCCAAGGTGCTGCTCCACCGTTGTGTGGAGTACGCCCGCCGGTACAACATCCCGATCCACGTCCGCTCGTCCTTCAGCGGACTCAAGGGCACGTGGGTCAGCAGCGAGCCGATCGAGCAAGGGGACAAGCAGGTGGAGCAGGCTCTCATCTCCGGTGTCGCACACGACACCTCCGAGGCCAAGGTCACGGTCGTCGGCGTGCCCGACAAGCCCGGCGAGGCCGCGTCGATCTTCCGCACCATCGCGGACGCCGAGATCAACATCGACATGGTCGTGCAGAACGTGTCCGCAGCCTCCACCGGCCTGACGGACATCTCCTTCACCCTGCCGAAGTCCGAGGGCCGCAAGGCCATCGACGCCCTGGAGAAGAACAAGGGCGCCATCGGCTTCGACTCCCTGCGCTACGACGACCAGATCGGCAAGATCTCCCTGGTCGGCGCGGGGATGAAGACCAACCCCGGGGTCACCGCCGACTTCTTCACCGCGCTCAGCGACGCCGGTGTGAACATCGAGCTGATCTCGACCTCCGAGATCCGCATCTCGGTCGTCACCCGCAAGGACGACGTGCCCGAGGCCGTGCGCGCCGTGCACACCGCCTTCGGACTGGACTCCGACAGCGACGAGGCCGTGGTCTACGGAGGCACCGGCCGCTGATGACCGGGACCGCAGGACCCGGGCGTTCCGGGCGGCCGACGCTCGCGGTCGTGGGAGCGACCGGGGCCGTCGGCACGGTCATGCTCCAGATCCTGTCCCAGCGCGCGGACGTCTGGGGCGAGATCAGGCTCGTCGCCTCCCCGCGCTCGGCCGGCCGCAAGCTGGCCGTGCGCGGTGAGGAGGTCGAGGTCGTGGCGCTCACCGAGGACGCCTTCGACGGGGTCGACGTCGCCATGTTCGACGTGCCCGACGAGGTCTCCGCCGAGTGGGCGCCCGTCGCCGCCGCGCGCGGCGCGGTCGTCGTCGACAACTCCGGCGCCTTCCGCATGGACCCGGACGTGCCGCTGGTCGTCCCCGAGGTCAACCCGCACGCGGTACGCAGCCGTCCCCGCGGCATCGTCGCCAACCCCAACTGCACCACCCTGTCGATGATCGTCGCGCTCGGCGCGCTGCACGCCGAGTTCGGCCTGCGCGAGCTGGTCGTCTCGTCGTACCAGGCGGTCAGCGGCGCCGGGCAGGCCGGCGTGCGGACCCTGCGCGAGCAGCTCTCCCTGGTCGCCGGCACGGAACTGGGCACCAACCCCGGCGACGTACGGCGGGCCGTGGGCGACAACACCGGTCCTTTCCCGGAGCCGGTCGCGCTGAACGTCGTGCCGTGGGCCGGGTCGCTGCGCGAGGACGGCTGGTCGTCCGAGGAGATGAAGGTGCGGGACGAGTCCCGCAAGATCCTCGGCCTGCCCGCCCTCCCGGTCGCCGTCACCTGCGTCCGCGTCCCCGTGGTCACCGTGCACTCCCTCACCGTGCACGCCCGCTTCGAGGGCGAGGTCACCGTCGACAAGGCGCGCGAGATCCTCGCGACCGCCCCCGGCGTCGTCCTCTTCGACAACCCGGCCGCCGGGGAGTTCCCGACGCCCGCCGACGTCGTCGGCACCGATCCCACCTGGGTCGGCCGGGTGCGCCGGGCCCTGGACGACCCCACGGCGCTGGAGCTCTTCGTGTGCGGGGACAACCTGCGCAAGGGGGCCGCGCTCAACACCGCGCAGATCGCCGAACTGGTCGCGGCGGAGCGCAAGGGCGCCTGACACGGGAGGGCGGCCCCGTGCCGCCGGCGGCCGGGCGGAAAAAGTTCTGGATCACAGAGGATTCATTTGTAGGATCTGTGCGGAGCTTGTGAGCCGGACCGGTCGGTCCAAGCCACTTGAACATGCAACTTCCTGGGCCGAGGATTGCAGACGGGATTCACCTCCCCGCCAGCCGCAACCGAGCGGAGGGCGGGGAGCGTCTTTGCGGTCACCCTTGTCCGGGACGTGGGGACGCTGCTTCCCAGACGTGGGGACGTCTGGAGCCGGGCGTGGGGACGTCCGTTCATATGAAACACAGGGGAAGAGCGGGACGCATGAGGGCATTCGATGTGCTGTCGGTGGTGCTGCCTGACGCGGGTGGGCGGTGGACGGCACGGGTCGGCGCAGACGTGACGCCCGGCACGTACAACCCTTACGGGGGGAAGCGTGTCCAACTGGCGTGGCAGAGGTACTCGACTTCACAGCGCCCCGTGGCACGGCGTTCCGGCCGCCTCGCGGCACGCTCCGGCCCCGCGTGGCCGGCGCGGCCGGCGGCATGCCGGTGATCGCGCCCATGCCCGCAGCGCGCCCCGCCCGCATCCCCGGTCAGCGTGACGGCGCCGACGAGACGGTGGCGGCCGGCACCACGGTCGACCACCTCACCGAGACCTACCGCGCGCACTACCGCTCGCTGCTGGGCCTCGCCGCGCTGCTCCTCGACGACACGGCCTCCTGCGAGGACGTCGTCCAGGAGGCGTTCATCCGCGTCCACTCCGCCCGCAAACGCGTCCGCGACCCGGAGAAGACCCTGGCCTACCTGCGCCAGACGGTCGTCAACCTCTCCCGCAGCGCGCTGCGCCGCCGCATCCTCGGCCTGAAGCTGCTGTCCAAGCCCATGCCCGACATGGCGAGCGCGGAGGAGGGGGCGTACGACCAGCTCGAACGCGACTCCCTCATCAAGGCGATGAAAGGGCTTCAGCGCCGCCAGCGCGAGGTGCTGGTGCTGCGCTACTTCGCGGACATGACGGAGGCCCAGGTCGCCGAGACGCTCGGCATCTCGCTCGGCTCGGTCAAGGCGTACGGCTCACGCGGCATCGCCGCGCTGCGGGTGTCCATGGAGGCGTCGGCATGAGCGACGGCCAGGACGCGCGGGACCCGCGCCCCGAGGAACGCGAGCCGGAAGGCTCGCGGGATTCCTCCGGCGGTACGGAGGACACCGCGACGGGCGGCCAGGAGCCCGCGGACGGCCCTGACGGCCCTGACGGCTCGGACAGCCCTGACGGCTCGGACAGCCCGGACAGCCGTACGGCCGGATCCGGACGCACCGCCGACACGGTGGGGGAGGATGACTCCGCACCGCAGCCGGAGGCCGAACGGGACCCGGAACCGGACCCGGAGCCGGATTCGGACTCGGAGCCGGAGGCCGAACGGGACCCGGAGCCGGATTCGGACTCGGAGCCGGAGGCCGAACGGGACCCGGAATCGAAGAGGAAACCGGCCCCGGATCCGGACCACGGGGGCATGCCCGAGGGGGACGGGCTCGCGCGGCTGCGCGCGCTCGTGACACCGCACGGGCAGAACCCGACACACACGCACGCTGGGAACGGAACTGTGAACGACGGCCGGGACGAACAGAGCCCCGAGGGGCTCGACTCGGACGAACTGCATCTGCGCACCCTGCTGCACCACGCCGTCCAGGACGTGGAGCCGAGCGACGGCACCCTGGACTACCTGCGCCGGGCGGTCCCCGCCCGCCGTGCGCGCAAACGCCAGGCACTCGTCGGCGCGGCGGCGGCCGCGCTCTTCCTCGGCACGGCCGTCCCCGCGCTGGTCCACGTCTCCAGCACCTCCGGCTCGGACGCCAACCCGTCGGCCGTCGGCCACGCCTCGCAGGCACAGGGCGGCACCGGCCAGGGCAAGGACCCCGGCAGCGGCGAGACCACCGCGGGCGGCGCCTCCGACGAGGTCGGCGGCGACAAGAAGGACCCCACGAAGGAGGGGGACAAGGCCGGCGCGAGCACCGGTACGAGCACGGGCGCGTCCGAGGGCGGCGACCCCTCCGCCGGCACCGAGGCGGACGCCCCCGCCTGCACCGCCGGCCAGCTCGGCCCGGCCGCCGCGACCAGCGCGGCCCCCGACACGGCGGGCGCGGTCTACGGCTCCTTCCGGGTCACCAACGTCTCGGGCACGGCCTGCGTCGTCGAGGGCGCGGGCAGCGTGAGCGCGGCCCCGCAGGGCGCGGCGGACGCGGCGAAGATCGGCACGGCCCGGCATGTCGCGGGCGACGCGGCGGCCGCCCTGCCGGACCCGTCGCTGGAGTCGGCGACGGTGGTCCTGGAGCCGGGCGAGGCGTACGAGGTGCGGTTCGCGTGGGTGCCCTCGGAGACCTGCCCGGTCCCCGGCGACACCGCGGGCGGCGGCACGGGCGGACCCTCGGCGGACCCGACCCCGACGGAGGAGCCGACGAACACGACCGGCGCGTCCACGGGCCCGGGCGCCGCCCCCGGCACGACGACCCAGCTGGTCCGCGAGGACGGCGGCACCGAGGGCAGCGTGGAGGTGACCTACACGACCCCCACAGGCGCGGGCTCGGCCACCACGACGGTCACCAACGCCTGCGCGGGAACGGTCTACTGGACGGGGCTGCTGGCACAGGCCTGAGGCCGCCGCTCAAGGCTCGCGGACGGCGGTGACGCGGCGCGGAGACTGCCCGGCACCGGTCGGCACGGTCAGGGCCTCGAACCCCCCATCGGAGCGGAGCGGCAGCATGGCATGGGCAGTGGGAGGAACGTGCGCGTTCGTGGGGCTGCTGGCCGTCGTGCTGGGCACCGTGACGCTCCGGACGGGATGGGTCCTGCCCACGGCGCGCCGACACGTCACCAGGCCCGGGCTGCACGGCCTCGGCGCCCTGTTCATGGGCACGTCCATCCTTCTGCAGGGCCTCGTCCACCTCGGCATCCTGGCGGCCGTCTCGTGGGAGGCACGCGTCCTGGGCGAAATCGGCTGCCTGTTCACCGGCCTCCTCCTCATCGCCCTCAGCCACCTGCTGCCACCCCGCCGCACCTTGGAACACGCCGATCCACCGGGAGCCTGAGGGCTCAGGGGTCACACCCCGGACGTGCTGGACGGCTCCCGCTCCGCCACCGGACCCGCGGAGTCCGCGGCGTCCTCCGCCGTCCCGGCCTTCGCGTCCGGCTCCGCGTCCTCCGGCAGGATCCCCAGCTCCGCGTCGCGCGCGAGTTCCACCTCGCGGCGGAACAGGCGGAACCACATGAAGAGCGCGAAGCCGACGAAGGCGAACCACTCGGCGGTGTAGCCGAGGTTCTGGAACGCCTTCAGGTCGAGGCCGGTGCCGCCGGGGGCGGTCGCGGGGACCGCGCGCATGCCCGAGTCGCCGTCGTTCAGCGTGACCCAGGCGTCGTAGACGTCGTACGGGACCAGGTTGATCAGGGAGGCCGCGCTGATCGCGGCGGTCTGGCCCTGCGGGAGGCCGGTGCGGGCGGTGACGCCGTTGCTGCCGGGCGTCTCGGAGGCCTGGAGCGCTCCGGTGACGGTGACCTCGCCGACGGGCGGCGCGGGCGCCTTCGCCGGGTCGGGCTCGCCGGGCACCCAGCCGCGTACGACGGGCAGGGCGCGGCCGGTGTCGGTGCGCAGCAGGGTCAGGACGTAGTAGCCGTCCTTGTCGTCCAGCGTGCGGCCGGGGACCAGGAGCTGTGTGTCGTACCGGCCGGTCGCGGTGGCCTGCTTGCCGGAGGTGGCCTTGGTCACGGGCAGCAGCTCGTCCAGCGGCCGCGGCGCGTCCTTCTTGGCGTCGGCGACCTGCGCCTCCGCCTCACGGTGGTTGTCCACCCGGTCCTCGAACCGGCCCAGCTGCCATGACCCCATGAACACGCAGAAGGGGATCGAGAGCAGCAGGAAGACGTTGATCGCCCACCAGCGCGGAGTCAGCAGAAACCGGTACACGCCCTCAACGGTACGGGCCCGCGGACGGTTCCCGTCCCGCGGGGTGGCCTCCGGGACGGCCCTCGGAGGGCCCGGGCGGGCGTCCGGTGACGGGCCGTGCGCGGTCCGGTCGTCACATCGTGTGAAGGGTCCGGTGGAAGTTCCGGAGGAAGTTGTCCACAGGCTGGGGACCGAGGACGCGCGATGACGGCTCGGACGGGCAGTATGGGGTCATGACTGAGAGCAACGGGTCCGACGCGCCGGACCGGGCGGACCACCAGACCGAGCGAGCGCAGCAGACCGGGGAGATGCCGGACTGGGAGAAGCGCTTCCGCGCACCCCGGGTGTCCCTCCCCGACTGGGCGGAGGACGCCCCCGACCGTTCCCTGTTCGTGTCGAACGCGACGGGGACGTACGAGCTGTACGCCTGGGACCGGGCGACCGGTGAGCAGCGCCAGGTGACGGACCGGCCGAACGGCACGACGGACGGGGTGCTCTCCCCGGACGGCGAGTGGATCTGGTGGTTCGACGACAAGGACGGCGACGAGTTCGGCGTCTGGCGCCGGCAGCGGTTCTCCGGCGGCGAGGACGAGCTGGCCGCCCCGGGCCTGGACCCCTCGTACCCGGCGGGCCTCGCGCTCGGCCGCGACGGCCGCACGGCGGTCGTCGGCCGCTCCACGGACGAGGACGGCACGACGATCCACCTGGTGCGTACGGGCGAGGCGCCGGTGGAGCTGTACCGGCACCGCGAGTCGGCGGGCGTCGGCGACCTCTCCCACGACGGCTCGCTGATCGCCGTGGAGCACACGGAGCACGGGGACGCGATGCACTCCGCGCTGCGCGTGATGCGCCCCGACGGCACGACGGTCGCCGAGCTGGACGACACCCGCGGCGGCACCGAGGAGCTCGGCCTGGAGGTGCTGGGCTTCGCGCCCGTGGCGGGCGACACCCGGCTGCTCATCGGCCACCAGCGGCGCGGACGCTGGGAGCCGATGGTGTGGGACGTGGCGACGGGCGAGGAGACCGACCTGGAGCTGGACCTGCCCGGCGACGTCAGCGCCGAGTGGTACCCGGACGGCAGCGCCCTCCTCGTCGCGCACGGCTTCGAGGCCCGCGGCGAGCTCTTCCGCTACGACCTCGCCGGACGCCGGCTGGAGAAGATCCCCACGCCGCGCGGCGCGGTCTCCGGTGCGACGGCCCGGCCCGACGGCACCGTCGAGTACCTGTGGTCGTCGGCCGCGCAGCCGCCGGCGGTGCGCTCCACGTCCGGCGGCGTGGTCCTGGACCCGCCCGGCATGAAGTCGCCCGGCTCGGTGCCGGTGGAGGACGTGTGGGTGGAGGGCCCGGGCGGCCGCATCCACGCGCTCGTGCAGAAGCCGGCCGGCGCGACCGGCCCGCTGCCCACCGTCTTCGACATCCACGGCGGCCCGACCTGGCACGACAGCGACTCCTTCGCGGCGGGCCCGGCCGCCTGGGTCGACCACGGCTACGCGGTGGTCCGCGTCAACTACCGCGGCTCCACCGGGTACGGCCGGGCCTGGACGGACGCCCTGAAGCACCGGGTGGGCCTGATCGAGCTGGAGGACATCGCGGCGGTCCGCGAGTGGGCCATCTCCTCCGGCCTGGCCGACCCGGGCCGGCTGATCCTCACCGGCGGCTCCTGGGGCGGCTACCTGACCCTGCTGGGCCTCGGCACGCAGCCGGACCACTGGGCGCTGGGCATCGCGGCGGTCCCGGTCGCGGACTACGTCACGGCGTACCACGACGAGATGGAGGCGCTGAAGGCCATGGACCGCACCCTGCTGGGCGGCACGCCCGAGGAGGTCCCGGAGCGCTTCGAGGCGTCGTCCCCGATCACCTACGTCGACCAGGTGAAGGCCCCGGTCTACATCTCGGCGGGCGTGAACGACCCGCGCTGCCCGATCCAGCAGATCGAGAACTACGTGAAGCGGCTGGAGTCGCGCAACGCGGTCCATGAGGTCTACCGCTACGACGCGGGCCACGGCTCGCTGGTGGTGGACGAACGGATCAAGCAGATCCGCCTGGAGCTGGACTTCGCGGAGCGGCACCTGCCGAAGTGAGGGGCGCGTCCCGCGCGCCGGGGGAGTCCGGGTTCACCCCTCGGCGCGCGGCGGCTCCCGCACACCCCGTCATGTGGGGACGGGCACCGTTGGCGCGGGGGCGCGCGGCGGCCCCGGCGTCCGTCCCGTCGGGTCGGGCTCACCGCGTACTCCGCGTCCGCCTCCCCAGCAGTTCCGCCAGCCCCCGCCGGGTCGCCGCCAGGACCACGCGGTCGCCGGCGCGCAGGACGTACGTGTCCGGGAGGTCCCACACCAGGCCGGAGCCCGGCGGCTCGGCGCCCGCGGTGTCGCCCCGGGCGGCCGTGTCCAGGGCCAGCACGCGCCAGGCGCCCGGCCGGAACGCCTCCGCCACCGTGCGTCCCTCCAGCTGCGGGTGCCCGTCGACGACGACCGCCGCGAACAGCAGCACCCGCCGCTCCACGGGGATCGCGCCCAGGATCTGGCGCCCCATCATCGCCCCGGCGAAGGCGGGCGCGGCCAGATGGGACACGGACCGGCTGCGGGTCAGCGCGGCCGGGTGGGCGGTGCGCAGCGTGCGGTAGACGGCCTTGGCGAAGTCGTCGTCGTACAGCCGCAGCACCGCGCGCAGGTCGGGGCGTACGGAGCGGGCGTAGAGGACGGCCTCCAGGTTGGTGGTGTCGATGCTGGTCAGCGCGAGCAGGGCGTCGGCGCGGTGGATCTTCGCGGACTCCAGGACGCCCTCCTGCGTGACGTCCCCGACGACGACCGGCACGCGTAACCGCCGGGCGACGGCCATGCCCCGCGCCTCGGGGTCGGCCTCGACGCACACCACGGGGATGTGCAGTTCGCGCAGCCGGGTCAGCACCCGGGTGCCGATCTTGCCGAGCCCCAGCAGCACCACGTGCCCGCTCAGCCCGCGCGGCGGTTTCCGCAGCGCGGACGCCGTGCGGAAGGTGCCCAGCGCCTCCAGCACCGCGGCGAGCAGCACCGGAAGCAGCAGCAACCCGACCAGCCCGGACAGCAGTTGCAGCACCTGTTGCCCGGTCGGCGCGCCGAGCGCGGGCTCGTTGATGGCGAACAGGTCCAGCAGCGTGATGTAGACGGCGCGCAGCGGATGGTCGTCGGTCACCACGATCAGCGCCACCGCGAGCGCCACGACCGCGGCCACCAGCCCCGCCAGCGACCACCGCAGCCGCGCCGAGAACAGCGAGGCGAACGGCATCACCCCGGCCCGCCGGGCGGGCAGCGGGGGACCGGAGTACGACACCTGTTCGAGGACCACCGTGCCGCGCCCGGTCGCCGCCGCCACCGCCTCGGCGTCCGGCAGCAGTTGAGGCCCGTCGCCGCTGTCCTCCGAACCCTCCGCGCCCGCGGGGTCGTTGCTGGTGGCGGACAGCAGCGCCAGCGTGCACAGCCCCGGGTCGGCCACCTCGCCGGGCCGCGGCGGCCGGCGCTCGACCGCCCTCAACAGCAGTCCCTCCGCGTCGACGACCTTGCTGGTGCCGACGAGGGCGGTGGCGACGAGCGCGGGCGCGGTGGTGTCGGCGTCGGACAGCACGGTGGTGGCGATGTCGGCGCCGCCGTGGCCACTGCGTCCCACCGGCGTGCCGCCCGCCAGTTCGGCGGCCTGGTCGAGGAGTTCCTCGATGTGCTGGCCGAGCCGCCGGTTGTAGAGGCGCAGCACCAGACGGAGGCGGGGGTTGAGGCGGCGGGCGGTCAGGGCGGCGCGGATGTTGGTCTCGTCGTCGTCGTAGACGAGGGCGAGCGCGGCGGCCCGGTCCACGCCCGCGTCGGCGAGCACGGCCTCGGTGGGCTCGGCTGCCTCCATCACCCGTTCGTCGGGGACGAGGGTGTCGTCGGAGCCGCCGGTGCCGCGGTTGACGGCGGTCACCATCCGGCCGAACAGCGCCGCGGACGCGGCCCGGGCCCGTCCGGCCATCGGCTGGGAAGGGGCGAGCCGCGAGGGCGGTACGACGAGGACCACCTGTTCCCGGTACACACCCCGCAGTTCGGCGGCGAGGCGGTGCGCCAGCCCGTCGTCGCCGCACACCACCATGTGGGCGGACGCGTCGCTGGGCGGGGCGGGGTTGGGAAGGAGGCTCACCACAGGGCAGAAGACTGCCTGATCATGGCGGCTGGTTCCAGGGCGCACGACTAGCATGACGGGCGCACGCCTGAGGTGGACGCCGTACACCGGGACGTGCGGTGCGTACGTCAACGAGGGAGAGATGTGAGGGAGTTGCCCGGTCGGCCCGACCCGGCCCGCCGGTCCCGTACGCCCCTGAGCCGGCTGCGGGTGCTGTCCGCCGCCGTCGCCCTCGCGGACGAGGGCGGGGCCGACGCGCTCAGCATGCGGAAGATCGCCCAGCGGCTCGGTGTCGTCCCCATGGCGCTCTACAAGCACGTGGCCAACAAGGACGAACTGCTCGACGGCATGATCGACACCGTCGTCGGCGAGATCGACCCGCCGGTCGATGGCGCGGACTGGAGGACCACCGTCCGGCTGCGGGTGCTGTCGGCCCGCCGCATGCTGCTGCGTCACCCATGGGCGTCCGCGGTCATCGAGACGCGGATGAAGGAGCGCCCCGCCCCGACGCCCGCGGTGATGGCCTACCTGGACGAGATGATCGGCGTGTTCCGCGCCGGCGGGTTCTCGCTCGACCTCGTCCACCATGCGATGCACGTGATGGGGAGCAGGCTGCTGGGATTCTCCCAGGAGTTGTTCGTGGACTCACCGTCCCCCGCCGCGCCTTCGTCCTCCCCCTCGCCTCCGCCGGAGGAGATGGCCGCGCGCTACCCGAACATCGCCGAACTGGCCGGCGCCGTCGCCCATGACGCCGGGTCGGTCGTCGGCGCCGGCTGCGACGACCAGTACGAGTTCGAGTTCGCGCTCGACCTGACCCTGGACGGCCTCGAACGCCTCCGTGACGCAGCCGCCTGAGGGCACGGTCCGCACGCCCCCTTGCCAGGTGTACGGCGTACACCCATCATGAGAGGTGTACGTCGTACACCCACCCCCACATCCCCCCACGTCCACCCTCGGTGCGATGGAGGCGACAGGATGAAGGCGATCGTCCAGGACCGTTTCGGCCCCCCGGGCATTCTCCGGCTCGCGGACGTCGACCGTCCCGAACCGGCCGACGGACAGGTGCTGGTCCGCGTGCGCGCCGCCGCGGTCAACCCGTACGACTGGCACATGCTGCGCGGCGACCCCTACGCGGCCCGGCTGCTCGGAGGGATCGGCCTGACCCGCCCGAAGCAGCGGGTGGCAGGCATCGACGCGGCGGGCGAAGTGGCGGCGGTCGGCGCCGGGGTGTCGACACCGAACCCCGGCGACGAGGTGCTCGGTTTCTGCCCCGGAGCCTTCGCCGAGTACGCCGTCACCACCCCGGACCTCCTCGTCCCCAAGCCCGAGGGGCTCACCTTCGAGCAGGCGGCGGCCCTCCCGATGGCGGCGGTGACCGCGCTGCGCGGCATCAGCACGGTGGGCCGGGTCAGGGCGGGGCAGCGGGTGCTCGTGAACGGGGCGGGCGGAGGCGTCGGCACGTTCGCCGTGCAGGTGGCCGTGTCGCTGGGGGCGGAGGTCGCCGGCGTGTGCGGCGCGAACAAGGGTGACCTGGTGCGCTCCCTCGGCGCCGCGCACGTCGTCGACCACGCCCGCGAGGACTGGACGGACGGACGCCGGCGGTACGACGTGATCCTCGACAACGTCGGCAACCTGCCGCCCTCCCGGGTGCGGCGGGCGCTGACCCCGACGGGCACCCTGGTGGCGAACGGCGGAGGGGCGCCGGGGCGGGTGTTCGGCGCGATCGGTGGCATGCTGCGCGTGCTCGCCCTGAACGCCGTGGTCCGGCAGCGGCTGGCGGTGATCGTCCCGTCGGTCCCGTCCGGACCGACGCGGGCGGACCTCACGGCCGTGACCGAGCTGGCCGGGGCAGGTCGGCTCACCCCGGTGATCGGCCGCACGCTCCCCCTGGCGGACGCCGCCGAGGCCGTGCGCCACGTAGAGCGGGGCCACGCGCTCGGCAAGACGGTCATCGCCGTGCGCTGAACGGCGACGCGCCCACGGACAGGGTGCGGACATAGGGGACGACACCCACGTTCCGCGCCATCCGTGCGGGTGTCGCCCCTACCGTCTCTGGGTGCCGTCACGGATGGTGTGGGCGCGCGCGTCGGGTGAGGGTGTGATCACCACACTTCACACTCCCCCTCTGCCACCTGGGGCGCGTGTGGGCACCGGTCCCCTCGGAAGGAGTCCGCACCCTGATGCACGCGGCATCGCGGCGAACCGGCCTGAAGGACGACCTGTCGGCCTCCGGCGGTCCGCGGTGAGCGTCACGGCGTGGATGGCGGTGGCGGTCTTCGCCGCCGTGTACGTGCTGATCGCCACGGAGTGGGTGCACCGGGTCGCCGCCGCGCTGGGCGGCGCGGTGCTGATGCTGCTCATCGGCGCGACCGACGCCGAGCACGCGTTCTTCTCCGAGGACGCGGGCATCGACTGGAACGTCATCTTCCTGCTGCTCGGGATGATGCTGATCGTCGCGGTGCTGAAACGCACCGGCGTCTTCGAGTTCATCGCCGTCTGGGCGGCGAGACGCGCGCGGGGACGGCCGTACCGGCTGATGGTGCTGCTGGTCGTGGCGACCGGCTTCCTGTCGGCGTGGCTGGACAACGTCACCACCGTGCTGCTGATCGCCCCGGTAACGATTCTGGTCTGCCGGCGGCTCGGGGTGCCGGCGGTGCCGTACCTCATCGCCGAGGTGATGGCCTGCAACATCGGCGGCGCCGCGACCCTGATCGGGGACCCGCCGAACATCATGATCGGCTCCCGGGCGGACCTGTCGTTCAACGACTTCCTGGTCCACATGACGCCGATCGTCGTCGTGCTGATGATCATCTTGGTGCTGATGTGCCGGGTGATGTTCCGCACATCGTTCCACTACGACCCGGAACGCGCCGAGTCGCTGATGGAGCTGGACCCCAAGGCGGAGATCAAGGACAAGCGGCTGCTGCTGATCAGCGGGGTCGTGATCGTCGCCGTCATGGTGTGCTTCGTGCTGCACACCTGGCTCCACATGGAACCCTCGGTGGTGGCCATGAGCGGCGGTCTGCTGCTGCTCGCGGTGTCCAGGCTCAGCCCCGGGAACGTGGTCAAGGACGTCGAGTGGGAGACGCTGGCGTTCTTCGCGGGACTGTTCGTGATGGTCGGCGGGATGGTGCAGACGGGCATCATCGGCGACCTGGGCGAGCTGGCCGCGGAGGCGACCGGGGGCAACCTCGAGACGACGGCCATGGCGCTGGTCTTCGGCTCCGTGGTCCCGTCGGCGATCATCGACAACATCCCGTTCGTGGCGTCGGTGAGCCCGATCGTCAGTGAGATCGTGGCCTCGGCGGGCGGGGCCGGCGAGGCGGAGATGCTGTGGTGGTCGTTCGCGCTCGGGGCGGACCTGGCCGGAAACGCGACGATCATCGCGTCCTCGGCCAACGTGGTGGTGATCGGCATCGCCGACCGCGAGGGCCATCACATCTCGTTCTGGCAGTTCAGCAAGTACGGCCTGATCGTCACGGCGGTCACCGTGTCGGTGGCGGGGGCGTACGTGTGGCTGAGGTACTTCGCACTGGCCTGAGCGACGGTGTGAACGTCGCTGCGTGACCGGCGAAGCACGGTGCGCTGCCGCTCGTTTTACACGCCTCGCACATGTATGCGACGTACGCGAAATTTGTCGTACGGTAAACTTTACCTGGCCTTGGCGCTCCGTTGAGCTGCCGAATGCTCAGTCCGCGGGTAGCGGACCCGGATGCGAGGGGGGACGTGACATGAATCGACGCGCTGTACGCCGCGACACGAACCGGCCCGTGCGCATCGACATCACCCCCCGCGACAGCGTTCCCGAACCCGGCGCCGCCGTCTCCGGCGCCTGATCCGCCCGGCCGCCCCGCCTCTCCGTCAAGGGCGCGGCAGCCCGCCCGTACGCCAACCCCGCCCGCCCGATGTGGGCCTCCGGCGTCGTGCCGTACGCGGACCAGGACCACCCGCCGTCACACCTCACCGCACCCCCGCGGGTCCCGCGCGCGACCCGGCGCCTCGAGAAGACCGCCGTCCGCCCGCACACCACCCGAGCCCCTTTCAGGCACTGACGCCGCCGTCACCGACCCGGAGGACCGACGCCCGTGCACAACACCGCCACCATGCTCATCGAACTGGGCGCGATCATCCTCGCCCTGGGCCTGCTGGGCCGCCTCGCCGGACGCGTGGGCTTCTCGCCCATCCCGCTCTACCTGCTGGCCGGACTCGCCTTCGGCCACGGAGGCATCCTGCCGCTGCAGGCCAGCGAGGAGTTCACCGCCGTCGGCGCCGAGATCGGCGTCATCCTGCTGCTGCTCATGCTGGGCCTGGAGTACAGCGCGTCCGAACTGGTCACCAACCTCAAGACGCAGTACCCGTCGGGGGCGGTGGACTTCGTCCTCAACGCGGTGCCGGGCGCCGTGGCGGCGCTGATCCTGGGCTGGGGCCCGGTCGCGGCGGTCGCGCTGGCGGGTGTCACGTGGATCTCGTCCTCCGGTGTGATCGCGAAGGTGCTGGGCGACCTGCGCCGGCTCGGCAACCGCGAGACACCGGTGGTGCTCGGCGTCCTCGTCATCGAGGACCTGGCGATGGCGGTCTACCTGCCGATCCTCACCGCGGTGCTGGCGGGCGCGGGCCTGGCGGGCGGCTCGGTCACCCTGCTGATCGCGCTCGGCACCGTGGGCGCCGTCCTCTACCTGGCGCTGCGTCACGGGCGTCTGATCAGCCGCGCGGTGTCCTCGGACAGCGCGGAGATGCTGCTGCTGGTGGTGCTGGGCCTGACGCTCCTCGTCGCGGGCCTCGCGCAGGAACTGCAGGTGTCGGCGGCCGTCGGCGCGTTCCTCGTGGGCATCGCCCTGTCGGGTGAGGTCGCGGAGGGCGCGAGCGCCCTGCTCACCCCACTGCGGGACCTGTTCGCCGCCGTCTTCTTCGTCTTCTTCGGCCTGTCCACGGACCCGTCGGACATCCCGCCGGTGCTGGTCCCGGCGCTGCTGCTGGCCCTGGTCACGGCCCTGACGAAGGTCGCGACGGGCTGGTACGCGGCCCGGCGCGCGGGCATCAAGGGCGGAGGCCGCTGGAGGGCGGGTGGCACGCTGGTGGCGCGCGGCGAGTTCTCGATCGTCATCGCGGGCCTCGCGGTCGGCGTGGAGCCCCGCATCGGCCCGCTGGCCACGGCGTACGTCCTGATCCTGGTCGTGGTCGGCCCGCTGACCGCGCGCTGGACGGAGCCGCTGGCGCGGAAGCTCACGGGCCGTCCGGAGACGCCGGTGGAGAAGGAGTTGGCGGCGCCGGAGCCGGCGAAGGTGTGAGGCGTTGAAGAAGGTGAGGGGCTACTCGCGGCCGAGGATGTCGGCGGCGACGCTCACGCCCTCACGGGTGCCGATGACGATGAGGGTGTCGCCGCCGGCCAGCCGGAAGTCGGGCCCGGGGGAGGGGATGGCCTCGGCGCGGCGCAGCACGGCGACGACGGACACACCGGTCTCGGTGCGCATCCGCGTGTCGCCGAGCACGCGCCCGTTCCAGTAGGAGGTCGCCGGCAGCTCGATCCGCTCGGCGACCAGGCCCAGTTCGGCCGTCGCCAGCAGGTTGGGGCTGTGGTGCGAGGGGAGCAGCGCGTCGACGACGGCGGCGGCCTCCTCGGCGTTCAGCTTCAGGCACACCGCGGTGTCGTCCGGGTCGTCCCTGCGGTAGACGTTCAACGTCCGGGAACCGTCGAGATGGGCGATCACCGACAACCGCCGCCGCTCCCGCGTCACGAGGTCGTACCGCACCCCGATCCCCGGCAGCGGAGTGTGCCCCATCCGCCCAGCGCCGCCCATGACCGTCCCCCTACACCGTCTCAGTTCACCTACGGGCCATGACCGACGGCACCCTACGGCACGGGGGGGTTGGGGGGCGACATCCGGGCGGGGGGCGAGACGCCCCGGAGCCGGGCGCGGCGGGCCGGGGTGGGACGAAGCCCCAGCGTACGGCGCACAGGGACCCTCCGTTACTCTGCGGCAGCGCCCGGGGGGAGCCGGGCCTCCACACGCTGGACCGGGGGGTTCCGGTCGGCCCGAGTTCCAGGAGTAGGCCCCGTGAACGGACCGCGCCGCAGTGCGCTGCTCGCCTCCGTCAGGCCGATGCTCGAGCCCGACGAGCGGATCGAGGTCGTGACCATCGTGACCACGAGCCCCGTCTCGCTCGGCAGGACCACGGCGTTCGCCCTGGCGTCGGCGGTCGTGAGCGGCGGCGGCATGACGATGGCCCCGGCGCCGACGGCGATGCACCTGGTCATGACGGACCGCCGCTTCTTCCTCTTCCGAGGGGAACCGATGGTCGTCTGGCCGCGAGAACTGGTGATGACGTTCCCGCGCGCCGGCCTGGTCCGCTCGGAGATCGACGACCGCAAGATCAACTCGTCCTTCGTCCTGTCCTACCCGGGCCACGAAGAGAGCCTCCAGCTCACGTTCTCGGCGTTCGGCAGGAAGAAGAGGAACCAGATAGCGGCGGCGGTGCCGGTGGAGTGCTGACACCGCAGGCACCGCCTGGACGGCGCGCAGCACGCGGCAGGCGGTGCCGGTCAGGCAGGCGTCCAACGGACGCCGGAGCGCTTCAACAGCCGCTGATACGCGGTGAAGAAGCATGCGACGGCATCGCGAGCGCTCGCCGGCGTGCGCGCGGGCGCCGACGGGGAAGGGCTGCGTGTCGGGTCACACCTTCTTGACCACGATCGTGTCCGGGACCAGCTTCTCCAGGTCGTCGACGTCCGAGGTGAAGACGGTGACCTGTCCCTTCTGCTGTCGCGCGATGACGGCGAGCACGGCGTCGATCGCATACGTGTGGCCGTGCAACTTGGCACCGGCCAGGAGCCGGCGCGCCTGGCGGGCCTCGTCCTTCCCGATGTCGACGACCTGGAGCCGGGACAGTACCCAATCCCAGCGCTGCTCGGTCGTTCTGCCGTCGTACGCCTCGACCAGCGTCATCGGTGACGTCACCACCTCGGCTTCCCCGCGTGCCGCGAGATCGAGCCAGGCGATCATCTTCCGGTCCCCGCGTACCGCGAGGGACAGGGCTTCACAGTCCAGCACGAAGACGCGAAGGGGCCGCCCACCGCGCTCACCGGCTCGCTGCTTCACGCAGCCTCTCCGGCATCGCGCTTTCCGGCGGCCCGACGCCGCTCGTGTTCGGCGTCGAGTTCGTCCAGCTCCTCGAGCGCTGCCGCCTGCTCGTCCTCGGTGACGGGGCCGTGTTCTTCCTGCAGCCAGTCGACCAGTTCCCGAAGCCGGTCCCGGTCACGCTTGAAACGCAGCGCCTCGGTGACATACGCCGACAGGCCCCGCTCGGCCGCGTCCACGCGGATCTCGTCCAGGAGATCCTCGGGGATCGTGACGGTCACCTTCTTCGTCGCCATACAAAGGACCATACTCCTGGTATCAGACTCCTTACCACTCGGACCACGTGACCGAACCCGGTGATCAGACGGCAGTGGCGGCCACGGCCGACGGCTGAGTAGAGGTCGGCGTGGAGTGAAGGCGAAGGGCGGGAGACACGTCCGGAAGTTGATCCTCGACTCGGCTCCCGAGCGGACCCCAGAAGCACTCAGGGGCCCGACCCGCTAAGCGGATTAGGCCCCTGAAGTGGTGTTACGGCTGTCGGGGTGGCGGGATTTGAACCCACGACCTCTTCGTCCCGAATGAGGTTCGGTTGGTGAGCCTGCCAGCCGCGATAGCGATTCCGCAGGTCAGATGGGTGGGATCGGTTGGTGTCGCGGGGCCTGGAAGGGGTTCGGGGAGCGGGTTGGCTCCCAGATGGCTCCCAGGCAGGGGGGTAGCCCTGGCGCCAGGGTGGGGCGACCCCCGTGCCTACGCGATGCCCGTGGCGCGATGCCGAAGGTCGTCCATGTAGTCGGGACGGAGAATGTGGCGGCATCGCGGACGCTTCCCCGCGTTGATGTCCCTCACGTACTTGGCGAGACGCTCGGGGTTCTCGCCCGACCACCCATGCGCGAGAGCCCACCCCTGCATGGCTTCACCGTCCAGCCGGATGTCGGCGTCGTGCAGTGCCAGAAGACTGCTCACGACCACGTCCTTATCGCGGCCGGCAGAGATCGTGTTGTTGTGGTTGACGGTCAGCGTTAGGCTCCTCAGCGCTTCGACGACGATCGGGTTGAGTGCCGGCGTCAAGTCTTCCCACGCCGAACCGTCGCCAAGGCTTGATGGCCTGACGGCTGTCACCCACGGCCGGATCTCGTCTTCGTTCCACGTGATCACGCAAAGCGCGCGAATGCGGCTGCCACCGTGCTGAACCAATTTGCCGATGTCCGTCATCTCTGGCCAGGCCATGAGTACTGGACCGTTTCCACGGACGGACCCACCGCCCCGGCCGGTAACGTGCTCGACGTTAGGGTGCCGGGCCACAAGCTGTTCCAATTCGGAGCAGTTCCTCAGGTTGGACCTGAGGCTGGTCCAGACAGTGAGTCTGTCGCCGTCCTCCATGTGCTCATAGCACCAGTCGATTGCCGCGTCCACACCTTCGGCGTCATAGCTGGCGACAGCGCATGGAAAGTTCACGTCGCGATCGAACATCCCTGCTCCCTGCTTCTCGGGCCGGACAGGGCTCACGCTACGCGCGGGCACTGACAACGCTCACTTTCCCCAAGGCTCAAGTGCGGGGTCCTGGCAGCCTCCGTTGGCTGGCTGGACGGCGGACGTCACCTGGTTTGGGTCGCCCCAGCCGACGCTGTCACCGCTTCTCCGTGATTGGGCTACAGGGTTCCGTGCTCCAAGAGGTCGTCGAGGGCATCGCTCTGACGGCGGATTACAACTCGTCCGTCACCGTCGCTGTACACAACGACGGCGGTTCCCGGAACTAAGCCGGCCTCGGCGAGTACGCCCAAGGGGATCTCAACGGCACCGGCTTCGGACACGACCGTTTCGGCTGGCTCCCTAATCATTCCGCCAGTCTGCCACCCTGGGGTGCGGCCGTCGTCGTGTCACCCTCATGACCTGGTAGCACTTGGGTGCTTCCGCTAGGGAGAGATGCCTCGTCAGCTCACTCGCCGACCATGGGCGGGTCGGTTTCTACGAAACCCGCTGGATCCGCCTCGGGTACGTCCTCGATGCGCTGACCACCGCGGTAGTACCGCCAGGCGCTCTTGTAAGTTCGAGGACTGTCGTCATACATGATCACGTATCCCATGAGAGCGGTGATCTGCCACTGGTCCGGTATCTCCGCGGAGATCAGTTGGAAGACCTGGTCAGCGGTCATTGACTCCGAGGGGACAGTCACATATCGACTCTTGAAGCCGTCATGCTTCCCATAGCGGAAGTTATAGAGCAAACCGACCTTAACCGCTTCCAGGAGCTCCTGCAGTGTCGTTTCCCCGGCTCGTAGGCCCTCGACCGGTCGGTCGAGGTCGATGGGGAATAGCACGTCAAAGTGATTCCGCTTTAGTACGGTGCTGTCCCGCTGGCGCCCGGGGTCCTTATTGCCGAACCCGTTGTTGTTCCAGGGAATGTCTCCCATGCCCTTGTGGTGGCTGATCAGGAGCTGTTCGGGAGCGAGTGCCGAGAAGTCTTCGGCCACGTAGAGACAGGAGAAGGCCATCTCGTCGAGCGAAATCCTCCGACGCCCCGAGATCTTGCGCTTATGGTTGCGGAGCCGCGCGGGCAACGACCTATCAGCCTTGCCGACGTAGACGAAGCTGCCGTTCAAGTAGAGCTGGTAGACGCCGGGCTTTTCATTGAGGGCCGCGATGCTCCGGTCCGTCAGGGGGGCCCTGTCTAGCCCGTCGAGAGCCGCTGCCAGCTGGTCACCGAGCGCCTTCGTGATGCTGAGAGTGAAGTCCTTGTGGTACTGCGTGCCATCGTCGGGGCTCACCACCAGCGCCATCCGTCCCGCTCCCCTTGGTTGACCTGATCCCCCGCAGACCCTATCGGTGCCCCTGCCATGACAGGAAACCTCCTCCCTGATATGGCTTGATGATCGCTAACTCCGCGGTATGCTTTTGGAATGGCTGAGCTGCAAGAAGGATCTAAGAGGGATCGCACGGGCGTTGAGCTGTTCGCTGGTGCTGGCGGTCTGGCCATGGCCGTTCACCGCGCGGGCTTCCGTCCGCTGCTCTTCAACGAGTTCGCAAAGCGGGCGTGCGAGACCTTGGAGGCGAACGTTGCCGTGCGGGTGCCCGCCGGTGAGAGGCCGGCTGTGCCTGGCCCCGGGGAGAGGGTCCCTCTTGTCGCGGGGGACGTCCAAGAGCTGGACATGAGGTATCTGGCGGGCCGGGTCGATGTGCTCGCTGGAGGGCCGCCCTGCCAGCCGTTCAGCCTCGGTGGTGTCGCCAAGGGCGACGAGGACAAGCGGAACATGTTCCCGCAGATGTTCAGGGCTGTGCGCCAGATCCGCCCGAAGGCGGTCATCTGCGAGAACGTGCGAGGTTTGCTCAGACCATCCTTTAAGCCCTATTTCGACTATATTATGCGGGAGTTGGAGCTCCCCTTCGAGGAGCGGGCAAAAGGGGTTACCTGGCAGCAGCACGACGCTTACCTGCTGGAACGACTCAAGCGGGAGCCTGATGACCCGACGGAGCGTTACGACATCGTGATGATGCCGGTCAATGCTGCGGACTATGGGGTTCCCCAGATCCGCAACCGCGTGATCATCGTCGCCTTCCGTCGGGACCTGAAGGTCGACCTGGCACTGTTCAGGCGACTCGTTGAGCCGACGCACTCGGAGACTGCCCTGATGCGGTCCATGGCGGACGGCGGTTATTGGGGACGGCATTCGGATGTTCCTGACCATGTGCGAGAGCGGGTCATGGCCCGTCTCCCGGCGGCCCTGCCCATGGGCGACGGTCTGCGGCCCTGGCGCACTCTGCGAGATGCGATCGCGGGCATCGGCGACAACAAGCCTCTGCCTGAGGTCCCTGACGAGTGGTTGGATCGGACCGAGCACCTTCTTGGCGGCTTCACGGAACACATCGGATGGCCTGGAGCTCGCATCTACGATGGGCATACGCCCAACGAACTCGACCGCCCCGCGAAGACCGTAAAGGCTGGCGTGCATGGTGTTCCGGGTGGTGAGTCGGTGATGCTCCTGGATGAGTTGGTCGCCGACAGGGATGCCCCCGAGGGAGTCAGGTATAAGCACCGGTACATGACTGTGCGGGAGACGGCGCGAGTCATGACATTTCCCGACTCCTGGATCCTGAAAGGTCCCCGCGGGGAAAAGATGCGTCAACTGGGCAATGCCGTACCCGTTGCCCTTGGGGAAGTCTTCGCGAGAGCTGTAGCCTCTGTGTTGGATGAAGCGGAGGAGCGTAAAAAGTGACTGGGCCCACAAAAAGGGCGCAGAGTGGCTGGAACCAAGCTCCACCCTCCGACCGGGCTTGGAAAGGGCGCCCAAGCAGAAGCCGGACGGCTATCGCGGCGGAACAGGACCGGGCCGCCGGCGGACGCCATCGACGATTGGTAGACCTCGGCCAGGGCCGAGTTGCTCGGGCCTCTGTGGAGTTGAAGGTCCTTCCGGGTACTCGACGTATTCGCGCGTACCTACGTTGGTCTGACAGTGGGAAGTCGCCAGCCCGCTACCTCGGACAAGTCGAGCACGAAACCCGCGCCGAAAACCTCGCCGAGGGCTGGAGGATGGCCCGGGAAAAGGGATTACTTACTGAGGAACCGGTCGCAGAGGGATCGTGGGCTTCTTCGTCTGCGGTTCGGGCCTCAATGCGAGGTAATCGGAACAAGGACACTAAACCTGAGCTGCGGCTACGGTCGTTGCTCCACCAACAAGGTCTTCGCTACCGCGTCGCGACCCGGCCTCTACCGGATCTGCGGCGAACGGCCGATATGGTCTTTTCTAAGGCGAAAGTCGCGGTATTCGTTGATGGATGTTACTGGCACGGCTGCCCGCAGCACTTGCGTCCCGCGACCGTGAACGCCGGATTCTGGAGCGCGAAGATCGAGGGTAACCGGGCCAGGGACGCGGAGACGGACCGGCTGCTGCGAGAGGCTGGGTGGACGGTCGTGCGTGTGTGGGAGCACGAGGACCCAGTGCAAGCTGCTGCTCGCGTAGCCGGGATTGTGCGAGGTGCGCCTGGTCCAGCCACCTGAGTCCTGAGGCGTGGTGACGTGGAGGTGGCTTCGTCACGTGGACGACGCCCCCCGGTCCGCTCTCGGCTGGGGAGGCCACGATGCGAGGCCGGCCTGTCCACCGCGGGTGAGTATCATCCCGCGCATGGCACCTAGCCCCGACGACAAGACAGCCACGCACTTCAACCCTCTGGACATCGATCTCCTCAGCCGGAACCTCCGGGAGGAGATGGACGGACGGCCAAGAGTCTCCTTGGACTCGGTCAAGCCGTTCCCCGGGGCAGGGCTATACGCGCTCTATTACACCGGCGACCTCAAGATCTACGAGCGCTTGAGAGACGCCGATGTTCCCATCTACGTGGGTAGGGCCCAGGCCGGGAGCAGTAGTTACGGAGAGCCTCCGAACGAGTCAGAGCCGAAGCTATATAAGCGCATAGCCAACCATCGCAAAAGTATCAATGAGGCGGAAAATCTCAGCGCCTCTGACTTTGACGTCAGGTATCTCATCCTTGATGATGTATGGGTCATCTTGGGCGAGCGGGCCCTGTTGCGCACATATAGGCCAGTTCTGTGGAATAGTTTGATGACTGGCTTCGGTTCCAATCATCCCGGGGGAGGGCGTAAGAACGGTCGTTCTGTCTGGGATTTCATCCACCCAGGCCGCAAGCGTGCCGCAGCGCTTCTGTGCAATCGCAGGTATAGCCGTCCCGAAATGGATCAGCTCATCGCGGATGCGATTGATATCTCTTTCCAAGAAGAAGGAGATCAGCGTGAGCTGGCATTGACGGAGTTGAGGAATCGGCCAGTTAAGACTATCTGGCGGCAGCCTGATGAGGGCGGAGACCCTATTCTCGTATTTCGGGAAGACGCCTTTGTGGAAGGAAATGGGCGTTTCGGGGTTGACATCAGCGGCATCGAATGGGTTCACGCCGACAACATGGAGATCACGACGACTGAGATCGCGGCATCCGACGCCTCCGAGGACTGACTTCCAACACCTTGCCAAGCGCTAAAGTCACGCAGCGAATCGCTCACCGCTCGGCAATGTATCGGCCGGCGAGGTCGGCGAGGTGCAGCTGGGTCGGGAGGCGGGTCGGGACGGTGGTGTGCAGGTGGGCGGTGCGCAGCGAGTGGACGTACAGAGCCCAGGCAGCCGCGTCGGTGTCTTCTGGTTGGAGGAAGGGCAGGGCGATTTCGAGCGCTCCGGGGTTCCAGGCTCGTTTGGCGGCGGCGCGGGGTTGGGCGGGGTCGAACTTGTCGAGACCGATGGGTGCCTTGGCCTGGACTGGTTTGGGCGCCAGGGCGTAGTAGAGCCGCTCGTGGATCTCGAAGAGCCCCGAGGTGATTCCGTAGGGGCGGTCGTCGTCCTGGGCGAAGACGTGCGGTACTTCGCGAGCGCTGTCTCGGGGGATGACGCGGGCGATCCGGAGGCCCGGGCACTGGCTGGGCAGGCGTACGCCGAGTCGGGCCAGTGGCTGCTGCACCGCCATGTCCTCCACGGTCAGGTCTGCGCTCTCGCGGGGGTCCGCGCCGGGCAGGACTAGGACGTCGCGCCGCATGTGCTGGGTCTGGAGCCAGGCCCAGCCGCGGCTTCGCAGGTTCCGGCCGCCGACGAGCAGGAGCCTAGGTGTGGGGTCGTCGAGGATCAGGGCTCGGCGCAGGAAGTCGGTGTACTCGCTGTCGGCTCCCTTGCCTCTGGGAAGCCGTCCACGGCCGGTGGCGAGTGACAGGTGCAGGGCGCTGTAGGGCATGCGGTGACCGCCAGGGGGCGCAGTCGTCTCCCGACGTTTTGCCGGGACCGAGCCAGTCCGGCGCAGTCACTTCCTCAGGGCGATTGCGGTGAATGCCGCGTCATAGTGCCAGGCAACCTGGCTCAATAGGCACATGGAGATGGGTGAGCACTGGGCGTACCGCGCCAGGCCGAAGGAGTTGGGCGGCGCGGTTCGCCGGGTGGAGATCGTCCGAGTGGGCGGGCCGGGCCGGTCCGGTTGGATCCATGTGCGGTTCCTCGACGGTGACGACGCGGGTCTGCAGGAGTGGGTCCATCCGACTTCTCTCGTAGCACCGTGGGCGGACGCCGACGTGTTCCGCGCGGACGATGCAGAAGTGTTGGCGCTGGCCGAGGCGTCACGCCACGTGCGGGGGAGCACGGAGTTCGAGGCTGCGCGGATGATCCTCGAGTTCGTTCGGCCGAAGAACAGGCTGCGTCTGCGCAGAGGTGTCGTGGACGCGGGAGTCTTGGAGCTGGTCCGCCTCGACGACACGGCACCGCTCGTCGGCATGGACGCTGTTGAACTGCGTGCCGACCCGATGGTCTACGAGAAGAGTGATGGCTCGTGCCTTATCGGCTGGCCGGTCACAGAACGCGTCGCCCGTCAGGTGGCCGGCCGCCTCGCTGACGAGATCCTCCCCGAGGTCGACCGCAAGCAGCAGAGCATCGAGCAGGAGCGCACCCAGTCCTCCTGGTACTCCTACAGCCGCCGGGACGATCGCAAGTTGGACGCAGAGGAGGCTGTCCTCCGGACTGTCCGGGCGTGGTGCGGTGAAGACAAGGCCGACCGCTACGACGAGTTGGTCGCCCTACGCGCCGAGGTCATCCGGCTCGGGGGGCTGGCGGAGAGAGCGGTCAAGGCCCTGCGCGATCGCGGGCACGGCGTCATCGCCTCCACCATTGAGCGCGACCTTGGCGTCCATATCGCCAGCCTTGATCCTGACGTGCGTCGATGAAGCCGTGCCGCAGTTCTGGGGTCGGCTTGGGTGGCGCAGGCGGTGTCGCAGGTTGCTCCTTCTCCGGCCGGTGTGGGTGCCAGCCATCGAGAAAGGGGCGTAGCTGATCTCCCGTCGGCTCTGCGTGGAAGTTGAGAGAAGCCAGGCCCTTGCCGTTCATGGTGGGGTCGAGCCGGTCCGCCTCCGCCTCCCCCCACGCCGACCACTCCCGCAGCCTCTCCGCTTCGAGGGCGTTGTCCGAGGCGTCGGCGGCTTCATCCAGAGCAGCGCAGAACGTCCGGATCTCCCCCGCGGCCCGCCATTGCTCCAAGGCCGTGCCGAAGTGCTCGGTCCGGACCGCGTGGACTGCCTTGATCGAAGCGACGCTGACGGCGGCCTCCCACTCCTGTCGCGTCCGTTCCTCCTGCTCCGCTTCCAGACGCCGGCGCTCGGCCTCCTGTCGCTCGCGCTCCTCTCTCAGGCGCTGCTGCTCGGCCTCGTACTTCAGCCGAGCTTGTTCCTGTTCCTCCGCGCGTGCCTTCAATGCCCGGAAGACGGAAGCGATCTGCTCCTCCAACGGCTTCTTGGGGGTGTCGGCCCATTCCTTCTTCCAGCCGTAGCTATGGCCGTAGCCGTAGCCCGAGTGCTGGCCAACCACCAGCTCCAGCTCGCCGGACGGCTCGAACCTGTGTGCCGGCGTGACCCGCTGCCAGTCGTATGTACGGCGGCCAGGCTGCTTGGGCACGTACCGGACCTGCTTCTGCCGCTCGCGGAAGCTGACCTCATACGTCCTGCCGTGGACGGTGAGTAGCGGCCTCGGCTGCTTGCGCTTCTTGGACACCGCGATCTCGCCGTGCCGTGAGAGAGCTTGCTCAGCGAGGAGCCGGAGCAGGGAGAGCACCCGTGGGAGGACCTCCTCCGAGATCTCGAAAGCGCTG
Organism: Streptomyces cellulosae; assembly: GCA_014655195.1. Taxonomy (GTDB): domain Bacteria; phylum Actinomycetota; class Actinomycetes; order Streptomycetales; family Streptomycetaceae; genus Streptomyces; species Streptomyces cellulosae. Next base: position 150,714 of record BNBH01000004.1, on the reverse strand, counting down.
TGGTCCGCGGTGACTGCGGCGAGCACGTCCTCGACATCGGTGATCACACGGCTGCGCGCCAGCCGGATCCGGTTCCACTCGGTGTCGTCCTCGCCGGTCACCCTGAGCAGACCGAGGAAGAAGTCTCCCTTCGCCCGGCCGCTGTACTTCAGGTGGTACCCCTCGGGCGCACACTGCCGTGCTGCGTCGAATGCCCTGCGGTAGCGGGCCCGCTCCTCTTCACTGGGGTTCGGGACCCGGAGGAACCGCCCAGCCTGCTGCACCTCCGCGATCAAAGCGGCCCCGACTTCCGCCGGCGACGGCCGTGGGGGCTTCGTGGCGCGCTGCGGCGCCGGCTTCGTCGCGGACGAGGCTGCGGCTTGCTTCTGCGCTGGAGGAGCCACTCGTGTCCGTTGCTCCGGACCCGCCGACCGCTGCTTGCACTGAGCCGGCTCCGGCCGGTCCGGGTGATGGCCGTGCTCCAGGTAGAAGCGCCCAGCGGCGGTGATCTCGGCCTGCCACTTCCCACCCTGCTTGGGCATGGTAATCAAACCCCGCCCCTTGAGCGCGCGGGCTGTAATGGCGAGTTCGGGGTTGTCTGAGGTGACGGGGGCGAATCCGTTCCCGATGCGGGTGAGGAGCGCCAGCTGCCGGTCGTTTAACGGAGACCAAGGGTGCATGGCGATCGTCGTACCGTCTGTGGTCACCTCGGCACAAGCCGTAGGGGTGACTCTTCCGAGGCGCGCGGCACACAGCGCGTTCGGAGACGGAACGCCACTCGTGGCACCCAAAACGGGGGTTACAGCTAGTCAGGACCAGTTCTGATCTCTCAGCACTGGTCCTGACCTGGTGTTTCACTGGGGGAGTAGTGGGATTTGAGCCCACAACTCTCTTACCGGTCAGTCCAGGACCGTCTCCTGGGACTCCTCGGATTCCGGATTGTCCTCCTCTGGCGCATGGTTCTCCACGGTCCTGCGCCGCAGGTTCTCCACGTCGGTCAGGATGCCGACCAGCAGTTTGTGCAGGTCGTCCAGTTGGTCCACCGGGACAATCGGAGTGTGGTCCCCGACTTCCGGCTCCAGTGCGTGCAGATGGTCGAGGGCGTCTCGGGCGCCCTGCACCCCGAGGTGGAGGGCCTTGCGGTGCGCGGCGGCGCGCTGGCTGGGCGGAACCGGAACGTCCTCGTCCCGGGGCCCGGGGAAGGACGCTCCGTCCACGGTCCCGACGCCTGCGCCGACGGTCCCGAACTGGAACAGTGGCGTCCCGGAGCCCGCAGCGTCGGACGTCTCGCCGGATTCGTCAGCGGGGGTCTCGCTCTGCGTCGGCTCCGTCTCGTCGTTCGATGTGGTTCCCTCGCTTGGCGCGGGCGGAGCCGGAGGCGGGATGACGACCGTCGACGGCGCAACCTTTGCCATGCGATCCGGGTCCGAGGCGGCGACGACGTCCCACTCGTACAACGGCACCGGCACGCCGTCGGCGTCGACGGCGATGTGGTCCTCCGCGTCGAGGTCGACCTTGAAGTAGATGTACGGCGGCTCGTCGGATTCGGTCGACTCCTTGCCTGTGAGGCTCTGCTTGGGCACGGAGTTCTGCGGCAGGTCGTTGCTGCGGAAGGTGTTGGCGGCCAGCGCGAGGGTCCACAGGCCGAGTTCGTTCGTCGGCTTGGAGAGCCCCTCGATGACCTTGTTCACGTCCGAACGGAAGGGAACTCCGCCCTTCTCCTTTCTGGCCCCCAGCGACGAGCCGACGTTCCTGGTCAGGAGCTTGTCGGCGATCAGCGCGACGCCGCCGGCCACCGCCAGGGTGCGGCGAGCGTCGTCGTCGCCGTTCATCGCCGGTTCGATCAGTGTGGTGAAGTCCTCGGTGGGGACCGGAGTCCAGCCCTGGGTGACGTCGGCCGACAGCACACCGCCGTTGTTCCACGCGTTGCGTGCCTGCTTGGTGACCAGCTTCTTCTTCGCGCGCCAGGGCAGGTCGATGATCGGTCCGAGCAACTCGCCGAACCCCTTCATGCTCATGCGCTGGCCGCCCTTGATGGCCTTGGCCTGGTCCTTGAGTAGTTCAAGGAGGTCCGGCTGGGTCAGGGCGCTGACCAGGTAGACGGCACGCCACAGGGCGGTCCCGGGAGGGGCCGGTTCGCCTCCGAAGACCTGCGGAAGCTCGGTCACGGGGATGCGGCCGACGGCAAGGCCGTACACAGCCTGGAGGTCGGCTGTATTCCAGCGTGGGTCTCCCTGCTGGATGATCCGCTTCAGGGCCCGGGTGATGACCTCGACGTTCTGGGCCGCCGCGTCCCACTGCTTGAACTCGACGTGCACCGAGGCCAGCACGGAACGGATGGCGTCGTCGAAGATGTCCTCGGGCGACAGCACCCGGCCGTCGTGTCCCTCGACTCCGACGGCGATCTGTGCCGGAACGACGTAGGACTGGGCGATCTGAGCGGCCCGGAGTCCGGGCGTCGCCCCCTTCATCTCGCCATCGAATTCCTGCCGCCGTACCTGGCGCCACTGCGCCCGGCTGGCGGCCAGCCGCTGCCCGAGACCGGGTCCTGCGGCCGCCCCTGCCGTAGAAGCGTTGCCAAGCAGTGCGTCAGTGGCCAAGGTGGCCACCTCGGCGGGGTCGGCGCCGTGCCCGGCCAGTACCGCCCAAGCGCTGGCGAGCCGGGTGATCCCATCACGGACGACGAGAACGTGGATCGGCTCCGTACCGTCCTCGAAGGCGATCTCGACAGGGTGGGTGATCAGGTTGCGGGTGACGGAGCGCGTGAGGATGGAGGTCGCGTAGCTGTTGAGCGACAGCGTCGCGTGGATGGTCTGCCACACGTGGTTCCGCAGGTGGACGAGGTTCTCGTAGCGGTACTGCACGATCGCACTGGGACGGCCTTCACGGGTGATCCCGTGCACCTGCGGGTCGGGTACCTCCGAGACCTCCATGCCGGTACGAGGTTGGGGACCGGGGAACAGCTCGCTCAGCAGGACACGGGTGACGACCGACCACAGCGTTGCCCCCTCGACGTTTTCGACCATCAGGAGGCCAGAGGGCTCATCCGGCGTCGGACGAAGCTGAGCTGTCAGCGCATCGGGCCGAGTTGTTGCACGCGCTATGGCGCCCCACGAGGCGTCCGGCAGCCAGGTGCTCGGATTGGCCTGGCCCGCCGCGGTCACCGCTGCGACGTGGCTGTCCGTCGAGTCGGCCGGGAGATGGGGCGAGATGTTGGTTACCCGGATCGTGTCCGTCCCCCAGGAGACGTCGATGGAAAGGGCGGTGGGTTTGCTGGTGGTCATGGGTACGGATCTCCAACGTGGTTCGAAGTGGTCTGCGGCGGTCATCACGAAGGGCGGCGAGTCCCACGAACTCGCCGCCTGGGCCGTTATGTCAAGGTTTGTCCCAAAGTGTTCTCTTCTGCCCAAGGCAACTCCGGCGGGAGCCAGGTCGGCCTGCAGCTCATATTCGGGTAACACCGGTGTTGGTAAGCGGCGTAAGCCCCGAGCTTTGCGGGTGTCAGGAACAGTTCGATCTCGGTCGCAGGGCAGGGAAGAGCCCTCAAGGCCGATGACTCCGGGGGCAGGGGTTCAAGATCCGGACCGTCCGCCGTGAGGCGGTACCAGATAATCCCGCGGCTGGTATGGATGAGGGCGAGTCCCGAAGATCGTCCCGTGAGCCGAGTGCACAACCAGTCGAGCACGTCCCGCTCTGCCTGTCGGGAGTGCCGCTTGGGCATGTGGGCGATGAGCAGTTTGGGGAACTCGAACAGTGCCTCGGTGAATTGTCTGGCGTACTGATGACCCAACGCCCGTGCAGCCTTAGGGTTGACGACCCGCAAGCGGGCGTCATATTCCCCCTTGACGAGTCCGCTCGGGTGTGGTAAGGGCCCTGTCGTAGGGATGCGCAGACGGTCATTGAGGAGAGCATCCCACCTGTGCCGGTACTTCGGGATCTCCTCACCTGTCAGTTCAAGCGCGCATATGGTCCGAAGCGGCAGCCGTCCGGAGGTACCGATGATGAAGACGGGTTCCTCACACGGGATGGGTATCTCTTCAGCGTTGCTCATCCGTAACTCCTGACAGTGCCGTTACCGAAGGGGCGTAGGTGACGAAGCACCACCAGCGTGACTGGTTGCGCTCGTTGGTACCACCGTACGGACGAACTGTGGCTCGCGCAGTCGCTTTTTATCCCCCGATCCGTCCTGGCGCGGTAGATACGTCCGTTGATGTACGCGACATGCAGGAGTCAGACGTGCCGCTTCTACGTCACTTCAGCTCAAGTTGCTCTTAGCTCGTGGGTAGTTGTCGAACACCTGGGGAAGGGGGCTCATCCCGAGCTTGTCCAGATGTGCCAAGGCGGCGGCGACGGCGGCAACTTCGCCGAGGACACTGTCGCGCTGGATGACCCAAACGAACTCGTTCTCGGATGTCGGCAACGTCCGCGGCAGGGTGGTGAGCCCGATCTTTTCGAACTCTTCGCTGATCTGTGCGCACAACTCGGAGCTGAGTCGGGCTCGTTCCGGCGCAGCGTGCTTCTTGATGAAGTGCATGGACAGGCGCTTGATGCCGTGGTCGACCTCGACCGCGTGCTTGATAATTGTGAAGTCCATAACTAAGTAGCTTACAGAATTAATAAGGGAGTTGGGAAGGGGAGGCTGGATCTGCCTCACGGGAGAGGCGGATCCGGGGCAACCGCGCGTGGCTGGCGGCGGCGCGGGCGTGGGGCCAGCTTGAACAGGGCCACTCCTGCCGCCACCAGGGGGGTGGCCGTCACCATCAGCGCCATGCTGTTCATCTACAAGCCGGTGGCGGCCGGGACGGCGCCGCCGACACCGATCGCCTCGATGGCATTCTGCGAGCGCGCCGGGGAGTACTTCAGTGGCCGCATATCCAGTGGACATGATGCTCTCGCCTAGAGCTCAGCGAGCCGCGTTGGCCCCTTCTGGAGAAGCGGCACGCCAATGTCGCGGACGTCCCCACCTGGCCAGTCCGCAGTCCACTGCAGCACGTCGTGTAGATACTCAAATGGCGCTGCATGATCATGTTCGCGAAGGACCTTGACAACCGCCCCCCGTCCATCCTCATCACCACGCTCGCCGGACACGCCTACGGAGGTGAGGAGGACCTGTTCACCGCCGTCCGTAGCGTGCTGGACAACATGACGGGCTTCATCGAGAAGCGCGATGGCCAGTGGTGGGTGCCCAACCCAGCACATGAAGAAGAGAACTTCACCGACAAGTGGAACGAGTACCCCGAGCGGCGAGAAGCTTTCTGCGCCTGGTTCAACGAGATCAACACGACCGTGACCGAACTTGCCGGCATGGAGGCCAAAGGCTTGGACGCTGTCTTCGAACGTCTCGCCAAGTCCTTCGACCCCGACCCGGTCCGCCGCTCCTACGAACGCTATGCCGCCCGCATGGGTGCAGCCACCGACAACCGGATGGGCACCACGGGGCTGCTCTCCTCGACCGCGACCGGCCCCCGCAAGCCGAAGAACACCTTCTATGGCCAGCATTCCTTCCCGCGCGATTAACCTCGGTCGACAGCTGGCCTCGATCAAGGCCGTTCTCCCCGAGGCGCAGGGGACCGTGCGTGGCGGCGAGCTCGTCTGCACGGTCCCCCTGCAACCCACCCCCGCCAGCAGGCGCTACACGGTACGGATCACCTACCGGCACCGGCACCGGCACCGGCACCGACCGCGCGTAACGGTCACCGACCGCCCCTGACCCTGCATCCGCGCACCACGGCCCTGCCGCATGTCTATCCCGATGGTGACCTATGCCTGCACCTGCCAGGGGAGTGGGAGGACATGCTCCTCTCGCACACGATCCTGCCGTGGGCCTCGAATGGCTCCTGCATTACGAGCTGTGGCTAGTCATTGGGCGCTGGGCTGGTAGCGGCCACGATTACGCCGTGTCACCGCCCACTCAGGGCCCCTAGGACGAGGGCTGACCGTCTGCCGACCAGCGAGAGCGACCGTGCACCGAATACGTGATCTCGCAGAGCGGCCTTGGGAGCCGGATCCCGAACTCGGCTCCCAAACGGCTCCCAAAATGACCCCCGGAACCACTCAGGGGCCCGACCCGCTGAGCGGATCAGGCCCCTGACCTGGTACTTCACCGTCGGGGTGGCGGGATTTGAACCCACGACCTCTTCGTCCCGAACGAAGCGCGCTGCCAAGCTGCGCCACACCCCGGTGTCGCTCGCTGTCGCGGCGACGACGTTTACTTTAGCCCACCGGTGGCTAGAGACGAAATCTGGTTTTCGGGCGGGTGTGGTCCAGGGCCACCAGGAGGACCGCCACGGCGTAGATCGCGAGCCCCGCGAGGAGCGCGTTGGCCAGCACGCCGCGGTAGCCGTGGCGGGCGACGTCCAGGAACGGGTAGAGGTAGCGGCCGGCGGAGCCGGGGAGCAGTTCGCCTCGGGCGAGGGTGAAGGCCAGGTACGCCAGCGGGTACAGCAGCCACGTCGTGGCCTGGCGCAGGTGCATGCGGGCCGGTGGTGTCAGGACCAGCCAGTCCAGCAGCGCGGCCACCGGCAGCGCCGTGTGCAGCAGGTGGCCCGCGACCGGCTCGAGCCACGCGGCGCCGCCCCCGCTCGACCCCGCCGTCATGGCGTACGCCGGCGCCGCGTCCGCGAGGGCTATGTGGTGGACCAAAGCCCCTACGACCACATACAGCAGCGCCGCCCCCGTCACCGCGCCCGGCAGCGGGTGCCGTGCCGCCCACGCCCGGCGTGCCGAGGCGAACGTCACCAGCGCCAGCAGCGCCGTGCTCTGGATCACGAAGTAGCTCAGTACCCGGGTGGGGCTGCCGAGGAGGATCTCGATCAGCACGGCCGCCGTCGCCAGCACGGCCAGGGCCAGCCGGTACACCGCGGTCAGCGGCCGGCGCACCGGCGGTATGACGGCTCGGGCGGGGACGGGGGAGGGGAGTACCTGCGGAGCCGTCCGCGGGAGGGCGGGGATGTCCGGGAGGTCCCTGGGTATCGGGGCGGTCATGCCCCCAGCGTGGGACGGCCGGCGGGGTGCGGCGATGTGGCGTGGGCCGGTCGGGTTATCCGTCCGTCAGACAACCCGCCATAACGCCGGCACGCCAACCCGCCGTGACGCCGGCACGCCAACCCGCGAACCCGCCGTGACGCCCGCACACCAACCCGCCATTACGCCGGCATGCGAACCCGCCATGACCGCCGGCCCGCCAACCCGCCATGACCGCCGGCCCCTCGCCCTCGCCTCAGCGCCCGACCAACGTCAGCAGCGTCGCCTCCGGCGGGCACGCGAACCGCACCGGCGTGTAGCGGCTCGTGCCGCACCCCGCCGAGACGTGCAGGTACGACCTGCGGCCCTCCGCCGTGTGCGTGGACAGGCCCTTCACGCGGTCCGTGTCCAGGTCGCAGTTGGTGACCAGGGCGCCGTAGAACGGGATGCACAGCTGTCCGCCGTGCGTGTGGCCGGCGAGGATCAGCGGGTAGCCGTCCGCCGCGAACGCGTCCAGCACCCGCAGGTACGGCGCGTGCACCACGCCCATCGAGAAGTCAGCCCCGCTCGACGGGCCGCCCGCCACCTCCGCGTACCGGTCCCGCTTGATGTGCGGGTCGTCCAGTCCCGTCAGCTCGATCGACGTGCCCTCGATCTTCAGGGTGCCCCGCGTGTTGGTGAGGTTGAGCCAGCCCGCCGAGTCGAAGCCGTCCCGCAGGTCCTCCCACGGGTTGTGGACGGCGTCGACGACCGGCGGGTTGCCGTTCAGGCCGTGGCGGCCCTGCACCTTCTCGACCAGGTAGCGGGCGGGGTTGCGCAGCCGGGGGCCGTAGTAGTCGTTGGAGCCGAAGACGTACGCGCCGGGGAACTCCATCAGCGGGCCGAGCGCGTCCAGGACCTCGGGGACGCCCTCGGGGTCGGACAGGTTGTCACCCGTGTTGATCACGAAGTCGGGGCGCAGGCCCGCCAGCGAGCGCAGCCACCGCTGCTTCTTGCGCTGGCCGCCGACCATGTGGATGTCGGACACCTGCAGCACGCGCAGGGGACGCATCCCGGAGGGGAGGACGGGGACGGTCACCCGTCGGAGTCGGAAGGAGCGGGCCTCGAAGCCCGCGGCGTAGAGCAGTCCGGCGGCGCCGGCCGCCGTGATTCCCAGGGGGATTCGGTATCGCGCGCGCATGGGCCCATCGTGTCAGACCCTGACGGTTCCTCCGTACGACCCTCGGGGCCAACTGGTACGCCCCTCAAATCAGCAGGCGCAGCCGCGGCCGCACCTGCGACAATCAAGTCATGACCACGCTCAAGTCGAAGCTGCAGGATGACCTCAACGCCGCGATCAAGGAGCGCGACGAGCTCCGCTCCTCGACGCTCCGGCTGACGCTCGCCGCGATCACCAAGGAGGAGGTCGCGGGCAAGGAGAAGCGCGAGCTCTCCGACGACGAGGTGCAGAAGGTGATCGCCCGCGAGGCCAAGAAGCGCCGTGAGGCGGCCGACGCCTTCGCGCAGGGCGGCCGTCCCGAGCAGGCCGAGCGGGAGAAGGCGGAGGGCGAGGTGCTGGCCACGTACCTGCCCAAGCAGCTGTCCGACGACGAGCTGAACGCGATCGTCGCGCAGGCGGTCGAGGAGGCCCGCGCCGCCGGCGCCGAGGGGCCGCGCGCCATGGGCGCCGTCATGAAGATCGTGAACCCGAAGGTCGCCGGTCAGGCGGAGGGCGGCCGGGTGGCCGCCGCGGTGAAGAAGCTGCTGGCCGGCTGAGACGCCGTAACGACGGCCTACGGCCACGAACGGGCTGCGGCCCCTTCCCCGGACGGGGAAGGGGCCGCAGCCCGTTGTCGGACGACCGTCGTCAGTCGCGGCCTCCCGGCCCGTTGCCAGGGCCCTGGATGAAGCCCTCCGGGATGGAGAAGGTCGGGTCCGGCTGGCCGCCGTTGCCGCCCCCGTTGCCATTGCCGTTGCCGTTGCCGCCGCTGATCAGGCCGCCGATGAAGCCGTCGTCGCCCTTGCCGTCGTCGTCACGGCCCCGGTCACGGTCGCGGTCCTTGGGCTTCTTCGCGTCCGGGATGTGCACCCGGTTGAACCCAGGGGCGTCCTTGCCCTCCAGCGCGCCGGACATCGCGTCACGCCAGATGGGGCCCGGGACGGCGCCGCCGAAGACCAGCTCGTGGTACTGGCCGCCGATGCTGATGTCCCGCATCTTCACCTTCTGGCTGGCGCTGCCCACCCACACGGCACCCGACAGGTTCGGCGTGTAGCCGACGAACCAGGCGTTCCTGCGCTCGTCCGTCGTACCCGTCTTACCGGCGTTGTCGCGGCCCGAGAGCCCGGCCTGCTGACCCGTACCGGAGTCGATCACGCCCCTGAGTAGCTCGTTCACCGTGTCCGCCGTCTTCTCGCTCATCGCGCGCGAGCACGTGGACTTCGGGACCGGCAGGGACTGCGACTGGTTACCCGTCTTCTGGGTGATCGACTCGATGGCGACCGGCGTGCAGTACATGCCCCGGGAGGCGAAGGCCGCGTAGGCGCTCGCCATGGTGAGGGGCGACAGACCGGTGGAGCCGAGGGTCATCGAGGACGGCACCTCGGGGATCTTGTCCCCGTTGCCCTGGACCACGCCGAGCTTGTCGGTCATGGTGACCACCGGGCACATCCCGATGTCCTCGATCATCTGCACGAAGTAGGTGTTGACCGACTTGGCCATCGCCTCCTTCAGGGCGTACGGCCCGACCTCGGTCTCGTTCTCGTTCTCCAGCTTGTAGTCGCCGTCGTTCACCCACGGCTTCTCACAGCCGCGGACGGTGTCCGGGTACGGCATCTCGTACGGCGCGGAGTACTCCTGCGTCGGCGGCCGGCCCTCCTCCAGGGCGGCGGCGGCCACGAACGGCTTGAACGTCGAACCGGTCGGGAAGCCGAAGTTGGAGCCGCCCCAGGCGAAGTCCACGGAGAAGTTGATCTCCGTCTGGTTCTTGCCGTAGCCGTACGGCTTCGACTGGCCCATCGCGACGATCTTGCCGGTGCCCGGCTCGACCAGCGTGGACGCGGCGGCGACGTTGTCCGACTCGTAGACGTGGTTCTTGAGCGACTCCTGCACCGACTCCTGGGCCTGCGGGTCCAGCGTGGTGCGGATGGTCAGGCCGCCCTGGTTCCAGATCTTCGCCCGCTCCTCGCGGGTCTTGCCGAAGACCGGGTCGTTGAGGAACACCTTCTCCACGTACTTGCAGAAGAAGCCCGCGCCCTTGGCCGCGGTGATGCAGCCGTTCTTCGGCTCGCTGACCTTGAGGCCCAGCGGGGAGCGCATCGCCTCGGCGGCGTCCTCCGGAGACACGTCCCCGACCTCGGCCATCCGCTTCAGCACGACGTTGCGCCGCTTCTTCGCCTCGGCCTCGTCGTTGACCGGGTCGTAGCGGCTCGGCGACTGGACGATGCCGGCGAGGAGCGCGGCCTCCTGGAGGTTGAGATCCTTGGCCGGCTTGGAGAAGTAGCGCTGGGACGCGGCCTCGACGCCGTACGCCTGCTGGCCGAAGAACGTGATGTTCAGGTAGTTCTCGAGGATCTTCTTCTTGCCCAGCTCCTCCTCGACCTGGATCGCGTACTTCAGCTCCTGGATCTTGCGGCCGATCGTCTGCTGGGTGGCCTGCGCGACCTTCGTCGGGTCGTCGCCCGCCTCCTCGACGAAGACGTTCTTCACGTACTGCTGGGTGAGCGTCGAGGCGCCCTCGGAGACCTCACCGCTGCGGGCGTTCTTGTTGAGCGCGCGCAGCACGCCCTTGAGGTCGATCGCCCCGTGCTCGTAGAACCGCGAGTCCTCGATGGCGACGATCGCCTTCTGCATGTACGGCGAGATGTCCTTGAGCTCCACCACCGTGCGGTCGCGCGAGTAGACGGTGGCGATCAGGCCGCCGTCGGCGTCGAGGATGGTGGTGCGCTGGCTCAGCGGCGGCGTCTTCAGAGCGGCCGGGAGCTCGTCGAAGCTCTCCACCGACCCCTTCGCCGCCAGGCCCAGCGCGCCCACGGCGGGCAGCGCGATGCCGGCCAGGACGGCACCGGACAGGACACTGACACCGAGGAACTTGGCGGCCTGCTGCGTGGAGGACAGACCACCGCCCGAGCGCTTCTTTGGCATGGGAGCAGCCTACGTTCTCATTCGCCGGACAAGCGTATATGCCTTGGCCTAAGCTGCACTCAACTGTCACAGCAGTGAGGCCACGTATCAATACGTCCGGCGACCCCGAATCGTTCCGGATCTTCTCGACATTCTTCGTATGCGTTCGGTCGAGGAGCGTGGAGACCGTGTCCGGATCGCCTCGTGTGTCACGCGGTGCCCGTTGTGACGCAACTGAACTGACCCGCAACGCCCCTTTTGTCACGCATGTCGCCCCCTCACTCCCCCGGGTGATCTGCCGCTTACCCATAGTCCGTTCGGACCATTCAAGATTGGGCCCGCTGGGGGTGTTGCGCTGTGCCCACCTTCCGTAACGTCCTCAACTGGCGGCGGTGAATATGCCGCTGCCGCCGTGGGGGAGCCTCGATTCGGGAGAGGACGGCGCCGGTATGGGCTGGGTTACCGACTGGAGTGCGCAGGCTGCCTGCCGCACTACCGATCCGGATGAACTGTTCGTTCAAGGAGCAGCGCAGAACAGGGCCAAGGCGGTGTGCACCGGCTGCCCGGTGCGCACGGAGTGCCTGGCGGACGCGCTGGACAACCGCGTCGAGTTCGGCGTGTGGGGAGGCATGACGGAGCGCGAGCGCCGTGCGCTGCTGCGCCGGCGGCCCACCGTGACCTCCTGGCGCCGGCTGCTGGAGACCGCGCGCTCGGAGTACGAGCGCGGCACGGGCGTCGTGCCGCTCAACGACGACCAGGTCTACGAGGACTACGCCGCGGTGAGCTGAGAGCTCTCGGTGAGGGCTCTCGGGGGGTCCTCGGCGTGCCCGGTCCCGTGACCGGGCCCACGCGGTTCACCTTCGGCGGTGGGCGGTAGTCCGGGTGGTCCCGGGGCGCCTTGTCGTGCGCGGGGGCGCCCCTGTTGGGCGGGGGCGTACACGCGCACGCCCAACAGGCGTACCCGCGCGCCCCTCACGCCGTACCCGGCAGCTCCGTGCCCCCGGCGGCCAGCCGCTCGCCGATGTCGCGCAGGCCCGCGAGGTCGTGGACGTCGCCGGGCAGGGCGGCCACCTCGGTCATCGCCACCTCGGGGTGGAGCGCCGTGAAGCGGTCTCGCGTGCGCCGCTCGCGCTCGAGCAACTGCATGCGCTCCGCGTGCAGCCTCAGCAGACCGGCGGTGAGGCGCTCCACCGAGCGCGAGCCGTCCGGTGCGGTGGGTTCGGTCGATTCAGTCGGTCCGTCCTCGGGAGCCGCGCCCTCGGCGTCCTCGGTGGCGGGGGAGCCTCCGTCGGTGACGTTACGCGCGGGTGATTCTGAACTGCCGTACGTGTCGGGAGAGTTACGAAGTCCAGCTTTCCCGTCCGGCTGATCCACAATGCGGGAGTCCTCAAGATTTTCCGCGGCGGCCAGCGCCCGCTCCGCCGACAGCCGGCCGGCCCCGCTGCCGTGCACCCGGTTCAGCACCAGGCCCGCCAGCGGCATGTCCTCCGCGGCCAGCCGCTCCACGAAGTACGCGGCCTCCCGCAGCGCGTCCCGCTCCGGCGCCGCGACGACGAGGAACGCCGTGCCCGGCGCCTGGAGCAGCTTGTACGTGGCGTCCGCGCGCGTCCGGAACCCGCCGAACATGGAGTCCATCGCCGCCACGAACGTCTGCACGTCCCGCAGCAGCTGACCGCCGAGCACCTTGCCGAGCGCGCCGGTCATCATCGACATCCCGACGTTCAGGAACTTCATCCCCGCCCGGCCGCCCATCTTCGCCGGCGCCAGCAGCACCCGGATCAGCTTGCCGTCGAGGAAGGAGCCGAGCCGCTTGGGCGCGTCCAGGAAGTCCAGCGCGGAACGCGACGGCGGGGTGTCGACCACGATCAGGTCCCACTCGTCCCGCGAGCGCAGCTGCCCCAGCTTCTCCATCGCCATGTACTCCTGTGTGCCGGCGAAGCCCGCGGAGAGCGACTGGTAGAAGGGGTTGCCCAGAATCGCGGCGGCCCGCTCGGGGTCCGCGTGCGCCTCGACGATCTCGTCGAAGGTGCGCTTCATGTCGAGCATCATGGCGTGCAGTTCGCCGCCCGCGGAGTCGTCGATGCCCTTCACCCGGCGCGGGGTGTTGTCGAGGGAGTCGATGCCCATGGACTGGGCGAGCCGGCGCGCCGGGTCGATGGTGAGGACCACCACCTTGCGGCCCCGCTCCGCCGCCCGCAGGCCCAGCGCCGCGGCCGTGGTCGTCTTGCCGACTCCGCCCGAGCCGCAGCACACCACGATCCGGGTGTCCGGGTTCTCGATCAGCGGATCGATCTCCAGCGCGCGGGCGGGCGAGAGGTGCTCACGGACCGGGTCCTGGTCCTGCGCCGGTTCCGGACGACGGCTCATGACATCCCCTGCTTCCGGTGGGTCCGACTCGTGACGGGGGCGACGCGGTGGCGCGGGTGACGGTCCGAGGAACGGGTGTGGCCGCTCATGACACGCCCTGCCCGCGCAGCTTCCGCGCCAGCGCGTACAGCCCGGCCAGGTCCATCCCCTCGGCCAGCAGCGGGAGTTCGTGCAGCGGCACGCCCAGGTCGGCCAGCACGGCCCGCTGCTCGGTCTCCAGCGCGTACCGCTCGGCGTACTCCTCCGCCTGCGCGAGCAGCGGCTCCACCAGCCGCTCCGCGTGCCCGCCGCGCCGTGCGCCGCCGAGCCCGGCCGAGGACAGCGTGCGCGCCACGGCGGAACGGGGGACGCTCCCGACGAGTTCCAGGTCGGCGGCGTCCAGCACCTGCGGCCGCACCATGTTCACGATGACCCGTCCCACCGGCAGCCGGGCCGCGCGCAGTTCCGCGATGCCGTCCGCGGTCTCCTGGACCGGCATCTCCTCCAGCAGGGTGACCAGGTGCACGGCCGTCTCCGGCGACTTCAGCACGCGCATGACGGCCTGCGCCTGATTGTGTATCGGGCCGATCTTGGCGAGCCCGGCCACCTCGTCGTTGACGTTGAGGAAGCGGGTGATGCGGCCGGTCGGCGGGGCGTCCATCACGACGTAGTCGTAGACGAACCGGCCGCCGCGGTCCTTGCGCCGCACCGCCTCGCACGCCTTGCCGGTGAGCAGTACGTCCCGTACGCCGGGGGCGATGGTGGTGGCGAAGTCGATCGCGCCGAGCTTGCGCAGGGCGCGGCCGGCGCTGCCGAGCTTGTAGAACATCTGGAGGTAGTCCAGAAGGGCCAGTTCGGGGTCGATGGCGAGGGCGAACACCTCCCCGCCCCCGGGAGCGACGGCGATCTTCCGCTCCTCGTACGGCAGCGCCTGCGTCTCGAAGAGCTGCGCGATGCCCTGCCGGCCCTCGACCTCGACGAGAAGCGTCCGCTTCCCCTCCTCGGCCAGGGCCAGCGCCAGAGCGGCGGCCACCGTGGTCTTGCCGGTTCCGCCCTTGCCACTCACGACCTGGAGCCTGCTCACGCCTTCGAGCCTAAATGCTCACCGCGCGTGGCGGCGGCTCCGGGTGACGTTCCCGCCTCCGTGTGCCGTCCGGCCGGGGGTGACGGCGACGCGGGCGGCGGGCGCGGCAGCGGCTAGAGTCGGCCGCATGACCAAGTGGGAATACGCGACTGTGCCGCTGCTCGTCCACGCGACGAAGCAGATTCTGGACACCTGGGGCGAGGACGGCTGGGAGCTCGTCCAGGTCGTGCCCGGGCCGAACAACCCCGAGCAGCTGGTGGCCTACCTGAAGCGCGAGAAGCAGGCATGAGCGGCGTCGTCGAGTCGCGGCTGGCCGAGCTGGGCCTGAGCCTGCCCGAGGTCGTCCCGCCGCTCGCCTCCTACCAGCCCGCCGTCGTCTCCGGCCGGTACGTGTTCACCTCCGGTCAGCTGCCGATGGTGGACGGCAAGCTGCCGGTGACCGGCAAGGTCGGCGCGGAGGTCACCCCCGAGGAGGCCAAGGACCTGGCCCGCACCTGCGCGCTGAACGCGCTCGCCGCGGTCAAGTCCGTCGCCGGTGACCTGGACCGCGTCGCGCGCGTGGTGAAGGTCGTCGGCTTCGTCGCCTCCGCCGCGGACTTCACCGGCCAGCCGGCCGTCGTCAACGGCGCCAGCGAACTCCTGGGCGAGGTGCTCGGCGACAAGGGCGTGCACGCCCGCAGCGCGGTCGGCGTCGCGGTCCTGCCGCTGGACGCGCCGGTCGAGGTCGAGATGCAGGTGGAACTCACGGAGGCCTGACCCTCCGGGCGGCCGCCCCCGGATGTCCTCCGGGCCACGCTCCCGCCGTCGCCGTACGCCGCCCCGGCCGGCCCCGCGCCTGCCGGGGCGCGGTGCGTTCGGCCTCCGGCGGGGCGTGGGCTCGGGTGCCCCACTCGTCGGGGCGAGGGCGGTCGTCCCGAGCCGTCCGGCCGCCAGGGCCCCCTGCCGGCGGGCCCGGGCTGTCGGGCCGCCGCCCCGTCAGGGGCCGTTCGCTGTTGCGGGCAGAGGACGATCGCCCGGTCCTCGGAGGTGCACCCGCTGTCTCCCGCCCGGCCGCCCCACCGGTCGCGGTTACCTCGGCGGCCCGGTTGCCCGGACCATGAGTGTGCCCCCGGCCCGCCGGGTCACCCCGCGTCGCCTCCGTCCCCAGGGGCACTCGAACATCCGGGCGTCTCGGGATAGCCTCCGGCCATGGCGAATGCGCAGGCTGGGGGGCAGTGGTACCCGCCGGAGTGGCCCGGGCGGATCAGAGCGCTGGCGAGCGGTGAACTCACACCCGTCGCGCCGAAACGGGCGGCCACCGTCATGCTCCTCAAGGACACCGGCGCCGGGCCCGCCGTGCACATGCTGCGCCGCCGTACGTCCATGGCGTTCGCGGGCGGCGCGTACGCCTATCCCGGCGGCGGCGTCGACCCGCGCGACGACGAGCGGCACGTCCGCTGGGCCGGGCCCTCGCTCGACTGGTGGGCCGACCGGCTCGGCGTGGACCGCGCCGGCGCCCAGGCGATCGTCTGCGCGGCCGTGCGGGAGACGTACGAGGAGGCCGGCGTGCTCCTCGCGGGCCCCGCCCCGGACGCCGTCGTCGGCGACACCACCGGCGCGGACTGGGAGGCGGACCGCGCCGCGCTCGTCGCGCGCGAGCTGTCCTTCGCGGAGTTCCTCGACCGGCGCGGCCTGGTGCTGCGCTCCGACCTGCTGGGCGCCTGGACCCGCTGGATCACCCCCGAGTTCGAGCCGCGCCGCTACGACACCTGGTTCTTCGTCGCCGCCCTCCCCGAGGGCCAGCGCACCCGCAACGCCTCCACGGAGGCCGACCGCACGGTGTGGATCACCCCGCGCGAGGCGGCCGACGGCTACGACCGGGGCGAACTGCTGATGATGCCCCCGACGATCGCGACCCTGCGCCAGCTCACCGCGTACGGCACGGCCGCGGAGGCGCTCGACGCGGCGCCCGCGCGGGACCTCACGCCGGTGCTGGCCACCGCGCGCCTGGTGGACGGCGAGATCGTCCTCGCCTGGCCGGGGCACGACGAGTTCACCAAGCACATCCCGACCGGGGGAGCCCCCGCATGACGGACGCCACCGCCCTGCCCGGCCAGCCGCGCGGCGGGGTCCTCTCCGGTCCCGCGACCGCGCGGGCCGTCAACGTGCTCGCCCCGAACCCCTCGGCGATGACGCTGGACGGCACGAACACCTGGATCCTGTCCGAGCCGGACTCCGGACTCGCCGTCGTCGTCGACCCGGGTCCGCTGGACGACGGGCACCTGCGGCACGTCGTCGCGACCGCCGAGCAGGCCGGGAAGCGGGTCGCCCTCACCCTGCTGACGCACGGTCATCCCGACCACGCCGAGGGCGCCGCCCGGTTCGCCGAGCTGACCGGCACCAAGGTGCGCGCCCTGGACCCGGCGCTGCGCCTCGGCGACGAAGGGCTGGCCGCCGGGGACGTCGTCACCGTCGGCGGCCTGGAGCTGCGCGTCGTGCCGGCGCCCGGGCACACCGCCGACTCCCTGTGCTTCCACCTCCCGGCGGACCAGGCGGTCCTCACCGGCGACACCGTGCTGGGACGCGGCACGACCGTCGTCGCCCACCCCGACGGGCGCCTCGGCGACTACCTGGACACCCTGCGCCGGCTCAGGTCCCTCACCGTCGACGACGGCGTCCACACGGTCCTGCCGGGACACGGGCCGGTGCTGGACGACGCCCAGGGCGCCGTCGAGTACTACCTCGCCCACCGCGCCCACCGGCTCGCCCAGGTGGAGACGGCCGTCGAGGACGGCCACCGCACCCCCGCCGAGGTCGTCGCCCACGTCTACGCCGACGTGGACCGCTCCCTGTGGCCGGCCGCGGAACTCTCCGTACGGGCCCAGCTGGAGTACCTGAAGGAGCACGGGATCATCTGACGGAACGGCCGCGCCCCCACAGCCGGAGCCGTGGGGGCGCGGGGAAGCCGTGCGGCGCGTCAGCGGGAGCGCTTGGCGAGCCGCTCCACGTCCAGCAGGATCACCGCGCGGGCCTCGAGCCGCAGCCAGCCGCGCTGGGCGAAGTCCGCCAGGGCCTTGTTGACCGTCTCGCGGGACGCGCCGACCAGCTGGGCCAGCTCCTCCTGCGTGAGGTCGTGCACCACGTGGATGCCCTCCTCCGACTGCACGCCGAAGCGGCGGGAGAGGTCCAGCAGGGCGCGCGCGACACGGCCCGGGACGTCGGAGAAGACCAGGTCGGACATGGCGTCGTTGGTCTTGCGCAGGCGGCGGGCGACGGCGCGCAGCAGCGCCGTGGCCACCTCGGGGCGGGCGCTCAGCCAGGGCGTCAGGTCGCCGTGGCCCAGGCCCAGCAGCTTCACCTCCGTGAGTGCCGTGGCGGTCGCCGTGCGCGGACCCGGGTCGAAGAGGGACAGCTCACCGATCAGCTCGCCCGGGCCGACCACGGCCAGCATGTTCTCGCGGCCGTCGGGGGAGGTGCGGTGCAGCTTCACCTTGCCCTCGGTGACCACGTACAGGCGGTCGCCCGGGTCTCCCTCGTGGAACAGTGAGTCGCCCCTCGCCAGGGTCACCTCACTCATGGAGGCGCGAAGCTCCGCGGCCTGCTCGTCATCGAGCGCCGCGAAAAGCGGGTTCCGCCGCAGAACGTCGTCCACGAGTTCTCTCCTATTCGACCTGCTCAGGGGATCTTGGTTCCCCTGCGTGCCAGGGGACCGTGGTTCCCATTTTGCCGGACCGTCCAAACAGTGTGATCTGTCACAAGGATGCCGCACAGGTCGGCCGGGGTATGCGGCAGGGGTCCAATTGGACGCCGATCTTCTGGGTCCGGGGCGGATGTCCGTGCCGGGTCGTAGGCTGGCCGGGTGTCCAAATCGCCGGTGAGAGCACAGGCCGAGGGGGCTGCGCGGGTGAGTGCAGAACGCGATTCCGCTGTGGGCGAACAGGTCTCCGATGGCGGTAGGAAGACGGCGAAGAAGGCCGCGCCCGCCAAGAAGGCCGCGCCCGCCAAGAAGGCGGCGCCCGCCAAGAAGGCGGCGCCCGCCAAGAAGGCGGCGCCCGCCAAGAAGGCGGCTGCCAAGAAGGCCGCGCCCATGAAGAAGGCGGCTGCCAAGAAGCCCGCTGCCAAGAAGTCCGCCGCGGCCGCGAAGGCGCCTGCCGCGAAGAAGGCCCCCGCGAAGAAGGCCGCCGCCAAGAAGGCTCCCGCCAAGTCCTCCGCCGCGGTCAAGAAGGCCCCCGCCCCCAAGAAGCAGGTCGTCGCGCCCAAGAAGGCGACCGTCTCCGTCCCCGCCGCCCCGGCGAAGACGGTCGCCGCGCACCCGCAGGGCGAGTCCCGTACGGCGCTGGTGCGGCGGGCGCGCCGTATCAACCGGGAGCTCGCCGAGGTGTACCCGTACGCCCACCCCGAGCTGGACTTCGAGAACCCCTTCCAACTCGTCGTCGCCACCGTGCTGTCGGCCCAGACCACCGACCTGCGCGTCAACCAGACGACCCCCGCGCTGTTCGCGAAGTACCCCACCCCCGAGGACCTGGCGGCCGCCAACCCGGAGGAGGTGGAGGAGATCCTCCGCCCCACCGGCTTCTTCCGCGCCAAGACCAAGTCGGTCATCGGCCTGTCGAAGGCGCTGGTGGAGCAGTTCGGCGGGGAGGTGCCGGACCGGCTGGAGGACCTGGTCAAGCTGCCCGGGGTGGGCCGCAAGACCGCGTTCGTCGTGCTCGGCAACGCCTTCGGCCGCCCCGGCATCACCGTCGACACCCACTTCCAGCGCCTGGTGCGCCGCTGGAAGTGGACCGACGAGACCGACCCGGACAAGATCGAGGCGGCGGTCGGCGCGCTGTTCCCGAAGAGCGAGTGGACGGACCTGTCCCACCACGTCATCTGGCACGGCCGCCGCATCTGCCACGCCCGCAAGCCCGCCTGCGGCGCCTGCCCGATCACCCATCTCTGCCCGTCGTACGGCGAGGGCGAGACGGACCCGGAGAAGGCCAAGAAGCTGCTGAAGTACGAGAAGGCCGGGCAGCCGGGCCAGCGGCTGAAGCCCCCGCAGGCCTACCTGGACGCGGGCGGCAAACCGGCCCCGCCGCTGGGGGCCGGATGAGGGCAGGCCGGGGGCCCCTGCGCCGCGCGGAACGATCTCGGGAGCGTCGCGCGTTGCACCCGTGGGACGAGGCCGGACGACGGGGGTGGGCATGACGCGCGCGAGCGGGACGCAGGGCGGTCCGGTGGCCCTGAGCAGGGACGGGCTGCCCGAGTGGCTGGACCCGGTGGTCCGCGCCGCCGAGACGGTCCGGCCCACGCAGCTGAGCCGCTTCCTGCCGCCGCGGGACGGCTCGGGACGGCAGTCCGCCGTCCTCATCCTCTTCGGCGAGGGCGAGCGCGGCCCCGAGCTGCTGCTCATGGAGCGGGCCAGTTCGCTGCGCTCGCACGCCGGGCAGCCGTCCTTCCCGGGCGGCGCCCTCGACCCCGAGGACGGCGACCCGCAGGGCGAGGGACCGCTGCGGGCGGCGCTGCGCGAGGCCGAGGAGGAGACCGGGCTCGTCCCGTCCGGGGTGCAGCTGTTCGGCGTGCTGCCGAAGCTCTACATCCCCGTCAGCGGCTTCGTCGTGACGCCCGTGCTCGGCTGGTGGCGCGAGCCCAGCCCGGTCGGCGTCGTCGACCCGAACGAGACGGCCCGGGTGTTCACCGTGCCCGTGGCCGATCTCACCCACCCGGACAACCGTGCGACCGCGATCCACCCCAGTGGCTTCCACGGACCCGCATTCCTGGTCGAATCGGCCCTCGTGTGGGGGTTCACCGCGGGGGTCATCGACCGGTTGCTGCACTTCGCGGGCTGGGAGCGCCCCTGGGATCGGGAGAAGCGGGTCCCGCTGGACTGGAGGGCGTGACAGGGTGGGCGCCGTGCTGCGTAGGACGAGGCGAGGCTTGAATCGGTGAACGTGCTGGACATCCTGCTGCTGGTGGCAGCCGTGTGGTTCGCCGTGGTCGGCTTCCGACAGGGCTTCGTCGTCGGCATCCTGTCGGTGATCGGCTTCCTCGGGGGCGGTCTGGTCGCCGTCTACACGCTCCCCGTCATCTGGGACGCGCTGACGGACAACTCGGAGGTGGGCACCACCGCGGCCGTCGTGGCGGTCGTGGTCGTCATAGTGTGCGCCTCCGTCGGCCAGGCGCTGACCACCCATCTGGGCAACAAGCTGCGCCGGTACATCACCTGGTCCCCGGCCCGGGCGCTCGACGCCACCGGCGGGGCGCTCGTCAACGTCGTCGCGATGCTCCTGGTCGCCTGGCTGATCGGCTCCGCCCTCGCGGGGACGACGCTGCCGACGCTCGGCAAGGAGGTGCGCGGCTCCAAGGTGCTGCTCGGCGTGTCCCGCGCGCTGCCGGACCAGGCGGACATCTGGTTCGCCGACTTCTCGTCCGTCCTCGCGCAGAACGGCTTCCCGCAGGTCTTCAGCCCGTTCGCCAACGAGCCCATCACGGACGTCCGTCCGCCGGACCCGGCGCTCGCGGGCAGCCCCGTCGCCGACCGCGCGCAGCGCTCCATCGTCAAGGTGACGGGCACGGCGACGAGCTGCGGCAAGGTCCTCGAGGGCACCGGCTTCGTCTTCGACGACCGGCGCGTGATGACCAACGCCCATGTGGTGGGCGGCGTCGACGAACCGGTCGTGCAGATAGGCGGCGAGGGCCGTACGTACGACGCCACGGTCGTCCTGTACGACTGGAAGCGCGACATCGCCGTGCTCGATGTGCCCGACCTGGACGCGCCTGCGCTGCGGTTCGCGACGGAGGACGCGAGCAGCGGGGACAGCGCGATCGTCGCCGGCTTCCCGGAGAACGGCGCGTACGACGTCCGCGCGGCGCGGCTGCGGGGGCGCATCACGGCCAACGGCCCCGACATCTACCACCGCGGCACGGTGCGCCGCGACGTGTACTCGCTGTACGCGACGGTCCGTCAGGGCAACTCCGGGGGCCCGCTCCTCACCCCCCAGGGCGAGGTCTACGGCGTCATCTTCGCGAAGTCGCTGGACGACGCCCAGACGGGATACGCGCTGACCGTCGACGAGATCCGTGAGGACATCGCCAGGGGCCGCAGCGCCGCCCAGGAGGTGGACAGCGACAAGTGCGCGCTCTGAGCGGGAATCGAACCCGGGGCTGCCCGGACGTCAGGACCGGACGGACGGTCCGTCAGCCCCGCGGGTGACGGAGCCGGACCGACACCCAGCGCGCGCGGCGGCGGAGAATGCGCGGGATGCCGACCCTGAGATCCGTAGCTGCCATCTGTGGTGCACCGCCTCGCTGGTGGGAGCCCACACCGCTCGCCGAGCGGCGATTGCGGCTTGCGTCACTGTAGTCGTGCGTCCAGCCCATACCCCGACGTTTGCCCCTGCCCCAAGGTCCATAACCGCCTGAGGGGCCGCCAATTGGCCTATGCGCCAGGCAATTGGCGTTCGTAGGACAAGCGTTGAGCCGGAGGGGGGTGAACGGCACGGAACAGGGGCGCGAGCGGTACGGAACGCATCCGTCCGGTCACCGTCGGCTCCTCACGAGCACCGCCGTCACCGGTCCGGCTCGGGGTCCTTCAGCCAGTTGATCAGCTCGGTGGAGAAGGCCACCGGGTCCTCCTCGTGCGGGAAGTGCCCCAGCCCGTCGAACAGCCGCCAGCGGTACGGCGCTTCGACGTACTGCCCCGAGCCCGCCGCGCTGCGCGTGCGCACCACCGGGTCCAGGGAGCCGTGCAGATGCAGCGTCGGCACCCGCACCGGGCGCTTCATCCTGCGGTTGAACTGAATGCCGTCCGGGCGGGCCAGCGACCGCACCATCCACCGGTACGGCTCGATCGAGCAGTGCGCCGTGGACGGGATGCACATGGCCCGCCGGTAGTTCTCCAGGGCCTTCTCGTCGGGCGGCTGCGGCCCGGACCACTCCTGGATGAGCCGCGCCACCATGGCCCCGTCGTCCGCCGTGAGCCGGCGCTCCGGGATCCAGGGCCGCTGGAAGCCCCAGATGTGCGACTGGGCGGCCGTCTGCCGGGCGTCGGCGAGCATCGAGGAGCGCCAGCGCCGCGGGTGCGGCATCGAGGACACCGCGAGCCGCCGTACGAGCTTGGGGCGCATCGCGGCGGCCGTCCAGGCGAGGTAGCCGCCCAGGTCGTGGCCGACCAGTGCCGCGTCCGGCTCGCCCAGGGAGCGGATCACGCCGGTGATGTCCAGCGCGAGGTTGGCCGGGTCGTAGCCGCGCGGAGTGCGGTCGCTGCCGCCGACGCCCCGCAGGTCCATGGCGACGGCCCGGAACCCGGCGTCGGCGAGCGCCGTGAGCTGGTGCCGCCAGGTCCACCAGAACTGCGGGAAGCCGTGCAGCAGCAGCACCAGCGGGCCGTCGCCCAGCTCCGCGATGTGGAAGCGGGCGCCGTTGGCGGCGACGTCGCGGTGGACGAGGCCCGGGGCGTCCGGGAGGTCCAGGCGTACGACCGAGGCCGGCTGCGCCGAAGGAGTGGCGGGGTCCGTCATGAGGACGAGCGTGCCACAGCCTCGACGGCCTCGGGGCCACGGTGCTCGGGGAGGGCCGGACGCGGGTGCGGCTTGGCCTTCTGCAGCACGCCCGCCGTCTCCTTCATCGAGGCGGCGACCTTCTGCGGGCCGCGGCCCTTCTTGGCCTTCTTGGCGAAGACGACGCCGATGAGGGCGAGGAGGCCGGCGACGAGGCAGTTCGCCGCGAAGGACAGCAGGAAGCACACCGCCAGGTTCCAGCCGCTCCAGGTGCGGATGCCGTAGGCGAGCGCGAAGTTCAGCATGGGCAGGGAGAACAGCAGGAGCACGCCCGCCGCCATGAACGCGCCGCCGCTGGTCGCCCCCCGCTTCACGTCCTGCCTGAGCTGCGACTTCGCCAGCGCGATCTCGTCGTGCACCAGCGCGGACATCTCCGCCGTCGCCGTGGCGAACAGCTGGCCGATGCTGCGTTCGGCGCCGACCGGGCTGCCGTCGGGTGCGCTCATCGCGGTCTCCCTCTTCTCCGTACGCCTCGCGTACGTCCGTCGTGCCTGCGCGGGACGGTCCTGTTCTTTTGTACCGTCTCGTCAGATCATGCCGGACCGTCGTCCCGATCGCCTGCCCCGCCCGGCACTTGTGCAAGCGCGTCTCGCGCGGCGGCCTTCTCCCGGGCGAGCCGGCGGTGCTCGGCGGCCTTCCTCTCCAGGATCTCGGCCATGCGGAGGTGGTACTCCGGGTCGTCCTGTTCGTAGACGTCCGGGACGCCGTCGAGGTCCTCGTCCCGCTCCTCCTCCTCGGCCAGCTTGCGGTACTTGGCGTTGCGGATCTTCAGCAGCACGGTCGCCAGCAAGGTGGCGATCAGCGAACCGGTGAGGACGGCGGCCTTCACACTGCCGGCCATCGTCGCGTCCTCCTCGAAGGCCAGCTCGCCGATCAGGAGCGACACGGTGAAACCGATGCCGGCGAGCGTGGCCACCGCGAACACGTCGGCCCAGGCGAGGTCGTCACTGAGCGAGGCGCGGGTGAACCGGGCGGTCAGCCAGGTGCCGCCGAAGATGCCGAGCGTCTTGCCGACGACCAGGCCGAGGACGACGCCGAGCGTCTCGGGCTGCGTGAACACCTTGCCGAGCGCGTCCCCGGAGACCGCGACACCGGCGCTGAACAGGGCGAACAGCGGGACCGCGAGACCCGCCGACAGGGGACGGACACGGTGCTCGATCTGCTCGCCGGGGGAGTGCTCCTCTCCCTCCTCGCGGTGGCAGCGCAGCATCAGGCCCATGGCGACACCGGCGATGGTGGCGTGGATGCCGCTGTTGTACATCAGCCCCCAGATCACCAGGGCCAGCGGCACGTACACGTACCAGCCACGCACCCGCCTGCGCAGCAGCAGCCAGAAGACGGCCAGACCGGCGACGGCGCCGCCGAGCGCCGCGAAGTTCAGCTGCTCGGTGAAGAAGACCGCGATGATCAGGATCGCGAACAGGTCGTCGACGACCGCGAGGGTGAGCAGGAAGGCGCGCAGGGCGCTGGGCAGCGAGGTGCCGATGACGGCGAGGACGGCCAGCGCGAACGCGATGTCGGTGGCGGTGGGCACGGCCCAGCCCGCGAGGGAGCCGCCGCCCACTCCGCTGGTGAGCGTGTAGACCAGCGCGGGCGCGATCATCCCGCACAGGGCGGCGACGACGGGAAGGGCGGCGGCCTTGGGGTCGCGCAGGTCGCCGGCGACCAGTTCCCGCTTGAGTTCGACGCCGGCGACGAAGAAGAAGATCGCGAGCAGGCCGTCGGCCGCCCAGTGCGCGACGGAGAGGTTCAGTCCGAGCGCCCCGGGGCCGAAGTGCCAGTGGCTGACGGTCTCGTAGCTGTCGCCCAGCGCGGGTATGTTCGCCCAGACCAGCGCGGCGACGGCGGCGAGCAGCAGCAGGACGCCCCCGACGGTCTCGGTGCGCAGGGCCTCCGCGACGAAGTTCCGCTCGGGCAGCGACAGAAGGCCGAGAGCCTTGCGGGGAGTGGGGGTGCGGGGGGCACTCACGGGCGTTTCCTCCGGTCGTAGGGCAGCACGAATCGTGTGCCGACCAGACTTCCCGGCGCTCCATGGGACAGCGTGTTTCCGCCCTCGAGCCTAACCAACGGCCCTGCGGCCCGCACCAGCGGCTTCGACGTGGCCCGCCTCACAGGACGCCCGGGCCCAGGGACGAGAAACCGCCCGTGCCCCCACGAGCGGGGGCACGGGCGGTCGAGGCACCCGGCCGGGCGGGCGGAAGGCGGACCGGGGCCCGTCCGCTCCCGCCCGCGCGCGGCCGGGACGCCGGGGTCAGTCCTCGCTGGGCGCGGCCGGAAGCTTCGCCTGGATGAGGTCCATGACCGTGGAGTCGGTCAGCGTGGTGACGTCCCCGAGCTGGCGGTTCTCGGCGACGTCCCGCAGCAGACGCCGCATGATCTTGCCGGAGCGGGTCTTCGGCAGCTCGGCCACCGGCAGGATCCGCTGCGGCTTGGCGATCGGGCCGAGCGTGGCGCCCACGTGGTTGCGCAGCTCGCCGACGAGGTCCTCGGTCTCCGCGGCCGTGCCGCGCAGGATGACGAAGGCGACGATGGCCTGGCCGGTCGTCTCGTCCGTGGCGCCCACCACGGCCGCCTCGGCGACCGACGGGTGGGAGACCAGCGCGGACTCGACCTCCGTGGTGGAGATGTTGTGGCCGGACACCAGCATCACGTCGTCGACCCGGCCGAGCAGCCAGATGTCGCCGTCATCGTCCTTCTTCGCGCCGTCACCGGCGAAGTACTTGCCCTCGAAGCGCGACCAGTAGGTGTCGATGAACCGCTGGTCGTCGCCCCAGATGGTCCGCAGCATCGACGGCCACGGCTCGGTCAGCACCAGGTAGCCGCCACCGCCGTTGGGCACCTCGTTCGCCTCGTCGTCCACGACCGTGGCGGAGATGCCGGGCAGCGGGGTCTGGGCGGAGCCCGGCTTGGCGGAGGTCACGCCCGGCAGCGGGGAGATCATGATGCCGCCGGTCTCGGTCTGCCACCAGGTGTCGACGACCGGGGTGCGGTCCGCGCCGATGTTCTTGCGGTACCAGATCCACGCCTCGGGGTTGATCGGCTCGCCGACGGAGCCGAGCACCCGCAGCGACGACAGGTCGAACTTGGCGGGGATGTCGTCGCCCCACTTCATGAACGTCCGGATCGCGGTGGGCGCCGTGTAGAGGATCGTCACGCCGTACTTCTGGACGATCTCCCAGAAGCGGCCCTGGTGGGGCGTGTCCGGCGTGCCCTCGTACATGACCTGCGTGGCGCCGTTGGCGAGCGGCCCGTAGACGATGTACGAGTGCCCGGTGACCCAGCCGACGTCGGCCGTGCACCAGTACACGTCGGTCTCCGGCTTGAGGTCGAACACCGCCCAGTGGGTGTACGACGTCTGGGTCAGGTAGCCGCCGGAGGTGTGCAGGATGCCCTTCGGCTTACCGGTGGTGCCCGAGGTGTAGAGGATGAACAGCGGGTGCTCGGCGCCGAACGCCTCCGGGGTGTGCTCGCTGCTCTGGCGGTCCACCGCGTCGTGCCACCACACGTCGCGGCCCTCGGTCCAGGCGACGTCCTGGCCGGTGCGGCGGACGACGAGGACGTGCTCCACGTTCTCCACGCGGCTGACGGCCTCGTCCACGGCCGGCTTCAGGGCGGAGGGCTTGCCGCGCCGGTAGCCGCCGTCGGCGGTGATGACGACCCGCGCGTCGGCGTCCTGGATGCGGGTGGCGAGCGCGTCCGCCGAGAAGCCGCCGAAGACGACCGAGTGCGCGGCGCCGATGCGGGCGCAGGCCAGCATCGCGACGGCGGTCTCCGGGATCATCGGCATGTAGACGGCGACCCGGTCGCCCTTGCGGACACCCAGCTCCAGCAGGGCGTTGGCGGCCTTGGAGACCTCGTCCTTGAGCTGGGCGTAGGTGATGGCGCGGCTGTCGCCCGGCTCGCCCTCGAAGTGGATCGCGACCCGGTCGCCGTGCCCGGCCTCGACGTGCCGGTCGACGCAGTTGTAGGCGACGTTGAGCTCGCCGTCCTGGAACCACTTGGCGAACGGCGGGTTCGACCAGTCGAGGGTCTCGGTGGGCTCCTTGGCCCAGGTCAGCCGGCGGGCCTGCTCGGCCCAGAAGCCGAGCCTGTCAGCCTTGGCCTGTTCATACGCCTCCGCGGTGACGTTGGCGTTCGCGGCCAGGTCGGCGGGGGGTGCGAAGCGTCGCTCCTCCTTCAGGAGGTTGGCCAGGCTTTCATTGCTCACGGCATCTGCCTTTCCCAGGGTGTCCGTTGTGTCCCAGGCCACAGCTCATCAGACCTGGGGGTACGCTGACAAGGGTCGACGGGAAATTGGTTTAGACCTGTCGGGGCTCCTGTCGTGCGGCCGCCGACACCCCTTCCCACGGCGCGGGGGGCAACCCGGTTCAAGTGGTGTAACGCCTCTCACATCCGGGCGTGCGTCACACCGCCAGGTCCACGTCACGTACCCGGTCGAACACCCTTGTCTCCTCCTGCTCTGCGAGGAGATACGCCTGGGCCTCGCCCACGTGGAAGTACACCCCGTGCAGTTCGAGACTGCCGTCCTTCAGGGCGCGGGCGACCGACTCGTGGGCGCGCAGATGCTCCAGCTGCTGGACCACGTTGGTCAGGCTGAGCCGCTCGGCGTCGTCGGCGGGGGCGCGTCCGGCCAGCCGGGGTGCGGGCGCGCCGGGGTCGCGCAGCCGCTCCAGGCTCGGCCCGCCGTGCCGCAGCCAGCGCCCGAGCGGTGTGACCGCGGGGGAGCCGGGGCGGGAGTCGAGCAGGGCCTGCATGGCGCCGCATCCCGAGTGGCCGCACACCGTGATCGACCGCACCGCGAGCACGTCGACGGCGTACTCGATGGCGGCGGCCACCGAGTCGTCGCCGCTCTCCGCTCCCGGCGGCGGCACCAGATTGCCGACGTTGCGCACCACGAACAGGTCGCCGGGGCCGCTGGAGGTGATCATCGAGGTGACCACGCGGGAGTCGGCGCAGGTCAGGAACAGTTGCGACGGCCGCTGCCCCTCCCGCGCCAGCCGGGCCAGCTCGCCCCGCACCAGGGGGGCCGTGCGGCGCTGGAACGTGCTGAGCCCGCGGACGAGTTGACGGCTGCTCGGAGTGCGGCTGCGGGCGGGGGCGCTCGACGCCCGGTCGGTTCCTGGGCCCGCCTGGCCGTTCTCGGGCGTCTCGTCCGGCCGGGCCCCGGTGTCCGGGGCGGGGGAGGGGCGGTCGCACTGATGGTTGCGCCAGGCCGTCCAGGGGCGGCAGCGGCAGTCGCCGGTAGAGGGGACCCCGATGGGCGTGGGCCCGGAGAGGGTGCCGGGTTCCGCGATCCGCACTCCGGTACGCCGGCCGGTGATCTTCACGGTGCCGCCGTGCGCGGTGTGCGTGGTCTGCCAGTCCTGCAGCGTCTCGTACGCCGCGTGGTCCATGAAGGACCCGTCCAGCGCCACCACCGCGTCGGCCCCCTGGGGCACGAGATGCAGCGCCCTGCTGAGCCGCGGCACCGCGAGGAACGTCAACTGCCCGCGTACGTGCACATGGTGGACGCCGTTCTCCTCCGCGTGGATGATCCGGGTCCGCGTGAGCCGGTGCAGGGCCACGCCCACGGCCACGGCGATGCCCAGCCCCACGCCCTCCAGCACCCCGAGGGAGATCACCCCGAGGGCGGTGACGGCGTAGACGAGGACCTCGCGATGTCGGGTCACCGTGCGGATGTGGTGCAGGGACACCATCCGGACGCCGACCGCCATGACCAGGGCGGCGAGGGAGGCGAGCGGGATCAGCTCCAGCAGCGGGACGAGCAGCAGCGCGGCCGCCAGGATCAGGGCGCCGTGCAGCATCGTGGCGTTCCGGCTGACGGCTCCCGCCTGGACGTTCGCCGTGCTGCGGACGGTGACACCGGCCACCGGCAGACCGCCGAGCGTGCCGGAGACGACGTTCGCGGCGCCCTGGCCGAGCATCTCCCGGTCCAGGTCGGAGCGGACGGCATGACCGGCGCCGGGGCGGGCGGCGGCCAGCTTGTCCACGGCCGTCGCGCCGAGCAGCGACTGCACGCTGCACACCAACGCCGTGGTCAGCACGGCCGCGACGAGACCGAGCACCGGTCCTTCGGGCAGCCCGGCCAGCGCGTGGCTGCGCCACGACGGCAGGTCGACCACGGGCAGCACCAGTCCGGCCGCCGCGGCGACCGCGGTGGCCCCGGCCACGGCGACGAGGGCGGCCGGGGCCTTCCGCGCCAGGTGTCCGGCGCGGCCGGGCAGCCGGGGCCAGAGCAGCAGGACGGCCAGGGTCAGCACGCTCACCGCGAGGGTGGCGGGGTCCAGGCGAGCCAACTGCCCGGGCAGGGCGCGGAGGTTGTCGGGCACGGAGCTCTGCGGCTCGCCCCCGAGGACGATGTGGACCTGGGCGACGGCGATGGTGACGCCGATGCCGGCGAGCATGCCGTGCACGATCGCGGGGGTCACGGCGAGGGCGGCGCGCGCCACGCGCAGACAGCCGAGCGCGAGCTGGGCGAGACCGGCGAGGACGGTGACGGCGCAGGTGGTGCGCCAGCCGTACTGGTGGATGAGGTCGGCCGTGACGACCGTGAGCCCCGCCGCCGGGCCGCTCACCTGGAGCGCGGAGCCGCCGAGCCGTCCGGCGACGATCCCGCCCACGGCCGCCGCGACCAGTCCGGCCTGGAGGGGCGCGCCGGAGGCGAGCGCGATGCCGAGGGACAGGGGGAGGGCGATGAGGAACACCGCGACGGCGGCCGGGAGATCGGCGCCCGCGACGCGGAAGCGCCGGGGTCGGCCGGGCGGCGGGCTGTGCGGGGGATGGGCTCGCTCGGTGTGCGCCGGCTCGGCGGCGTCGGCGGGGACGCAGGCTGACATGGACTCCTGTCTCCTTCGGGTGTGCGCGGTCGCGAGGATGTGCGCGGTCGCGTGACGGTGGGGCCCGCTCGGTCCCAGCGGTCGGTCGCGGCCGTGGGGCACGGCCCGGACGGCGGGGGGACGGACGGCGGGACGAACAACGGGGCCAACAAGGGGGCGAACGAGGGGTCGCGGCGACGCTCAGTAAACAGATCGTAATTGCGAGTAAAGGACCGGCATAGACTTTCCGGGCAAATGGCGGTAGCCATCACTCTGAAGGGTGAAGTGGCCATTTCATCGGCTTGTCGTATTAATTCACTTCTTTCTTCCGTGCGACGTTGACGGCGCGGTCGGCATGGACCGGCGCAGACCGCACAACGCCTCATCGAGCTCGGCCCGAGAGAAGGAAGAAGGTGGGCGAATGGCCGCCACCCACAGGATCGCCACGGGCACCGTGATCTCCGCGGTCTGCCTCTCCGCGCTCGCCGGCTGCGGAACCGGCGGGGACGGGCCTGAAAAGGAGAAGGCACAGCCGGCCCCCGCGCCCAAGAACGTCGTCAGGCTGATCGGCGACGGCTCCACCGCCTACACCGGGGCCCAGCCGCACCTGCCGAAGCCGAAGCGGCTGAAGCCCGGCGAGAAGCCTCCGCAGTTCGTGGTGTTCTCCTGGGACGGCGCGGGCGAGGACAGCCAGAAGCTTTTCTCCCACTTCCGCAAGGTCGCCAAGGAGAACGACGCGACCATGACGTACTTCCTCAGCGGCGTGTATCTCCTGCCGGAGGAGAAGCGCGACCTGTACCACCCGCCGCAGCACTCGCCGGGCCGCTCCGACATCGGCTTCAACGACCGGCAGGGCATCGCCGACACCGTGGAGCAGCTGCGGCTGGCCTGGCTGGAGGGCAACGAGATCGGGACCCACTTCAACGGCCACTTCTGCGGCGGCGACGGCGGGGTCGGCGAGTGGTCGGTGGAGGAGTGGAAGGAGGAGATCGCCCAGGCCAAGCAGTTCGTGAAGACCTGGAAGACCAACGCCGGGATGAAGAACGAGGCCCCGCTGCCCTTCGACTACGACAAGGAGCTCGTCGGGGCCCGCACACCCTGCCTGGAAGGGCAGAAGAACTTCATGAAGGCCGCCCGGGACCTGGGCTTCCGCTACGACACCAGCGGCGTCAACAACCAGGTGTGGCCCGAGAAGAAGTCCGGGCTGTGGGACCTGTCGCTGCAGCTCGTGCCCTTCCCCGGGCACTCCTTCGAGCAGCTCACCATGGATTACAACTTCATGGTCAACCAGTCCGGCACCACCACCCAGGGCGACCCCGGCAAGCACGAGATGTGGGGCGACCAGATGCGGGACGGTCTGCTCCAGGG
This sequence comes from Streptomyces cellulosae, assembly GCA_014655195.1. Lineage (GTDB taxonomy): Bacteria > Actinomycetota > Actinomycetes > Streptomycetales > Streptomycetaceae > Streptomyces > Streptomyces cellulosae. The sequence continues at coordinate 119,544 of BNBH01000004.1, read as the reverse complement.
CTTCCAACGCGCCTACAACGGCAACAGGGCGCCCCTGATCATCGGCAACCACTTCGAGTCCTGGAACGGCGGCACCTACATGCGCGCCGTCGAGGAGGTCGTCGAGGAGGTGTGCACCAAGTCCGACGTGCGGTGCGTCTCCTTCCGCCAGCTGGTGGACTGGCTGGACGCACAGGACCCGGCGACCCTGGAGAAGCTGCGCTCGCTGGACGTCGGCGAGGCCCCGGAGAAGGGCTGGAAGGCCTTCCTGGCCTCCGGCCCCGCCCCGGCCCCCAAGGGCGCGCCGGGTTCCCCCGCGCCGAAGGGGTGAGGTTCAGGCCGAGGCGGTGACGCTCTCGCCGAGCACGAAACCGGGGTCGACCTGCGCCGCCAGGTCGGCCCCGGTGCGCTCGTTGCCCCAGGACTGGGCGTTCTTGAGGTGGAAGTGCACCATCTGGCGCGTGTACCGCTCCCAGTCGCGCCGCTCGTACGTGGCGTCGGCGGCTCCGCGCAGCGTGCGCAGGGCGAGCCGGTTGGACTCCTCCAGCGCGGCGAAGCGGGGCGGGCGGCCCTTCTCCATGGCGCGCACCCAGTCCGAGTGGCCCACCGTCACCAGCAGGTCCTCCCCCACCTCCGCGCGGAGGAAGTCCAGGTCGTCCGGTCCCTGCACCTTGTTGCCGACGACCCTCAGCGCCACGCCGAAGTCGCGGGCGTACTCCTTGTACTGGCGGTAGACGGAGACGCCCTTCCTGGTCGGCTCGGCGACCAGGAACGTCATGTCGAAGCGGGTGAACATACCGGACGCGAAGGAGTCCGAGCCGGCCGTCATGTCCACCACGACGTACTCGCCGGGCCCGTCCACCAGGTGGTTCAGGCAGAGCTCCACGGCCCCCGTCTTGGAGTGGTAGCAGGCCACCCCCAGGTCGGCGTCGGTGAAGGGGCCGGTGACCATCAGGCGGACCGCGCCGCCGTCCAGCTCCACCGGGCGCGCGCAGGCGTCGTAGACCGGGTTGTCCTCCTGGACCCGCAGCAGCCGGGAGCCCTCGCCGGGCGGGGTCGTCTTGATCATCGTGTCGGCGGACGCGATGCGCGGGTTGCTGCCGCGCAGGTGGTCCTTGATGAGCCGGAGGTGCTCGCCCATCGCGGGCAGGGCGGCGGCCTCGGACTCGTCCAGGCCCAGCGCGGCCCCGAGGTGCTGGTTGATGTCGGCGTCCACGGCGACGACCGGGGCGCCCTCGGCCGCGAGATGACGGATGAACAGGGAGGACAGGGTCGTCTTTCCGCTCCCGCCCTTCCCAACGAAAGCAATTTTCATGTTCACGAAGCGTAGTGGGTAAGTAGCTGTAGGTCACAGCGGGGCGTGAAGAAGACCACTCCATCGTGGGGCGGGCGTCCGGGGTGCGTAGGGTCGTACTCATGAGTACGACGGGCGCGACCGCCGATCCCCTCGCGGCCCTGGGCAACCTGCCCGGTGTGGCCGACTCCGTGGAGTCCGTACGCAAGGCCGTGGACCGGGTCTACGGGCACCGGGTCATGCGGCGGCGCAGCAACGAGATCACCTCCGAGGCGGCCCTGCGCGGCGCCCGCGGTTCGGCGGCGCTGTCCGGCGCGGACTGGGCTCTTGAGGAGGTGCGGCGGCGCAGCGACTTCAGCGGTGACGACGAGGCGCGCACCATGGGTGCGGCGCTGCGGCTGACGGCCGAGGCGGGTCAGCTGCTGTCGATCTGGCGGCAGTCGCCGCTGCGGGTGCTGGCGCGCCTGCACCTGGTCGCCGCGGCCGACAAGGCCGAGCACGTGGGCCGGCCCCGCCAGGCGGGCGAGCCGGTCGACGAGCCCCTGGTCGACCTGCCCCTGCCGGGCGCCGACGAGATGCACGGCCGTCTGGAGGGCCTGGCCGAGATCGTCATCGCGGGCGGTTCCGCGCCGGCGCTGGTGACGGCCGCCGTGGTGCACGGCGAGCTCCTCGCGCTGCGTCCCTTCACGTCCCACAACGGCCTGGTCGCGCGCACGGCCGAGCGGATCGTCCTGGTCGGCAGCGGCCTCGACCCCAAGTCGGTGTGCCCCGCCGAGGTCGGCCACGCCGAGCTGGGTCAGGACGCCTACCGGGAGGCGCTGCGGGGCTATGTGTCCGGCACGCCGGAGGGCATGGCCGCCTGGATCGCCCACTGCGGGAAGGCCGTGGCGCTGGGCGCGCGCGAGTCCACGGCGGTGTGCGAGGCGCTGCAGCGCGGAGCCGCCTGACCGGCCGGGAGGTCACGCGGACCGGGGCGGAGGGGCCCCGCGCGAGAATGCGGCGGTACGAATGCTCGTACCGCCGCTGGCATGTCCACCGCGTTACCAAGCGTCCTCGATATGTGCCCATCAGGCCGGGGACTTTGCCCGGCCTGGTGCGGCTGGCCCGTAATCGACGGGTCGACGTCGCGTGGGTGCGCGGTGGCCATGCGCGGTCCGTGGGGCCTAAAGCGTTCTGAAGGTCGTCCTCTCGGACGTCCTTGGTCTCGCGGGCCGTCACCTCCTTTGTACTCCGGCATCACGGAGGAGGGAAGTCCTGCCCGCGTTCCTTTACTTTTTGGTTCAAACAAGCAGTAAACGGACTCCGAAATGGCGAACGCGTCCCGGACGGGGACGCGCGGCGAAGGAAAAGTACGTTCAGGCAACCGTTGAGCGGCGCCGGCTGGCGTACCAGACAAGGCCCGCGGTGGCCGCCGCCGCGCCTATCGCGGCCGCCGCGACAAGGGCGGGACGCGGCGGAACGGAGAACGCCGGGAAACGCTGCTTCAGCCGCACCGGACGGTGGAAATCGAGGATCGGCCACTCGCGCGCCAGCGCTTCCCGGCGCAGCGCGCGGTCCGGGTTCACGGCGTGCGGATGCCCGACGGACTCCAGCATCGGGATGTCGGTCACCGAGTCGCTGTACGCGTAGCAGCGGGCCAGGTCGTAGCCCTCGGACTCGGCCAGCTCCCGGACCGCCTCCGCCTTGGTCGGGCCGTACGCGTAGTACTCGACCTCGCCGGTGAAACAGCCGTCGTCGCCCACCACCATGCGGGTGGCCACGACCCGGTCCGCGCCCAGCAGCTCGCCGATCGGCTCGACCACCTCGGCGCCCGAGGTGGACACGATGACCACGTCACGGCCGGCGGTGTGGTGCTCCTCGATGAGGGTGGCGGCCTCGTCGTAGATGATCGGGTCGATCAGGTCGTGCAGGGTCTCGGCGACGATCTCCTTGACCTGCTGGACGTTCCACCCGCGGCACAGCGCGGACAGGTACTTCCGCATCCGTTCCATCTGGTCGTGGTCCGCGCCGCCGGCGAGGAACACGAACTGGGAGTACGCGGTCCGCAGGACGGCCCTGCGGTTGATCAGACCGCCTTGGTAGAAGGACTTGCTGAAGGTGAGTGTGCTCGACTTCGCAATGACCGTCTTGTCCAGGTCGAAGAAGGCGGCTGTGCGGGGCGACAAGTGGTTTTCCACGTCCTTGAGCATAGGCGCAGCCCATTCGGCGTAGCGTGTGGCGCGTGGGTTTGCCTGAGAGGGCCCTCGGGTACACCATGGAAGTCACGGATCGTTCGCGACCGTGTCTAACCCGGTCCGACTCCTCCCCCCCCGAGTCGGCCGTGGGGACGACCCCCGCTCTCCCCCCCGGCGGGGGTCGTCGCACGTCCGGACGCATTTTCCGCCGCTTTCTCCCCTTCTTCCTCTTGTGCGGGTTCCCCTGAGGAATTGATGGTCATGTGCGTGACCGGTGACCGTGGGTAGCGGCCGGACTGCTCTGCGGTTGTCGCGCAGAAGCGGTCGGACTGCTCTGCTGTTGTCGCACAGAAGCTGTGGACGGGCTCCCGGTATGCAGGCCCGCCTCACCGGTACGGGTGACCGCGATATTCACAGGCATCGCCCCGTCCACAGTTTTCCCCCAAGATCCACACGATTTCCGGGACCGCTGCACTGTCATTCCCACGCGTCCCGCTCGCCGCGGTTTCACACCCGCTTCCGTCGTGCCGGGATGCCGCCCGGCCGGTTCTCTCCGGCCGGTCCGCGGGAGGCCGCAGCGCGGTCCTCCCTCACCTGGAATCGGCGTGGCCCGACGGCCGCGCGAGATAGGGAGCACTGGGGACGACATGACCGGAACCGTCACGCACGACCCGCCGCCCGGAGGGAACCGCCCGGGCGCACCGCTGATCGTCACCGAGGACACGGCACTCCTCGACGACCTGCTGCGCCTGTGCGCGGCCGCCGGCGCCACACCCGAGGTCCACCACGGACTGCCCGGACCGCGCGGCAGCTGGGAGGCGGCGCCCCTGGTCCTGGTCGGTGACGACGCCGCCCGGCGGGCCCGCGGCGCGCCCCGCAGACAGGGGGTGGTGCTGGTCGGCCGCGACCAGGACGACCCCGGCGTCTGGCGGCGGGCCGTCGAGATCGGCGCCGACCACGTGCTGATGCTGCCCGACGGCGAGCAGTGGCTCGTCGACCGCATCGCCGACGTCGCCGAAGGCGTCGGACGGCCCGCGCTGACCGTCGGCGTCATCGGCGGCCGTGGCGGGGCGGGCGCCTCCACCCTGGCGTGCGCGCTCGCCGTCACCTCAGCCCGCGAGGGACTGCGCACACTCCTCGTGGATGCCGACCCGCTGGGCGGCGGACTGGACGTGGCGCTCGGCGGCGAGACGGCCAAGGGGCTGCGCTGGCCCGCCTTCGCCTCGTCGCACGGCCGGGTCGGCGGCGGGGCCCTGGAGGAGTCGCTGCCCGAGCTGCACTCCCTGCGGGTGCTCAGCTGGGACCGCGGCGACTGCCTCTCGGTGCCGCCCCGGGCCGTGCGCGCGGTCCTCGCCGCCGCCCGGCGCGGCGGCGGAGCGGTCGTGGTCGACCTGCCACGACGCGTGGACGAGGGCGTCGCGGAGGTCCTCGCCCAGCTCGACCTGGCGCTCCTCGTGGTCCCCGCCGAGCTGCGCGCCGTCGCGGCGGCCGGCCGCGTCGCCTCCGCCGTGGGCATGGTCCTGCGCGACCTGCGCGTCGCCGTCCGCGGGCCGTACGCACCCGGCCTGGACGACCACGAGGTGGCCCGGCTCCTCGGCCTGCCCCTCGTCGGGGACGTGCCCGTCGAGCCCGCCCTCCAGCGCCCGTACGGCACGGGCCGGCCGCCCGGAGTGACCGGACGGGGCCCGCTGGCCCGCTTCTGCCGGGAGTTCTGGGAGCGCGCGCTGGTGGAGGCGAGGGCGGCATGAGCGGCACGGAGACGACCGGGGCGGGGATGCCGCCCGGGCTGCTGGACGGGGTGCGGCGGTGGCTGGCCGACAGCGGCGCCGAGCCGACGCCCGCACGGGTGGCGCAGGCCCTGCGCGAACAGGGCCGGGTGCTCGGCGACGCGGAAGTGCTCGGCGCGGCCGAGCAGTTGCGGTCCGAACTGGTCGGCAGCGGACCGCTGGAGCGGCTGCTCTCCGACCCGACCGTGACCGACGTGCTGGTGTCGGCGCCGGACCGGGTCTGGGTGGACCGCGGCGGCGGCCTGACGCTCACCTCGGTCTCCTTCCCCGACGAGCCGTCCGTACGGCGCCTGGCGCAGCGGCTCGCCGCGGTGGCCGGACGGCGCCTGGACGACGCGCGTCCCTGGGTGGACGCACGCCTCCCCGACGGCACCCGGCTGCACGCGGTGCTGCCGCCCGTCGCGGTGGGCGGCACCTGCCTGTCCCTGCGGGTCGTACGGCCGCGCGCCTTCACCCTCGACGAACTCGTGGCGGCCGGGACGGTGCCGCCGGGCGGTGACCGGGTGCTGCGGGCGCTGATGGACGCGCGGCTGTCGTTCCTGGTCAGCGGCGGCACGGGCACCGGCAAGACGACCCTGCTCAGCGCCCTGCTGGGGCTGGTCGGGCCGGACGAGCGGATCGTGCTGGCGGAGGACTCGGCCGAGCTGCGTCCCGACCACCCCCACGTCGTACGGCTGGAGACCCGGCCCGCCAACCAGGAGGGCGCGGGACTGGTGACCCTGGAGGACCTGGTGCGCCAGGCCCTGCGGATGAGGCCGGACCGGCTCGTCGTGGGCGAGGTGCGCGGGCCCGAGGTGGTGCATCTGCTCGCCGCCCTCAACACGGGACATGAGGGCGGCTCCGGCACCGTCCACGCCAACGCGGCGAGCGACGTCCCCGCCCGGCTGGAGGCGCTGGGCACGGCGGCGGGCCTCGACCGGTTCGCCCTCCACAGCCAGCTCGCGGCCGCCCTGTCGGTGGTGCTGCACCTGGTGCGGGACCGCAGCGGCAGACGGCGGATCGCCGAGGTGCACGTCCTGGAGCGGGACCCCTCGGGGCTGGTGCGGACGGCGCCAGCGCTGCGATGGGGACCGGAGACCTTCGTCGCCGAGCCCGCCTGGCCGCGCCTGCGGCACCTGCTGCGCGCCGCGCGGGACGAGGAGACCCGAACCGTGCGAGAGGCGGTCCGGGCATGAGCGGGGCGACCGGGACGACGGTGGGCGCGGCGGTGGCGTGCCTGGGGACGGCGGCGTGGGTGCTGGGCGGCGCCGGACACGGGGAGGTGAGGCGGGCGCGGGCGCTCGCAGGCGACGAGCGGGAGTCGGTGGGACGGCCGCATCTCGTCCTGCGGGCGGCGGACCGGCTTCGGGGGCGACTTCGCGTCGAGTGGGCGTCGTTGGCCGTCGGGTTGGTGCTGGCGGTGCTCGGGGCGTCGGTGCTGCCGGTCGTCGCGGGGGCGGCCGGGGTGCCAGTGCTGCGGAAGGTGCGGCGGGCGGCCGCGGCACGGAAGGAGCGGGACGGTCGTGCGGACGCGGTGGTCGCGCTGTGCGGGGCGCTCGCCGGGGAGTTGCGGGCGGGACGGCAGCCGGGCGAGGCGCTGTTGCCGGCCGCCCGGGACTCCGGAGGGCTCGGTGACATGCAGGCGGCCGTGCTGGCGGCGGCGCGGTTCGGCGGTGACGTGCCGGACGCGCTCGCGGTGGCGGCCCGGCAGCCCGGCGCCGAGGGGCTGCGCGGACTCGCCGCGTGCTGGCGGGTGGCGGTGGACCAGGGCGCGGGACTCGCGGACGGCCTCGACCGGCTGGAGGCGGCCCTGCGCGCCGAGCGGGACCAGCGGGCCGACCTGCGCGCCCAGTTGTCCGGAGCCCGCACCACGGCGGTGATGCTCGCGGGGCTCCCGGTGGTGGGGCTGGCGCTGGGCGCGGCCCTGGGCGCCGATCCGCTGCACGTCCTGCTGCACACGCCGTCGGGGTCGGTCTGTCTGGCGGCCGGCGGGGTGCTGGAGGGGCTGGGCCTGTGGTGGGCGCTGCGGATCATGCGGGGTGCCGAGGAGGCGGCGGCATGAGCGGCGACGTCGTCCACAGGCTGGGGACGGTCGCGGGGATCGCCGCCGTGCTCGTCGGGGCGTGGGCCTGGTGGCTCCGGCTCCGGGGCGAGCGGCGGACCCGGCGGAGACTCGACGCGCTCGCGGGCCGGGAGCGGCGAAGAACGGGTGCGCGCCTTCCGCTGCTCAGGGACGCGCGCGGGCGGCTGCCGTACGTGGCGGTCGTGGGCGCCGGGTGGATGACGGTCGGCGGACTCGGCGGTGTGGGGCTGGGACTGGTCCTGGCGGCGGGTCTGTGGCAGTGGCACCGGCGGCAGACGCGGGCAGCCAGTGAGGCGATCGCCCCCGACAGGGCTCATGACACGGCTCTGGCGGCACGCCAACTCCCGCTCGCCGCCGACTTGCTGTCCGCCTGCATCACGGCGGGTGCCGGACCGGTACCGGCGGCGCAGGCCGTCGGGGAGACCCTCGGCGGACCGGTCGGGGACGCCCTGGCGCGGGGCGCCGCGGAGGTGCGGCTCGGCGGGGAGCCGGGGGAGGCGTGGCGCCGGCTGGCCGCCCTGCCCGGTGCGGTTCCGCTGGCCCGGCTGCTGGAGCGGGCCGATGTGTCAGGCCTCCCGCTTGCCGCACCGGTGGGGCGGCTTGCCGCCGAGGCGCGGGCGGAGTGGTCGCGCTCGGCGACCGCGCGGGCCCGGCGGGCGGCGGTCCTGATCAGCGCGCCGGTGGGGCTGTGCTTCCTGCCCGCCTTCATCGCCGTCGGCGTCCTGCCCGTGGTGATCGGGCTCGCGGGCGGGGTGCTGGGAGGGGGTGGGTGAGAGGGAGCGGCGGACGACGGGAGCGGACGACGAACAACTGACGCGAAACGTATGGAGGCTGGGATGTATCAGGTGGTGCGGGCGCGGCTGCGTGCCCTGACGGCGAGGGTGCGCGGGGCGCGGAGGGACGCCGGGATGGTGACCTCGGAGTACGCCATGGGGATCGTGGCGGCGGTGGCGTTCGCCGTGGTGCTCTACCGGGTGGTCAACAGCGGTCCGGTCAGCACGGCCCTGCGGAACATCGTGCAGCAGGCCCTCGATGGCCGGATGTGACGGGGGGCGCGGCAGATGGCGCGGCAGACGATGCGAGAGGTGGTGCGACCGAGGGTTCGTGACGGCGGAGGCGGCGTTGGTGCTGCCCGTGCTGGTGCTGTTCGTGACGGCGCTGGTGTGGGGGCTGATGGTGGTGGCCGCGCAGATCCAGTGCGTGGACGCGGCACGAGCAGGGGCCCGGGCGGCGGCTCGGCAGGATTCGCCGGACGCGGTGGTCGAGGTGACCCGGGAGGCCGCGCCGGCCGGTGCGCGGGTCACCGTCAGCCGGGACGCCGAGCAGGTCCGGGTGACCGTCGTGGCCCGGGCGCCGATGCTGCGGGCGCTGCCCTTCGAGCTGAGGGAGGAAGCCGTCGCGGCGGTCGAGGAGACGGTGGTGGCCGTGGACGCCGGGAGGTGAAGGAGGCCTCGCGGAGTCCGGCCGACCGGGGCTCCGCCTCCGTCTGGTGCGTCGGCGCGGTCGCCGTGCTGTGCGTGGTGTTCGGGGTGGTGCTGGCCCTGGGGCATGCCGTGGTGGTCCGGCACCGGGCGGCGGGAGGCGCGGACCTCGCGGCGCTCGCCGCCGCCGACCACTGGGCGGGGGGTGCGGCGGAGGCGTGTGCGCGGGCGGACCGGGTGGCCCGGGCCCAGGACGCGCGGCTGGTGCGGTGCGTGATGACCGGCGAGGTGTCGGACGTGTCGGTGGCGTCCGGCGCGGGGCCGTTCACCGCGGAGGTCAGGGCCCGGGCGGGACCTGCGGGTCCGGCGCAGCCTCCGCCGGCCCCTCGGCCGACGGGCTGAGCCGGTCGCCGGCCCTCTCGGAAGCCCCCGCTTCCGAGGCCTTCTCCGCCGTCTCCTCGACCGCCTTCTCCTCACCCGCCCCCTCCAGCAGCACGTCCAGCAGCCGCACGGCCCCCCGCTTGTGCAAGGGGTCGTTGCCGTTGCCGCACTTGGGGGACTGGATGCAGGAGGGGCAGCCGGCCTCGCACTCGCAGGAGGCGATGGCCTGGCGGGTGGCGGTGAGCCAGGAGCGGGCGGTGTGGAAGGCGCGTTCGGCGAAGCCCGCGCCGCCCGGGTGGCCGTCGTAGACGAAGACCGTGGGCAGCAGGGTGTCGGGGTGCAGCGGGATCGAGACGCCGCCGATGTCCCAGCGGTCGCAGGTGGCGAACAGCGGCAGCATGCCGATCGACGCGTGCTCGGCCGCGTGGAGGGCGCCGCCGAGGATCTCCGGGTTGATGCGGGCCCGGTCCAGCTGGTCCTCGGTGACCGTCCACCACACGGCGCGGGTGCGCAGCGTACGAGGAGGGAGGTCGAGTTTGGTCTCGCCGAGCACTTCGCCGGTGATGACCCGCCGCCGGAGGTAGGAGACGACCTGGTTGGTGACCTCGACGGAGCCGAAGCAGAGGCGTCCGTCGCCCCAGGGGATCTCGGTGTCCGTCTCCAGGACGGAGACGGACGTCGTGTCCCGGGCCACCGTCGTGTAGGACGGGCTGGCCTGCTCGACCAGGGCGACGGAGTCCTCCAGGTCGAGGGAGCGGACGACGTAGGTGCGGCCCTGGTGCAGATGGACCGCGCCCTCGTGGACGCTGGTGTGCGCGGCGCCCGCGTCGACCGTGCCCAGCAGCCGGCCCGTCCCCGCCTCGACGACCTGGACGGGGCGTCCGCCCTCCCCGCGGATGTCGGTGAGGTCGGCGGCCCGCTCGCGGCGCGTCCAGTGCCAGGCCCGCGTCCGGCGGCGCAGCAGCTTCGCGGCCTCCAGCTGCGGCAGCAGCTCCTCGGTGGTGGGGCCGAAGAGGGCGAGGTCGTCCTCGGTGAGGGGCAGTTCCTCGGCGGCCGCGCACAGGTGCGGGGCGAGGACGTACGGGTTGTCGGGGTCGAGGACGGTCGACTCGACGGGGCGGTCGAAGAGCGCCTCCGGGTGGTGGACGAGGAAGGTGTCCAGCGGGTCGTCGCGGGCCACGAGCACCGCGAGCGCGCCCTGCCCGGAGCGTCCCGCGCGGCCGGCCTGCTGCCACAGGGAGGCGCGGGTGCCCGGGTAGCCGGCGATGACCACGGCGTCCAGGCCGGAGACGTCCATGCCGAGTTCGAGGGCGTTGGTGGCGGCGAGGCCGAGGAGTTCGCCGGAGTGCAGGGCGCGTTCCAGGGCGCGGCGCTCCTCGGGGAGGTAGCCGCCCCGGTAGGCGGCGACCCGCGGGGGCAGGGCGCGGTCGACCTCGGCGAGGCGCTCCTTGGCGATCACGGAGATCAGCTCGGCGCCGCGCCGGGAGCGGACGAAGGCGACCGAGCGGACGCCCTGCACGGTGAGGTCGGTGAGGAGGTCGGCGGCCTCGGCGGTGGCGGTGCGGCGGACCGGGGCGCCCTTCTCGCCGTGCAGCTCGGTCAGCGGCGGCTCCCAGAGGGCGAACACCAGTTCACCGCGGGGTGAGGCGTCGTCCGCGACCTCGACCACGGGCAGGCCGGTGAGGCGGCGGGCGGCGACGGCCGGCTCGGCGGCGGTCGCCGAGGCCAGCAGGAACACCGGCGACGCGCCGTAGCGGGCGCACAGCCGCCGCAGCCGGCGCAGCACCTGGGCGACGTGCGAGCCGAACACGCCCCGGTAGGTGTGGCACTCGTCGATCACGACGTACTTGAGCGCCTTGAGGAAGGAGGACCAGCGGGGGTGGGACGGCAGGATGCCCCGGTGCAGCATGTCGGGGTTGGTCAGGACGTAGTTGGCGTACTGGCGGATCCATTCGCGTTCTTCGAACGGAGTGTCGCCGTCGTGGACCGCCGCGCGCACCGAATGGCCCAGTGGCTGTGAAAGTTCCTTCACGGATCGGCACTGGTCCGCGGCGAGGGCCTTGGTGGGGGCGAGGTAGAGGGCGGTGGCGCCCCTGCCGTTCGGCGCCTCGGCCCCGTCCAGCAGCGTGGACAGCACGGGCACGAGGTACGACAGGGACTTGCCGGATGCCGTGCCGGTGGCGACCACCACCGAGTCGCCGTCCAGGGCGTGCTCGGCGGCCCGCGCCTGGTGGGCCCAGGGGTGTTCGATTCCCGCGGCCTGGACGGCGGCGATCACTTCCGCGCGGATCCGGTCCGGCCAGACGGCATGCCGACCCGCACGCGGGGGCAAGTGCTCCGTATGAGTAATGCGCGAAGCCCGGCTCGGTCCGGACGCGAGCCGGTCCAGGACGTCGCCCGGCGCGGCGGTCCCGGATCGCGTGTCCGTCGGGGGTCGATCGGATCGGTGATTCTTGGCCATCGGCACCGAGTGTGTCACCGGCGTGACGGACAATGGGGCCAAGGCGTCGTGCACGCCTGCCGGTAAGTGATTGAATGCCATGGCGGCTGGCGAACCGTCCCGGGGGCTGAGCCGAGATGTCCCAAGGGCGACCGCTCGATAGCTAGGTGCTGGAGGATCCGTGGACCTGTCCCTGTCGACCGAGACCGTGGGCGATCGCACGATCGTCAGGGTCGGTGGCGAAATCGACGTATATACCGCGCCCAAGCTGCGCGAGCAGCTGGTCGAGCTGGTGAACGACGGCAATTTCCACCTTGTCGTCGACATGGAAGGTGTGGACTTCCTCGACTCCACCGGTCTCGGCGTGCTGGTCGGCGGCCTGAAGCGGGTGCGAGCCCACGAGGGCTCGCTGCGCCTGGTCTGCAACCAGGAGCGCATTCTGAAGATCTTCCGCATCACCGGCCTCACCAAGGTGTTCCCGATCCACACCTCGGTCGAGGAAGCGGTGGCGGCGACCGACTGACCACCCGCTCCCGGGCCGCCGTGCCCGGGCAGCACGAGAGACACCTAAGGGGGGCCAGGCGTTCGGCGGCCCGGCCCCTTCAGCGCACGCCCGTAGTCGCGAGGGGGATGCATGGCCACCGTCGAACTCCGCTTCAGCGCGCTGCCCGAGCACGTCCGGACCGCCCGGCTCGTGGCGGCGGCGGTGGCGCGCAGGGCCGGGGTGGACGAGGCCGTCCTCGACGAGGTGCGGCTCGCCGTCGGCGAGGCCTGCTCCCGCGCCGTCGGGCTGCACCAGCACGGCGGTATCTCGGCGCCCGTGCGGGTGCTGCTGACCGAGGAGGAGAAGCAGTTCTCCATCGAGGTCGGCGACGAGGCCCCGCACGCTCCCGTCCGTGCCCGCTCGGCGGACGAGGTGCTCGGTGACCCCGACGCGGAGTCCGAGGAGGACGAGATGGGCCTCGCGGTCATCAGCGGCCTCGTCGACGACGTCGAGGTCAGTGCCGGGGAGAACGGCGGATCGATCCGCATGAGGTGGCCGACCACGCCGCCGGCCGCGCAGTTCACCTGACCGGTTCACCCGTACGCCGACCGTTTTCCGAAGGGCCCCCTGCGTGGGGGCCCTTCGGCATGTGCGGGGTCCGGGGACCGCGCTTACAGTGGTTCCCAGCGGAAGATCGCGTGAATTCGTTCACGATCCTCCGCGCCCGGGAAAATGCGATCACGAGAATGCCCCGAAGGCATTACTGATTTTCGGCCGACCGGTCGCCGGAGATCAATGGTGAAGAGCGACTGCACGCCATTTACATTTCTCGCGGTCTGTTTAGATCAGGTTCCGGTACCTACAATCCCGTCCACATCTTGAGCTCAGCCCAAGCGTCAAGGAGGACGAATGGCGGGGCTTTCCATCTCATACGAGTCGGGCCAACCCACATCCCTCGCAGCCGCCGTGCTGACCGACGAGAACCGCGTGCTCGTGGTGACCATCGGCATCGTGGCCCTGGCGGCGCTGGCCGTCGCGGCAATCCTGGTACGCCAGGTGCTCGCGGCCGGCGAGGGCACCGACAGCATGAAGGAGATCGCGGCCGCGGTCCAGGAGGGCGCCAACGCCTATCTGGCCCGCCAGCTGCGCACGCTCGGCGTATTCGCCGTGATCGTTTTCTTCCTGCTCATGCTGCTGCCCGCGGACGACTGGAATCAGCGTGCCGGGCGATCGGTGTTCTTCTTGATCGGAGCGGCGTTCTCGGCGGCCACCGGCTATATCGGCATGTGGCTCGCGGTACGCAGCAATGTCCGGGTCGCAGCCGCGGCCCGGGAAGCCACTCCCGCCGAGGGTGAGCCGGAAAAGGATCTCACCACCGTTTCGCACAAGGCGATGAAGATCGCTTTCCGTACGGGCGGTGTGGTCGGCATGTTCACGGTGGGGCTGGGTCTGCTCGGCGCCGCCTGTGTCGTGCTGGTGTACGCGGCCGACGCGCCGAAGGTGCTCGAGGGCTTCGGCCTCGGGGCCGCGCTGATCGCGATGTTCATGCGCGTCGGCGGCGGCATCTTCACCAAGGCCGCCGACGTCGGCGCCGACCTGGTCGGCAAGGTCGAGCAGGGCATTCCGGAGGACGATCCGCGCAATGCCGCGACCATCGCCGACAACGTGGGCGACAACGTCGGCGACTGCGCGGGCATGGCGGCCGACCTCTTCGAGTCGTACGCCGTGACGCTGGTGGCCGCGCTGATCCTCGGGTCGGCGGCCTTCGGCAACGCGGGACTGGCGTTCCCGCTGCTGGTCCCCGCGATCGGTGTGATCACCGCGATGATCGGCATCTTCGCGGTGGCGCCCCGGCGCGCCGACCGCAGCGGCATGAGCGCGATCAACCGAGGGTTCTTCATCTCCGCGGTGATCTCGCTCGTCCTGGTCGCGATCGCCACGTTCGTCTACCTGCCGTCGTCGTACGCCGACCTCGACGGAGTGACCGACACGGCGGTGCTGGCCAAGAGCGGCGACCCGCGGGTCCTCGCGCTGGTCGCGGTGGCCATCGGCATCGTGCTCGCCGCGCTCATCCAGCAGCTCACCGGCTACTTCACCGAGACCACCCGGCGCCCCGTGCGGGACATCGGGAAGACCTCGCTGACCGGACCGGCCACCGTGGTCCTCGCCGGCATCTCCGTGGGGCTGGAATCGGCCGTTTACACCGCCCTGTTGATCGGCCTCGGCGTGTACGGGGCGTTCCTGCTGGGCGGCACGTCGATCATGCTGGCGCTGTTCGCGGTGGCGCTGGCCGGCACCGGTCTGCTCACCACGGTCGGCGTGATCGTCGCGATGGACACCTTCGGCCCGGTCTCCGACAACGCGCAGGGCATCGCCGAGATGTCCGGCGACGTCGAGGGCGCGGGCGCGCAGGTGCTCACCAACCTGGACGCGGTCGGCAACACCACCAAGGCCATCACCAAGGGCATCGCCATCGCCACGGCCGTGCTCGCGGCGTCGGCGCTGTTCGGCTCGTACCGGGACGCCATCACCACCGGCGCGCGGGAGGTGGGCGAACGGCTCAGCGGCGAGGGCGCGCCGCTGACCCTGATGATGGACATCTCGCAGCCCAACAACCTCGTCGGCCTGATCGCGGGCGCGGCGGTCGTCTTCCTCTTCTCGGGGCTGGCGATCAACGCGGTGTCGCGGTCGGCGGGTTCGGTGGTCTACGAGGTGCGGCGGCAGTTCCGCGAGAAGCCCGGGATCATGGACTACAGCGAGAAGCCGGAGTACGGCAAGGTCGTCGACATCTGCACCAAGGACGCCCTGCGGGAGCTCGCCACGCCCGGTCTGCTCGCGGTGACGGCGCCCATCTTCATCGGGTTCACGCTCGGTGTGGGCGCGCTCGGCGCGTTCCTCGCGGGCGCGATCGGCGCGGGCACGCTGATGGCGGTGTTCCTCGCCAACTCCGGCGGCGCGTGGGACAACGCCAAGAAGCTCGTCGAGGACGGCCACCACGGCGGCAAGGGCAGCGAGGCCCACGCGGCCACCGTCATCGGCGACACGGTCGGCGACCCGTTCAAGGACACCGCCGGTCCCGCGATCAACCCCCTGCTGAAGGTGATGAACCTGGTGGCGCTGCTCATCGCGCCCGCGGTCATCAAGTTCTCCTACGGCGCCGACAAGAGCGTCGGGATGCGGGTGCTGATCGCGGTCCTCTCGGCGTTGGTCATCATCGTCGCGGTGTACGTGTCCAAGCGGCGCGGGATCGCCGTGGACGACGACGAGGGAGGCGCGGAACCGGAGTCCAACTCGCCCGATCCGGCGGTGGTTTCCCGGTAGGGCACGCCGGACACCGGATCAAGGTGCGGGCGGGCGGCGCGGATTGACGCGCAGCCCGCCCGCACCGTTTCGCGCCCGTGACCCTTGTCTCGTCTGGTGCAAATGGCTGCAAAAGGTGTCATACCGGATGTCCGACAAGTGGGTGTAGGCCATCCGGCGTGTATGTTCCGGGGCCGAAGGCCATGGAAGGGACCAATCCGGTGAACAAGAAGCTCGCGGCCGCGCTGTCCGGCGGTGCGGTACTGGTACTGGCGCTGACGGGATGCGGCGGCGACGACAGCGACGAGAAGCTGAACGCCTGGGCGAAGGAGGTCTGCGACGCCGTCCAGCCGCAGGCCGCCAAGATCAAGGCGGCCAACACCGCCATCCAGAAGGAGACCTCGGACAACAGCACGCCGCAGGCGGTCCAGGCGGCCGACTCGAAGGCCTTCCAGGACATGTCCGACGCCTACAAGGCCATCGGCGCCGCCGTGAACAAGGCCGGCGCGCCCGACGTCGAGAACGGCGAGCAGAAGCAGCAGGACGCCGTGAAGGAGCTCAACAGCATCTCCGCGTCCTACGCCACCCTGAAGAAGCAGGTCGACGGCCTCAACACCAAGGACCAGGCGGACTTCGCCGACGGTCTGAAGGACATCGCGGCCGAGCTGGACAAGCTGAGCAAGAGCGGCAGCGACGCCCTCAGCGCGCTGGAGGAGGGCGAGGTCGGCGAGGCCATGTCCCGTCAGGCCAGCTGCCGGACGGCCACGGCGTCGGCGGGCGCGACCAAGAGCTGATCCGCTCGCGCGGCGCGGGTGCGAGCACGAGCTGACACGGGCTCCCACCGGGCGCGACCAAGAGCTGACCGAGCTCCCGCCCGCCCCGGCGCGACACCGGGAGCTGACGGCGGCTCAACGCACGCGGGTGCGCGCCGGGTGGGGGCGGCGGCCACAATGGGGGGCGTGAGTGACGCCAGCCTGCCGCCCCTGCCCTCGTCCGACCGCACCGACGCCGCCGCCCGGCTGCGGGAGACGCTGCTCGGCGCCTCCTTCACCGCCGACGGACTGCTCGACCTGCTCGGCGCCCCCGCCTACGCGGCGCTGGCCCGCAGCGAGACCGTGCCCGCGCTCCGCGCCACCCGCGGGGACACCCCGCTGGAGCTGCTGGTCCGGCTGTTCCTGCTCCAGCAGCCGGTGGCCCGCGCGGGCCTGGAGGGCGTCCTGCCCGTCGACGTGTGCCTGGAGAGCGGCTGGCTCCGCCCGGCCGGCGGGGACACGCTCGCGGCGACCGTGGACGTCCGGCCGTACGGCGGGTCCGACGGCGAGGACTGGTTCGTGGTGTCGGACCTCGGGTGCGCGGTCGGCGGCGCCGGGGGCATCGGCAGCCGGGAGCCGGGCGTGGTCCTCGGCGTCGGCGGCGCGTCCACGACGCTGGCCGGCATCACCGTCCGTACGCCCGTGAGGTCGGCGCTCGACGTCGGCACCGGGTCCGGCATCCAGGCCCTGCACGCGGCCCGGCACGCCACGCGCGTGACCGCCACCGACGTCAACCCGCGCGCCCTGCACATCACGGCGCTCACCCTGGCGCTGTCCGGGGTCCCGGCCGCCGATCTGCGTGAGGGGTCGCTGTTCGCCCCGCTGCGGGACGACGAGACGTACGACCTGATCGTGTCCAACCCGCCGTTCGTGATCTCGCCCGGGGCGCGCCTGACCTACCGCGACGGCGGGATGGGCGGGGACGACCTGTGCCGCACGCTCGTCCAGCAGTCGGGGGAGCGGCTCACCGAGGGCGGGTACGCGCAGTTCCTCGCCAACTGGCAGCACGTGGAGGGGGAGGACTGGCAGGACAGGCTCCGCTCCTGGGTGCCGCGCGGCTGCGACGCGTGGATCGTGCAGCGCGAGGTGCAGGACGTGACGCAGTACGCCGAGCTGTGGCTGCGGGACGCGGGCGACCACCGCGGGGACGAGGCGGAGTACCGGGCGCGCTACGACGCGTGGCTGGACGAGTTCGAGGCGCGCAAGGTCAAGGCGGTCGGCTTCGGCTGGATCACCCTGCGCCGGTCGGACGCGGCCGTGCCGTCGGTCACGGTGGAGGAGTGGCCGCACCCGGTGGAGCAGCCGCTCGGCGACACGGTCCGGGCGCACTTCGAGCGGCTGGACTACCTGCGGTCGCACGACGACGCGGCGCTGCTCGAGGCGCGCTTCGAGCTGGCGCCCGAGGTGGTGCAGGAACAGGTCGGGCTGCCCGGCGCCGAGGACCCGGAGCACGTCGTGCTGCGGTCGAACCGCGGGATGCGCCGGGCGACCAAGGTCGACACCATCGGCGCGGGGTTCGCCGGCGTCTGCGACGGCACGATGACCGCCGGGCGGATCCTGGACGCCATCGCCCAGCTGCTCGGTGAGGACCCCGTGCTGCTGCGCGACCGCACCCCGGCGCAGATTCGGCTGCTGGTGGAGCAGGGGTTTTTGAACCCGGTGGACTGAGGCTCCGAGTTCGGGTGCGGGTGGTCGTGGGTTGCTCGCGCAGTTCCCCGCGCCCCTACAGGGCGCCGCGCCTCAAGGGGTGCGGGGAACTGCGCGACCAGCCCCCACCGCCCCGCGGACGACAACGAACCGCGCCACGGCACGTCACACGCGCCCCTCCGGTCACACACGCCACGCTGGCCGGCTCCCGTACCCCCTGTGTCGTGCGCCGCATCTTTCACGCCCATGCCGGCCCCGGCGCCCGGCCGTCCGGAACTCGCGGAAATTTCCGGAAGCGGACCGCGCCTGCCCGCTTCCGGTCTTCCCGCCGCCCTCCCGAGCCGCTCCGTTCACCTCCGGTTCGTCCTCCCGCCGCCCGGGCCTGGCAGCGTCCCCGGCAGTCGGCGCGGGAACGGGCGAGAGGGGGCGCGGGCGACGATGGAGAGCGGGCCTGCGATCTTCACGGGGACGGTGTTCTGCCTGTTCGGTGCCGGTTTGCTGGCCTGGACGGTGTCCCGCGCGCGGCACCGCCGCCCGGTCGCCCTCGGTGTGAACCGCGTCGCATCGGCCACGGTCGCCGGGGCCGTCGCGACCGCCTGCCTGGCCCTCGGCGCCTGGTGCCTCACCCGCCTCTGAGGCACGTCGAAACCCGGACGCCCCCGGTAACCGGGGGATTGCGCTCCGCATAAGAGCGGGCGGAGTCTGGACACTCCGGGCGGCAGGAACGGTGGTAGTCGGGTTACCGTTCGAGTGGCCGTTGCGGGCTTTTCCCGTTTGACACGGGGGCGGGATGTACCGTCACACTCCGCAGCGTCACCATGACCCGACCCCGGGGAGAAGCGCCCGGGGAGGCCCGAGCGTCGACGGAGAGAAGAGCGAAGTTGTCCCCGACCAGCGAGACCGCGAACGGCGGCCGCCGACTCGTCATCGTCGAGTCGCCTGCCAAGGCGAAGACGATCAAGGGCTATCTCGGCCCTGGCTACATCGTCGAGGCGAGCGTCGGGCACATTCGCGACCTTCCCAACGGCGCCGCGGAGGTTCCGGAGAAGTACACCGGCGAGGTGCGCCGCCTCGGTGTGGACGTCGAACACGACTTCCAGCCGATCTATGTGGTCAACGCGGACAAGAAGGCGCAGGTCAAGAAGCTCAAGGACCTGCTGAAGGAGTCCGACGAGCTCTTCCTCGCCACCGATGAGGACCGCGAGGGCGAGGCCATCGCGTGGCACCTCCAGGAAGTGCTGAAGCCGAAGATCCCGGTCAAGCGCATGGTGTTCCACGAGATCACCAAGGACGCGATCCGGGAGGCCGTGGCCAACCCGCGCGAGCTCAACCAGAAGCTGGTCGACGCCCAGGAGACCCGCCGCATCCTCGACCGTCTCTACGGCTACGAGGTCTCGCCGGTCCTGTGGAAGAAGATCATGCCGCGGCTGTCCGCCGGCCGCGTGCAGTCCGTCGCCACCCGGCTCGTCGTCGAGCGGGAGCGCGAGCGCATGGCGTTCCGCTCCGCCGAGTACTGGGACCTGACCGGCACGTTCTCCACCGGCCGCGCCGGTGACCCGAGCGACCCGTCGACGCTGGTCGCGCGGCTGCAGACGGTCGACGGACGCCGGGTCGCGCAGGGCCGCGACTTCGACTCGCTGGGCCGGCTGAAGAGCGCGAACATCCTCCACCTCGACGAGGCGAACGCCCGCGCGCTCGCCGCCGCCCTGGAGGACACGCGGTTCGCGGTCCGCTCGGTCGAGTCCAAGCCGTACCGCCGCTCGCCGTACGCGCCGTTCCGTACGACGACGCTGCAGCAGGAGGCGAGCCGCAAGCTCGGCTTCGGCGCCAAGGCCACGATGCAGATCGCGCAGAAGCTGTACGAGAACGGCTACATCACTTACATGCGTACGGACTCGACGACCCTGAGCGAGACGGCGGTCGCCGCCGCCCGCGCCCAGGTCACGCAGCTGTACGGAGCCGACTACCTGCCGCCGCAGCCCCGCACCTACGCGGGCAAGGTGAAGAACGCGCAGGAGGCGCACGAGGCGATCCGTCCCTCGGGGGACCGTTTCCGCACGCCCGCCGAGACCGGTCTGACCGGCGACCAGTTCAAGCTCTACGAGCTGATCTGGAAGCGGACCGTCGCCTCGCAGATGAAGGACGCGACCGGCAACAGCGTGACGGTGAAGATCGGCGGCGCCGCCGCCGACGGCCGGGACGTCGAGTTCAGCGCGTCCGGCAAGACCATCACCTTCCACGGCTTCCTCAAGGCCTACGTCGAGGGCGCCGACGATCCGAACGCCGAGCTGGACGACCGCGAGCGCCGGCTGCCGCAGGTCGCCGAGGGCGACGCGCTGAGCGCCGAGGAGATCTCGGTCGACGGCCATGCCACCAAGCCCCCGGCCCGCTACACCGAGGCGTCGCTGGTCAAGGAGCTGGAGGAGCGGGAGATCGGCCGCCCGTCGACGTACGCGTCGATCATCGGCACGATCCTCGACCGCGGCTACGTGTTCAAGAAGGGCACGGCCCTGGTGCCGTCGTTCCTCTCCTTCGCCGTGGTCAACCTGCTGGAGAAGCACTTCGGCCGGCTCGTCGACTACGACTTCACCGCGAAGATGGAGGACGACCTCGACCGCATCGCGCGCGGCGAGGCCCGCGCCGTGCCGTGGCTGAAGCGCTTCTACTTCGGCGAGGGCACCGGCAACGGCGGCGCGGCCGAGGCGGGCAACGGCGACGGGGACCACCTCGGCGGTCTGAAGGAGCTGGTGACCGACCTGGGCGCGATCGACGCGCGCGAGGTGTCGTCGTTCCCGGTGGGCAACGGCATCGTGCTGCGGGTCGGGCGCTACGGCCCGTACATCGAGCGCGGCGAGAAGGACACCGAGGAGCACCAGCGCGCCGACATCCCGGAGGACCTGGCGCCCGACGAGCTGACCGTCGAGCTGGCCGAGGAACTGCTCGCCAAGCCGAGCGGCGACTTCGAGCTGGGCACCGACCCGGCGACCGGGCACACGATCGTCGCCAAGGACGGCCGTTACGGCCCGTACGTCACGGAGATCCTGCCCGAGGGCACCCCGAAGACCGGCAAGAACGCGGTCAAGCCGCGCACCGCCTCGCTCTTCAAGTCGATGTCCCTGGACACGGTGACGCTCGACGACGCGCTGAAGCTGATGTCGCTGCCGCGCGTGGTCGGCGTGGACACCGACGGCCAGGAGATCACCGCGCAGAACGGCCGCTACGGCCCGTACCTGAAGAAGGGCACGGACTCGCGGTCGCTGCAGTCGGAGGACCAGATCTTCACCATCACGCTGGAGGAGGCGCAGGCGATCTACGCCCAGCCCAAGCAGCGTGGCCGGGCCGCGGCCAAGCCGCCGCTGAAGGAGCTGGGCACCGACCCGGTCAGCGAGAAGCCGGTCGTGGTGAAGGACGGCCGCTTCGGCCCGTACGTCACCGACGGCGAGACCAACGCGACGCTGCGCTCGGGCGACAGCGTGGAGATGATCACGCCCGAGCGCGGGTTCGAGCTGCTGGCCGAGAAGCGCGCCAAGGGTCCCGCCAAGAAGACGGCGAAGAAGACCGCCAAGAAGACGACGGCCAAGAAGACGACGGCCAAGAAGGCGCCGGCGAAGAAGACGGCGGCCGCCAAGACGACCGCCGCGAAGAAGACCACGGCCGCCAAGAAGACGACGGCGAAGAAGACCGCCGCCAAGAAGACGGCCGCGGCGAACGGCGCGGAGGACTGATCACCGTCCCGCCGGGCACCGGAATCCCCGTCCGCTGACGCGGGTTCCACCGCCCGGCGTTCGGAATGCGAACGTCCCGGTACGGTTCCGTATCGGGGCGTGTGCATGTCAGGCGCGTCGGCCCCGGGGTGTCCCTCCGGGCCGATAGGCTGAACGCATGACGCGAGCCGAGCAGCCCACGGCCTCCCCACCGGCCCCCGACGACGCCCTTGTCGCGGACTCCCGCGAGCGTGCCGTCCGCGCCCTGCTGCGCCGACCGCAGGTGAAACGGCTGTGGAGCGCACAGCTCGTGGGCGGCGTCGGCGACGTCCTCGCCCTCCTCGTGCTGGTGCTCCTCGCCCTCCAGGCGTCGGTCGCCGAGCAGGCGTTCGGCGGCGGGTACCGGGGGGCGGCGTTCGCAGTGGCGACCGTTCTCGGCGTGCGGATCCTCGCGACGCTGCTGTTCGGCGCCGTGCTCCTCGGCCCGCTCACGTCGCTCACCTCGCAGGACGGACCGCTCGACCGCCGCTGGACCATGGTCGGCGCGGACGGGCTGCGCGCCGCCCTGCTGATCGTCGCGCCGCTGTGGATCGACTGGACGCCCGACAACGCCCTGGCGATCCTGCTCGTCACCGCGTTCGTGGCCGGCGTCGCCGAGCGTTTCTGGACGGTGTCCCGCGAGGGCGCCGCGCCCGCGCTGCTGCCCGGGCCTCCGCCCGAGGGCGCCAGCATCCGGCCGCTGCCCGATCACCTGGACGCCCTGCGCCGCCTGTCGCTGCGCACCGGCTTCGTGGCGATACCGCTCGCCGCCCTGACCCTGGTCGCCGCGGCCCTGGCCAACAACCTGCTGGGCACGGGCATCGAGTGGTTCGGCCGGCACCAGGCGGCCCTCGCCTCGTACGTCGCGGCCGGACTGTTCGCCGCGTCGCTGTCCGTCGTCACCTTCCTCGAACTGCCCGGCACCCGCACGCCCCGCCCGCGCTCGCCGCTGGAGGGCCTGCGCCGCCCGCGGCACGCCGCCGGACCCGACAAGGGCCGCACCGGCGTGCTGCCGCTGCTCGTGGTCGCGGGCGCGTCCGTGGCCGGCGCGGTCGCCGCCGCCGTCGCCGTGGCCGTGCTGCACGCCAAGGACCTGGGCGGCGGGCCCGTCCTGTTCGGCCTGATGGTGGGCGCGCTCACCGGCGGCGTGGTCGTCGGCATCCGCACGGCGCCCGCCCTGCTGCCGTCGCTGTCCCGGCGGCGCATGCTCGCCCTCACCCTCGCCTTCACGGGCCTCGCGCTGCTCGCCGCCGGGCTCGTCCCGGACGTCACCAGTGTGCTGCTGATCCTGGCGCTGGCAGGCGCCGGCGCGGGTATGGCCGCCAACATCGCGCACACCCTGCTCGACCAGGAGACCGAGGAGCAGCGCCGCTCCCGGATCACCGAGCACCTGCACGCGGTGGTCCGCGTGTACGTGGGGCTCGGCGCGGTCGTCGCCCCCGTCGTCGCGGCGGCGATCGGCCCGCACCGCCTGGAGAACGGCAAGTTCGTCTTCGCCCACGGCGGCGCCGCCTTCACGCTGATGCTCGTCGGCGCGCTGCTGCTGCCGGTCGCCGCGCTGGTGCTGGCCAAGGTCGACGACCGCTCCGGCGTTCCGCTGCGGCAGGACCTGCGGGACGCGCTGCTCGGCGGCGACGACCCCGCCCTCGCGCCCGCGGGCACCGGCTTCTTCATCGCTCTGGAGGGCGGCGACGGCGCCGGCAAGTCCACGCAGGCCGAGGCCCTCGCCGACTGGATCCGCTCCAAGGGCCACGAGGTCGTCCTCACCCGCGAACCCGGGGCGACCCCCGTCGGCAAGCGGCTGCGCTCGATCCTGCTGGACGTCTCCAGCGCCGGCCTCTCGCACCGCGCCGAGGCCCTGCTCTACGCGGCGGACCGCGCGGAGCACGTGGACACCGTGGTGCGCCCGGCGCTGGAGCGCGGCGCCGTCGTCATCAGCGACCGCTACATCGACTCCTCCGTCGCCTACCAGGGCGCCGGACGTGACCTGTCGCCGACCGAGATCGCCCGCATCAACCGCTGGGCCACCGCCGGACTCGTACCGAACCTGACGGTGCTGCTCGACGTGTCGCCGGAGACCGCCCGGGAGCGGTTCACCGAGGCGCCGGACCGGCTGGAGTCGGAGCCCGCCGAGTTCCACGCGCGCGTGCGTTCCGGCTTCCTCACCCTCGCCGCCGCCGACCCCGGCCGCTACCTGGTCGTCGACGCGGGCCAGGAGCCGGAGGCCGTCACCACGGTGATCCGGCACCGGCTCGACCGCGTCCTGCCGCTGTCCGAGGCCGAGATCGCCGCCCGCGAGGAGGCGCGCCGCAAGGCCGAGGAGGAGGCGCGCCGCAAGGCGGAGGAGGAGGCGGCCCGCAAGGCCGAGGAGGAGCGCCTGGAGCGCGAGCGCCAGGAGCAGCTCGCCAAGCTGCGCGCCGAGGAGGAGGAGCGCAAGCGGCGCGAGCTGGAGGAGGCGCAGCGGCGCGAGGCCGAGCGTCAGGCGGAGGAGGCCCGGCAGCGCGCCGAGGAGGCCCGCCGCCGCGCCGAGGAGGAGCGTCAGCGGCTGCTCGCCGAGGAGAAGGCGCGCGCCGAGGAGGAAGCGCGCCGCAAGGCGGAGGAGGAGCGCCGCCGCAAGCAGGCGGAGGAAGAGGCCCGGCTGCGCGCCGAGGCCGAGGCGCAGCGCCTGGAGAAGCAGCGCAAGGCCGAGGAGGCCCTGCTGCGCGCCGAGCAGGCCCGGCAGCTCGCCGAGCGCGCGGCGGCCGCGGCGGAGGCGGGGCCGCGGGCGACGGGGACGCCGTCCGCGCCTGCCGCGGGCCCGAAGGCCGCGGGCCGGGACGCCACGCGTCAGGACGCCCCGGGTCAGGACGCCGACGAGGCGATCACCGTGCCGACGCCGGTGGTCACGCCGACCAACGCGACCGGCGGCCCGGTGGACGAGACGGCCGTCCTGCCGCGCGTACGGGACGAGGACGCCGCGCGCGACGCGGACCGCCCCGCTCCGGCCGACGCCGAGGTGACGACCGAGCTGCCCCGCCCGCAGGTGTCGGGCGAGGCCGACGAGACGGCGGTCCTGCCTCCCGTCCCGCCGGGCGCGGCGGACGAGACGGCGGTGCTGCCTTCCGTCCCGCCGGGCGCGGCCGACGAGACGGCGGTGCTGCCGCCGGTGCGGGAGGGCGAGCCCGGTCCCGAGGGCCAGGACGACCGTACGCGTGAGCTGCCGCAGGTCGACGCCGAGAGCGCCCCGCGCCGCCGGGAGCGTCCCGACTGGGCGGAGGAGACCCCGCTGGACGACCTGCCGTCGCTGGCCGACGAACTGCTCGGCCCGCACGAGGACGACCACGGCGACGACGAGGGCCGCGGCGGCGGACGGTGGCGGCGCTGAGGCGTGGCTCTGTGGTGCCGGGCGTGCCTTCGGGCGCGCCCGGCACCACTGTGTCCGGGACCGACGGGTAAGGGGTGTCGGTGCGGACCCGCACAATGGATCCGGCACAGCACGACGCGACGGAAGGGTGGGCTGACCCATGACCGTGTGGGACGACCTGGTCGGGCAGGAGCGGGTGAGCGAGCAGCTCGCCGCCGCCGCCCGGGACGCCGACGCGTTCGTCACCGCCGCGGCGAGCGACGAACCCCCGCCCGAGGCATCGCGCATGACGCACGCGTGGCTGTTCACGGGCCCGCCCGGCGCCGGCCGCAACCAGGCGGCGCGCGCCTTCGCCGCCGCCCTGCAGTGCGTCAGCCCCGACCGTGCCCTCGGCGGCGCCCCCGGCTGCGGCTTCTGCGACGGCTGCCACACCGCGCTCGTCGGCACCCACGCCGACGTCTCCACGGTGGCCGCCGTCGGCGCGGAGATCCTGGTCAAGGACATGCGCGACACGGTCCGCAAGTCGTTCACGGCACCGGCGAACGGCCGCTGGCAGGTGATCCTCGTCGAGGACGCCGAGCGGCTCAACGAGAAGTCCGCCAACGCCGTCCTCAAGGCCGTCGAGGAGCCCGCCCCGCGCACGGTGTGGCTGCTGTGCGCCCCGTCCGTCGAGGACGTCCTGCCGACGATCCGCTCCCGCTGCCGCCACCTCGTCCTGAGCACGCCGTCGGTGGACGCCGTCGCCGACATGCTCGTCCGCCGCGAGGGCATCGAGCCGGACGTCGCCGCCTCGGTCGCCCGCGCCACCCAGGGCCACGTCGACCGGGCGCGCCGCCTGGCCACCGACCCGGACGCGCGCGCCCGCCGCGCCGCCGTGCTGAAGCTGCCGCTGCGCGTCGAGGACGTCGGCGGCGCGCTGAGGGCCGCCCAGGAGCTGGTCGACGCGGCCGCCGAGGACGCCAAGCAGCTGGCCGAGGAGATGGACGGCAAGGAGACCGAGGACCTGAAGGCGGCGCTGGGCGCGGCCCAGGGCGGCCGGCTCCCGCGTGGCACGGCGGGCGTGGTCAAGGACCTGGAGGACATGCAGAAGCGGCGCAGGACGCGCACCCAGCGCGACAGCCTCGACGTCGCCCTCGCCGACCTCACCAGCTTCTACCGCGACGTCCTCGCCCTGCAGCTCGGCTCCCGTATCGCGCTCGCCAACACGGACGCCGAGGACGCGCTGGAGCGGCTGGCCCGCGGCAGTACGCCCGAGTCGACGCTGCGCCGCATCGAGGCGATCGCGGCGTGCGGGGAGGCGCTGGACCGGAACGTGGCGCCGCTGCTGGCGGTGGAGGCGATGACGATGGCGCTGAGGGCTGGCTGAGCGAAGCGGTCTCCAGGTTCTTGCCGGCCGTAACTCGTCCGGGGCACGGCGAGCACGGAGCGCGTCCGTGTGCTTGCTCACCGTTACGCTCCCGGTATGCACACACGGCGCACCCCACGCAGGACCCGTACCGCAGCAGCCCTGTTCACAGCGGCCGCGTTGTTGCTGGCGGGCTGTTCCTCCGGGACCTCGACGAGCACGGCCAGTTCGCCGGTGGCGGGAGCGGCCGCCGCCCTCGCCCCGCTGCCAGGCTCGACGCCCGCGGTCCTCGCCGAGTACTACGAACAGAAACCGGCGTGGCGCGACTGCGGGGTCCCCGGCTTCCAGTGCGCCACGGTCAAGGCCCCGCTCGACTACGCCGCACCGTCCGCCGGGGACGTCCGCCTCGCCGTCGCCCGCAAGAAGGCCACCGGACCCGGCAAGCGGCTGGGCTCCCTGCTGGTCAACCCGGGCGGCCCCGGCGGCTCGGCGGTCGACTACCTCCAGATGTACGCGGGCATCGGCTACCCCGAAGAGGTGCGCGCCCGCTACGACATGGTGGCCGTCGACCCGCGCGGCGTCGCCCGCAGCGAGCCCGTCGAGTGCCTGAACGGGCGCGCGATGGACGCGTACACGCGCACGGACACCACGCCGGACGACGAGAAGGAGACCGAGGCGCTCGTCTCGGCGTACCGGACGTTCGCCGAGGGGTGCGGCGCGAAGGCGCCGAAGCTGCTGCGCCATGTGTCGACCGTCGAGACGGCCCGGGACATGGACGTCGTGCGGGCGGCGCTCGGCGACGAGAAGCTGACGTACGTCGGGGCGTCGTACGGCACGCTGCTGGGCGCGACGTACGCGGGGCTGTTCCCGGAGCGGACGGGGCTGCTGGTGCTGGACGGGGCGATGGACCCGTCGCTGAGCGCGCGCCGACTCAATCTGGAGCAGACGGAGGGCTTCGGCACGGCGTTCACGGCGTTCGCAAAGGACTGCGCGCGGCGGAGCGACTGCCCGCTGGGCGGCAAGGGCACGTCGCCGGAGAAGGCCGGCGGGAACCTGAAGAAGTTCTTCGAGAAGCTCGACGCCCGCCCGCTGCCCGCCGGCGACGCCGACGGCCGCGAACTGACCGAGTCGCTGGCGACGATGGGCGTGATCGCGGCGATGTACGACGAGGCGTCCTGGCAGCGGCTGCGCGAGGCGCTGACGAGCGCGATGAAGGAGAACGACGGCGCGGGCCTGCTCGTCCTCTCCGACAGCTACTACGAGCGGGACGCGGGCGGCGCGTACAGCAACCTGATGTCCGCCAACGCGGCCGTGAACTGCCTCGACCTGCCGCCCGCCTTCGAGACGCCGGAGCAGGTACGGGAGGCGCTGCCCGACTTCGAGAAGGCGTCCCCGGTGTTCGGCGAGGGCCTCGCCTGGGCGTCGCTGAACTGCGCGTACTGGCCGGTGCGGGCCACGGGCGAGGCGCAGCGGATCGAGGCGAAGGGCGCGGCGCCGATCGTGGTCGTGGGCACCACCCGCGACCCGGCGACGCCGTACGGCTGGGCGAAGGCCCTGGCCGGTCAGCTCTCCTCGGCCCGCCTCCTCACCTACGACGGCGACGGCCACACGGCGTACGGCCGCGGCAGCGCCTGCGTGGACGCGGCGATCAACACGTACCTGCTGAAGGGCACCCCTCCGGCGGACGGAAAGCGCTGCTCGTAGCGGGTCCGGCCACCCCCGGAGGCGACGGCCCCGCCCCGCCTCCGGGGGCGGTACGAAGCACCCCCGGAAACTGTGTAGACTTACCGACGTCGCTGATCGCACCATGGTGCGCAGGACACGCCGCCTTAGCTCAGATGGCCAGAGCAACGCACTCGTAATGCGTAGGTCTCGGGTTCGAATCCCGAAGGCGGCTCTCTCTGAAAGGTCCAGCTCATTCCTCATGAGCTGGACCTTTTTCGTTCAGTACGCGTCCGCTGCCGGTCCGGCCGGGAGGCGTTCCGCGCGGAGGAGTGCCCGGGCCGTCCTCAGGATCTCGGCGTCCTCGCCCGCACCGCACGCGTCCAGCACGCGCAGCAGTCGCGTCCCCCATACGTCCGGGTCCGACGCATGCGCGTCGAGGACGCGGACGCCGTAGGGGCCGGCCGTGGTGTCGGGGGACGCCAGGCGGCGGCGGACCGCCTGCCTCAGCGCGTCGTGGAGGTCGTGGACGGTACCGCGGGCCGGGCCCGTCAGGGCGGCCGCCGCCCCGGTCGTCAGCGCGGTGGCCACCAGTTCCGCTCCGGTCAACGTGGGTCCCCCTCGGATGTGCGGGTTGTGCGCCTTCGCACGGCCACTGTGTCCGCGAGTGCTGCAATGCTGATGAACTGGCGATGAAGTGCGGGAGCGGAGGCTCGGGTTGGGCGGGAATTCTCAGCGGCTGCGCATCGAGGTGCTCGGCCCGCTGCGGGCCTGGCGGGACGGGGAGCCTCTGGCCCTGGGGCCCGTCAGACGGCAGACCGTGCTGGCCGCCCTGCTGCTCCGCGAGGGCGCCGTGGTCAGCCACGAGCACCTGCTCGACGGCGTCTGGGGAGCCGACCCGCCCGCGTCCGGCACCAAGGTGCTGGCCAGCCACGTCAATCCGCTGCGCAGGACGCTCGACCGGGCCGGGACCCGCCACACGGAGTCGGTGATCCGCAGCGGGAAGGGCTGGTACCGCTTCGTCCTCGACGACGTCCGCCTTGATCTGACCGACCTCGCCGAGGTGGGGGACCGGGCGCTGCGAACCAAGGCGAGCGGTGATCTGGCTGGAGGAGCCGGGCAGTTGACCGACGCCCTTGCGCTGTTCCAGGGCGAGCCGCTCGCCCACCTCTCCGGGCCGTTCGCCGCGGCCGAGCGGGAACGGCTCCTCGAGCGGCGGCGCACCCTGCGGCTCGCCCGGCTCTCCTGCCTGGTCGATCTCGGGCGGTACGGCGACGCCCTGGACGACCTGGCCCGCCTGCCCGGGTCCGACCGGTACGACGAGTCGATGCTGGCCCTGCGCATGCGCGCCCTCTACGGCTGCGAACGCCAGGCGGAGGCCCTCCACGCCTACGAGGACATGCGCCGGCGTCTCGCCGACGAGCTGGGCGTCGACCCCGGGGAGGAACTGCGGCGTGTGTACGAGGCCGTGCTGCGTCAGGACGACGGCACGCTTCTCGGCTCCACAGCCGACCGTCAGGTCGTCGTCCCGCAACCGCTCGCACCTCGGCGCCCCGTCCATCAGCTGCCGGGCGACACCGGGCAACTGGTGGGGCGAGAGGAGGAGTTGGCCGTCCTGACCGGCCCGGCCCCCGACGACGCCGTCTCCGTCGTCGCCGTCGACGGTCCCGCCGGGGTCGGCAAGACCGCCCTCGTCGTGCGGGCGGCCCACCGCATCCGCGACCGCTACCCCGACGGGTGCCTCTTCGTGGACCTGCACGCCCACAGCCGCGAACGCGGCCGGCCCGCTCCGGAACGCGTGCTGCGGCGGCTGCTGCGCTCCCTCGGCGCGGACGGCAGCGAGGTGCCGGACGACCTCGACGACCTCATCACCGCCTGGCGGGCCGTCACCAGCTCGCTGCGTCTGCTGCTCGTCCTCGACGACGCAGCCGACACCCGGCAGATCCGGCCGCTGCTGCCCGCAGGGCCCGGCAGCAGGGTGATCGTCACCGGCCGGCGGCGGCTCGCGGGCCTGGACGCCGACCGCCGGGTCACCCTGGAGACCCTCGGCCCCGGCGAGGCGGCCTCCCTGCTGCGGCACATCGTCGGCCGGGAGCGCACGGACCAGGAACCGGAGGCGACCCGGGAACTGGTCCGGCTGTGCGCCGGGCTGCCGCTGGCGCTGCGCATCGCGGGTACGCGCCTGCAGACCCGGCCCGCCTGGACGCTGGCCTACCTGGTGGAGCGGATGGCGGACGACGAGGGGCGCCTTGGCGAACTCAGCGCGGGCGACCGCAGCGTGGAGGCGGCGTTCCGGCTGTCGTACGACCAGCTGCCGCCGGAGCAGCGGCGGGGGTTCCGGACGCTGGGGCTGGCGCCGACCGTGGAGTTCGACGTGCGCACCCCCGCGGCGATGCTCGGCCGGTCCGCCCGGGACGCCGAGCGGATCCTGGAGAGCCTGGTCGACACGAGCCTGTTGCAGCAGCCGCGGCCGGGGCGTTACCGGCTGCACGACCTGGTGCGGGTCCACGCGCGCCGGCTGGCCGAGGCCGCGCCCGGCGAGGCGGGACCGGCACGTGAGGCGGCGCTGCGTCTCTACCTGGACGCGGCCCGCGTGGCCAGCGACTGGGGCGCCGGCGGCTATCCCACCGGGCCCGGGCCGTCCGGGACGTCGTTCACCGGCTGGCGGGAGGCCGCGGTGTGGCTGGACGAGGCCGGCGGGGAGTTGGTCGACGTCATCGCGCACGCTGTGGCGTCCGGCGAGACCGACCACGCCTGCTGGATCGCGGAGGCCCTGACGGACCACTTCGTCGGCCGCGGCCGCCTCCACGAGTGCCAGGCGGCCCTCGAGACCGCGCTGCCGTACGCCGACACGGCGTCGGACCGGCGGATGGCGCCCGCGCTGCACAACTGCCTCGGCTACACGCTCACCCACCGGGCGCGCTTCCCCGAGGCCTGCCGTCATCTGCGGACCGCGCTCGTCCTCGGCCGTGAGCGCGGGGAGCCGCACGAGGAGGGGCGGGCCCTCGTCGGACTCGGGGCGATGACCGGGCTCGGGGCGACGGTCGGGCCCGGGGCGACCGCCGGGCCGGGAGCCTTGGGGCCGGACGCCGGCCAGGTCGAGGGAGGGGTGTCCGTGCTCGTCGCGGGGCGGGAGCTCGCCGAGCGGTACGAGGACCACTGGCTCGTCGCCATGGCCTCCTTCGCCCTCGGGTTCGTCCGCCACCGCCAGGGCCGGGACGAGGAGGCGCTGGCCTGGTTCCGGGACGCCCACACCCGCGGCCGGGCCATCGGCCGGCCGCGGGCCCTGAGCAGGGCGCTGACCTCGAACCTCGATCTGCACCTCTACCTCGACCCGTCGGCGGCCAGGGTCCTGTTCCGCCGGGTGGCCGACCTGATCCAGCGGACCGGTGACGTCCTCCTCCACACCCTCACGCTGGCGCGGCTCGGCACGGCGGAGCACAACGCGGGGAACCTGGACGCGGCGGCCGAGGTGTTCCGGCGCGCCCTCGCGCAGCACGGGACACCGGGTCCGCTCGACGACCCCGACCACGACCGGCGCGAGATGGACCTGCGGTGCCGGCTGGGCCGTGCCTACCGGGCGGCGGGGCGTACCGCGGAGGCCCGGGAGCAGTTCCGCGTCGCGCTGTCCGTGCCGGGCGCCGACCGGTACCCGAAGGAGCACAAGCAGGCGGTCCAGGGGCTCGCCGCCACGGAGGAGCCGGTGCGGACCGGCTGACCGGTGCGGAAGAAGGGGCCGAAAAGAACGAGGCCCCGGTCGTTCACCTCTGGCGACCGGGTCCTCGTGAAGCGGATCGGCCGGCGGCGACACTCCCCCGAGTTGCGCGTTCTACGCGCGCACCCCCGAGCCGGATCCGATGTAGTGATCACATCAAACCTTGCCAACGGGCGGCTAACATAAGGCCAATGGATTCCCCCTCGGTCACCCGGAAGGCAGTGGTGCGGCGTGACACGGCGCGGCCTCCGCTTCGGACTGCTGGGGACGCCCGTTCTCTACGGCGGTGAGCCGATCGCCGGCGAGCCCCCTGGTCACACCCCCTGCACCCGCAACGGCGCCCCCGTCCTCCCCGTCACCAGCCCCAAACTCCGCACCCTCCTCGCCGTCCTCCTCCTCGACGCCGGCCGGGTCGTCTCCGTCGACGCCCTGAAGGACGCCCTGTGGGGCGGGGCGCCGCCCGTCTCCGCGCTGCCCTCCCTGCACAACCACGTCGCCCGCCTGCGCCGCCTCCTCGGCGAGCCCGGCCGGCTCGTCACCGCGCCCACCGGGTACGTCCTCCGCGTCGACGACGGCGAACTCGACGTCCAGGTCTTCGACGCCCACGTCTCCGCCGCCCGTGCCGCCCGCGCCGAGGGCGACTGGGAGCGCGTGCGCCGCGAGTGCCGGGCCGCCCTCGGACTGTGGCGGGGGAGTCCGCTCGGCGGGCTCGCCCCCGAGGTGGGCGGGTACGCTCTCGTGCGCCGCCTGGAGGAGGCGCGGCTGCTGCTCCACGAGTGGCGCTACGACGCCGAACTCGCCCTCGGCGACGACGGACTGGCCGACCTCGTGCCCGAGCTGTCCGCCCTCGCCGCCGAGCATCCGCTGCGGGAGGCCTATCACCGTCAGCTCATGCTGGCCCTGCACCGCACCGGCCGCCAGGCCGAGGCACTCGTCGTCCACCGTGATCTGCGCGCCCGCCTCGCCGACGAACTCGGCGTGGAGCCGGGGCAGCCCGTGCGCGAGGCCCATGTGGAGGTGCTGCGGGGGAGCGGGACGCGGGACGGCGCCTCCCGGTGGGTGCGGCCCGCTCAACTTCCGCCCGCCCCCGCGCACTTCGTCGGGCGTGCCGACGTACGGGAGGCCGTCGCCCGGGCGCTCTCCGGGACGGACGCGGCCGGGGCCGTCGTCGTCAGCGGGACGGCCGGCGTCGGCAAGAGCGCCCTCGCGCTGCAGGTCGCGCACGGCCTGGAGGAACGTTTCAGCGGAGGCCAGCTCTACCTCGACCTGCGTGCCACGGAGCCGGGTGCACAGCCTCTGACCAGTGAAGAGGCCCTGGCCTCACTCCTCCGCGACCTCGGCGTCTGCTCCGGCGACGTCCCCGAACACCCCGACGCCGCCGCCGCGTTGCTGCGGTCCCTGCTCGCCCCCACCCGCACCCTGCTCGTGCTGGACGACGCCGCGAGCGCCGCCCAGGTACGTCCGCTGCTGCCCGCCGGGCCCGGGTGCGGCGTCCTCGTCACCAGCCGGTCGGCCCTCACCGCCCTTGACGGCGCCGCCCGCTTCCCCCTCCGGCCGCTCAGCGACGAGGAGAGCGCCGCCCTGCTGCGTACCGCATCCGGGAGGGACGGGATCACCGCCCGGCACCCGCTGGTCGCCCTTTCCGGCCGGCTCCCCCTCGCGCTGCGCGTCGTCGCGGCCCGCCTGGCCGCCCGCCGGGCCCTCACCCCGGACGCGCTCGCCGCCCAGCTCGCCGGCGCCGACAGCCGGCTGGACCTCCTCGACTACGACGACCTCGGCGTACGCCGCTCCCTGGACGCCGCCTTCGACGCGCTCACCGTCTCCGAGCGCCGCACCGACCAGGACGCCGCCCTCGTCCTGCGCCTCATCGGCGCCCTCGATCAGCCCGCGTACGACGCCCCGTCGCTGGCCCGGCTCACCGGCGTCGACGAGGCGCGGGCCGAGGCGGCGCTGGAGCGGCTGGCCGACGTGGCCCTGCTGGAGGAGACCGCGTACGGGCGCTTCGAGCCGTACGACCTCGTGCGGGACTACGCCCGGGAACGGGCGGCGGAGCCCTGCGCGCACTCCGCGTCGGGGTGTCACTTCGCGTCGGCGTAGCACTCGACCACCGCCGTGGTGAACGGGAACCGCACCGGCGTCCGACCGAACGCGATCCGCCCCGCCTGCCCGGCGGCCTCGCGGATCGCCGCCGTCACCGCCTCCGTCTCCTCCTCGGGGCAGTGCACGATCACCTCGTCGTGCTGGAAGAAGACGAGCTCCGCCGCCATGCCCGTGAGCGCCTGACGGAGCCCGGCGAGCAGCAGCAGCGCCCAGTCGGCCGCGCTGCCCTGCACCACGAAGTTGCGGGCGAAGCGGCCCCGGGCGCGGGCGTCGGTCGAGGCGTAGCCGGGGGTCCACGCGCGGGCCGCCTCCGAGTCCGGCTCGTCCGCCGCCACCGGGATGCCCGCCTCCTCCGCCGCGTCGTCCGTCGTCCGCGCGGCCGGCGGGCAGGTGCGGCCCAGCCAGGTGCGGACCAGCCGGCCCTCCTCGCCCGCGCGCGCCGCCTCGTCCACGTACGCCACGGCCTTGGGGAAGCGGCGGCGCAGCGCGGCGAGGTTCTTCAGGCCGTCGCCGGAGGTCTGCCCGTACACCGCGCCGAGCACGGCGATCTTGGCGCGGTCGCGGTCGCCGGAGAAGGCGCGCTCGGACACCGCCTGGTAGAGGTCGCTCTCCCGGCCGGCCACCTCCATCAGCCCCGGGTCGCGGGAGATGGCGGCCAGCACGCGCGGCTCCATCTGGTCGGCGTCGGCGACGACGAGCCGCCAGCCCGGGTCGGCGACCGCCGCGCGGCGGATCACCTTGGGGATCTGCAGGGCGCCTCCGCCGTGGGTGACCCAGCGGCCGGTCACGGTGCCGCCCGCGAGGAACTCGGGGCGGAAGCGGCCGTCGCGCACCCAGTCCTGCAGCCAGGACCAGCCGTGCGCGACCCAGATCCGGTACAGCTTCTTGTACTCGAGCAGCGGCTTCACCGCCGGGTGGTCCACCGACCGCAGCTCCCAGCGACGGGTCGAGGTCACCTTGATCCCGGCCTGCGCGAACGCCTTGATCACGTCGGCGGGCAGGTCGGGCCGGACCCGGCGGCCGAAGGCGGCCGACACCTCCTCCGCCAGCTCGGCCAGCCGGCGCGGCTCGCCGCCGCCCGCGTACCGCTCGCCCAGCAGGTCGTCCAGCAGCGCGCGGTGCACGTCCGTCCGCCAGGGCAGCCCCGCGCGGTTCATCTCGGCGGCGATGAGCATGCCCGCCGACTCGGCCGCGGTCAGCAGCCGCATCCGGTCGGGGTGCGCGGTGGCGTCGGTGCGCCGCTGCTGCTCGGCGTAGACCGCGAGCAGATCCTCCAGCGGCAGCGGGGCCGCCTGCGGGTCGAACAGCGACGACTGCGCGCCCGGCTCCGCCTGCCGCTGCGGCGGGTCGGGCGGCACGGGCCCGCCGCGCAGCCGGGCCAGTGCGGCCGCGGCCGACCGCGGCTCTCCGTACCGTCCCTCGTGGCCGAGGAGCAGGGTCTCGGCGGCCTCGACGTCGTACGCCCGCTCCACTCGCACCCCCGCGGCGAGCAGGCGTGGGTAGACCTCGGCCGTGGACCGCCACACCCACCGGGCGACGCCCGGACGGCTCCGTACGGCCTCGGCGAGGTCCGCCTCGCGCCGCACCGGGCCGGAGGGCAGCCCGTCCGCGCCGAGGGGGGCGACGTCCACGCCGCCGTCCTCGGCCGGAGCGAGCGCCCACCTGCCGGACATGTACGCGAGTGTCGCAGGGGGGTGTGACAACGGCCTGGTGGCGGGTCGGGCGGGGCCGGGATCAGCCCTCCTGCGCCGGCTCGTCCCCCGAGTTCGTCTCCACGTAGTGCGCGAGGATCTCGGTCACGTACCGCTCGGCGGCGTTCTTGGTGACGCCGAGGCCGCTGAGCACGCCGGTGCCGTTCTCGTGCTCCAGGAGGGCCAGCAGGATGTGCTCGGTGCCGATGTAGTTGTGGCCGAGGCGCAGCGCCTCGCGGAAGGTCAGCTCCAGTACCTTCTTCGCCGTCGGGTTGTACGGCACCAGCTCCGGGGCGTCCTCGGCGGCGGGCGGCAGCGCCGCGCGCGCGGCCTCGCGGACCGCGTCCACGGTGACGCCCTGCTCGGCGATCGCCTTGACGGCCAGGCCCTGCGGCTCGGCCAGCAGCCCGAGGACCAGGTGCTCGGGGCCCATCTCGGCGCTGCGGGCGGCCTGCGCCTCGTTGTGCCCGGCCATGAGCGTGTTGCGGGCGCGGGGCGTGTAGCGGTTGAAGCCCTGGCTGGGGTCGAGGTCGTTGCCGCCCTGGGGGACGAAGCGCTTCTGGGCCGCCTGCCGGGTGACGCCCATGCTCTTGCCGATGTCGGTCCAGGAGGCGCCGGAGCGTCGGGCCTGGTCGACGAAGTGGCCGATCAGATGGTCCGCGACGTCACCGAGGTGCTCGCCGGCGAGCACCGCGTCCTGGAGCTGTTCGAGCGGTTCGTCGTGGACCTTCTTGATGGCCGCGATGAGGTCGTCGAGACGGACGGTGGACTTGATGGCGGGATTCGTCGTCATGTGTCAACCGTAAGTTGACAGTGGCGGGGTGTCAACCCGCAGTTGACACCTTCGGGTGATGGGTCGCGGCGTGGCACGATCGGCCTTGTGAGTACGTCCGGCACCGTCGACCGCGCCTTCCGTTCCGCCCTCTACGACACGGGCGACGACACCCTCGACACGGGAGCGTCCCTGCTCGCCGCCGACCCCTCGGCGGACGCCGAACTCGCCCGGCGCGGCGAGGAATTCGTCGCGTCCGCGTGGAAGCGGGGGTGGCAGCCCGCCGATGTCGTGCGGGTGGTGCGACGGGAGTTGGACGAGACGCATGTGCGGGTGGTCGGATCTCTGATTCGCGCTCAGGCGCGGAGGGAGGCGGGGGAGGGGCGGGTGCGGGGGGCTCGGTGGAAGGCGCAGGTCGGGCAGGTGCCTACGGTCGAGGCGGGTGCGCGCGGGGATCGGTTTTCGTATGCCACCGCCGTTCTGGAGTTGTATCGGCTGTTGTTGCGGTTGCCTGCGCTGGAGTCGCTCGACGAGGTGGCGGGGGAGGGGGTGGCTTCGTCTTCGCCCGGTGGGCGGGAGCGGGCGCGGACTGCTGAGTCGCGGATGCTCGGGCGGATCCGGGCGCTGCTGGCCAAGGCCGAGGCGACCGGGTTTCCGGAGGAGGCGGAGGCGCTGAGCGCCAAGGCGCAGGAGCTGATGGCTCGGCACAGCGTCGACGAGGCGTTGCTCGCAGCGAAGGCGGTTGCTGTCGAGGGGCCGGACGCCATTCGGATCGGCGTGGATGCGCCGTACGAGCAGGCCAAGGCGGTGTTGCTGGATGCGGTGGCCTCCGCGAACCACTGCCGGGCGGTGTGGAACGAGGCGTTCGGGTTTTCGACGGTGGTGGGGTTCAGCGGTGACCTTGAGGCTGTCGAGCTGCTTTACACCTCCTTGTTGGTGCAGGCGAGCGGTGCGATGAGTAAGGCGGAGGCTGCGCAGCAGGCGGGTGGGAGGAAGCGGACCAAGGCGTTTCGGCAGGCGTTCCTGGCGGCGTACGCCCATCGGGTGGGGGTGCGGTTGGGGGAGGTCGCCGCTGAGGCGGCTGTGGGGGAGGAGTTGTTGCCTGTGCTGGCGTCGCGGGAGGTTGCCGTGGGGGAGCGGGTGGAGCGGTTGTTTCCGGCGACGGCCACTACGCGGTTGCGTGGGGTGCGGGATGCGGCGGGGTGGGAAGAGGGGGTGCGGGCGGCGGAGCGGGCGCAGGTGCGGGGGCGGCGGCGGTTGACCTGACGCGGGGTCGCCGGGTGGGGTGCGGGTGCGGTGCCGCCTGCGCCCACCCTCTCCCGCTCTCGGCTTCGCTCGAGCGGGGGGTGCCCCCATCGCCCTGGGGGCACCCCCCAAGCCCTTGAGGCACTGGGGGAGGCACGACTGCCCGCAGACGGCGTGGGCGGTGCGGCGCGGCTGCCCGCAGGTGGCGGCGGGTCGCGTCCCTACGAGCCCAGCCCCTGCGTAGGCAGCCCCGGCGGCAGTGAGCCGCCCTCTGCCTTCGTGTACGTCTCCTCGCCCGCCGCGCCCTCCCAGGCCACCGTCAGGGACTTTCCGTCGACCGACGTCACCGTGCCCTTCGTGCGGTCGCCGTTGCCCGTCGGGCACTTCAAGGCGATCGTCGCTTCTGCGTCGCCCTTCGCCGTGCCGCTGCACACCGTGCCGCCCGTGGCGAAGAGGGCCGCCTCCTCGCCGTTGACCATCAGGACCACCGCCTTGCCGTCCGCGGTGGTGAGCCAGCTGCCCTGGAGGCCGCCGGCCGGGGCCTTGTCGGAGCCGCCCGTGCCGCCGCCGGTGTCCGCGGTCCGTGTGACCGACGGGGTGGGCGTGGCCGAGGCGTCGTCTGATCCGTCACCGTCGCCGCCGCACGCCGTCAGGGTCAGCGCGCCGGCCAGACCCACCGCCGCGGCCGCCCACCGGGCCCGCCGGGAAGGCCCTCCACGCGTGTGCGCCGGATCCGTGTGTGCCGGACCCGTGTGTGCCGGACCTATGTGTGCCACCGAAGCCTCCACAGTCACCGCTGGTCCCCTCCCTGGCGCCGGCCGCGCGGCCGGACCACCGGGTGTCAGCTAACAGGAACCGCCCCGCGCCCGGCCAGGGTTCCGTGACGGACCTCGCACCATCGCCGCCGGCCCGCCCGGAACACATCACCGCCCACCCACCGGAAGGGCACACGAGGGAACACAAACGCCCTCGCACGCGTCTCTAAGGCAGCGAGGGCCCGGTAAAACGTCCGTCAAAGCGGGCACCGTGCGGCCGGCGAGGCTGTAACCGCGCCGCCACCCCTCGTGCACGTGCATCCGCCCATGCATATGCACGTGAACGCAGCTATGATCCGGGTCAGTTGATCAGTGCATCAATGGTCACATCAGCCAGTGCACCAGCGGGGAGCGACCTGTGGACCACGACGTGTACGACGGTGACGGGCACGACGGTGCCGGCGCGTCCGGCGTGTACAACGGCATGGCGGCCACCCGGTTGGACGGTGTGGCGTGGCAGAAGAGCAGACACAGCAACTCGCAGGGGTCCTGCGTGGAGTTCGCCCGCCTGCCGGGCGGGGAGGTCGCGGTGCGCAACTCCCGTTTCCCCGACGGTCCCGCGCTCGTCTACACCCGCGCGGAGATCGAGGCCATGCTGCTCGGGGCGAAGGACGGCGAGTTCGACCACCTCGTCGCCGGCTGAGGAGGCGGGTGCGAGCAGTCCGCGGCCCCTTCAGGCGTGACGCGCGTAGACACGCCTCACGCGCGTGCGCCGCACGGAGATCAGGGCTGCGGGAGCCGGAACAGCGCCCATACGACCTTGCCGCCGAGCGCGCCGGCCAGCGGGTGCCAGCCCCAGCTGTCGCTGAAGGAGTCGACCAGGAAGAGTCCGCGGCCCGACTCGGCGGAGCAGTCGTCGGACAGATCCTCGGCGTCCCGGGCGACCGGGCCCTCGTCGCTGGGGTCGCGCACCGCGCACACCAGCCGCTCGGTCCACCGCATCAGGTGCAGCCGTACCGGGGGCTCCGGGGCGGCCAGGCGCGGGGTGTTCGCCGGCAGGGCGTGGCGCAGGGCGTTGGTGACGAGTTCGGAGACCACCAGACAGACGTCGTCGAAGCGTTCGCCGAGGTGCCACTGGTCGAGGGTGCTCCGGGTGAACTTCCGTGCCTCGCGCACCGCTTCGTAGCGGGCGTGCAGGGCGCAGGAGGCGGCGTCGGAGGCGGCCGCGAGGTTCAGCGGCGGAAGGCCCTGCCGTAACGGCTCGAGCATGGTCGATCCATTCGTCCCCATGCGAGGCACTCCCGGAATTCGCGGTCGTAGCGAGGCGGCGGTGGTGCGGGACCATGGTTTCGGATGCGCACACCAGATGCAAGGGCAGATGCACGTGCAGCTGACCGAAATCAGCCCCGCCGTTCTGGTTTGTTGGGCAATTTTTCCGTCATCCGGGCGTCTTCTCCTGGCTGTTCTCTTGTCCCCTCCTTGCGGTGCGGTGCCCGTTCCGTGCCGCTTCCTGACCGGATCGAGCGGCCGAATTCCGTTTGTGTAATCGGGTGAGTACTGCTCGGAGTGTTTTAGTGGCAGACTGCGGGCCCTGAAGACGTCGGGGAGGCTGTCGAACGTGAGCGCGGGAGAGCCGGGATCGGTGGTGCGGCGCATGCTGCTCGGATCACAACTCA
Source organism: Streptomyces cellulosae (assembly GCA_014655195.1). GTDB lineage: Bacteria > Actinomycetota > Actinomycetes > Streptomycetales > Streptomycetaceae > Streptomyces > Streptomyces cellulosae. Next base: position 79,716 of record BNBH01000004.1, on the reverse strand, counting down.
GGCGACTGCGTGAGGCGCGGGGGATCACGCGCGAGGCCGCGGGCTACTCGATCCGCGCCTCCGAGTCGAAGATCAGCCGGATGGAGCTGGGCCGGGTGAGCTTCAAGACCAGGGACGTGGAAGACCTGCTGACGCTGTACGGCATCACGGACGAGCAGGAGCGCGCCTCGCTGGTCTCCCTCGCCAAGGAGGCCAACGTGGCGGGCTGGTGGCACAGTTACTCGGACGTCCTGCCCAGCTGGTTCCCCACCTATGTCGGCCTGGAGGGCGCGGCCTCGCTGCTGCGTGCCTACGAGGTGCAGTTCGTGCACGGTCTGCTGCAGACCGAGGAGTACGCGCGCGCGGTGGTGCGGCGCGGCATGAAGAGCGCGAGCGACGCCGACGTGGAGCGCCGGGTGGCGCTGCGCCTGGAGCGGCAGAAGTACCTGCTCGCGGAGAACGCCCCCGAGTTCCACGTGGTGCTCGACGAGGCGGCGCTGCGCCGGCCGTACGGCGACCGCGCGGTGATGCGCGGGCAGCTCCGGCATCTGATCGACGTCTCCGAGCGGCCCAACGTCCGCCTCCAGGTGGTGCCGTTCAGCATGGGCGGCCATTCCGGGGAGTCCGGCGCCTTCACCATCCTCAGCTTCCCCGAGCCCGACCTCTCGGACGTGGTGTACCTGGAGCAGCTCACCAGCGCGCTGTACCTGGACAAACCCGAGGACGTGGCCCAGTACGAGAAGGCGCTCAAGGAGCTGCAGCACGACAGCCCGGGTCCCGCCGAGAGCCGCGACCTGCTCCGGGGACTGCTCCAGCTGTCCTGACGACGTCCCCGACTGTCTCAAGGAGCCCTTCAACTCCCGTTGCGCACAAGTACGATGACGTGTGATCACACCCCGGTGTGCTGATCGTATTTCTGCTGACGCAGCAAGGGATCGAGGGATCACATGTCGTCGTACTTCACCGACCTGGCTCAGCAGTACATCGACGGACAGTGGCGCCCGGGCACCGGCTCCTGGGACATCATCGACTTCAACCCCTACGACGACGAGAAGCTCGCGTCGATCACCATCGCCACGGTCGACGAGGTCGACCAGGCGTACCGGGCGGCCGCCCGCGCGCAGAAGGAGTGGGCGGCCACCAACCCCTACGCCCGCCGCGCGGTGTTCGAGAGGGCGCTCCGGCTGGTCGAGGAGCGCGAGGAGGAGATCGCCGAGGCGATCGTCGCCGAACTGGGCGGCACCCGGCTGAAGGCGGCCTTCGAGCTGCACCTCGCCAAGGAGTTCCTGCGCGAGTCGGTGCACCTGGCGCTGGCCCCCGAGGGCCGGATCATCCCCTCGCCGGTGGACGGCAAGGAGAACCGCGTCTACCGGGAGCCGGTCGGTGTGGTCGGCGTGATCAGCCCGTTCAACTTCCCCTTCCTGCTGTCGCTGAAGTCCGTCGCTCCGGCGCTCGCGCTGGGCAACGGCGTGGTGCTCAAGCCGCACCAGAACACCCCGGTCGTCGGCGGCTCCCTGGTCGCGAGGATCTTCGAGGACGCGGGGCTGCCCGCCGGGCTGCTCAACGTCGTCATCACCGACATCGCGGAGATAGGCGACGCCTTCCTCGAGCACCCGGTGCCGAAGGTGATCTCCTTCACCGGCTCCGACGAGGTCGGCCGGCACGTCGCGACCGTCTGCGCCTCCCTCTTCAAGCGCGCGGTGCTGGAACTGGGCGGCAACAGCGCGCTGGTGGTGCTGGACGACGCCGACGTGGACTACGCCGTGGACGCGGCCGTGTTCAGCCGCTACGTCCACCAGGGCCAGGTCTGCATGGCCGCCAACCGCGTCCTGGTCGACCGGGCGGTGGCCGACGAGTTCACCGAGAAGTTCGTCGCCAAGGTGCGCTCGCTCAAGGCCGGCGACCCGCGCGACCCGGAGACCGTCATCGGCCCGGTGATCAACTCCCGGCAGGCGGACGCCCTCGCCGGCGTCGTCGAGCAGGCCCTCGCCGAGGGCGCCACCGCCCTGGTGCGCGGCGAGCGCCACGACAACCTGGTGGAGCCGTCCGTCCTCACCGGGCTGCCCGCCGACTCCGCCCTGCTGCGGCAGGAGGTCTTCGGCCCCGTCGCCTTCCTCGTCCCGTTCGACGGCGAGGAGGAGGCGGTGCGCATCGTGAACGACACCCCCTACGGACTCAGCGGCGCCGTGCACACCGCGGACGTCGAGCGGGGCGTGCGGTTCGCGCGGCGGATCGACACCGGGATGTTCCACGTCAACGACGGCACCGTGCACGACGAGCCGATCGTCCCGTTCGGCGGCGAGAAGCACTCGGGCGTGGGCCGGCTCAACGGCGACACCATGCTGGACGCCTTCACCACCACCAAGTGGATCTCCGTGCAGCACGGCCGCAGCGGCTTCCCGTTCTGAGCGGCCCCGCACGCACCCTTGGGCCGCTCCCGGCGCCGTCCGGGGGCGGCCTACGCTGGTCGGCATGTCAGTGATCCGTCTTCTCGTGCTCGGCGCGGTGCGCCAGCACGGGCGGGCCCACGGCTACCAGGTGCGCAACGACCTGGAGTACTGGGGCGCGCACGAGTGGTCCAACGCCAAGCCCGGCTCGATCTACCACGCGCTGAAGCAGATGGCCAAGCAGGGGCTGCTCGTCGCGCACGAGACCGCCCCCTCCACGGCCGGCGGCCCGCCGCGCACCGAGTACGAGGTCACCGAGCAGGGCACGGAGGAGTACTTCCGGCTGCTGCGCGAGGCGCTGACCTCCTACGACCAGAAGCCGGACGTGCTCTCGGCCGGGCTCGGCCTGATGGTCGACCTGGAGCGCGAGGAGGCGCTGGCCCTGCTGGAGCGGCGGCTGGCGTCGATCGAGGAGTGGCGCAAGGCGGTCACGGAGTACTACGTCCCGGAGGACGGGCCAGGGCAGCTGGGGCACATCGGCGAGATCATGGACTTCTGGATCCACTCGGCCGACACCGGGGCCGCCTGGACGCGTGGCCTCATCGCGCGCATCCGGGGCGGCGCCTACACCTTCGCCGGCGAGGGCGAGCCGTTCGTCGGCGTGCTCGCCGAGGGCGAGGAGAACCCGTTCGCGACAGGGCAGCCGCACGCGGGCGATTCCGAGTAATCAAGTTTGACGAGTGAGGGTCCCGGGTATTACGGTGCGCGGCGCTAGTCAAGTTTGACTAATGAAGGGGGCTTCAGTGTCCGACGCGGCGATCACCGTCGAGGAAGCACGCAAGACGTACCGGGGAGCCAGGGGACCGGGCACGGCCGCACTGGACGGACTCGACCTCACGGTCGCCCGCGGTACGGTCCACGCGGTGCTCGGGCCGAACGGCGCGGGCAAGACCACCCTGGTCCGGGTCCTGTCCACCCTGCTCCGCCCCGACTCCGGCCGGGTCGTGGTCGCGGGGCACGACGTGGTGCGCGAGGCGTACCGGGTGCGTCTGCGGATCGGCCTGCTCGGCCAGCACGCGGCGCTCGACGAGGAACTCGGCGGCCGGCAGAACCTCGAACTGTTCGGCCGCCTCCACCACCTGGGCGCCCGCCGGGCCCGCGCCCGGGCGGACGAACTGCTGGAGCGCTTCGAGCTCTCCGGCACCGGCGCGAAGGCGGTGGGCACGTACAGCGGCGGCATGCGGCGCCGGCTCGACCTCGCCGCCTCCCTGATCACCGAACCGGAGGTGCTCTTCCTGGACGAGCCGACCACCGGACTCGACCCGCGCGGCCGCGCCGAGGTGTGGGACGCGGTGCGCTCCCTGGTCGGCGGCGGGACCACGGTCCTGCTCACCACGCAGTACCTGGAGGAGGCCGACCGGCTCGCCGACCGGGTGTCGGTGGTGGACTCCGGCAGGGTCGTCGCGGACGGCACGGTGGACGAGCTCAAGACGGCCACCGGCGGCGACCGCGTCGACGTGGTGCTGCGCGACGCCGGACAGCTGGAGACGGCGGCCGGCCTGCTGCCCGTACCGCGGGAGTCGGTCGTCGTGGACGCCGACCGGCGGCTGCTGAGCGCGCCGGTCACCGACCGCATGGCGGCCCTCACGGCCGTGGTGCGCGCCCTGGGCGAGGCCGGCGTCGAGGCCGAGGACGTCGCCCTGCGCAGGCCCACGCTCGACGAGGTGTTCCTGCACCTCACCGGGCACGACGAGCGAGTGAAGGAGACAGCGTGAGCAGCACGGCGTACGCACTGACCGACTCCTGGACCATGACCCGCAGGGAGCTGGCCCGCTGGGGACGGCGGCCGGCCGCGGTGGTGGTGAACCTGGTCTTCCCGGTGATGCTGCTGCTGATGTTCGGCTACCTCATCGGCGGCGGCCGGGGGGTGGACGGCGACTACCTCGACTACCTGCTGCCGGGGATGCTCGCGCTCAGCATGGCCTTCGGCCTGGAGGGCACGATGATCGCCGTCACCCAGGACATGAACAAGGGGGTCGTCGACCGCTTCCGGTCCATGCCGATGGCCGACGGCGCGGTACTGGTGGGCCGCGCCGCCGCCGACATGCTCCAGTCGGTCCTCGGCCTCACGGTGCTGCTCGCCGTGGCCGCCGCGCTCGGCTGGCGCACGCACGCGGGGCCGGCCGCGTTCCTGGGCGCGGTGGGGCTGCTCCTGCTGCTCCGGTTCGCGATGCTGTGGGCCGGCATCCAGCTGGCGCTGGTGGCGGGCAGGCCGGAGATGGTGCAGGCGGTGCAGATCCTGGTCTGGCCGTTCGGCTTCCTGTCCACCGTGTTCGCCGTCCCCGGCTCGATGCCCGGCTGGCTGGCGACGGTCGTGCGGTGGAACCCGATCTCCCACACGGCCGAGGCCGTACGGCACCTGTTCGGCGTGCCGGGCGCCGAGTCCGGGCACGCGGCGGCCGCGGTCCTGTGGCCCCTCGCGCTGCTCGCGGTGTTCTTCCCGCTGGCGGTACGGCGGTTCGCCCGGCTGAGCAGGTAGGGCGCGCGCGGTCCGGCTCCCGTACGGCGGAGGAGCCGGACCGCGCGGCTCAGTGGTGGAACCCGGTCGCCGCGTTCCGGTCCCGCGTGAGGGGGCGCGACTGGCTCCGCAGGTCCGGCAGCAGCCGGGTCAGGTCCTCGGCGAACAGGTCGGCGAGGTCCTCGGAGAAGCCGTTGCGGCACACCACCCGCAGCACGGCGAGGTCCTGACGGTTCGCCGGGAAGGTGTACGCGGGCACCAGCCAGCCGTTCTCCCGCAGCCGCCGCGACACGTCGAACACGTCGAACGACGTCACGTCCGGCGCGGTGGTGAACGCGAACACCGGCAGCTCGTCGCCCCGGGTGAGCAGCCGGAAGTCGCCCAGCGCCCCGATCCGTGCGGACAGTCCCGTGGCCACGTCCCGCGCGGCCTGCTGCACCGCGCGGTAGCCGTCCCGGCCCAGCCGCAGGAAGGAGTAGTACTGCGCCACCACCTGGGCGCCCGGCCGGGAGAAGTTCAGCGCGAAGGTGGGCATGTCGCCGCCCAGGTAGTTCACCCGGAACACCAGCTCCTCGGGCAGCGCCGCCGCGTCCCGCCACAGCACCCAGCCCACGCCCGGGTAGACCAGCCCGTACTTGTGCCCCGAGGTGTTGACGGACGCCACCCGCTCCAGGCGGAAGTCCCACACCAGGTCCTCGTCGAGGAACGGCGCGATCATCGCCCCGGACGCCCCGTCGACGTGCACGGGGACGTCCAGGCCCGTGCGTTCCTGGAGGCCGTCCAGGGCCGCGCACAGCTCGGCGACCGGCTCGTAGGACCCGTCGAAGGTGGAGCCCAGGATGCCGACGACCCCGATGGTGTTCTCGTCGCACAGCTCCGCGGCGGCCGCCGGGTCGATGTGGAACCGGTCGCCCTCCATGGGCACCTGACGGGGCTCCACCTCGAAGAACGTGCAGAACTTGTCCCAGCACACCTGGACGTTGACGCCCATCACCAGATTGGGACGGGCCTCACGCGACGGGTACCGGTCCGCGTTGCGCAGGGCCCAGCGCCGCTTCAGGGCGAGGCCCGCCAGCATGCACGCCTCGCTGGACCCGGTGGTCGAACAGCCCACGGCGCTCGCCGGGTCGGGCGCGTTCCACAGGTCGGCGAGCATCGCCACGCAGCGCCGCTCCAGCTCGGCGGTGCGCGGGTACTCGTCCTTGTCGATCATGTTCTTGTCGCGGCACTCCATCATCAGCACCCCGGCCTCCGGCTCCATCCAGGTGGTGACGAAGGTGGCCAGGTTCAGCCGCGCGTTGCCGTCCAGCATCAGCTCGTCGTGCACCAGCTGGTACGCCGTCGACGGGGCCATCGGCCCGTCGGGGAGCCGGTGCTTGGGCGGCGCCTCGGTCATCCCCCCGACCGGGTTCGCGGGCCCCAGGAAGGGGTTGACGGACAGCGGGCGCTCACCGGCCGGCCGGCCGGGGTGCAGCGGCATGGGTCCTCCGTAGGGGTCGGGCGGCCCGGGCGGGTCCGCCGGGGGAGCGGGGGTCACCTGACGGCCGTCCCGTCCGGCCGCAGCTGCATGTGCGGGCGGCCGGTGACCAGCAGCCAGGCGGGGAGGGAGGCGACACAGAGCAGGGCGAGCATGCCGGGGGAGGCGACCAGGACGGCCGCGACGAACAGGCTCACCCAGCCCTGCCGGGTGACGGCGAGCAGCAGACCCAGGACGCCCGCGGACACCCCGACGGCGGGATGCACCCCGGGCACCAGCGCGTGCGCGCACAGACCGAGCGCGGTCCCCACGAACACCGCCGGGAAGATCCGCCCGCCGCGGAAGCCGCAGGACGCGGCGACCAGCAGCGCGGCCAGCTTCACCACCGTCATCACGGCGAACTCACCCGCCGTCCAGCCGTCGGGGTCGGCGGCCAGCTCGGCGATCTCGTCGAGCCCCTTGAACAGGGTGAGGTGCCCGCCGAGAGCCGCGAGCGCGCCCAGCACCACCCCGCCGGCCGGGAGCATCAGCATCGGGTGCCGCAGCCGCCGGAACGCGCCGTGCACGTACGGGAAGGCGTACACGGCGCACATGCCGAGCAGCGCGCCCGCCGAGGCCACCACGAGCGACGCGAGGAGGTCGCCCCAGCCGGGCCGCCCGAACGACGGCAGACGCAGGTCGAAGCTCGGCGCCGACACCAGCGTGGTGGTCAGCGCGCCCGCCCCCGCGGCGGCCAGCGGCGCGAACAGGCTGTCCCACAGCTGTCCCTTCACCCGCTGCCCGGCCAGCGCCTCGGAGATCACCAGCGCGGCGGCGACCGGCGTGCCGAACAGCGCGCCGATGGTCCCCGCCTCCGCCAGGGCCACCCAGCCCCTCTGCGCCGTCGCCGGGAAGACGCGGGCGCCGAACCACACCGCCAGCGAGACGTTCACGGCGATGATCGGGTTCTCCGGTCCCAGGCTGGGCCCGCCGGCCAGGACCAGCGCGGTCACCAGCAGCAGCCCGGGCAGCACCGAGAGCGGCAGCACCGGCGCCTCCAGACCGGTGGTCGCCGGGTCGGGGCCCGCGTGCCCGGGGACCTTCCACACCACGAGGCCGACCGCGACACCGGTGGCGGTCAGCATCGCGAACATCCACGCCACGGAGTACCGGCCGACGCCGAGCGCGTCCGGCAGGTCCTGCCAGAGCGCGTGCTGCAGCTCCTCGGCGGCCGCGCTCACCCCCAGCAGGACCAGGCTCGTCACCACGCCGACCAGCAGCGCGGGCACGATGGTCGGCAGGAGGGCGCGTGCCGAGGCCGCCGGGGCGGTGCCGGGCGCCGGCTGCGTGCTGTCCTGGGCCACGCGCACACGATAAAGGGGGTGAAAGGGATAAACCGGTAACCCGCTTGCACCTCACGTGGCGTGAGGACCCAGCCTGGAGCGCGCAAGGGAAAGGAGCGGACATGAGCTGGTCCGTAGGACAGGTGGCCGGTTTCGCCGGGGTCACGGTGCGCACCCTGCACCACTACGACGCCATCGGCCTGCTCGTGCCGAGCGAGCGCAGCCACGCGGGGCACCGGCGGTACAGCGACGCCGACCTCGACCGGCTGCAGCAGATCCTGTTCTACCGCGAGCTCGGCTTCCCGCTCGACGAGGTCGCCGCCCTGCTCGACGACCCGGACGCGGACCCGCGCGCGCATCTGCGCCGCCAGCACGAACTGCTGACCGCCCGGATCGAGAGGCTGCAGAAGATGGCGGAGGCCGTGGAACAGGCCATGGAGGCGCGCACGATGGGAATCAACCTGACCCCCGAGGAGAAGTTCGAGGTCTTCGGCGACTTCGACCCCGACCAGTACCAGGAGGAGGTCCAGGAGCGCTGGGGCGACACCGACGCGTACCGCCAGTCGCGGGAGCGGACGGCTTCCTACACCAAGGAGGACTGGCAGCGGATCCAGAACGAGATCGACGACCTCACCCGGCGCTTCGTCGCCCTGATGGAGGCGGGCGAGCCGGCGGACTCCGAGGCGGCGATGGACGTCGCCGAGGACCACCGCCGGGGCATCTCCCGCAACCACTACGACTGCGGCTACGAGATGCACACCTGTCTGGGCGAGATGTACGTCAACGACGAGCGGTTCACGCGCACCATCGACCAGGCGAGGCCCGGTCTCGCCGCGTACATGCGGGACGCGATCCTCGCCAACGCCGTACGGCACACCGCCTGACCGGTCGTGGCCCGGCCGCACCGGGCCACGACCAGCGGCGATTGCCCCGCGGCGCCGGCTCGCGGCTTTCCCCGGGGCGGGGCACAGTGCATCCTGGGTACCCCCGCGGAACCTGGGCCTCGACGGCTGCGTTCATAATTTGGGCAGCCAGCCCCGCCCTTGACCCCCAGCTGCAGGAGCCACATCCCCGTGACCACGCTTGCGCTCGGCCCCGAGTGGCTGAGCCCGGACTACCTCATCGAGACCTTCAGCCTCCCCGGCATCCTGCTGATCGTCTTCGCGGAATCCGGACTCTTCGCGTTCCTGCCCGGCGACTCCCTGCTGTTCACGGCGGGTCTCTTCGTGGCCGAGGGCACCTACATCAGCCAGCCGCTGTGGCTGGTCTGCACGCTGATCGTGCTCGCCGCCGTCATCGGCGACCAGGTCGGCTACATGATCGGCAAGTTCTTCGGACCCCGGCTGTTCAGCCGTCCGAACTCCAAGCTCTTCAAGCAGGAGAACCTGGAGAAGGCCCACGAGTTCATGGAGAAGTACGGGCCCAAGGCGATCGTCCTGGCCCGCTTCGTGCCCATCGTGCGGACGTTCGCGCCCATCGTGGCCGGCGCCGGCCGGATGAAGTACCGCACGTTCCTCACGTACAACGTCATCGGCGGTGTCGCCTGGGGCACGGGCGTCACGCTCGCCGGTTACTGGCTGGGCCAGATCGGGTTCATCAAGAACAACGTCGAGGCGATCCTCGTCCTGATCGTCGTCGTCTCCGTGGTGCCGATCATCATCGAGTACCTGCGGGAGCGCGGGAAGAAGAAGCGCGCCGCCGCCGAGGCCCCGGCCGCCGCCCAGCACCCGCAGCCGCCGGTCATGGACGACGCCACCACCCAGCTGCGCCGCATCGCCCCGGCCGCCGCGCCCCAGCAGCCCGGACCGCGCCAGTACGGCGGCCAGGGCGGCTACCCGCAGCAGCAGCCCCAGCAGCCCTACGGCGGCCGGCCGAACGGCTACCCGCAGCAGCAGCCGCCTCAGCAGCCGTACGGCAACGACCAGCAGCAGTACAACCAGCAGTACGACCGACAGCAGCCCTACAACGGCGGCTACTGAGCACGGAGAACCCTGCCGGGCGGCGGGCGGAGCGCGGGTCAGAAACCTCGCGTCCGCTTCGCCGCCCGTCGCTTCTCCTCGGAGCCGATCCGCAGGAACAGCCGGGAGATCTCCGAACCGAGGTTCACCCCGATCGCGATGGCCATCGCCAGCGCCACCGCCTTGGTGAGCGACGTCAGACCCGAGTCGACCTCGTTCTGCGCGATGCCCAGCAGACCGAAGTACGTGGCCGAACCGGGCAGCAGCGGGCCGATCGCGGCCGTGGTGTACGGCAGCGCGGACGCGAACTGGTAGCGGGCCAGCAGCTGTCCGAACAGGCCGACCAGACCGGCCGCCACCGCCGTGGACGCCACCGGCGAGATGTCGCCCGTGTAGTGCATCGCCCCGTACACCACCCAGGCGACGCCGCCGTTCAGCGTCACCATCAGCACGGTGGACCGTTCCTGCTGGAGCAGCACGGCGAAGGCCAGCGACAGTCCGAGGGACGCGGCGATCTGGAGCACGGGCTGCGGGTCCGACCCGCCTAGCGCCGCGTCCGGCACCAGGTTGGCGCCCAGCTGCACGCCGAAGTACAGCACCGTCAGCACGCCGATCACGATGGCGACGAAGAAGTACAGCACCTCCAGCAGACGCGCCGACGCCGTGATGTAGAAGCCGGTCAGACCGTCCTGCACGCCTGCCACCAGCGCCCGTCCGGGCAGCAGCGCGAACAGCCCGCCGGTGATCACCGCGGACGCCCTCACGTCCGCGTGCGCCAGCGTCAGCGCCACCCCGATCGCGGCGGGCGGCGTCGCGGCCACCGTGAACTGGTAGAACTCCGGCAGCCCGCGCCCGGCGCACAGCCAGGCCAGCCGGTCGCCGAGCATGGCGCCGAGCGCCGCCGCGACGAACACCAGCAGACCACCGCCGACCAGCACCGAGGCGGAGCCCGCGAGCAGCCCGCTCGCGGCCGTCAGCGCCCAGCCCGGGTAGGGGTGCCGGTTACGGCGGATCTCCGCCAGCCGCCGGTACGCCTCCTCCAGCGTCACCTGGGTCTCGTCGTCGCTGAGGTCGTCCACCAGCTGGTAGACGGCCGCCAGCCGGGTGTAGTCGGGGCTGCGGCGGCGCACCGTGCGGGAGGCCGTCACCGGGTCGTCGACCAGGGACGGCTGGTAGGAGACCGAGAGCAGGGTGAAGGTGACGGTGGGCTCGCAGCGGTCCAGGCCGTAGGAGCGGCACACGGCGAACATCGCCGCCTCCACGTCCTCGGCGCCCTCGCCGCCGGCCAGCAGCAGCTCCCCGATACGCAGGCTCAGGTCGAGCACGCGCGGCACCGCAGGGCCGGACTCGTCGTGCCGCTGCACCGGCTCCGGGGCGGGCCGCTCGGTCACCGGCATGCGCAGCATCGTGCGCATCCGGTCCTGCCAGGGCACGTCCTTGGTCAGCCGGACCAGCGGGACACCGGTCGGCGGGGTGAACGCGGTCTGCCGGGCGCTGTAGGTCTTCGGTGTGCTGAACGCCGAGCCCTCCGGCTCGTGCTGCGGGGCCGGGGCGACGTCCAGACCGTCCGGAAGGGCGAATTCCGAGGTGGTCTCGGACTCCGGTACCGGCTTGGGCGCGGCCAGCCCGTCGGGCAGGGCGAACTCGGACGTGGTCGACGACTCGCTGTCGGCCGGCGCCGCGAGACCGGAAGGGGGTACGAAGGCGCTCCTCGCCTCGTCCGACTGCGGCTTGCGGTCCTCCGCGTCCGTCACGTGCCTTTCTCTCCCTGCTGACGACACCGTCCTTCAGTGTGCCCTCTGTCGCGTCGGTATGCGCACACAGCGCGACGACGGGCCGCACGCGCTGGCGTGCGGCCCGTCGTCACGTCGCGTGGCGCGGGGGCTCAGTGGCCGCCCTGCTCCTTGAAGCGCTTGTAGGACTGCTCGATCTCGGCCTCGGCCTCGACCCGGCCCACCCAGTTGGCTCCCTCGACCGACTTGCCCGGCTCCAGGTCCTTGTAGACCTCGAAGAAGTGCTGGATCTCCAGACGGTCGAACTCCGACACGTGGTGGATGTCCCGCAGGTGCTCCACACGCGGGTCCGTCGACGGGACGCACAGCAGCTTGTCGTCGCCGCCGGCCTCGTCGGTCATGCGGAACATGCCGACGGCGCGGCAGCGGATGAGGCAGCCCGGGAACGTCGGCTCGTCCAGGATGACCAGCGCGTCCAGCGGGTCGCCGTCCTCGCCGAGGGTGTTCTCGACGAAGCCGTAGTCGGTCGGGTAGGCGGTCGAGGTGAAGAGCCGACGGTCCAGGCGGATCCGACCCGTCTCGTGGTCCACCTCGTACTTGTTCCGCGAACCCTTCGGGATCTCGATCGTGACGTCGAACTCCACCGGACGCTCCTCCATGATCAGCACATCGTTCTGGTGGTTAAGTGTCCCTCACGCAGGTGTGTGATCGCGAAAGGGGCTGGTGGTCGTGCCAGAGCTGAGGCCTTGGCGGGCCGCGGGACCGCACGTCGTGCGGATCGCGGACGCCGTACGACCGCGTCTGGCGAGGGTCGCCGCGGCCACCGGGCCGTGGTTCACCAGGGGGCGCCGGCCGGGGTCGCCGCAGGCCCCACGGGTCGCGCGGCCCGGAACCGGGTGGTACACCGCGACCGCCGCCACCGCCGGTCTGGCGCTGGCCGCGGGAGTGGCGAGCGCCGCCGGCCCCTGGGACTCCACGGGTCAGCGTACGGCCGAGCGGCACCGGGCCGTGGCCCTGGAAGCCTCGCGTGGCACAGATCACGACGGCTCCCGGGCACGCGCCGGCACCCCGCCGCGCGGACCGCGGGAGGCGCCGCCCGCCCCGTCCGTGCTCACCGGACTGGGCGGCACCGCCACCGCCGCGCGGTCCGCGCCCGCCGGGAAGGCGCTCGCCTCCGTCCTCGACCCGCTGCTGAAGGACCCGGCGCTCGGCCGCCGCTCGGCCGCCGTGGTCGACGCCGCGACCGGGCGGCGCCTGTACGGCGCGGACTCCTCGAACGCGCTCACCCCCGCCTCCACCACGAAGATCGCGACCGCGGTCGCCGCGCTGTCCGCGCTGGGGCCCGACCACCGGCTCACCACCCGTACGGTCTACGAGCCCGACACCAAGGAGGTCGTGCTGGTCGGCGGCGGCGACCCCACGCTCACCGCCCGCAAGAAGGCCAAGGGCTCCGCGAGCCTGCGCGACCTGGCCGCGCGCACCGCGGCCGCCCTCGCCAAGCGGGGCGTGCGGAAGGTGACGCTGTCGTACGACACGACCCTCTACAAGGGCGGTACGACCCACCCGATCGGGGTCAACGCGAACCTCGCCGCCGTCACGCCCCTCATGGCCGACGAGGGCCGCACCGACGACTCCTCCAGCGGACCCGTCACGCGCGTCCCCGACCCCGCGGCGGACGCCGCCCGGAAGTTCGGCGACCTGCTGAAGGAGCACGGGATCACGGCGACGCCGCCCGGCCCGTCGAAGTCGTCCACGCGCGCGAGCACGTTGGCGACGGTCTCCTCGCCGCCGCTCTCCTCGCTCGTCGAGCGCATGCTGACCAACAGCGACAACGACCTCGCCGAGGCGCTCGCCCGGCACACCGCGGTGGCCACCGGCAAGCCCGCGGACTTCGCGGGAGCGGGTGCGGCGGTCACGGCGCGCCTGAAGCAGCTGAAACTGCCCGTGAAGGGCGTCGTGATCAAGGACGGCAGCGGGCTGGACCGGGGCGGCCGGCTCACGGCCGACCTGCTGACCGCCCTGCTGGTCAAGGCGGGCGACCCCGCCCACCCGGAACTCCGCTCCGCCCTGACGGGCCTCCCCGTCGCCGGCTTCACCGGCACCCTGTCCAGCCGCTACGCGGACGGAGCGGCGGGCGTGGTCCGCGCCAAGACCGGCACCCTGACGGGCGTCAACACCCTCGCCGGCACGGTCGTCGACCGCGACGGCCGCCTGCTGGCCTTCGCGTTCCTCGCGAACGACACGGTGGGCACGGAGGCGGCCCAGAGGGCCCTGGACAAGGCCGCGACAGCTTTGGCGACGTGCGGGTGCCGGACGCCGTAGGGCGCCTTCCGGGACGCGGGTGGGGCGGCGCCTTCTCGGGCGCGGGCGGCGCCTTCCGAGGGACGGAGACGAGGACGCCTCTGCGGAGCCGTGGGCCGCATGACTTGGGGCCGCGGGCAAGGAGGTACGCCCCGTCGGGCGGGAGCGGCGCCTTCCGGGGGGCCGTGGGCGAGGACGCCTGTCAGGGGCGCGGGGAACTGCGCGAACGGGGGTCCGGGGGCGGAGCCCCGAGGACGGGAGGGCAGGACGCCGCACGTCCAGGCGCCCCAAGCACCAGCGCGCCCCGGAGGCGAGGGCGACTCCCCGCCCACTTCGGGGGCTTCGCCCCCGGACCCCGCGCGGTTCCCCGCGCCCCTACGGGGCGTTGCCCAGCCGCGGGCTGTATCGATCTGCCCGTTTCCCCACCCCTCACGTACCGTTGACACATGACGAGCATCGGTGGTGCTGCCTCATCCGGCATGGTCGACTGGAACCTCGCGGTCGCGACCGCGACCAGGCTCATGCGGCCGGGCCCAGACGTCAGCCGGGACGAGGCCCGCGCCGTCGTCGCGGAGCTCCGCCGCCACGCGCGCGCCGCGGAGGAGCACGTCCGCGGCTTCACGAACCTCGGCACGCCCGAGACCCATGACACGCCCCTCCTCGTGGTGGACCGCCCCGGCTGGGTGAAGGCCAACGTCGCCGGCTTCCGCGAACTGCTCAAGCCCCTGCTCGACAAGATGCAGGAGCGGCGCGGCACGAGCCCCGGCAACGTGGTGATGGGCGCCGTCGGCGGCAAGGTCACCGGCGTGGAACTGGGCATGCTGCTGTCGTTCCTGGCGTCCCGCGTCCTCGGCCAGTACGAGACGTTCGCCCCCGCGACCCGGGACCTCCCGGCCGGCGCGAACGGCGGCGGACGGCTGCTCCTCGTCGCCCCCAACATCGTCCACGTCGAGCGCGAACTCGACGTGGAGCCCCACGACTTCCGGCTGTGGGTGACGCTCCACGAGGAGACGCACCGCACCCAGTTCACGGCCGTGCCCTGGCTGCGGGACCACCTCGAGGGCGAGATCCAGGCGTTCCTCGCCGAGACCGACGTCGACCCGATGACCGTGCTGGAACGGGTCCGCGAGGCCGCGCAGTCGCTGGTCGGCGGGCGTCCCGAGGGCGAGGAGGGCGAGGAGGGCGACGAGGGCCGCTCCCTCGTGGAGATCGTGCAGACCCCCGCCCAGCGGGAGATCCTCGGCCGGCTCACCGCCGTGATGTCGCTGCTGGAGGGCCACGCCGACTACGTGATGGACGGCGTCGGCCCCGAGGTCGTGCCGAGCGTCGCCGAGATCCGCGAGAAGTTCCAGCAGCGCCGCGCCAAGGGCGCCTCCCGCCTGGACATGGCGCTGCGCAAGCTGCTCGGCCTGGACGCCAAGCTCCGCCAGTACCGCGACGGCGAGCGCTTCGTCCGCGCGGTCGTCGACGAGGTCGGCATGGAGGGCTTCAACCGGGTATGGACGTCGCCGAACACCCTCCCCACCAAGGCGGAGATCGGCAAACCGGCGGACTGGATCACACGGGTGCACCGCAAACCGGAGGCATAGGTACCGCGCCCCCGTCGCGCGGGGCGTCCCGGCGGCGGCAGACGGACGCCCCGCCAATCACCCGTCCGAGGGACCGTGGGCCCCCGGCAGGCGTGCAATGCTCGGGGAACGGCCCGGTTCTGTCACCATCTACACACTCTGCGTGACCGACCCCCGGGCTCACCCCCCCCGGACATCATCAGAAGGGAACCGGACATGGGTCCCCATCCTGCGGTCGCGGCGATACGCCTGGCGGTCCGCCGCGTCCTGAACGACCTCCTCGCCGAACACGGCCGGACGCCCGGCCGCCTCACGCCCGACGAGCGGTCCTCCTCCCCGCTCGTGCTCGCGGCCTGCTCCGGCGGCGCCGACTCCATGGCGCTCGCCTCCGCCCTCGCCTTCGAAGCCCCCCGCGCCGGACTGCGCGCCGGCGGCGTCACCGTCGACCACGGCCTCCAGGCGGGCTCCGACCTCCGCGCCGCCGAGGTCGCCTCCCGGCTGCGCGAACTCGGCCTGGAACCCGTCGAGTCGGTCGCCGTCACCGTCGGCCGCGCCGGAGGCCCCGAGGCCGCCGCCCGGGACGCCCGCTACGCCGCCCTCGACGCCGCCGCCGAGCGCCACCGCGCCGCCGCCGTCCTGCTCGGCCACACCCGCGACGACCAGGCCGAGACGGTGCTGCTCGGCCTCGCCCGCGGCTCCGGCATCCGTTCCCTCTCCGGCATGGCCGCGGTCTCGGGGGCCGACGGCCGTTACCGGCGCCCCTTCCTCCAGCTCGACCGCCAGACCGCCCGCAAGGCCTGCCTGGTCCAGTCCCTGCCCGTCTGGGACGACCCGCACAACACCGACCCCGCCTACACCCGCTCCCGGCTGCGCCACGAGGGCCTGCCCGCTCTGGAGAAGGCCCTCGGCAAGGGCGTCGTCGAGGCCCTCGCCCGTACGGCCCAGCTCTCCCGTGACGACGCCGACGCCCTCGACGCCTGGGCCGGGAAGGCCGCGGCCGGCGTCCGCGACGCAGACGGCCGCCTGGAGTGCGACGCGCTGCACGACCTGCCGCCCGCCGTGCGCCGCCGCGTGCTGCGCCGGGCCGCCATCGAGGCCGGCGCACCGGCCGGTTCCCTGTTCGCCCGCCACATCGAGGAGGTCGACCGGCTGGTCACCGGCTGGCGCGGTCAGGGGGCCATCAATCTCCCCGGCCGGGTCGTCGCCCGCCGGCAGGGTGGCAGACTGGTGATTCGGCAGGGCTGAATCCGGACCCCACCGACCGAAAAGTCGCGGGGCGGACCGGACCGGCCGGTGGGACGACCGAAAGTGATGCGGGTGGACGCGAACGACATGGGTGCCGACCTCGAGAAGGTGCTCATCACCAAGGAAGACATCGACGCCAAGCTGACGGAGCTGGCGGCGAAGATCGACGCGGAGTACGCGGGCAAGGACCTGCTGATCGTCGGCGTGCTCAAGGGCGCGGTGATGGTGATGGCCGACCTCGCCCGGGCGCTGTCCACCCCCGTCACGATGGACTGGATGGCCGTGTCCTCGTACGGGGCGGGCACGCAGTCCTCGGGTGTGGTGCGGATCCTCAAGGACCTCGACACCGACATCAAGGGCCGCCACGTCCTGATCGTCGAGGACATCATCGACTCCGGCCTGACGCTGTCCTGGCTGATCTCCAACCTCGGCTCGCGCGAGCCCGCCTCCCTCAAGGTGTGCACGCTGCTGCGCAAGCCCGAGGCCGCCAAGGTCGCCATCGACGTCGAATGGGTCGGCTTCGACATCCCCAACGAGTTCGTCGTGGGCTACGGCCTGGACTACGCCGAGAAGTACCGCAACCTGCCGTTCGTCGGGACGCTCGCGCCCCACGTCTACGGCGGGTGAACGTACGGCGGCCCCGGCCGCCGTACGTGATCGGGAACCCCGGCGGGCTCCTCGGCGTTGGAGCATGCGTGGACGCCATTGCCGGCCGTCCCTCGCAGCGTCGGGGGCCCGTGCTGGGGTACCGTCCGAAGAACAGCCTTTATCAAACTCACTATGGCAGGAGGGACGGGGCGGCACCGCTCCGTATGGATGGACGTGAAGCGATACTTCCGTGGGCCGGTCATGTGGATCGTGCTGGCCGTCCTTGCCGTGGTCGTGTTGATGCAGGTCGTCGGCTCGTCCGGCGGCTACAAGACGGTGGACACGGGCCAGGTCGTCCAGGCGATCAACGAGAACAAGGTCGAGTCGGCCAAGCTGACCACCGGCGACGAGCAGACCGTGAAGGTGCAGCTCAAGGACGGCCAGAAGGTCGAGGGCAGCTCGAAGATCCAGGCGAGCTACATCGGCGACCAGGGCGTCACCATCGCCAGCACGCTGCAGGACAAGTTCCAGAACAAGCAGATCCCTGACGGCTACACGGTCTCGCCGTCGAAGCAGAACCCCTTCGTGAGCATTCTGCTGTCCCTGCTTCCCTTCGTCCTCATCGTGGTCGTCTTCCTGTTCCTGATGAACCAGATGCAGGGCGGCGGCTCCCGTGTCATGAACTTCGGGAAGTCCAAGGCGAAGCTCATCACCAAGGACACCCCGAAGACGACGTTCGCCGACGTCGCGGGCTCCGACGAGGCCGTCGAGGAGCTCCACGAGATCAAGGAGTTCCTGCAGGAGCCGGCGAAGTTCCAGGCCGTGGGCGCCAAGATCCCCAAGGGCGTGCTGCTCTACGGCCCGCCCGGCACCGGCAAGACCCTGCTCGCGCGTGCCGTCGCGGGCGAGGCGGGCGTCCCGTTCTACTCGATCTCGGGTTCCGACTTCGTCGAGATGTTCGTCGGTGTCGGCGCCTCCCGTGTCCGTGACCTGTTCGAGCAGGCCAAGGCGAACGCCCCGGCGATCGTCTTCGTCGACGAGATCGACGCGGTCGGCCGCCACCGCGGCGCCGGCCTCGGCGGCGGTCACGACGAGCGCGAGCAGACGCTGAACCAGCTGCTGGTCGAGATGGACGGCTTCGACGTCAAGGGCGGCGTGATCCTCATCGCCGCGACGAACCGCCCGGACATCCTCGACCCGGCGCTGCTGCGTCCCGGCCGCTTCGACCGCCAGATCGCGGTGGACCGCCCGGACATGCAGGGCCGCCTCGAGATCCTCAAGGTGCACCAGAAGGGCAAGCCGGTCGCCCCGGACGTCGACCTCGGCGCCGTGGCCCGCCGCACGCCCGGCATGACGGGCGCCGACCTGGCCAACGTGCTGAACGAGGCCGCGCTGCTCACCGCGCGCAGTGACCAGAAGCTGATCGACAACAAGATGCTCGACGAGGCGATCGACCGTGTCGTCGCGGGCCCGCAGAAGCGGACCCGGATCATGTCCGACAAGGAGAAGAAGATCACCGCGTACCACGAGGGCGGACACGCCCTGGTCGCGGCGGCCTCACCGAACTCCGACCCGGTCCACAAGATCACCATCCTGTCGAGAGGCCGCGCCCTCGGCTACACCATGGTCCTGCCGGACGAGGACAGGTACTCCACCACGCGCAACGAGATGCTGGACCAGCTGGCGTACATGCTGGGCGGCCGCGCGGCGGAGGAGCTCGTCTTCCACGACCCGACCACCGGTGCCGCCAACGACATCGAGAAGGCCACGGGACTGGCCCGCGCGATGGTCACGCAGTACGGCATGACCGAGCGGCTCGGCGCCATCAAGTTCGGCGGCGACAACACCGAGCCCTTCCTCGGCCGTGAGATGGCTCACCAGCGCGACTACTCGGAAGAGGTCGCCGCGCTGGTCGACGAGGAGGTCAAGAAGCTCATCGAGAACGCGCACAACGAGGCGTGGGAGATCCTCGTCGAGAACCGCGACGTCCTCGACAACCTGGTCCTGGCCCTCCTGGAGAAGGAGACGCTGGGCAAGGAGGAGATCGCCGAGATCTTCGCACCGATCGTGAAGCGCCCGCCCAGGCCCGCCTGGACCGGCTCCTCGCGCCGTACGCCGTCCACCCGCCCGCCGGTGCTCTCCCCCAAGGAGCTCGCGCTGACGAACGGGGCGAACGGCGCCACGCCGGCCATCTCCACCACGAAGACCGCCACGACGGACCACCCCGCCCCGCAGCCGGAGCGGACCCCGGAGGAGCGCCCCGAGAGCTGACATGAGGCTCCCGGAGCCCCACCGGGCCCGGAATGGATGCCGCGTCCCCCTGGTTCTAGCCTGGGGGACGCGGCATTTCGCGTAACCCGCAGTTCGAGACGCGTGTGCGGCACGCGTGCAGGCACAGGAACGAGGCACCCATGACCGACCCCGTGACGCTGGACGGCATAGCCCCCATCGGTGAGTTCGATGAGAAGCGGGTCCAGAACGCCGTGCGCGAGCTGCTGATCGCGGTGGGCGAGGACCCGGACCGTGAGGGCCTGCAGGAGACTCCGGCGCGCGTGGCCCGTGCCTACCGGGAGATCTTCGCGGGGCTGTGGCAGAAGCCCGAGGACGTGCTGACGACGACGTTCGACCTCGGCCACGACGAGATGGTGCTGGTCAAGGACATCGAGGTGTACTCGACATGTGAGCACCACCTGGTGCCGTTCCGGGGCGTGGCGCACGTCGGGTACATCCCGTCGACCAGCGGGAAGATCACCGGCCTGTCCAAGCTGGCCCGCCTGGTGGACGTCTACGCCCGGCGCCCGCAGGTGCAGGAACGACTCACCACGCAGATCGCCGACTCCCTGATGGACATCCTGGAGCCGCGCGGGGTCATCGTGGTCGTGGAGTGCGAGCACATGTGCATGTCGATGCGGGGCATCCGCAAGCCCGGCGCCAAGACGATCACCTCGGCCGTGCGAGGACAGCTGCGGGACGCGGCGACCCGCAACGAGGCGATGAGCCTGATCATGGCGCGCTGAGTCCGGAGCACGGACGAAGAATCCAGGGCACCGAAGAAGGGGCACGGTCCGGACGGACCGTGCCCCTTCGCGTACTCCGTGCGGCCTCTAGCTCGCCGGGGCCGTGCCCGGGTGGTCGTCGTCGTCCTCGTCCTCCGGGAGCTTGCAGACGTGCTCCAGGAACTTGGCGGCCGCTATCACGGCGATGCCCGCGACCACGGAGAAGCCGGCGTAGATGGACTGGTCGCGGCGGGCGGGGATGTCGAGGGAGCCGAGCAGCACGACGAACGTCCCGCCGTAGAGGCCGGCGACGAGGGCCGCCACCAGCGCGCTGGCCTGTCCGAAGACCACCGCGCGGGCCGCCTGGAGCG
This sequence comes from Streptomyces cellulosae, assembly GCA_014655195.1. Lineage (GTDB taxonomy): Bacteria > Actinomycetota > Actinomycetes > Streptomycetales > Streptomycetaceae > Streptomyces > Streptomyces cellulosae. The sequence goes on along the minus strand of BNBH01000004.1, from coordinate 59,273 downwards.
GGTCGACGCCCTTGGCGTCCGGCCGGCGGTCGCGCTGGGCCTTCAGACGGTTGCGCAGGGAGAGCGCGGTGGCCGCGAGGACCGTGGCGATCAGGGCGAGGACGATGGGCGCGGCCACGGGCACGCTCGGGAGGGTCCCCAGCGAGTTCCACAGGCGGGCGCCGGCCCAGGACAGGACTCCGGCGACGACGAAGACGCCGGCCAGCACCCTGATGCGCAGCTCTTTCACGGTGTCCCTTCGCGTTCCCCCGGCCGGTGGCCCCGGGCTGTGGCCGTCCTCGACCTTAACGGCTATTCGGGCAGCCGGAGTTCCAGGTCGGCGCGCGGCGTGACGCCGTCCCGGCTGACCGCGTCCAGCAGCTCCGCCACCGGGCCGCGTCCGGGGAGCTCGGCGGCGGGGTCGGCGTCCAGCCAGGGGGCGAGGACGAAGGCGCGCTCGTGGGCGCGCGGGTGCGGCAGGGTGAGCTGCGGGTCGTCGGAGCAGAGGTCGGCGTAGGCGACGATGTCGACGTCCAGGGTGCGCGGGCCCCACCGCTCGTCCCGTACGCGGTCGAAGGCCTCCTCGACGGCGTGGGCGCGCTCCAGCAGGGAGGACGGCGGCAGGGTGGTCTTTAGCACGAGGACCGCGTTGAAGTAGGACGGCTGGCTGCCGGGCTCGACGCCCCACGGCTCCGTCTCGTACACGGGGGAGACCGCCTTGACCCGGATGCCCGGGGTGTCCTCCAGGGCGTCCACGGCCCCCTGGAGGGTCTCCAGGCGGTTGCCCAGGTTGGCGCCGAGGGACACCACGGCCCGCTTCGGGTTCTGGAGGGTGGTGTCGGCGGCGTCCACCTGCTCGACCACGGAGGCGGGGACGGGCTGGACGGTCGGGTCGGTGTGGCCCGTGGTGGACGGCCTGGTCATGCGCGGCTCCGGGTGATGGTGACGGTCACGTCGTCGAAGGGCACGGTGATCGGCGCGTCCGGCTTGTGGACGCGCACCTCGACCTCCTGTACGACGTCGTGCTTCAGGCAGACCTGGGCGATGCGCTCGGCGAGGGTCTCGATGAGGTTGACGGGCTCGCCCTCGACGACGGCCACCACCTCCTCCGCCACGATGCCGTAGTGCACGGTCTTCGTCAGGTCGTCGTCGGCGGCGGCCGGGCGGGTGTCCAGGCCCAGGACGAGGTCCACGAGGAAGGTCTGGCCCTCCTCGCGCTCCTTCGGGAACACACCGTGGTGCCCGCGGGCCTTGAGGCCGCTCAGCGCGACACGATCCACGCGAATCACTCCTGCTGTCGTCGGTCCGGCCGGTCGGTGCCCCGTGCGGACGGCACACCGGCCCGCCCTCGAATCTACCCGCGGCGGGTGCGGGCCCCGGCGCTCCGGGCGGGTGGCGGCCGGGCGGGGTCCCGCGGCCTCCCTGTCCGTCTGCCCAGCGAGGACGCGGTGTTCACGGGCCGGAGGGGGGCGGCCGTGACGGGCGGGGTGAGTTCCGCCACGTGCGGATCAGGGCGGGGTCGGGGTGTCGTCGTCCTCGTCGTCGTCCTCCTCGGCGAGGACCGGGGAGGCGTGGTGGGACCAGAGCTTCCAGCCGGACGGGGTGCGCCGGTACACGTTGGTGGCGACGACGAGCTGCCCGACCAGCGGCCCCAGCTCCTCGCCCTCCTCGGGGGCGGGCCCGCCGCTGAGGATGTTCTCCGTGCAGGTCACCACGGCGGTGTCCCCGGTGACGGAGACGTGCACGTCGGTGAGGAAGAACTGGATGTAGTCGGTGTTCGCCATGATCAGCGCGTACGAGCGGAGCACCTCGCCGCGCCCGGTCAGCACCGGCCAGCCGGGGTGCACGCAGGAGACGACGCCCGCGTCGGCGGGGTCGTGGTACTCCTCGTCGACGCCCAGGTCGGCAGGTGTGAGCCAGGCCGACGCGACCTCCTCGAAGTCGCCCCGCTCCAGTGCCTCGTAGAAGGCGGTGTTGGCGGCCTCGACCTGCTCGACGTCGGTGTGGGGTGCGGTCACCGGGCTCCTTCCGCACCGTGCTCGGGGGATGTGGGGTCGTCGTGGCGGGCGCCCTGTATCGCGCGGACCACCCGTACGGCGTCGGCGCTGGCCCGGACCTCGTGCACGCGCACCGCCCAGGCGCCCGCCTCGGCGGACAGGGCGGAGACGGCGGCGGTGGCCGCGTCACGCTCGCGGGCGGGCGGGGGCGGGGCGTCGGGGCCCGCCAGCACCCGGCCGAGGAACCGCTTGCGGGACGCGGCGACGAGCAGGGGGTGGCCGAGGCCCAGCAGGCGGTCGAGGCGGGCGAGCAGCGCGAGGTCGTGCCCGGCGTCCTTGGAGAAGCCGAGGCCGGGGTCGACGATCACGCGGTCGGCGGCGATGCCGCCCTCCAGGACGGCCTCCACGCGCGCGTGGAGCTCGTCGGCGACCTCGGTGACCACGTCGTCGTACACACCCCGGACGTTGCCGCCCTCCAGGTAGCCGCGCCAGTGCATGACGACGAACGGGGCGCCCGCGTCGGCGACGACACGGATCATGGCGGGGTCGGCGAGGCCGCCGCTGACGTCGTTGACCAGGGCGGCCCCGGCCGCGAGCGACTGCTCGGCGACGGAGGCGCGCATGGTGTCGACGGAGACGGTGACGCCCTCCGCCGCGAGGCCACGGACCACCGGGATGACGCGCCGGAGCTCCTCGGCCTCGTCGACGCGGGTGGCGCCGGGGCGGGTGGACTCACCGCCCACGTCCACCAGGTCGGCGCCCTGCGCGACCAGGTCCAGGCCGTGCTTGACGGCCGTGGTGGTGTCGAACCAGCGTCCGCCGTCGGAGAAGGAGTCGGGGGTGACGTTCACGACTCCCATGACCGCGCACCGGTCCCAGTGGGGGAGGCCCGCGACCTGACGGCGTCCGCTTCGAGTGCTCATACGTTCAGCGTAGGCCCAGGGAGGGTGCGTGGTGCCGCACGGGCCCGGCGCGCGGGAAACGCCGCGGGCGGACATTGGCGGAGCCCTTTCGGGACGCATTGCCGTGAGGGGACGCGCGGAAGATCGGGGAGAGCCGGAAAAGGGCGGAAACGGGGTCGCGGCGGGGCGGGGAGAAGCCGCTCGGAAGGGGCGGGACGGAAGGACGCCGGCGGGGGTATTCGGAGGTCGGAACGGGCCCCGGGCGCGGCGGCGGTGCGGGGCGTACGGGGCGCGGGGGGCGGGCCGTACGGCGGGGGCCGACGAGGGTGCCAACCGGAATGCGCGGAGGGCGAGTTGTGCGCCGACAGGACCCCATAAAGGATCTTGACGAAAATTCAATGAACCGCTTTTCACGCGCGGCCCCGATCGCTGACGGCCTGTGAAACGTCGCAAGTGGCTTTCTTTTTGCGGGGCGGGGCACCACCATTCGCCTACGCGCGGTAAGTTTCTGGCCATGCCACGTGGACGTCACCGTCATTCCCCGCCGCTGCACAGGATGCTGCCCCCGTCGGCGATCGCAGGCGTCTCGGTCGTCTGCGCCCTGGGGCCCTGGGTGTTCACGCAACCGGTGGTGCTCCGCCTCCTGGCCGCGGCCGCCGCGGTCACGGCGATCGTGGGCGCCGTCGTGATGCGTCACTGGGACGCCCAGGCGGGCAAACGCGTCGCCGACCTCACGCGCGCGCGGGCGAGCGACGAGTGGCGTTTCGAGGAACGGGTCGCCGAACTCGAGTCGGACATCGAGGAGTCGCGTGAGCTGCGCTTGAAGCTGGAGCAGCGGCTGCGCGCCAAGCGCGCGGAACTGGCGGGCCTGCGCAACGAGCACGCCGCGCTGCTGCGCCGGTACGCGGCGGCCGAGGCGGAGCGCGCGAACGTCCTCGAGGAGCGCCGGGTGCTGGAGATCGAGGCGGCCGTCCCGGCCCGCGCCCTGCCCGCGGGCTCGCCCGCGGCGCCGGAGCCCGAGCCCGAGCCGGAGCCCGTGGTCTCCGAGGCGCCGGCGGACGTGGAGCAGGCGGAGGATGCCGAATCCGGGGAGAAGCAGGACGAGAAGACCACCGGCGTCTTCTCTCCCGGGGGTTCGAAGCTGTACCTGAAGGCGGACGCGGCGCTGGCGCGGTTCGCGGCGGAGACCGGGACGGAGTCGGAGACCGAGCCGCAGGCCGAGTCGGACTCCGACGCCCCGGAGGAGCAGGCCGAGCAGCCCTCCGTGCCGGCCGCGCGCAAGGAGAGCGCCCCCGGAGCCGCGAAGGCAGGGGACGCTCCCGAGCCCATCGCCGTGAAGACCCCCAAGGGCGGCGGCACCCCCGAGGACGACGGGCCCGGGCCGACGAAGCGGCCCAAGCCCGACCCCGCGCAGGAGGACGAGGCCGGGGGGCAGCCCCGGGCGGCCGGCGACCATGAGCGCGCGGCCGCCCCCACCGCACCGGCCGCCTCCGCCGCCCCGGCGGTGCGGCAGCCCGCCGGGCACCTCACGGTGCCGACCGCGGTGGCGGTCGTCCCGCCGACGCAGCCCGCGCGGCGGCCGGTGCAGGACGACGGGTTCGACTTCTTCGGCACCAAGAACGCCCGGCGCGAGGCCCTGGACGCCGTGCAGAACGAGGACCTCGCCGACGTCGTCGGCCAGGAGGCGCTCGCGCTGCACAAGGCGGAGGCCGAGGCGCGGTACAAGCCGGCCGCCGAGGAGCCGCGCGCCGGCCAGGTCATCGACCTGACGGCCCACGACGAGACCGAGCACATCGACGTCCAGGGACTGCGCAGCGCGGTCTCCTGACCCACGTGGACACGACGAAGGGGCCCCGCCCGGACGGGGCCCCTTTGCTGTGCGCGGACGCCGGTCAGGCCATCCAGCGGTCCGGCAGCGCGTCCCTGCGTCCCGTACGGGACCGTTCCGCCTGGGCGTGCAGCAGGGCGGCGGCCTCCCCGGCGGGGCGCAGCCGGGCGGTCACGGTGGCGTTGGCGCCGGTGTCCACATGGACGTCGGCGACCCCGTGCGCCCGCTGCCAGGGCCCCTGGGCGAGCCGTACGCTCTGGACCTTCGCGTGCGGCACCAGCGAGAGGCCGCGCCGCAGCAGACCGCGCCGGGAGGCGAACACCGCGTCCGTGACGGCGAGCCCGTGACCCCGCCACCACACCGGCACGCACCACCGCGCGCCGCGCGGCGGGCGGGAGAACGCCTCCGGCGGGGGCACGGTCACCCCGGGCAGCACGCGCGCGACGACCGACTCGGCCATCGCGCGCGGGGCCACCGGCAGCAGCAGGGAGTTGGACGACCCGGCCACGTCCAGTTCGACGCGCACCCAGCCGCGCCGACGCCACAGCAGCGGCTCGACCAGCCGTACGGTCTGCACCCGGCCGGGCGGTACCGTCTCCTGCGCCCGGTCCAGCAGCCCGTGGTCGATGCGGAGGCCGTCGGGCGACTCGCCCAGCGTCCAGTCGTACTCGGCGACGAAGCGGCCCACGCTGCTCGCGCCCGCCGCGCCCAGCATGGGGATGCCGGCCGCGAGCACCGTCCACAGGCTGTGGGTGGCCGTCCACAGCAGCGGCAGGGCGACGGCGGCGACCAGCAGCCAGACCCAGGTCGCCGCGGTCAGCAGCAGCGAGACGGCCAGCACGCCCGGCGGCACCCGCAGCATCTGCCGGGAGGGCGCCTCACCCACCTCGTGGGCGGTCTCCGGGGCGAAGCCCGCCGCCCGTGCCAGCAGTTCGGCGCGCAGCGCCCGCGCCTCGCCGGCCCCGAGGAAGGCCAGCTCGTCCTTCTTGTCGGCGCCTATGACGTCGAGTCTCAGCTTCGCCACGCCCGCGACCCGGGCCAGCAGCGGCTGCGTGACGTCGATGGCCTGGATGCGCTCGAGACGGATGTGCGCGGTGCGCCGGAACAGCAGCCCGGTGCGCACCCGCAGCTCGCTGTCGGTCACCGCGAAGTGGGTGAACCACCAGCTGAGGAAACCGTAGAGGGCGGCGGCGGGGATGAGCACGCCGAGCCCGACGAGCAGCGTGGTCGTGGTCAGCCGGGTGAGCTGGCGCTGCGCGCCGTCCGGGTCGTGCACCGCCCAGCCCATCAGCACGGCCACCGGCGCCCACGCCCGCCGCAGCGGCGTGACGGGGTGCAGCCGCCGCTCGATCACGGGCGGCCGGCCGGTCACGTCCTCCTGGACGCCGGGGGCGCTCACAGCCCCGCCGACCGGTCCTCGCCCAGCTCGGTGAGCCGGTCGCGCAGCCGCTCCGCCTCGGCCGGGTCGAGGCCGGGGATGGTCGCGTCGGTGGCCGCGGCCGCGGTGTGCAGCTGCACGCTGGCCAGCCCGAAGTGCCGCTCGACGGGCCCGGAGGTGACCTCCACGAGCTGCATCCGCCCGTACGGCACGACCGTCTCCTCGTGCCACAGCACGCCCCGGCTGATCAGCAGGTCGTCGGCGCGCTCGGCGTACCGCCAGGAGCGCCAGTTGCGCTCCAGCATCACCCAGCCCCACAGCAGCAGGGCCAGCGGCAGCACCGCGAAGGCGCCCCAGGCGGGACCGACCAGCAGGCCAGGGACCAGCGCGGTGGCCAGGGTCAGCAGCCCCAGCCACACCACCAGCAGCAGCCGCCGCATCGTCAGCAGCCCGGGCGGCAGCGCACGCCACACCGGCTCCGCGCCGTCGTCCGGCGCCGGCACCACCGCCGGCGCCGGCGAGGGCGTCCCCTGCGCGTCGTCCGCTGTCCCCGTGTCGTGCGGGCTCCCCGTCTCCATGGGGCCAGCGTACGTAGGACAGACTGTGTGCATGACTCCTACGACGGAGACCATGGTCGGAATCGGCGGCGCGGCGGAGAGCACCGACATGGTGCTCAACATCGGCCCGCAGCACCCGTCCACGCACGGCGTGCTACGGCTGAAGCTCGTACTGGACGGCGAGCGGATCGTCCACGCGGAGCCCGTGATCGGCTACATGCACCGGGGCGCGGAGAAGCTGTTCGAGGCCCGTGACTACCGGCAGATCGTCATGCTGGCCAACCGGCACGACTGGCTGTCGGCGTTCTCCAACGAGCTGGGCGTGGTCCTCGCCGTGGAGCGGATGCTCGGCATGGAGGTCCCCGAGCGCGCGGTGTGGCTGCGCACGCTGCTCGCCGAGCTGAACCGGGTGCTCAACCACCTGATGTTCCTCGGCTCCTATCCGCTGGAGCTGGGCGGCATCACCCCGATCTTCTACGCCTTCACCGAGCGCGAGAAGCTCCAGCACGTCATGGAGGAGGTCTCCGGCGGGCGCATGCACTACATGTTCAACCGCGTCGGCGGCCTCAAGGAGGACCTCCCGGCCGGCTGGACGGGACGCGCGCGTGCCGCCGTCGCCGAGGTGCGCTCGCGGATGGACCGCTTCGACGACCTGGTGCTCGGCAACGAGATCTTCCGCGGCCGCACCCGGGGCGTGGGCGCGCTGTCGGCGGAGGCGGTGCACGCGTACGGGGTGAGCGGGCCGATCGGGCGCGCCTCCGGCGTCGACTTCGACCTGCGCCGCGACGAGCCGTACCTGGCCTACGGCCAGCTGGGCGACGTCCTTAAGGTGGTCACCCGCGAGGAGGGCGACTGCCTCGCCCGCTTCGAGTGCCTGCTGGAGCAGACGCACAACTCCCTGGACCTCGCCGACGCCTGCCTCGACCGGCTGGCGGAGCTGCCGCCGGGCCCGGTCAACCAGCGGCTCCCGAAGGTGCTGAAGGCGCCCGAGGGGCACACGTACGCGTGGACCGAGAACCCGCTCGGCATCAACGGCTACTACCTGGTCAGCAAGGGCGAGAAGACGCCGTACCGGCTGAAGCTGCGGTCGGCGTCGTACAACAACATCCAGGCGCTCACCGAGCTGCTGCCGGGCACGCTGGTGGCGGACATGGTGGCGATCCTGGGGTCGATGTTCTTCGTCGTCGGCGACATCGACAAGTAGCGCTCAGCCGGTGAGGACGTCCCCGACGTCCACCGGCTGCACCAGCCAGCCGAAGTCGCCGAGGCCGCCCGGCGCGGTCAGCTCCGCGGCCTCCCCGGCGGCGGCGAGGGCGCGGACGTAGCCGGCGGGGTCGCTGCTCGCCCGCGTCAGGGGCGGACGCCCGCCCGTGACGCCCAGGGCGTGCAGGGCCTCCCGCTGGGTCAGCAGACGCGCGCCCGGCAGCGCGGGGGCGGCGGCGCACGCGTCCAGCGCGACGTGCGCCGTGAGGTCGCGGGAACCGTCCGGCACCGGCGCCGTCTCCCTGCCCTCCCGGAACGCGGTCAGCGTCCCGAACGGCGGGCGCGCTCCGGCGGTGTGCGCGTAGTCCACGGCGACGGCGGCGCCGCGCGCGACCGTGCCGACGGCGGACGCCCAGGCGTGGTCCCGGGGGAGTCCGATCTCCGCGCGCAGGCCCTCCTCGGGCGGCAGCGGCCACCACCGGCCCAGCCACTCCGCGTCGGCCCCGGCGACCGGCTCCCCGAGCCGCTCGGCGCCGTCCGCGCGCACCAGCACGTACCGGGGGGTGCCGGAGGCGTCCGTCCCGGCGACGTCCACCGGCACGTTGTCCAGCCACTCGTTGGCGAACAGCAGCCCCGTGATCCCCTCGGGCGGCTCGTCCCGCCACTCGATCCGGTCGTCCAGCTCCGGGGGGCGCGTGGCGAGCTCGACGGCGTACGGATGCACGCGGGACGACACGTCCGCGGGAAGCGCCCCCAGTACGCCGGTGACCAGTTCGCCCCGTCCGGCCGCCATGTCCACGAAGTCCAGCACGGGCGGCCGGCCCAGCGCCTCGTCGACCCGGCACAGCAGCCGCGCCACCGCACGGGCGTACAGCGGGGAGGCGTGCACGGACGTCCGGAAGTGGGCGGCCGGGCCCGCGCCGGGGCGGCGGTAGAAGCCGTCCGGGCCGTAGAGCGCCTCCTGGGCGGCCTCCCGCCAGCCGCGGAAACCGTCCTCCGCCGTCCCCGTCGTATCCGCCGTCACCGCTGTCCCGCGTCCGTCGTCGCCGTCCTCACCGGGCCAGGCTACGTGCGCCAACCGGACGGGCCTCCACCTTGCGGAGTACACGTCGCGGACGGGGATCGACCTACCGGTTGACCCCTGCACGCATTTTGCTTCCCTACGCTGGGTTACGTGCAGCGCCTCTATGACTTCCTCCGCAGGCACCCGACGTGGGTCGACGGCTTCTGGGCCGTGATCCTCTTCGGGATCTCGGTGCTCGGCGGAGCGACCGTGGAGGAGGGGCGCGGCACCGACCTGCCGGCCCTCACCGTGCCGGTGATGCTCCTGCTGTCCGTGGTGGTGGCGCTGCGCCGCAGGATGCCGGAGCGGATGCTGCTCCTCGCCCTGGTCGTGGGGTTCGGCCAGCTGATCCTCGACGTGCCCACGGGGCCCGCCGACTTCGCGCTGCTGGTGATCGTCTACACGGTCGCGGCCGTCGGCGCCCGCTGGGCCTCCCGCGTCGCGCTGACCGCCGGTCTGTGCGCCGCCCCGCTCGCGCAGCTCCGCTGGCCCAACCCGCAGGCGGGCACCGCCGAGAACGTCGCCCTGTCGGTCATCCTGGCCGTGCCGTTCGCCCTCGCCTGGGTGCTCGGCGACTCCATACGCACCCGCCGCGCCTACTTCGCGCAGCTGGAGGAGCGGGCCGCCCGGCTGGAGAAGGAGCGCGAGGCGCAGGCCAAGGTCGCGGTCGCCGCGGAACGCGCCCGTATAGCCCGCGAGCTGCACGACGTGGTCGCGCACAACGTGTCGGTCATGGTGGTGCAGGCCGACGGCGCCGCCTACGTCCTCGACGCGGCGCCCGACCAGGCCAGGAAGGCCCTGGAGACCATCTCCACCACCGGCCGCCAGGCCCTCGCCGAGATGCGCCGCCTGCTGGGCGTGCTGCGCACCGGCGAGCACCAGGAGGCGGGGGAGTACGTGCCGCAGCCGGGGCTCCAGCAGATCGAGGACCTCGTCGAGCAGTGCCGGGAGTCCGGACTGCCCGTGGACTTCAAGGTCGAGGGCACCTCGCGCGAACTGCCCCGGGGCGTCGAGCTGACCGCCTACCGCATCGTGCAGGAGGCGCTGACCAACACCCGCAAGCACGGCGGTCCCAACGCGGGCGCCAGCGTGCGCCTGGTCTACTTCGACGACGGTCTCGGCCTGCTGGTGGAGGACGACGGCAAGGGCGCTCCGCACGAGCTGTACGAGGAGGGCGGGTTCGACGGCCAGGGGCACGGACTGATCGGCATGCGCGAGCGGGTCGGCATGGTCGGCGGAACCCTGGACGCCGGGCCGCGGCCGGGCGGAGGATTCCGCATCAGCGCCCTGCTGCCGCTCAAACCGGCGCACTGACCACACGCCCTGTGCTGACACCTGTCACGCCCCCCGCTGCACCCGACGACCGAGACGACCGAACGGAAGAGGCCCCGATGACGATCCGCGTGATGCTCGTCGACGACCAGGTGCTGCTGCGCACCGGGTTCCGGATGGTGCTCGCCGCCCAGCCGGACATGGAGGTCGTCGCGGAGGCGGGCAACGGCGTCGAGGCCCTGGAGGTGCTGCGGACCACCGCCGTCGACGTGGTGCTCATGGACGTCCGCATGCCGAAGCTGGACGGCGTGGAGGCCACCCGCCGGATCTGTGCGGACACCGACCCGCCGAAGGTGCTCATCCTGACCACCTTCGACCTCGACGAGTACGCCTTCTCCGGGCTGAAGGCGGGCGCGTCCGGCTTCATGCTCAAGGACGTGCCGCCCGGTGAGCTGCTCACCGCGATCCGCGCCGTGCACAGCGGCGACGCCGTGGTGGCCCCCTCCACCACCCGCCGGCTCCTCGACCGGTTCGCGCCGATGCTGCCCAGCAGCGGCAAGCAGCCCGAGCACAAGGAGCTGGAGCGGCTCACCGAACGCGAGCGCGAGGTCATGGTGCTGGTCGCGCAGGGCCTGTCCAACGGGGAGATCGCGGCCCGGCTGGTGCTGTCCGAGGCGACCGTGAAGACGCACGTCGGCCGCATCCTCACCAAGCTCGGTCTGCGCGACCGGGTGCAGGTGGTCGTCCTCGCCTACGAGACGGGTCTGGTGCGGGCCGGCGGACACGGCTGAACGGCGCCCCGGCCCCCGGTAGGGTGCCGCGCATGCTCCTGTGGATCAACGGCCCCTTCGGTGGCGGCAAGACACAGACCGCACACGAGATACGCCGCCGCCTGCCGGGCAGCGTCGTCTGTGACCCCGAGCAGCCCGGCTTCGGCCTCCACCGCATGCTGCCGCCCGAACTGCGCGGCGACTTCCAGGACTTGAAGGCCTGGCGGCAGGGCGTCGTGGAGATCCTCGACCTCACCCTGACCCGCCGCGAGGGCGTGGTGATCGCGCCGATGACCGTCACCGACCCCGGCTACTTCGCCGAGACGGTGGGGCGGCTGCGCGAACTGGGCCACGACGTACGGCACTTCACGCTGCTCGCCGAGCGGGAGACGGTGCTGCGGCGGCTGCGGGAGCGGGGGCTCGGGCATCTGGGCCGCGGCGGTCCGCGGCGGGAGAGCTGGGCGGTCGAGCGGCTCGACGCCTGCCTGGAGCGGCTCGCGGAGCCGGAGTTCGCCGAGCATCTGTGGACCGACCACTCCACCGTGCCGAAGACGGCCGACCGGATCGCCGTCCTCGCCGGCCTCACCCTGCGGCCCAACCACGAGGGCCGGCTGCGCACCCGGCTCCGCCAGGCGGCCGTCGGCGTACGGCACATCCGCCTCGGCTGACGCCTCCGTCCGGCAGGACACGCCTGAGGAGCGTCACCGCAGGATGCCCTCCAGGAAGTCGCTGCCGAGGCGGGCCACGACCGTCACGTCCAGCTGGTGCAGTACGTACCGGCCGCGGCGGCGGGTGGTGAGCAGGCCGGCCTTCTTCAGCACCGCCAGGTGCCGGGATATCTCCGGCGCTGTCATCCCGTGCACCTGCGCCAGCTCGCTGGTGGTGTACGCGCTGCGGGCGAGGTGGCGGCACATACGCATCCGCACCGGGTGGGACAGCGCGGTCATCCGCAGCGCGAGCTGCTCGACCGTCGGCGGGGCGGCCAGCTCGGGGGAGCCCACCGGGTAGTGCAGCACGGGCTGCCAGCCGTGCCGGTGCAGCACCATCAGGTGCGGCCAGCCGAGGCTGGTGGGGATCAGCAGCAGCCCGCCGTCGCCGGTCGCGGTGCGGCCGTCACCCAGCTTGTCGACGGTGATCCGTCCCGCCGCCTCGTCCAGCGTCACGGCGGACGACACCGACGTCAGCGCCTCGCCCAGCCCCTTGTGCCGCAGCAGGTCCGTCTTGAGGCGGGCGTCCGCGGCGAGCTGGTGCCGCAGCCGGGACCACGCCTCCGCGAAGAACGCCTCGTCGCAGTCCTGGAGGAACTGCCGCAGCCACGCCCGGGTGCGCGGCGGGTCGGCCAGCAGCCGCTCGGTGAACAGCAGTTGGCGCGGGCCCCGCGCGGCGGCCAGCTCCAGCGAGCGGCGGCGCAGCCCCTCGTCGGAGAGCGGGCCGCGCCCCGGCACCTCGTAGGGGAGCGCGCAGGTGAACTCCAGGGCGCCGTCGACGAACTGCTCGTCCGACAGCTTGTCCAGCAGGTCCAGCTCCTCGGCGAGCGTGGCGCCGGGCAGCGCCGTACGGCCCGGAAGCCCGGCGCAGGCGAGGAACAGGTCGGAGAACGTCGTCCGCCACAGGAAGTCCGCCTCGCACATGCGGTCCGCGAGATGCGGGTCGAGGCGTGCGGTCACCGCCGTCACCCAGGCCTGGAGGCCGGGGTGGTGGGCCGGCTCGGACAGCGCGTGCAGCGCCATGCCCAGCTCGGCCAGCGGAGAGATCACGACGGCGATCCGCTCCGGCCGCAGCCCGGTGATGTCGATGTGCACGCCCATGCCCATATGGTGCACCCGGCCACCGACACCGGGTCCCCGATTGACGGCCGCCGTCAATCGGGGACCCCGGGTGAGCGTTACCCGCCGGTCAGACGGCGGGCGAAGTCCGCGGCCGCCTCGCGGACGTCGTCGGCCGTCCACTCCAGGGCGGCGGCGCGGACGTAGACCTCGGTGAAGGTCAGCCCGGGCCCCTTCGGGTCCCAGTGGTTCGCGAACAGCATCCGGCCGGTCTCCTCGCCCGCCTTGATCGCGGTCTCCGCCACGAACTCCGTCTCGTACGGCAGCCACATCTGGAAGTCGTAGGTGTGCGGCACCTCGGGGTGCACCCGGAAGAAGGGCAGCCCCCCTGCTTCCAGGCCCTCGCGCAGGGCGGCGGCCACCACGCGCGCGTGGCGCACGTACTCCGGCAGCCGGGGCAGCTCCCGGTCGAGCCCGATCAGCGCGGACAGCGCGGTCGGGAACTGCTGGAACACCGCGCCCCCGTAGCGGTGGCGCCAGGTCTTCGCCTCCTCGACCAGCGAGGCGGGTCCGGCGAGGGCGGCGCCGCCGAAGGCGTCGAGGGACTTGTAGAAGGACACGTAGACGCTGTCCGCGAGGCTCGCGATCTCCTCCAGCGGCTTCCCGAAGTGCTCGGTGCACTCCCACAGCCGCGCCCCGTCGAAGTGGACCACCGCGTCGCGTTCCCGTGCGGCCTCCACCACCTCGGTCAGCTCGTCCCAGGTGGGCAGCACGAACCCGGCGTCACGAAGGGGCAGTTCCAGCATCAGCGCCCCGAAGGGCTCCGGGAAGTCCCGGACCTCCTCGGCGGTGGGCAGCCGCGGCTCGTTCGCGAAATGCACCGGGCGCAGACCGCTGACCTGGCTGAACGCGTGCCGCTCGTACACCTCGGGGTGGCCGAGCGGGTGCAGCGCGACCGCCGGGTCGCCGGTGCGGCCCGCCCAGCAGCGCAGGGCCACCTGCTGCGCCATCGTGCCGGTCGGGAAGAAGGCCGCGGCCTCGGTGCCGAGCAGCTCCGCGACCCGCCGCTCCAGGGCCTCCACGACTCCGTTGCCGTAGATGTCCGAGGTCTCGTCCAGGTCGTGGGCGTCGCCGGCCGCCTCCAGCAGTGCGAGCCGCTCCCGGAGCGGGGCGAGGAAGCCGAGGCGCGCCAGCACGCGCGGGGCGTTGCGCCAGGCCGCGATGCGTCGTTCACGCTGGGTGGGCGCGGCGGCCTCCTCCGTCGTCGGTTCCGTGCCGTCGTGCTCCGCCGTGTCAGTCATGCCCGCGATCATGCCCCGGCCGCTCGGCGGGGTCACCCCCATTGCTCACGGGGGCGGGGGGCGGAGGCGGTCCCAGGTGCGCACAGAAACCCACAGCCTGTGGACAACCGGTGGCCGCCGGAACCGATCGCGTTAACATGACGAGAAATCGTCCGGTACCCCGAGCGGACTGGAACGGGAAGGCCGTCGTCGCGTGAACACAACCCCACAGCCCGATCCCCGGGACCGCCCAGCGCGGCTCACCGTCGGCGTCGTAGGCGCCGGACGCGTGGGTCCCGCCCTCGCCGCGTCCCTCCAGCTGGCAGGGCACCGCCCGGTGGCCGTCTCCGCCGTCTCCGACGCCTCCCGCAGGCGCGCCGAGGAGATGCTGCCGGACGTGCCGGTGGTGCCGCCCGCCGAGGTGCTGGAGCGGTCCGAACTGGTGCTGCTGACCGTCCCCGACGACGCCCTGCCCGAGCTGGTCACCGGACTCGCCGAGACCGGCGCCGTGCGCCCCGGCCAGCTCCTCGTGCACACCTCCGGGCGGTACGGCGCGAAGGTCCTCGACCCCGCCCTGCGCGCGGGCGCGCTGCCCCTCGCGCTGCACCCGGCGATGACGTTCACCGGCACCCCCGTGGACGTGCAGCGGCTCGCCGGCTGCTCCTTCGGCGTCACGGCTCCCGAGGAGCTGCGACTGGCCGCCGAGGCGCTGGTCATCGAGATGGGCGGCGAGCCCGAGTGGATCGCCGAGGAGAACCGCCCGCTCTACCACGCGGCCCTCGCCCTGGGCGCCAACCACCTGGTCACCCTGGTGGCCCAGTCCCTGGAGCTGCTGCGCACCGCGGGCGTCGGCGCCCCCGACCGGATGCTCGGCCCGCTGCTCGGCGCCGCCCTCGACAACGCCCTGCGCTCCGGCGACGCGGCCCTCACAGGACCCGTCGCCCGCGGCGACGCCGGCACGGTCGCGGCGCACGTCGCCGAGCTGCGCGAGCACGCCCCCGGGACCGTCGCCGGGTACCTGGCCATGGCCCGCGCCACCGCCGACCGCGCCCTCGCCCACGGGCTGCTGAAGCCGGAGCTCGCCGAGCCCCTCCTCGGGGTGCTCGCGGGACCGGCCGACGGCGCCCCCGGAAGCTCCCCGGGGGAGGCCCCATGAGCGGTACCGCCCGCACCCCGCACGCCCACCCCACCCGTACGCCCCCGCGCGCGTCCCGGAACGGAGCCGCCCGATGACCGCCACCCTGCTGCGCACCGCCGCCGACCTGCACGCCCGCGCGCGTACCGGCCGCCGTGCCGTCGTGATGACCATGGGCGCGCTGCACGAGGGCCACGCCACGCTGATCCGCACCGCCCGGAAGATCGCCGGACCGGAGGGCGAGGTCGTCGTCACCGTCTTCGTCAACCCGCTGCAGTTCGGCGCGGGCGAGGACCTGGACCGCTACCCGCGCACCCTGGACGCCGACGTGGAGCTGGCCGGGAAGTCCGGCGCCGACGTCGTGTTCGCCCCGTCCGTCGACGAGGTCTACCCCGGCGGCGAACCCCAGGTGAGGATCAGCGCCGGACCCATGGGCGAGCGGCTGGAGGGCGCCGCCCGCCCCGGCCACTTCGACGGCATGCTCACCGTCGTGGCGAAGCTGCTGCACCTCACCCGCCCCGACGTCGCCCTCTACGGGCAGAAGGACGCCCAGCAGCTCGCCCTGATCCGGCGCATGGTGCGCGACCTGAACTTCGGGGTGGAGATCGTCGGCGTGCCCACTGTCCGCGAGGAGGACGGGCTCGCCCTGTCCAGCCGCAACCGCTACCTGTCGCCCGCCGAGCGGCGCACCGCGCTCGCCCTGTCGCAGGCGCTGTTCGCGGGAAGCGACCGGCACGCCGCGCAGGAGGCGCTGCGCGCCCGCGCCCGTGAGGTGCCCGCCTCGCGGGCCCGTGCCGAGGCGCTCAGCGCGATCGGCGAGTCCCGCGCCGCCGCCGACGCGCATGCCGTCGCGACCACCGCCGGCGGACCCGCCGCGGTCCGTGCCGCCGCCCGCCAGGTGCTGGACGAGGCCGCCCGCCTCGACCCGCCGCTCCAGCTGGACTACCTGGCGCTGGTCGACCCGTCCGACTTCACCGAGATCGGCGACGACTTCACCGGCGAGGCAGTCCTCGCGGTCGCCGCGCGCGTGGGCGCGACCCGGCTGATCGACAACATCCCCCTGACCTTCGGAACGTTCGGAGACGCCTCGTGACCACGACAGGCATACGGCTCCACGCCCCCGCCCCCGGGTGGTCCATCGACGCCGACGTGGTGGTCGTCGGCTCCGGCGTCGCCGGGCTCACCGCCGCCCTCCGCTGCGAGGCCGCGGGGCTGACCACCGTGGTGGTCACCAAGGCGCGCCTCGACGACGGCTCGACCCGCTGGGCGCAGGGCGGCATCGCCGCGGCCCTCGGCGAGGGCGACACCCCCGAGCAGCACCTCGACGACACCCTGGTCGCCGGCGCGGGCCTGTGCGACGAGGAGGCGGTGCGCATCCTGGTCACCGAGGGCCCCGACGCCGTACGGCGGCTCATCGCGACGGGGGCGCAGTTCGACGCGTCCACCGACGGCAACCTGGAACTCACCCGTGAGGGCGGCCACCACCGGCGCCGTATCGCCCACGCGGGCGGCGACGCCACCGGTGCGGAGATCTCCCGCGCCCTGGTCGAGGCGGTCCGCGCGCGGGGGCTGCGCACGATCGAGAACGCGCTCGTGCTCGACCTGCTCACCGACGCCGAGGGCCGCACCGCCGGCGTCACCCTGCACGTGATGGGCGAGGGCCAGCACGACGGGGTGGGCGCGGTGCACGCGCCGGCCGTGGTGCTCGCCACCGGCGGCATGGGCCAGGTGTTCTCCGCGACCACCAACCCGGCCGTCTCCACCGGCGACGGCGTCGCCCTCGCGCTGCGCGCGGGCGCCGAGGTGAGCGACCTGGAGTTCGTGCAGTTCCACCCCACGGTGCTGTTCCTCGGCCCGGACGCGGAGGGCCAGCAGCCGCTGGTCTCCGAGGCGGTCCGCGGCGAGGGCGCCCACCTGGTGGACGGCGACGGCGTGCGCTTCATGCTGGGGCAGCACGAGCTGGCCGAGCTGGCGCCCCGGGACATCGTCGCCAAGGGCATCGTGCGCCGCATGCTCGACAACGACGCCGAGCACATGTACCTCGACGCCCGCCATTTCGGCGCCGAGATGTGGGAGCAGCGGTTCCCGACGATCCTGGCCGCCTGCCGCGCCCACGGCATCGACCCGGTCACACAGCCCGTGCCGGTCGCCCCGGCCGCCCACTACGCCTCCGGCGGCGTCCGCACCGACTCTCACGGCCGCACCACGGTGCCCGGCCTGTACGCGTGCGGGGAGGTCGCCTGCACCGGCGTGCACGGCGCCAACCGGCTCGCGTCCAACTCGCTCCTCGAAGGCCTCGTCTACGCCGAGCGCATCGCCGCCGACATCGCCTCCACCGGCCTCCACGCGCGCGTGCCGCAGCCGCTGCCCGTGGCGGAGCGCCCCGCGCACCCGCTCCTCCCGCCCGAGGCGCGCTTCGCCATCCAGCGGATCATGACCCGCGGCGCGGGCGTCCTGCGCTCCGAGGCGTCCCTCGCCGAGGCCGCCGACCGCCTGCACCGGCTGCACGCCGACGCGCGTGACGCCCTCGACGAGAACGGCAAGACCGCCGAGCCGGGCGTCGACACCTGGGAGGCCACCAACCTCCTGTGTGTCGCCCGCGTGCTCGTGGAAGCGGCACGCCGGCGCGAGGAGACCCGCGGCTGCCACTGGCGCGAGGACCGTCCCGAGCGCGACGACACGGCATGGCGCCGTCACATCGTCGTACGGCTGAATCCCGACCGATCGCTGGCGGTGCGCACCACCGACACCACAGACTTCCCCCCGACCCTCCCCCAGGCCCAGGAGCAGTGACAGCAGTGACCACCCCCGACCTTCCCCTCGTCTCCTCCGGTGGCTGTGGCGACGGCTGTGCCTGCGGCGCCGGCGAGGAGGACGCCTATCTGGAGTGCGGGCTCGACCCCGCGCTCGCCGAGCTCCTTTCCGACGCGGGGCTCGACCCCGTCGAGGTCGAGGACATCGCCAACGTGGCCCTCCAGGAGGACCTGGCGCACGGCGAGGACGTGACCACGGTCGCGACCATCCCCGAGGACGCCGTCGCCACCGCCGACTTCACCGCCCGCGAGGCGGGCACGGTGGCAGGACTCCGCGTCGCCGAGGCGGTCATGTCGATCGTCTGCACCGAGGAGTTCGAGGTCGAGCGGCACGTGGAGGACGGCGACCGCGTGGAGGCCGGCCAGGTGCTCCTGTCGGTCACCACCCGCACCCGCGACATCCTCACCGCCGAGCGCAGCGCGCTGAACCTGCTGTGCCGGCTCTCCGGCATCGCGACCGCCACGCGCGCGTGGGCGGACGCTCTGGAGGGCACCAAGGCGAAGGTGCGCGACACCCGCAAGACCACGCCGGGGCTGCGCAGCCTGGAGAAGTTCGCCGTGCGCTGCGGCGGCGGCGTCAACCACCGCATGTCCCTGTCGGACGCGGCGCTGGTCAAGGACAACCACGTGGTGGCCGCGGGCGGCGTCGCGCAGGCCTTCAAGGCCGTCCGCGAGCGCTTCCCCGACGTGCCCATCGAGGTCGAGGTCGACACCCTGCACCAGCTCCGCGAGGTGCTGGACGCGGGCGCCGACCTGATCCTGCTGGACAACTTCACGCCCGTCGAGTGCGAGGAGGCCGTGGCCCTCGTCGACGGCCGCGCGGCGCTGGAGGCCTCCGGCCGCCTCACCCTCGCCAACGCGAAGGCGTACGCCGACACGGGCGTCGACTACCTCGCCGTGGGCGCCCTCACCCACTCCTCGCCGATCCTCGACATCGGCCTCGACCTGCGCGCCGCAGAGTAGGACCGGCCATGCTGCTGACCATCGACGTGGGCAACACGCACACCGTTCTCGGCCTGTTCGACGGCGAGGAGATCGTCGAGCACTGGCGCATCTCCACGGACGCGCGGCGCACGGCGGACGAGCTGGCCGTGCTCCTCCAGGGCCTGATGGGCATGCACCCGCTGCTGGGCGAGGAGCTGGGCGACGGCATCGACGGCATCGCCATCTGCGCGACCGTCCCGTCCGTGCTGCACGAACTGCGCGAGGTCACCCGCCGCTACTACGGCGACGTGCCCGCGGTCCTCGTGGAGCCGGGCGTGAAGACGGGCGTGCCGATCCAGTTCGACAACCCCAAGGAGGTCGGCGCCGACCGCATCATCAACGCGGTGGCCGCCAACGAGCTGTACGGCGGGCCGGCGATCGTCGTCGACTTCGGCACGGCGACCACGTTCGACGCGGTCTCCGCGCGCGGGGAGTACGTCGGCGGGGTCATCGCGCCCGGCATCGAGATCTCGGTGGAGGCGCTGGGCGTCAAGGCGGCCCAGCTCCGCAAGATCGAGGTGGCCCGCCCGCGGACGGTGATCGGCAAGAACACGGTCGCGGCGATGCAGTCGGGCATCGTCTACGGGTTCGCCGGGCAGGTCGACGGCGTGGTCAACCGCATGGCGCGGGAACTGGCCGACGACCCGGACGACGTCACGGTCATCGCCACGGGCGGGCTGGCGCCGATGGTTCTGGGGGAGGCGACGGTGATCGACGAACACGAGCCGTGGCTGACGCTGATCGGGCTCCGCCTGGTGTACGAACGAAACGTGTCGCGCATGTAGCGGGCGCCGATCCGGCGCCCGCGCCCGCCCAAGCTGTGGGCCGGCCGCCCGCCCCAGCCGCGAGCAGTCGTGCCTCCCCAGTGGGTGGCTGGTCGCGCAGTTCCCCGCGCCCCTGAAGGGCGCTGCAGCCGAGGCCGCCGACACGGCCCCCCGCTGCCGCAGGCAGGTACGCCGCCGCTGCGGGCAGTCGTGTCTCCCCACTGCCTCAAGGGCCTGGGAGGTGCCCTCAGGGCGGCACGGGCGGGCGCGGCGGCACCTTTGCGACGCCGGGTGCGGGTCGTGGGTGGCTGGTCGCGCAGTTCCCCGCGCCCCTCGGGGGTGTTTCCGCCCCGTCCGCCGGAAGGGCCCCGCCCACCCGAGTGGTGGACGCGCCACGCTGGTGATCTTTGGGCGGATTTGTCTGATTAGCGCGTATCGTCGCCCGCATGCCCACGCCCTACGGATCCCGCGGCGGCCTGGCGTTCGGTGCGGAGGAGCTGCGCGTGCTCCGCCGTGCCCTCGCCCTCGCCCTGCACCCCAGCCCGGCCACGGCCGATGACGTCCAGGACTGCCTGCGCCTCGCCGCGTCCCTCGACGAGGCGACGCGCGAGAGCGCCCGGCTGCGCGCCTTTCTGGTGGCCGACCTCGGCCGCTACCGCGCCGCACTCCCCGGAACCGCCGCCGGCTATCTCGCGCTCCTGGAGGAGGCGCTGGGCGCCGGATACCGGCCCCAGCCGGACGATCTGGCAGCCCTGCGCGCCCTGCGCGGCAACCCCACCGCCGCCGCCCTGCTGCGGCACTGCGAGCGCGTCCGCCTGACCGCCCTGCCCGGGGGTCTGTCCTCCGTGGGCCAGGGTGAGGAGCAGGAGCGCAAGGAGCCGGAGAAGAAACCCGAGGAGCGGCCCTCGACGCCCCACCCGGCGCCGAACCCGAGCCCCGAGCCGGCCCCGGGCACCCCCCGCCCGACCCGGCGGCCCGTGCCCACGCCCGGCGAGGTCTTCCCCCGGCGCAAACCCGCCACGCCGCCGCCGGACCAGCACCTGGCCGCCGGCTGACCCGCCCCCCTGGCTACCCTGGACGCATGGACTACGTCTCCGCGCTCCTGCCCCCGGTCGTCATGGCCGTCTTCTTCATCGGCGTGATCCGCGTCATCGTGAAGACGCAGGGCGGCGCCAACAAGACCAAGGAGGACGCCGCCGTCGACGCGGCCCTCGCCCGGGCGGACGGCGCGCCCGCCGGCAAGAACGACGCCTGACCGGGACCACCCCGGCCCCTCAGGGGCGTACGACGCACCGTCGTACGCCCCTTTTGTCATGGTTCACCGGGTATCACGCACGTCCGGCACGCCATTGCCGGGATCTCCCACTATTGTTCTGAGTTGTGCCTCGCCCATTGGGAGAACTCGAAGACGCGGTCATGACGCGGGTCTGGAAGTGGAACCGCCCGGTGACCGTTCGGGAAGTCCTGGAAGATCTTCAGAAGGAACGGTCCATCGCGTACACCACGGTGATGACCGTTTTGGACAATCTCCATCAGAAGGGCTGGGTGCGTCGCGAGTCCGAAGGACGTGCCTATCGATATGAGGCCGTCTCCACTCGCGCCGCGTACGCCGCCGCCCTCATGAACGAGGCGTGGTCGCAGAGCGACAACGCCGCCGCGGCTCTCGTCGCCTTCTTCGGTATGATGAGCGAGGAACAGCGGCAGGCTCTCCAGGACGCCATGCGGATCGTCCAGCTCCCGCAAAGCCCCGAACCCGGCGCCGGCAACACCGGCACTCCCGGTGAGAAGCCCGGTGAGAACCCCGACGAGAACCCCGCCTCTCGCGACGAGCCCGGCGGGCGATAGCGTCCGTCCATGTCAGCAGACAGCCCCGAAGTCACCGCAAATGCCCTCACCGTGCGGCGGGCCCGCACCAGCGATGTGCCGGCCGTGCGCCGCCTCCTCGACGTCTACGTCCGCGAGGGCATCCTGCTCGACAAAGCCACGGTGACGCTTTACGAGGACATCCAGGAGTTCTGGGTCGCGGAACGCGACGACAACGCGGAGGTCGTCGGCTGCGGCGCCCTGCACGTGATGTGGGAAGACCTCGCGGAAGTGCGCACTCTCGCCGTGAAGCCGGGCCTGAAGGGCGCGGGCGTGGGCCACCGACTGCTGGAGAAGTTGCTGCAGACGGCCCGCTGGCTCGGTGTTCGGCGTGTTTTCTGTCTGACCTTCGAAGTGGACTTCTTCGGCAAGCACGGCTTCGTGGAGATCGGTGAGACGCCCGTCGACCGCGATGTGTACGCGGAGTTGCTGCGCTCCTATGACGAGGGTGTCGCGGAGTTCCTGGGTCTCGAACGCGTGAAACCGAACACCTTGGGCAACAGCCGGATGCTTCTGCATCTGTGATCTGTGATCTGTGATCTGTGTCAGGGCCCCTATGCCGGGTGCCCTATGTCCGAAACGCGCATGTTTCCGGGGTGTGCGCGGGCCCCTGTCCTCTGCCGGGGGTTTGTGTTTTTACGGCAAAAGCGGTTTGCTTTCCGAGGTACTGCAGTACCGCATATAACAAGGGGCGGCGATACGGCGGACGCCGGCTCACCCCGGCCCTCAAGTTATCGATGAAAGGAAATCCGGTGGCACAGAAGGTTCAGGTCCTTCTTGTCGACGACCTCGACGGCGGCGAGGCGGACGAGACCGTGACGTTCGCGTTGGACGGCAAGACCTACGAGATCGATCTCACCACCGCCAACGCGGAGAAGCTCCGCAGCCTTCTCGAGCCTTACGTGAAGGGCGGTCGTCGTACCGGGGGCCGTGCTTCGGGCGGGCGCGGAAAGGCGCGTTCCTCCTCGGGCGGCAGCCAGGACACCGCGGCCATCCGCGCCTGGGCCAAGGAGAACGGTTACGAGGTGAACGACCGCGGCCGCGTCCCCGCGTCCATCCGTGAGGCCTACGAGAAGGCCAACGGCTGACCCACGCCGTGCACGGCGGCGCCCGCACCGGAGCGCCGCAGGCGTACGCGGTGGATCTGCGTCGCCACGGTGTTGACCAGACGCACGAGGTCCGGGGGGCCGTCACCGACCCCTCGCGAACTCCTCGTGCCCATCGCCGACAGCGTCGGCAGCGAGGCCTCCGCCTCGCGACCCGGTACGGGGGGCCGCAGCCATACGGCGGCCCCCTGCGGACTGTCCGGGCGTCCCGCGCCGGGACGCCCCGCGGCCGGGTGTTCCCGCGGTACGTCCCGTCCGGCCCCGGCGGTCCACGTCCCGGTGGACCAGGGGTCGGGGGCGTCCATGAGGCGGCCCTCGCCGAGCGCCCGCAGGTCGAGGCCGAGACCGCCCCACTCCAGCCACTCCAGCAGGCCCGGCAGCTCGTCGGCGCCCCCCGCGGCGATCAGCAGCCGCATCCTGTCCTCCTGGACGGCGACCGGGAAGCCCTCCGCGGCCCCGCCCAGCCGCTCCAGCGCGGCGCGGCCCGCCTCCGCGGGCACGTCCAGGACGTCGAAGCGCACGCCCACCGCCAGCCGCGGCGGAACACCGGGCACCGTGGGCCAGCCCAGGACGTTCTCGTACCAGAGGCGCGTCCGGTCGCCGTGACGCCCCTCGCGCCCCTCGAAGGCCGGTGGGACCGGCCGGCGGGGCGACGGGAGGGCGGCGGAGCGGATACCGGCCATGCCCGGGGCAACGCACGACGACCCCTCGGGTTACGCTGGGTGTCTGTACGAATGCGCACGGTGTCGAACAAGGGGGCGCTCGGGGGTGAAGCGGGGCGCAAGGTTGTTCGCCCGTAGCGGAGGGAACCCGTGCACTCGGCATGGACGGTCAGTCGCAGCGGGTAAGACATCCCTAGTGGGAGGGGGCGACACGCAGGGCGGGACGGCTCCCGTTCGCCACGGGCGTACTGGCGAAGGGGGTAACTGCCTGGCCTGCGGGAACATCGTCTCGCACCATCGGGTTGGAGCAGATGTCGGCGTGAGCGGGGTCAGGAGGCCATCGACGGTGTCGGCAGTTGGAATGAGCGGTCCCCGCTTGCGGGACTAAGCTGCGGAAGGACAGGGAGGGGAAGTTCCCCCCACTGCCTGACCGCTCTGAGGAGCGATTAACGATGTTCGAGAGGTTCACCGACCGCGCGCGGCGGGTTGTCGTCCTGGCTCAGGAAGAAGCCCGGATGCTCAACCACAACTACATCGGCACCGAGCACATCCTCCTGGGCCTGATCCACGAGGGTGAGGGTGTCGCCGCCAAGGCCCTTGAGAGCCTCGGGATTTCGCTCGAGGCGGTCCGCCAGCAGGTGGAGGAGATCATCGGGCAGGGCCAGCAGGCCCCGTCGGGTCACATCCCCTTCACCCCCCGTGCCAAGAAGGTCCTGGAGCTGTCGCTCCGCGAGGCCCTTCAGCTGGGCCACAACTACATCGGCACGGAGCACATCCTGCTCGGCCTGATCCGTGAGGGCGAGGGCGTCGCGGCCCAGGTCCTGGTCAAGCTGGGCGCTGATCTGAACCGCGTGCGGCAGCAGGTGATCCAGCTGCTCTCCGGTTACCAGGGCAAGGAGACCGCCACCGCCGGCGGTCCTGCGGAGGGCACGCCTTCCACGTCCCTGGTCCTCGACCAGTTCGGCCGGAACCTCACCCAGGCCGCTCGTGAGTCCAAGCTCGACCCGGTCATCGGGCGCGAGAAGGAGATCGAGCGGGTCATGCAGGTGCTGTCCCGCCGTACCAAGAACAACCCGGTGCTGATCGGTGAGCCCGGCGTCGGCAAGACCGCCGTCGTCGAGGGCCTCGCCCAGGCGATCGTCAAGGGCGAGGTGCCCGAGACCCTCAAGGACAAGCACCTCTACACCCTGGACCTCGGCGCCCTGGTGGCCGGCTCCCGCTACCGCGGTGACTTCGAGGAGCGCCTGAAGAAGGTGCTCAAGGAGATCCGCACCCGCGGCGACATCATCCTGTTCATCGACGAGCTGCACACGCTGGTCGGTGCGGGCGCCGCCGAGGGCGCGATCGACGCGGCGAGCATCCTCAAGCCGATGCTGGCCCGCGGCGAGCTCCAGACCATCGGTGCGACCACGCTGGACGAGTACCGCAAGCACCTGGAGAAGGACGCGGCCCTCGAGCGCCGCTTCCAGCCCATCCAGGTCGCCGAGCCGTCCCTGCCGCACACGATCGAGATCCTCAAGGGTCTGCGCGACCGCTACGAGGCGCACCACCGCGTCTCCATCACGGACGAGGCGCTGGTCCAGGCCGCCACCCTGGCCGACCGGTACATCTCGGACCGCTTCCTGCCGGACAAGGCGATCGACCTGATCGACGAGGCCGGCTCGAGGATGCGCATCCGCCGGATGACCGCGCCGCCGGACCTGCGCGAGTTCGACGAGAAGATCGCCGGCGTCCGCCGCGACAAGGAGTCCGCGATCGACTCGCAGGACTTCGAGAAGGCCGCCTCGCTGCGCGACAAGGAGAAGCAGCTCCTCGCCGCCAAGGCGAAGCGCGAGAAGGAGTGGAAGGCCGGCGACATGGACGTCGTCGCCGAGGTCGACGGCGAGCTGATCGCCGAGGTCCTCGCGACCGCCACCGGCATCCCGGTCTTCAAGCTGACCGAGGAGGAGTCCAGCCGCCTGCTCCGCATGGAGGAGGAGCTGCACAAGCGGGTCATCGGCCAGGACGACGCCGTCAAGGCGCTGTCCAAGGCGATCCGCCGTACGCGCGCCGGTCTGAAGGACCCGAAGCGTCCGGGTGGCTCGTTCATCTTCGCCGGTCCGTCCGGTGTCGGTAAGACCGAGCTGTCCAAGGCGCTCGCGGAGTTCCTCTTCGGTGACGAGGACGCGCTGATCTCCCTCGACATGTCGGAGTTCAGCGAGAAGCACACGGTGTCGCGTCTCTTCGGTTCGCCCCCCGGCTACGTGGGCTACGAGGAGGGCGGCCAGCTGACGGAGAAGGTGCGCCGCAAGCCGTTCTCGGTCGTCCTCTTCGACGAGGTCGAGAAGGCCCACCCGGACATCTTCAACTCGCTGCTGCAGATCCTGGAGGACGGTCGCCTGACCGACTCCCAGGGCCGGGTCGTGGACTTCAAGAACACGGTCATCATCATGACGACCAACCTCGGCACCCGGGACATCTCCAAGGGCTTCAACCTGGGCTTCGCCGCCGCGGGCGACACGAAGACCAACTACGAGCGCATGAAGAACAAGGTCTCGGACGAGCTCAAGCAGCACTTCCGGCCCGAGTTCCTCAACCGCGTCGACGACGTGGTGGTCTTCCCGCAGCTGACCCAGGGCGACATCCTGCGGATCGTCGACCTGATGATCGACAAGGTGGACGAGCGCCTGAAGGACCGGGACATGGGCATCGAGCTCTCCCAGTCCGCCAAGGAGCTGCTGTCCAAGAAGGGCTACGACCCCGTGCTGGGCGCCCGGCCGCTGCGCCGGACCATCCAGCGGGAGATCGAGGACTCGCTGTCGGAGAAGATCCTCTTCGGCGAGCTGCGTCCCGGTCACATCGTGGTCGTGGACACGGAGGGCGAGGGCGAGAACCAGACCTTCACCTTCCGCGGCGAGGAGAAGTCGGCCCTGCCCGACGTCCCGCCGATCGAGCAGGCGGCCGGCGGCGCCGGTCCGAACCTGAGCAAGGACGCGTAAGCGCCCTGCCTCACGGCCTGTGAAAGGGGCCGGCACCCGCGAGGGTGCCGGTCCCTTTGGTATGTCCCGGGGCGGTCAGGAGAGTCGGCCGTCGTAGTCCGGGAGCTTGAAGGTGCGCTCGGCGTGGCCGCCGGAGAGGTCGGTGGCGCTGTTGCCGATGTTGGCGATGATCGTGTAGCCCTTGCGCTCGATGTCGATCCGCTGCGCGGTCTTGTACTCGGCGACGTTCCGGAAGAGGTCGATGAAGCTCCGGACGTACAGCCCCGAGGACTCGTAGCCGGCCTGGTCGAGGTTCCACTCGGTGGGCGCGTAGATGATGCCGGGGCGGGCCGTGACGAAGAACAGGTCGACGCCGCGCTCCTCGGCGTAGCGGGCGACCTCCAGGACCGGCTCGTTGGCGGGCTGCGGGAAGCTGAAGCCGAAGTCGGTCTCCAGAGCGGTGTTGTCGATGTCGAGGACGATCGCCTGCTTCTCGCCCGGACGGGCGGCGGCGATGCGCTGCTGCACATAGGGCAGGGCCTGGTCCATGACGGCCCGGCAGTCGCGCTGCCAGGTGTCGTGGTCGACGTCCGCCGCGAGGGCGAGGGCGGGAGCGGTGGCCGGGAGGGCGGCGGTGGCCGCCGTGGGGGCCGTGGCTGCGGGTGTGGCCTCCGCGGGTGCGGCGAGGGCCACCAGGGCGGTCGCGGAGACGGCGGTCACCGATACGCGGCGCGGCCGGGGGCGTCGGCTTCTCATGTCGTGGGGGTCCTCTCACGTCCGTGACGCTGCCAACATGTCGTGTGCATGCTCGTGTGCGAGGGTGACGCGAGGTGAACCGTAGGGTTACCGGGCGGTAGGCGGCCAGAGGCCTGCGCCACATTTCTCCGCCCGCTTTTTCACTCCCCGGTGACGTGCCGCACAGGAGCTACGTCACATACGGCCCGGAATAGTAGAGGGCCACCGAAACTACATCGGACATTCCGGTGGATAGCGCGCCCGATCGGCTTGAAATGGGGCTTTTGCTCCCTGTGAGCCGCGTCTCAGAGGCCGTACATCTCAGTCGGTATCTACGAATTTCCGTCGTAGGTCACACCTTTGCGCCATTTCGGGCGAAAGGGTTACCACTGAATAGCCACCACGCCACGGGTCCCCGTGAGCCGGTGGCTCTCCTCTGTCCCCTCCCCCCATGAGGTTTCGATGTTCGAGCGCGTCACGTCCCGTTTCCCCCGTACGTCCGCCACCCGTACCCGTGCGGCCGTCCTGGCCGCCGGCCTGGGCACCTCGGTCGTCCTGGGAGTCGGGGTCGCGGCCGCCGTCGACAACACGGCCGCGTCCACCACGGCCGGCGCCGTGCAGGCGCAGGCGGCCGCCCAGTCCAAGGCCGCCGAGGCGCAGGCGAAGGCCGTCCAGGCGCAGGCCGAGAAGGCGGCGAAGGCCGCCGAGGCGAAGAAGGCCGCTGCCGCCAAGGCCGCGCAGGCCAAGAAGGCGGCGAAGGCCGCGGCCAAGAAGAAGGCCGCCTCCTGGATCGACCCGGTGAAGTCCTACAAGCTGTCGGCGAGCTTCGCGGCGAACGGCGGCATGTGGGCGCACAAGCACTCCGGCCAGGACTACGCGGTCCCGACCGGCACCCCGGTGATGGCCGCCCACGGCGGCACGGTCGTCAAGGCCGGCGGCAACGGCGCGGGCGACGGTCCCGCGTACGGCAACGCCATCGTGATCAAGCACGGCAACAAGACGTACTCGCAGTACGCCCACCTGTCGTCCGTGAACGTGAAGGTCGGCCAGGTCGTGAAGACCGGCCAGAAGATCGCCCTGTCCGGCAACACCGGCAACTCCAGCGGTCCGCACCTGCACTTCGAGATCCGCACGACCCCGAACTACGGCTCCGCCGTGGACCCGGCGAAGTTCCTCCGCAGCCACGGCGCGACGGTCTGACCCGCGGGGAGCGGACGGAAGCGACCGCCTGGGCCCTAGTCGCCCGCCGTGTGCCGGTGGGCCTGGGTGATCAGATCGACGGCGACCTCGAGAACGGCTTCACGCCGCTTCCCGGGGTCGCTTTCGACTTCCTGGAGGACGTGCATCCCGGCGTGCAGCGTGAACAGGGCGCTGATGCAGCGCACCTGGTCGACCAGGTCGGCGTCGGGGTCGATGAGGATGTCCCGCAGACCGAGCATCTTCGTCTTGAACATGTCGCCGATGCGCAGCTCGCGGATGGTCGCCTGGTTCTCCTGCATGAAGCGGAAGAGCGGGGCGGCCTCCATCAGCGCCGCGCTGTAGCGGCGGATGATCTCCTGCTTGGTCTCCAGCGAGTGCGGCTGCCGGCGCCCCCACTCGATCAGGTCCTCGATGGGCCGGGAGAGGTCCTCGAAGATCGACACGAGGATCTCTTCCTTGGTCTTGAAGTGGTAGTAGAGCGCCGCCTTGGTGACGTCCAGCCGCTCGGCGATCTCGCGCAGCGAGGTCTTCTCGTAGCCCTGCTCGGCGAAGAGTCCGAGCGCCACTTCCTGGATGCGCTGGCGGGTGTTCCCGCGGCGCCGCTGCCTGGTGCCGTCCATGGTGCCGCCCATCTTTCCCCTCGGACCCTCTTGACGAAAACTTACTTGACGCCCGGCTAGTTACGCGACTAGCTTCCCCGTCGTAATCAACTAGCCGGGCGGCAAGTAAGTAAAGACGGGTCACCCGAGGGTGGCCGGGGGAGTGGGATCCATGACGGACACAGTGGCGGCGGGGGCCGCACCGACGGACGGCGCGAAACAGCCGCGGAGCGTGCGGGTGGTGCTGCTCGCGCTCATGATCGCGATGATGCTCGCGATGCTCGACAACATGATCATCGGCACCGCGATGCCGACGATCGTGGGTGAGCTGGGCGGCCTGGAGCACCTCTCCTGGGTGGTCACGGCGTACACGCTGGCCACCGCGGCCTCCACCCCGGTGTGGGGCAAGATCGGCGACATGTACGGGCGCAAGGGCTCGTTCGTCACCTCCATCGTGATCTTCCTGATCGGCTCCGCGCTGAGCGGCATGGCGCAGGACATGGGCCAGCTCATCGCGTTCCGCGCGGTGCAGGGCCTGGGCGCGGGCGGCCTGATGGTCGGCGTCATGGCGATCATCGGCGACCTGATCCCGCCCCGGGAGCGCGGCAAGTACCAGGGCATGATGGCAGCCGTGATGGCCCTCGCGATGATCGGCGGGCCGCTCGTCGGCGGCACCATCACCGACAACTGGGGCTGGCGCTGGGCCTTCTACATCAACCTGCCGCTCGGCGTGATCGCCCTCGCCGCGATCGGGGTGGTGCTGCACCTGCCGAGGAAGCGGTCGCAGGCGGGCATCGACTACCTCGGCGTGACGCTGCTGACCGTCGGCATCACCGCGATCGTCCTGGTCACCACCTGGGGCGGCACCGAGTACGCGTGGACGTCCACGCGGATCATGGAGCTGATCGCCCTCGGCGTCGCGTCCCTGGTGGGCTTCGTGTTCTGGCAGACCCGGGCCGCCGAGCCCGTGGTGCCGCTGCACATCTTCCGCAGCCGCAACTTCACGCTGATGTCCGTCATCGGCTTCATCGTGGGCTTCGTGATGTTCGGCGCGACGCTCTTCCTGCCGCTGTACCAGCAGTCCGTGCAGGGCGCCTCGGCGACCAACTCCGGTCTGCTGCTCCTGCCGATGCTCGGCGCGATGCTGGTCACCTCGATGGTCGCGGGCCGGGTGACGACGAACACCGGCCGCTACAAGGTGTTCCCGGTGGTGGGCAGCGCCCTGCTGATCGTGGGCCTGTACCTGCTGTCCACGATGGACACCGGGACCTCCCGCCTCACCTCCGGCGTCTTCATGGCCGTCGTCGGCCTCGGCATGGGCTGTCTGATGCAGATCACCATGCTGGTCGCGCAGAACAGCGTGGAGCTGAAGGACATGGGCGTGGCGTCCTCCACGACCACCCTGTTCCGCACCCTCGGCTCGTCCTTCGGCGTCGCGGTGATGGGCGCGCTGTTCAACCACCGCGTCCAGGACGTCATGGCGGAGCGGGCGGGCGCGCTCGGCTCCAAGGTGACCGAGCAGTCCGCCCAGCTCGACGCGGCGAGCCTGGCGAAGCTGCCGGAAGCCGCCCGCGAGGCCTACCAGCACGCGGTCTCCTCGGGCACGCACGGGGCGTTCCTGCTGGGCGCGGCGGTGGCGGTCCTCTCACTGGCGGCGTCGGTCTTCGTCAGGGAGGTCCCGCTGAAGGGAGCGGGGCCGCAACGGGAGGAGGCTCCCGTGGCGGCGCCGGAGACGGTCTGAGACGCGGGGGCTTCCGGGGCGCCCATCGCCGCGGGCCCCGCAGGCCCCGCAGGCCCCGCAGGGGGCTTACGCCGGCGTCCGCGTCGGTCTGAGACACCGGGGGCTTCTGGGGCGTCCGCGCGCCCCGGCCCCGCAGCGCGAGGGCGCCCCCGTGCCATGCCGGTGCCCGCGTCGGTCCGAGGCGCCTCGAGTTCCGGGGCGCCCTCACGCCCATCACAGGGGCTTCCGGGGTGCCCCCGGAAACCCCCTTCTCACTGCCCCAGCACCGGATAGCTCCCCGTGTTCGTCGGGGCGTGTTCCGGGAGCCAGAGGACGGCTGCCGCGCCCTCGGGCGGGGTGTCGGACGGGGCGCCTGCCGGGCGGACGTTGCGGAAGGTCAGGCGGGCGCCCAGGACGCGGGCCTGGCCGGCCGCGATGGTCAGGCCCAGGCCGTGGCCCCGGCCCGCGCGGTCCGCGCTGCCGGTGCGGAAGCGGCTCGGCCCCTCGGCGAGCAGGTCCTCCGGGAAGCCGGGCCCGTGGTCGCGGACCCGGACGACCCGGCCCTCCACGGTGACCTCGATGGGCGGAGCCCCGTGCCGCGCCGCGTTGGCGAGCAGGTTGAACAGCACCCGCTCGAGCCGCCGCGGGTCGGTGGTGACCTCCGACTCGTGCGTCACGCGGACGACCACGTCCGGGTCCTTCGCCGCGACCCGGCGGGCGACGAACTCGCCGAGCAGGATGTCCTGCAGCTCGGCCCGTTCGGAGGCGCTGTCGAGGCGGGCGACCTCCAGGACGTCCTCGACGAGGGTGCGCATCGCGCGCGCCCGGTCCTGCACCAGCTCCGTGGGGCGGCCCGGGGGCAGCAGCTCCGCCGCGGTGAGCAGGCCGGTCACCGGGGTGCGCAGCTCGTGGGCGATGTCGGCGGTGACCCGGCGCTCGGCCTCCAGCCGCTGCCGCAGCGCGTCCGCCATGGCGTCCACCGCGCTGGCCAGGTCGTCGGTCTCGTCCCGCACCACCCCGCCGATGGCGTCCCGCACCCGTACGTCCGTCTCGCCCCCGGCGACCCGGTTGGCCGCCGTGGCCGCCTTGCGCAGCCGCCGCGACAGGTGCCCGCCGATGAGCACGCCGAGCGCGCACCCGCCGAACACGGTCGCGAGGGAGCCGATCCACAGGGCCTGGTCGAGGTCCTTGAGGATGTCCGAGCTGCGGTCGGTGAAGCCGGAGTGCAGCGACATCACGTGCCCGTTCTTCAGCGGCACCGCCGCCCAGATGTCCGGCGCGCCGCCCCGGTCGGCGACGTACGTGGCGCGGCGGCCCTGCTCGACCTTGGCGCGCAGCTCTGCCGGCAGCTGCGGGTCGTCGATCTTGGTGTTGGGGAAGTTCAGCCGCCCGGACAGCTCGTAGTTCCGCTGGGCGATCATGATGCGTTCGTCGGCCAGGTCGCGGGCGTTGTCCAGCATCGACACCCGGGCCGCGTTGTGCACGACCAGGCTGAGCGCGACCGCCACCAGCGCGCCGACCAGCGCGATGGCCGCGCTGAGCTTCCATCGCAGGCCCGCGCCGATGTTGGCCTGCCGTACGAACGCCGTCGCCAGGCGCCGGAAGTGTCCCCGCATCCGTCCGCTCAGGCCTTCAGTTTGTAGCCGAAGCCGCGGACCGTCTCGATCCGGTCCTGGCCGATCTTCGCGCGCAGCCGCTGCACATGGACGTCGACCACCCGGGTGTCCCCGCCCCAGCCGTACTCCCAGACGCGCTCCAGCAGCTTGTCACGGGTGAGGACGGTGCCCGGCGCGGCGGAGAACTCCAGCAGCAGCCGCATCTCGGTCGGGGTGAGCGCGACCGGCCGGCCGGCCTTGCGCACCTCCATGCCCTCGGTGTCGATCT
The DNA here is from genome assembly GCA_014655195.1 of Streptomyces cellulosae. Lineage (GTDB taxonomy): Bacteria > Actinomycetota > Actinomycetes > Streptomycetales > Streptomycetaceae > Streptomyces > Streptomyces cellulosae. The sequence continues at coordinate 26,856 of BNBH01000004.1, read as the reverse complement.
CCAGCTCACCGAAGGCCAGCACGGGCCCGGCGTCCTCGTCGTCCTGCCCGGCGCCCGCGCCGCCCGCCCGCTCGAAGCGGCGCAGCACCGCGCGGATCCGGGCGACCAGGACCGCGCCGTCGAACGGCTTGGTCACGTAGTCGTCGGCGCCCGCCTCCAGGCCCAGCACCACGTCGATGGCGTCGGCCCGCGCCGACAGCATGATCACCGGCACGGTCGACTCGTCCCGTATCCGCCGGCACAGGCTGACGCCGTCCAGGCCGGGCACCATGACGTCGAGGAGCGCGATGTCCGGCCGGTCGGCGCGGAACGCCTCCAGACCCGACAGCCCGTCGGGCATCGCGGTGACCGCGAAGCCGTCCCGCTCCAGCGTGAGCTGGGTGGCCTCACGGATGACGTCGTCGTCCTCGACGAACAGGACATGGGTCTGGTCTGCCATCCCGCTGCTCTCAGTTCTCGTGTGATCCCGGGCGGGGCGTGCCCCGTGGGTCCTGGCTGCCCACCCCACGGGACGCACCGGCCGCGCGACGGGTTCACCCCTTCATCGTGCGAGGGCCCGCCGGCGGTTCCCGCTGTGAGCCGTGTCTCAGCTGTCCGGCGCCGGTGTCGGCACCGCGCCGGCGACCGGCCCGTACTCGTTGTGCGTGCGGTACTTCTCGTCGAACCGGCCGGAGATCCAGCGGTACGTGATCACGACCTCGCCGGACGGGCTCGACACCGGGTCGCCGCGGTCGTAGACCTGCTTGGTCACCACCAGGTCCCCCCGGTCGATCTCGGCGTAGACCGGCGGCTCCTCCGCGCTGAACACGTTGACGTAGCCGTCGCCCTGGTGCCGGTACACGTACGCGCCGATGCCGACGGCGTCACCGCAGGTCAGCACGTTGACGACGACGTCGTCGCGGGCCTCCCCGGTGAGGTTGCCGTAGCTGACGTCCACCGGGTACTCGTCGGCGACGCAGGGCTTCAGCTCCCGCTTCACCTCGTCCGACACGGCCGGGTCCTTCATGATCAGCCGCACCGCGTCCACCCGGTCGGGCGTCGGCGAGGACGCGGTCGCGGGGGCGGCCGGGCTGGCCCCGCCGTCGACACGGGCCGGGCCCTCGTCCCGGGCGCCGGTGCCGCTCGCGCCGCATCCGGTGCCGAACAGCGCGACGGCGGCGAGCACGGCCGTCGCCGTACTCGCCGTCCGGGCGGTGGACCGGGCCCGAAGGGGCCCCGGGCCGGTCAGGCCGCGCAACGCTCCCGCTCCTCACGCTCCAGCGCGCGTGCGTCCGACTCGCGGGACTCCAGCTCCTCGCGGAGCCGGGCCAGCGCCCGGTGCAGCGTGCTCTTGACCGTTCCGGCCGACATGCCGAGCGCGGCGGCCGTCTCGTCCGTGGACATCTGCTCCCAGTGTCGCAGCACCACGACACTGCGCTGCTTCGGGGCGAGGACCTTCAGCACGTCCATCAGCAGGGCGCGGTCCGCGTACTGCTCGGTGGCGTCCTCCACGCGCGACTCGGGGAGCTGCTCGGTGGGCACCTCCTCCAGCTTCCGCGCCCGCCACCACTCCGTCCGCGTGTTGATCATGACGCGGCGCAGATAGGCGTCGGCCAGCCGCTTGTCCTCGATGGTCTCCCAGCGGCCGTAGGTGCGCACCAGCGCGGTCTGCAGCAGGTCCTGCGCCTCGATGGGGTCCGGGACCAGGCGCCGGGCGCTGCGCAGCAGCGCGTCCTGCCGGGTGCGGACGTACTCCTCGAACTCGAGCACCTCGCCCTTCGCCATGGTGTACCGCCTTCCGGTCCCCGTTCCGGCCCGCCCCCGCGGGCCGGCCGTACCGCTCGTGTTCCGTCTGTCGTGCTCCGGTCGAGCACGCGATCGAAACTACGGAGGCGTTGTCACGGCACTGTGCGGAGCACCCTGCGGTCCGCCCTCGGGTGTCCGTCGGTTGTGTAACGGAGGGACGAACGGGACGAAGCGGCGAGGCGTTCGGTACGGGTATGGGGCGGTACGCCCGTCATGCGCGGTGGGACGGGTGTGAACCGTGTGACGGGCGAGGGACCGGAATCAGGTCAGCGGCAGCCGGTACAGGCCACCCGGCATCGGCTCCACCAGGCCGTCCGACACGAGCCCGTCCAGCGCGCGGGCGCGCTGCACCGGCTCGTGCCACACCCGGTCCAGCGCCGCCTGCGGCACCGGCCCGTGCGCCTCCCGCAGCACGGCGAGGAGCCGGCCGCGGACCTGACGGTCGGTGCCCGCGTACGTCTGCCCGCGGCGCGGCGGACCCTCGTGCGCGGGCTTGCCCGCCAGCCGCCAGGCACACTGCGCGGCGATCGGGCAGCGGTGGCACGCCTCGTTCTTCGCCGTGCACACGAGCGCGCCCAGCTCCATGGAGGCGGCGGCCCACCGGGCGGCCGTGGCCGCGTCCTCCGGCAGCAGCGCGCGGGCGAGCCGGCGCTCCGCGGCGGTGGTGGCGTTCGGCGGGTACTGCGTGCCGCTGACCGCGCGGGCGAACACCCGGCGGACGTTGGTGTCCAGCACCGCGTGCCGCTGCCCGTAGGCGAACGACGCCACGGCCGCGGCGGTGTACTCGCCGATGCCGGGCAGCGCGAGCAGCTGGGCGTGGTCGGACGGTACGTCGCCGCCGTGCCGTTCCGTTATGGCCACGGCGGCTCCGTGCAGCCGCAGGGCGCGGCGCGGGTAGCCGAGCCGGCCCCAGGCGCGGACGGCCTCGCCGGGCGCCTCGGCGGCGAGGTCGGCGGGGCGCGGCCACCGGGCCATCCACTGCTCGTAGACGGGCAGCACCCGGTTGACGGGGGTCTGCTGCAGCATGAACTCACTGACCATCACCCCCCACGCGCCGGCCTCCGGGCGCCGCCACGGAAGGTCCCGGGCGTGCTCGTCGAACCAGTCGATGACGGGGGAGTGCAGCGGCTCACCGGGAGCACGCTCGGACACGGAATCGGCGGCGGTGCCGTACGGGGGCTTCGTGGGAGCAGTCATGACTCGTCGATCCTGCCACGCCGCACCCCGCGGACGGCCGAGCGCCACGGGGAAGGGGCGTTCGTTCCCCGAGCGGGCAGGGAGAGTGCGGCCGCACGGGGGAGGCCGGGGCCGCGTGCCGGGCCGTCCCGGCCGGGGTGGGGGAGGGGGGAGGGGACTTGGCGGTCGGCAGGGGCGGGGTGTGTGGCTGCGCCGGGGCGCGTGGCGTCGGGATTGCGTGCCCCGGGCCGTCTTCCGGGCGGGTGTGGCCTGGCGGTCGGCAGCGGCGGGGTGCGTGTGGCTGTGCCGGGGTGGAAGGAGGCGGGATCGCGTGCCGGGCCGTCTTCCGGGCGGGTGTGGCCTGGCGGTCGGCAGCGGCGGGGTGCGTGTGGCTGTGCCGGGGTGGAAGGAGGCGGGCTCCCGCGCCGGGCCGTTCTCCCGGGCGGGGGTGTGTGGCCTGGCGGTCGGCAGGGGCGGGGTGTGTGCCGCCGCGTGGGGGACGGGAGGGCGGCGGGCTTGCGTGCCGGGCCCTCCCGGAAGGTGACGCCGGACCTGACGATCGGCAGGGGCGGGCGGCCTGCGGCCGCTTGTAGCGTCGGTCGCATGGACCGTGCCCGTACGGCCGCGCCCGCCGGGCGCGTGGACCGTGCCCGTACCGCCGCGCTCGCCGGGCGCTGCCTGCTCTGGGCGGCGCTCGTCCTCCCGGGCGTGTGCGCCGGCGCGCTCGGGCTGAGCGAGCCGCGCCCCGTGTGGCAGCAGGCGGCCGGGGCCGGTGTGCTCGCCGCCGCCACCGCCCTCGCCCGCCGCGGTCCCCTCATGGCGTTCGTCCTGACGGCCGCCCTGTGCCTGGCCGACGCGCCCGCGCTGTTCAGCCTCTCCTACGGCCCCGCGCTCGCCGTGTTCGCCCTGCTGCTCGGGCTGCGGGCGGAACGCACCGGCCCCGCCGCCCTGACCTTCGCCGCCGTGGCCGCCGCCGGCACCGTGCGAATCGCGCTGGGCGGGGGCGACCCGGTCCCGCCGTGGCTGGTGATGACCGGCACCCTCCTCTTCGGGTGCGTCCTGCCCTGGCTGGGCGGGCGCTACTGGCGGCAGAGCCGTGAGCTGACCGCCGCGGGCTGGCTGCGGGCGGCCCGCCTGGAGGAGGAGCAGCGGTTCGCCGAGGAGCGGGCGCGGCTGCGCGAGCGGGCGCGGATCGCCCAGGACATGCACGACTCCCTCGGCCACGAGCTGAGCCTGCTCGCGCTGCGGGCAGGGGTCCTCCAGGTCGCGCCGGACCTGCCCGGACATCACCGGGCCGCCGCGGCCGACCTGCGGGCGGCGGCCGCGGACGCGACGGACCGGCTGCACCGCATCATCGGCGTGCTGCGTGAGGGCGACGACGAGCCGCTCCCGCTCGCCCCGGCCGGGGAGACCGTCGAACAGCTCGTCGCCCGCGCCGCCGGCTCCGGGCTGCCGGTGCGCTGCGATACCGACGGACGGCCGGTCGAGCCGGGCGGGGTGGCGGAACGGCTGCTGTACCGCGTGGCCCGGGAGGCGCTGACCAACGCGGCCCGGCACGCACCGGGCGCCCCTGTCGTCGTGGAGCTGACCGGCGGTCCTGGAGCGACCGTCACCGTCACCAACGGACGCGCTACGGAGCCGGGTTCGTCGCCCTCCGGCGGCGGTACGGGCCTGCGCGGGCTGCGCGCGGCCGTCACGGCGGTCGGCGGGACCTTCGAGGCGGGACCGCACGGGGGCGGCTACCGGGTGCGGGCCCACCTCCCCGCGCGGCTGGACGGGCCCTCAGCGCCGTCCCGTGCGCCCTCCGCGCCCCTCACCCGCGCCCGCCGCCGGGTGGCGACCGCGCTGGGGGCCGCCGCGGGCGCGGGCGTCGCCCTGGTCGCGGCGGCGGCGGGCTGGTACGCGTACACCGAGACGCACGCGGTCCTCGAACCCGCCGCCTACGCCGCCCTCCGCCCCGGCACGCCGCTCACCGCCCTCGACCTGCCCGACCGGCAGATCCAGGACCCGCCGACGGACCGCGCCCCCGCCCCGCCCGAGGGCGCCGACTGCCGCTACTACCGCGCGAGCGGCGAACTGTTCGTCTCCGTCGACCACTACCGCCTCTGCTTCGACCACGCGGGCCGTCTGGTCGCCAAGGACGTCGTCCCGCGCGCGGGCGGCCGAACGGGCGCCACCCACGAGGAGTCCACGCCATGATCCGGGTCCTGCTGGCCGACGACGAGGCGATGGTGCGGGCCGGGGTGCGCGCCATCCTGGACAGCGGCGGCGAGGCGGAGGTCGTCGCCGAGGCGGGCGAGGGACGCGAGGCCGTCGAACTGGCCCGCGCGCACCGCCCCGACGTGGCCCTGCTCGACGTCCGCATGCCCCGCCTGGACGGGCTCGCGGCGGCCGAGGAGATCGTCCGCACCGTTCCCGGCACGGCCGTCGCCGTCCTCACCACCTTCTCCGAACGCGACTACGTGGCACGGGCGTTGGCCGGCGGCGCGACCGGCTTCCTGCTGAAGTCCGGCGACCCGTACGAACTCCTCGCGGGCGTACGGGCGGTGGCGGGCGGCGCGGCCTTCCTGTCGCCCAAGGTCGCCCGGTACGTGATCGAAGGGCTCGGCGGGACCGACGGCGGCGGGCGGCTTGCCCGGGAGGCGGAGGCGCGGGCCCGCGTGGAGGCCCTCAGCCCGCGCGAGCGTGAGGTGCTGGGCCTGGTCGGGGCCGGGCTGTCCAACCCGGAGATCGCCGCCCGGCTGCACCTCGTCGAAGGCACGGTGAAGGCGTACGTGAGCGCGGTCCTGGAACGGCTCGGCGTGCGCAATCGCGTACAGGCGGCGATCGTCGCGTACGAGGCGGGGCTGGTGGACAGGTGACTGCGGTCAGGGGCGGCGGTGGGAGGCGTGGGGGAGGGCGACGGACCGCGGGCCCGGGCCGGTGATCCACCGCGACACGGGCGCCGTCGAGCCGCGCACGGCTTCCGTGAGCCGCGTCGCGGGTCCCGTGGCCAGGGCGACGACGGTCAGTGCGACGGCGGCGCCCAGCAACAGGCCGGCGGCCACGTCGTGCGGGTAGTGCACGCCCACGAACACCCGTGAGAACGCGGCGAGTACGGCGAGCGGGGCGGTCAGCCAGACCAGGGTCCTGCGCACCAGGACCAGTGCCGCGGCGGAGGCGCCCGCGATGGTGGCGTGGTTGCTCGGGAAGGACCAGTCGCCGTACGGCGGGCACTCCGCCAGCGAGGGGGCGGCGCCGGTCACCGCACGGCACGGACGCTCCTCCGTCACCACGGACTTGAGCACCTCGCTGCAGATGTACGCCACAGCCGTGGCCAGGGGTGCAAGGACCGCGATCGCGAACGCGCGGCTGTCGGACCGACGTGCGCGCCACCAGCCGAGGGCGAACAGCGCGACGAACACGAGGAGTCCGGCCTCCGTCCCGATCTCCGCCGTGTGCCGCAGCCACGCCGGGGCGTCGTGTGCGTGGTCGGTGATGTCGCGGTACAGCCCGCTGTCCACAAAGTCCATGGTCACCGACCGTAAGGGAGCGATCAGAACGGTCACACCCAGCGATCGTCGGGTGCGGTACCTGACGAAAGACAGGGGTGTGCGGCCGGTTACCGGGATGATGATCCGGAAAAGTTGCGCGCGGAGCGGCGGGTGGGACAAGCGAACGCTCGGATCTCTCGTACAGTTTGCGCCGTGGGATCTCTGCGCAATCCGGTCGGGCCGCTTCCCTCCTCCATCTACTGGCGTCGGAGGGCCGTACTGCTGTCCGTGCTCGCCCTGTTGGCGTTGTTGATCACCTGGGTCGTGGTCTCCGCCGGCGGGAACGGCAAAGGCTCGAACAACGGGGCCAACGGCAAGAATCCGGTGCACACGATCACGCCGGGGCCGTCCGGTTCGGGTCCCGCGATCAGTCAGGCGCCGGGTGGGCGCGACGAGACGGGGGACGGCGGGTCGGAGGGGTCCGGGGGCGGTTCCGGTGACTCCGGGGGCTCGTCCGGTTCCGGTTCTGACGGCGCGAGCGGTGACGGTGACCCGGCGGACTCCGCGGGGGCCGGGGGCGCGGAGGGTTCGGGCGGCGGTGCGGGCGGTAGCGCCGGTGGCGGTTCCGAGGGCGGTACGTCCGCGGGGGTCGGCGCGGGGGACGCGCTGCCGGCCGGGTCCGGGTCGGGGCTGCCCAACTGCTCGGCGAGCGCGGTCCGTTTCAGTCTGCGGAGCGAGCGGAACACGTACGGGCCTGGGGAGACGCCTACGTTCTTGCTCACCGCGCGGAACACTTCCGGGAGTGACTGCAAGATCGATCTCGGTCCTGAGCGGACGGTTCTGACGGTGTCGCAGGCCACGGACGACGACACGTTCTGGGCGTCGGACGACTGCCCCAAGGGGGCGCGGAGTTTGGCGTTCCGTGTGCCGGCCGGGGACAGCATCACGTACACCGTGAAGTGGGACCGGAAGCCGAGCGCGGCGGAGTGTGCGACGCCCAAGGCGGGGGCGGCCAAGCCGGGGACGTATCTGGTCGAGGCGAAGGCGCCTGGGTTTGAGAAGGTGCGGACGTCGTTCGTGCTGAAGGCTGACTAGGGGGCCTTCAGGTCGCGGTCGCCTGCGGGGCGGTGGGGGCTGGTCGCGCAGTTCCCCGCGCCCCTGTTGGGGTGGCTGAGGTTCGTCTTCGGCTGCGGGCCGGTGGGGGTTTGTCGCGCAGTTCCCCGCGCCCCTAACGGGGCTTCACCTGCGGGCCGGTGGGGGTTTGTCGCGCAGTTCCCCGCGCCCCTAACGGGGCTTCACCTGCGGGCCGGTGGGGGCTGGTCGCGCAGTTCCCCGCGCCTCTGTCGGGCGTTGGACTACACGTAGCGTTCCAGGATGCTGCTTTCCGCCAGGCGGGAGAGGCCCTCTCGGACGCTGCGGGCTCGGGCCTCGCCGACTCCGTCCACCGTCTGGAGGTCGTCCACGCTCGCGGCGAGCAGCTTCTGCAGGCCGCCGAAGTGTTCCACCAGGCGGTCGATGATCGCCCCGGGAAGGCGCGGGACTTTCGCCAGGAGGCGGAAGCCGCGCGGCGACACCGCCGAGTCCAGGGTCTCCGGGGAGCCCGTGTAGCCGAGCGCCCGCGCCACCGTCGGCAGCTCCAGCAGCTCCGCGTGCGTGAGGACGTTCAGCTCGTGCAGCGCCTCGTCGACCGTGCGGGAGCGCTTCGCGGTCGGCTCGGGGACGTAGTCCCGTACGACCAGTTCGCGCTCCGGCTCCACGCCCGCGATCAACTCGTCCAGCTGGAGGGCGAGAAGACGGCCGTCGGTGCCCAGTTCGACCACGTATTCGGCGATTTCGGTGGCGATGCGGCGCACCATCTCCAGGCGCTGCGCGACCGCGGAGACGTCCCGGACCGTCACCAGGTCCTCGATCTCCAGCGCGGACAGCGTGCCCGCGACCTCGTCGAGGCGGAGCTTGTACCGCTCCAGGGTGGCGAGGGCCTGGTTGGCGCGGGACAGGATCGCCGCCGAGTCCTCCAGGACGCGGCGCTGACCGTCGACGTACAGGGCGATCAGGCGCATCGACTGGGAGACGGAGACCACAGGGAAGCCGACCTGCTTGCTCACGCGGTCGGCCGTGCGGTGCCGGGTGCCGGTCTCCTCGGTGGGGATCGTCGGGTCCGGGACCAGCTGCACGCCGGCCCGCAGGATCTTCGACAGGTCCGAGGACAGCACGATGCCGCCGTCCAGCTTGCACAGCTCCCGCAGCCGGGTCGCGGTGAACTCCACGTCCAGTACGAAGCCGCCGCTGCACAGCGCCTCGACGGTCTTGTCCGAGCCGAGCACGATGAGCCCGCCCGTGTTGCCGCGGAGCACGCGCTCCAGGCCGTCACGCAGGGCGGTACCGGGTGCCACGGCGCTCAGCGAGGCGCGCATCAGGCCATCGGAACCGGCACTCCCACCGGACTTTCCGGGAGCTGCTGCCCGGTCGTTGGCTGCCACTGCACTCCTCCGGTCGCAGGTTCTGGGCGCCCCCGCGCTTCGTACGGACGGGCGAGACCTGGGCAAAGTCTACCGGCGGTCCTCCGGCTCCCGTGGGGCCTCTCGCCGACGGGAGCGGGGAAGGACCCGCAGCGCGTCCCCTATGTCCGCCACTTCCAGTACCTTCATGCCCGCCGGAACCTTGCCCGGGTCGCCCGGCACCAGGGCGTGCGTGAAGCCCAGGCGGTGCGCCTCGGCGAGCCTGCGCTGCACGCCCGTGACGCGTCTCACCTCGCCCGCGAGGCCGACTTCGCCGATCGCGACGAGGTTCTTCGGCAGCGGGGTGTCGCTCGCGGCGGACGCCAGGGCGAGCGCGACGGCCAGGTCCGCGGCCGGCTCGGAGAGCTTCACGCCGCCGACCGTCGCGGAGTAGATGTCCCTTTTGCCCAAGGCGCTGATCCGGCCGCGCTGTTCCAGCACGGCCAGCATCATCGAGACGCGGGAGGTCTCCAGGCCGGAGGTGGTGCGGCGGGGAGAGGGGATCTGCGAGTCGACGGTGAGCGCCTGCACCTCGGCGACCAGCGGGCGGCGGCCCTCCAGGGTGACGGTGAGACAGGTGCCCGGGACCGGTTCGTCACGACGGGTCAGGAAAAGTCCGCTCGGGTCGGCGAGGCCCGTGATGCCCTCGTCGTGCAGTTCGAAGCAGCCGACCTCGTCGGTCGTGCCGTAGCGGTTCTTGACGCCGCGGACCAGGCGCAGGCGGGCGTGGCGGTCGCCCTCGAAGTGCAGCACCACGTCGACCAGGTGCTCCAGGAGGCGGGGGCCCGCGATGGCGCCGTCCTTGGTGACGTGTCCCACGAGGAGCGTGGACATCCCGCGCTCCTTGGAGGCGCGGATCAGCGCGCCCGCCACCTCGCGCACCTGGGCCATGCCGCCGGGCGCGCCGTCGATCTCGGGGGACGCGACCGTCTGCACCGAGTCCAGGATCAGCAGCGACGGCTTCACCGCGTCCAAGTGGCCGAGAACGGCGGACAGATCCGTCTCGGCGGCGAGGTAGAGGTGGTCGTCGATGGCGTGGATACGGTCGGCCCGCAGCCGGACCTGACTCGCCGACTCCTCACCCGTGACGTACAGGGTGCGGTGCTCGTCGCTCGCGGACTTGGCGGCGACGTCCAGCAGCAGCGTGGACTTGCCCACACCCGGCTCGCCCGCGACCAGCACCACGGCGCCGGGCACGAGCCCGCCGCCGAGCACCCGGTCCAGCTCGGGCACGCCCGTGGAGCGGGCGGTGGCCTGCTTCCCGTCGACCTGCCCGATGGGCAGCGCGGACGTGGTGACCCGCCCCGGCGCGGTCGTCCGCACGGCGGGCGCCGCACCGTACTCCTCGACCGTCCCCCAGGCCTGGCACTCGGGACACCGCCCGAGCCACTTGGCCGTCTGCCATCCGCACTCGGTGCAGCGGTAGGACGGACGGTCCTTGGAGGTCTTGGTACGGGCAGCCATGCCCAAAAGGTAACGGCCCCCTCTGACATTGGGGCCCCGCCCCCGCCCGGAGCGGGCCGGCGTGGCCTTCGACCCGCCGGGTGCGCCGCCGCGCCGCGACGGCCGGCCCCCGGCCCGACAGGCTGTCCTGACACCCTGACGGCGAGGGTCGTCCGCCCTCGTGCGGGCCGCGGTGCGAGGCCGCCCGGGGGCGGGGCACGGCCGGGCGCATCGCCCCTGCCGTGGGCGCCGGATGGCGCCCGCCGGGCTCGGCCGGGCCACGCCCGGCGGACGCCGGGCGAACCGTCCCGCATCCGCGGCGCCCGAGGGCCCCGTGCGCCGTGCGGGCACGGTCCGCCCCGGTGCCCGGGCCGGAAAGGGCGTCCCAGCGGCCCGCAGCGGCCGCAAGCCTCCTTCCGCCGTGCGGGCGCGGCCCGTCCGGGTGCGAGGAGGCCGGGGCGGGAGGTCCCGGCGGGGCTCGGAAGGCGCACGCGTCCCAGACGCGGCCCGCCCCGTGTCGTGGCCGCTCACCGGGCGGGGAAAGGTTCCTGTCCCCGGATTGAGGGATCGTTTCACCCGTACGGATTAAAAGTGCGCACGGCGCCGGAAGGCGTCGCCCCACGGCCCCTACGGTCGCCGAATGACGAGCAGCGGCCCGGACACCTCGACCCGTACGTCCACCCGTACGACCGGAACCCACCGGACGCACCGGGAAGCGCGCGACCGAGCGGCCGCGCGCACGCTGGCCCGGCGGCCGGCCGACCGCTACGAGCCGCATCTGGACGGCCTGTTCACCTACTGCCTGTCCGTCCTGTGCGACCACGACGCGGCGACCGCCGCCCTGGCCGACGCGCTCCACCTCGCGGAGCGCCGCGACCGGCACGTCCTGGACGAACTCGGCAGCCTCCGGGCGTGGCTGTACGCCCTCGCCCGCTGGGCGTGTCTGCGCAAGCTGGCCGAGGCCCGGCAGAAACGTCAGGCCTCGCACGCCGGCGGCCGCTCCGCCAGGCAGCGCGCCTCCCAGGAACACCAGGACGCCCCCGCCGTACCCCCCGAGGAGCAGGAGCGGCGCCGTCGTGAACTCGCCGCGCTGGCCTGGCCGGAGGCCGCCGGGACCAGCCCGGAGCAGCGCGAGGCGCTCGAGCTCGCCGTACGGCACCGTCTCGCCGCCCACGAGGTCGCCGCCGTGCTCGGCATGGCCCCGGCCGCGGCGCGCGAGCTGCTCGCCACCGCCGCCTGCGAGGTGGAGCGCACCCGCGCGGCCCTCGCCGTCGTGGAGACCGGCGCCTGTCCGGGCGTGGCGCACCTCACCGGCGACCCGGGGATGGTGCTCGGCACCACGCTGCGCCGCGAACTCGTCCGCCATGTCGACGACTGCCCGCGCTGCCGCCGTACCGCCGAGCGGGCCGTCCCGGGACGGTGGCCCGGCACCAGCGTCACCCCGGACACCCTGCCCCTCGTGCCCGCGCCCACCGCCGCCCTGAACACCGCCCTCACGCACCACCCCCGTCCGCGCGGCGGCGCGCCCCGTTTCGACCGGCGCGGCTTCCCCATGGACCCCAAGGACCGTGTCGCCCGCCGCGACCGCCTCCGCGCGCGTGCCGTCACGACGACCGTCGTCGCCACGGTCGTCGCCGCGCCCGTGCTGGCGCTGTGGGCCGCCTACCGGGGCACCCCGGTGGGCGAGGGACTGGGCGGCGGCCCGTCCTCCGCCCGCGAGGACGGCACCGTGGACTTCGACGGCGAGGGCGGCGCCGGCTACGAGAACGCGGGCAACGCCGAGCCCCGCCCCGGCGCCCGCTTCGGCGCCGACGGCGAACCGGACGTGTCCGTGGAGGTCGTCGAGGTCGCCGGCGCGGGGCACAAGGGCGCCGCCGCGCTGGGCGTGACGGCCGCCCGGAGCGGCGACACCACGCTGATCACCCTGACCGCGCGGGGCGACCGACCGGTCCGCTGGTCCGCGTCCACCGGCGCCTCCTGGCTCTACCTGAACCGCTCGTCGGGCACCCTCGCCCCGGGCGAGTCGGTCACGCTCCGGGTCTTCGTCGACCAGCTGCGCGAGCCGGCCGGCCACTGGCGGGCCACGGTGGCGATCGCCCCGGCGGGCTCGGTGGTGTCCATCGAGGGGTACGGCCCCGCCCCGGCCGGCCCGGTCACCGGCTCCCCGTCGGCCCCGGGCACCCCGAGCGGCCCGCCCCCGTCGCCCTCGCACCCGGACCCCACGCCGACGACCCCGACGCCCTCGGATCCCACGCCCACCGACCCGCCGTCCTCCTCGGACCCTGACCCGGGGCCCTCGACGGACGACCCCACCCCGACCGATCCGACCCCCACCGGCCCGTCGCCCTCGGACCCCGGCCCCCCGGAGCCCGGCGACTCCACGCCCGCCGGCACGAACACCCCGGACCCGGGCACGTCGTAGGACGAGGAAAGGCGCCCGCCCCCTGTCGCGGGGGACGGGCGCCTTCGTACGCCGTGAGCGGCCCGTCAGGACGGGTCCGCCGGGTGCGGCGCCAGCAGCGGCAGCTGCGCGGCCAGCCGCTCCTCGCACAGTTCGACCAGCCGGTCGTACCCCGCCTTGCCCATCAGCTCGATCAGCTCCGCGCGGTAGGAGACGTACACCGGCTCGCCCGCGCCGTGCGCCGACGTCGCCGACGTGCACCACCAGTGCAGGTCGTGGCCGCCCGGGCCCCAGCCGCGCCGGTCGTACTCGCCGATCGACACCTGCAGCACGCGCGTGTCGTCGGGCCGGTCGATCCAGTCGTACGTACGCCGGACCGGGAGCTGCCAGCAGACGTCCGGCTTGGTCTCCAGCGGCTCGCGGCCCTCCTTGAGGGCGAGGATGTGGAGCGAGCAGCCCATGCCGCCCTTGAAACCGGGACGGTTCTGGAAGATGCACGAGCCCTGGAACGGGCGCGTCTGCCGCTCGCCGTCCTCGTCCTCGGAGATCCACCCGTTGCGGGTGCCCTCCGCGTGGTGCTGCCAGATGTCCGGTGTGAGACGCGCCACATGCTCGGCGACGCGCTTCTCGTCCTCCTCGTCGGAGAAGTGGGCACCCAGGGTGCAGCACCCGTCGTCCGCGCGGCCCGCCTGGATGCCCTGGCAGCCGCTGCCGAAGATGCAGTTCCACCGCGAGGTGAGCCATGTCAGATCACAGCGGAAGACCTGCTCGTCGTCCGCCGGATCAGGAAATTCCACCCAGGCCCGGGCGAAGTCGAGGCCCTGCTCGTCGTCGGCGGGCGCGGGGCGAGGCGCCTGCGGCGGGGCCGGCACCCGCGAAGGATCCACGGCCGTCCCGGCCCGCTTGTCCTTCCTGGCCGCTTTGTCCGTCTTCTCGTCCTTCGCCTTTTTCGTCTTTGGCACGCGTCCAGGGTAAGTCGCCCCGGGCCGTACCCGGCACCGGTCCGGCTGTCGAGAAGCGGACAACACGGAGCGCCGCCGGCAGTAGCGTTTCGTACATGAGACTCGGTGTCCTCGACGTGGGCTCGAACACGGTGCATCTGCTGGTGGTCGACGCCCACCCCGGCGCGCGGCCGCTGCCCGCCCACTCCCACAAGACCGAACTGCGCCTCGCCCAGCTCCTCGACGACGAGGGGTCGATCGGCCCCGACGGCATCGACCGGCTCGTGGCGGTCGTGCACGAGGCGCTGCAGGCAGCCGAGGACAAGGGCGTGGAGGAGCTGCTGCCGTTCGCGACCTCCGCGGTCCGCGACGCCCGCAACGCCGACGACGTCCTCGCCCGCGTCCGCGAGGAGACCGGCGTCGAACTCCAGGTGCTCAGCGGGGAGGAGGAGGCCAAGCTCACCTTCCTCGCCGCCCGCCGCTGGTTCGGCTGGTCCTCCGGGAAGCTGCTCGTCATCGACATCGGCGGCGGCTCCCTGGAGATCGCCTACGGCCTGGACGAGGAGCCCGACGCGGCCGTGTCGCTGCCGCTCGGCGCGGGCCGCCTCACCGCCGGCTGGCTGCCGGGCGACCCGCCCGAGGCCGAGGAGGTCCGCGCGCTGCGCCGCCACGTGCGCACGGAGATAGCCCGCACGGTCGGCGAGTTCAGCCGCTTCGGGGCGCCGGACCACGTGGTGGCCACCTCCAAGACGTTCAAGCAGCTCGCCCGGCTCGCGGGCGCCCCGGGCTCCGCCGAGGGGCTGTACGTCCAGCGGGAGCTGAAGCGGGAGTCGCTGGAGGCGTGGGTGCCGCGGCTGGCCGGGATGACCGCCGCCGAGCGCGCCGAGCTGCCGGGCGTCTCCGAGGCCCGCGCGGGCCAGCTCCTCGCCGGCGCGATGGTCGCCGAGGGCGCCATGGACCTGTTCGGCGTGGAGCGGCTGGAGATCTGCCCCTGGGCGCTGCGGGAGGGCGTCATACTCCGCCGCCTCGACCACATGGGCCCGGCCTGACCGCCGACAGGGGCCGCCCGGAACGCCCCGCGCCCCGCTATGGCAAACGCCACAACGGCCAGGCGGCACCCCGCACCGCCCCCACCCCACCCCGTAACCTGAGGCTCGTGGCAGAAGCAAGGGACGTAGTCCGCATCCCGGATGCGAAGGTCGCCCTGTCGACGGCCTCCGTGTACCCGGAGTCGACGGCGACGGCCTTCGAGATCGCCGCGCGCCTCGGGTACGACGGCGTCGAGGTGATGGTCTGGACGGATCCGGTCAGCCAGGACATCGAGGCCCTCCGCCGGCTCAGCGACTACCACCGCATCCCCGTCCTCGCCGTCCACGCGCCCTGTCTGCTGATCACGCAGCGCGTGTGGTCCACCGACCCCTGGACCAAGCTCCAGCGGGCCAGGTCGGCCGCCGAGAAGCTCGGCGCGTCGACGGTCGTCGTCCACCCGCCGTTCCGCTGGCAGCGGCAGTACGCCCGCGACTTCGTCGACGGCATCTGGCGGATGGCGAACGAGACCGACGTGCGGTTCGCCGTGGAGAACATGTACCCCTGGCGCTACCGCGACCGCGAGATGCTGGCGTACGCCCCCGACTGGGACGTGACCAAGGAGGACTACCGCCACTTCACGATCGACCTCAGCCACGCCTCCACGTCCCGCACGGACACCCTGCAGATGGTGGAGCGCATGGGCGACCGGCTGGGACATGTGCACCTGGCCGACGGCCGGGGCTCCGCCAAGGACGAGCACCTGGTGCCCGGCCGCGGCGACCAGCCGTGCGCCGAGGTCCTGGAGGGGCTGGCGCGCAGCGGCTTCGACGGTCATGTCGTGATCGAGGTCAACACCCGGCGCGCCATGTCCAGCGCCGAACGTGAGGCCGACCTGGCGGAGGCGCTCGCCTTCACCCGCCTCCACCTCGCCTCGGCGTCCTCCCCCTCCTCCCTGTCCACCCCCTCCTCCCTCCGGGTGCCGCGGCGATGAACGGCGTCACCGCGAGCGACGGCCCGGCCGCCTCCCCGAACGGCGCCGGCGCCCCCCGGCGCCGCGGACGCCCCCCGGCCGGCGAGTCGGCCGGCACCCGCGACCGCATCCTCGACGCGGCCCGCGAGCAGTTCTCCGCGCGGGGCTACGAGAAGACGTCCGTACGCGGCATCGCCAAGGCCGCCGGAGTCGATTCCGCCCTCGTGCACCACTACTTCGGCACCAAGGAGCGGGTCTTCGAGGCCGCCGTCGAGGTCGCCTTCCAACCGGTGCTCGACCAGCGGGACTCAGTGGTCGAGGGGCCGCTCGACGAGGTGGGCGAGCGGATGACCCGCATGATCATCGGCCTGTGGGAGAACCCGGTCACGCGCGCCCCGCTGCTCGCGATCGTCCGCTCCGCCGTCAACAACGACGCCGCGGCCGCCGTCTTCCGCCGCCTCGTCGCCACTCAGCTGCTGCGCCGGGTCGCCGGACAGCTGGACCGGCCCGACGCGGAACTGCGGGCAGAGCTGGCCGCCGCGCAGCTCGTCGGCATCGCGATGATCCGGTACGTGATCCGGGTCGAGCCGCTGGCATCGGCGGACCCCGAGGACATCGTCCGGCGGGTCGCGCCCGTCGTGCAGGGCCACCTGACCGGGCCCTGAGCGCGGGACGCCTGAGACACGCGTATCGCATTCCGGACACCTTGTCCCGCCCTCTGGATGACCGGCGTACGCTCGATGCAGTCAGAACTCTCTGGCGGAGACTCCCCGAAGGTCTGAAGGAGCGAGCGACGATGCCCGAGCTGAGGTCCCGCACAGTCACCCACGGCCGCAACATGGCGGGCGCCCGCGCCCTTATGCGCGCCTCCGGTGTACCCGGTGCGGACATCGGCCGGAAGCCGATCGTCGCCGTCGCCAACAGCTTCACCGAGTTCGTCCCCGGCCACACGCACCTGGCGCCGGTCGGCCGGATCGTCAGCGAGGCGGTCGTCGCGGCCGGCGGCATCCCGCGCGAGTTCAACACCATCGCCGTCGACGACGGCATCGCCATGGGCCACGGCGGCATGCTCTACTCGCTGCCCTCCCGCGACCTGATCGCGGACAGCGTGGAGTACATGGTCGAGGCGCACTGCGCGGACGCCCTGATCTGCATCTCCAACTGCGACAAGATCACCCCGGGCATGCTCAACGCCGCGCTGCGGCTGAACATCCCGACCGTCTTCGTCTCCGGCGGCCCCATGGAGTCCGGCCGGGCCACCCTGGTCGACGGCACGGTCCGCACGCTGGACCTGATCGACGCGATGGTCGAGGCCGCCAACGACAAGGTGTCCGACGCGGACGTGCTCCGCATCGAGGAGAACGCCTGCCCGACCTGCGGCTCCTGCTCCGGCATGTTCACCGCCAACTCGATGAACTGCCTCACCGAGGCCATCGGCCTCTCCCTCCCCGGCAACGGCTCGGTCCTCGCCACCCACACCGCCCGCAAGGACCTCTACGTCCGCGCGGCCGAGACGGTCATGGACCTCACCCGTCGCTACTACGAGCAGGACGACGAGACGGTCCTGCCCCGCAACATCGCCACCTTCCAGGCGTTCGAGAACGCGATGGCGCTGGACATCGCCATGGGCGGCTCCACCAACACGATCCTGCACCTGCTGGCCGCCGCCCAGGAGGCGGAGGTGCCGTTCGGCCTCACCGAGATCGACGCCCTCTCCCGCCGCGTGCCGTGCCTGGCGAAGGTCGCCCCGAACGTCGCCAAGGACCGCACGTACTACATGGAGGACGTGCACCGCGCGGGCGGCATCCCCGCCCTGCTCGGCGAGCTCCACCGCGCGGGCCTGCTCAACGAGGACGTCCACGCCGTCCACAGCCCGTCCCTCTCCGACTGGCTGAAGACCTGGGACATCCGCGCCGGCTCCCCCTCCCCGGAGGCGGTCGAGCTGTGGCACGCGGCCCCCGGCTGCAAGCGCTCCGCCGAGGCCTTCTCCCAGTCCGAGCGCTGGGACTCCCTCGACGAGGACGCCGAGGGCGGCTGCATCCGCTCCGCCGAGCACGCCTACTCCAAGGACGGCGGCCTCGCGGTGCTGCGCGGCAACCTCGCCGTCGACGGCTGCGTGGTCAAGACGGCCGGCGTCGACGAGTCCATCTGGACCTTCGAGGGCCCGGCGGTCGTCTGCGAGTCGCAGGAGGAGGCCGTGCGGAAGATCCTCACCCAGCAGGTGAAGGAGGGCGACGTCGTCGTCATCCGCTACGAGGGCCCCAAGGGCGGCCCCGGCATGCAGGAGATGCTGTACCCGACGTCGTACCTGAAGAGCCGCGGCCTGGGGAAGGCCTGCGCCCTCATCACCGACGGCCGCTTCTCCGGCGGCACCTCCGGCCTGTCCATCGGCCACGCCTCCCCGGAGGCGGCCTCCGGCGGCACGATCGCCCTGGTCGAGGACGGCGACCGCATCCGCATCGACATCCCCAACCGCTCCATCGAGCTGCTGGTCTCCGACGAGGAGCTGTCCCGCCGCGAGGAGGCCCTCGCGGGCCGCTACGCCCCGAAGAACCGCGACCGCAAGGTCTCCCCGGCCCTGCGCGCCTACGCGGCGATGGCGACGAGCGCGGACAAGGGCGCGGTGCGGGACGTGACCAAGCTGGGCTGAGGCTCCTGGCTCGCCGGTACGACCCCGGTTCCTGTCACCAGGAGGCGGGGCCGCCCGCGTCGACGGCGAAGACGGTGCCGTCGGGGGCCCCCGCGACGACGCGGCCGTCCACCACGACGGGCGCGGCCAGTTCCCCGGAGATCCGGTCGGACGCGGGCCCGAGCCGCAGCCGGGTCTGCCCCAGGAGCTTGCCCGTACGGGCGTCGACGCCGAGCAGCCGTCCGTCGGGAGCGGAGACGTAGACGTGCCGTCCGTCGGCGGCGGGCACCGAACCCCAGCTGATCCCCGTCTCCAGCCGCCACTGCTGTTCGCCGGCGGCCATGTCGACGGCGACGAGCGAGCCGCCCGCTCCCATGAGGTACACGGTTTCGCCCCGCACGCCGGCAACCGCTTGCGCGACCGGCACGGGCAGCTCGACGCGCTGCGTCTCGCCGGTGTCGGGCGTGTACCGGACCACGGCCGCGGTGTCCCCGTTGATGCCTCCGTCGGCGAGGAGGAACAGGTCACCGCCGGCAGTCCCCGCGAGCTTCAGAGTCCCCTCGAACTCGTCGTCCCACCGCACGTCCCCCGTCGCCGGGTCGACCGCCGTGACGCGGGTCGTGCTCCCGTCGTCGGAGGTGGTCACCGTGTAGGCCGCGGGATCCTGCTCTCCGCTCAAGGACGTGAAGTAGGGCACGGTCTGGCCGGGGATCCGGCGGGACCACCGGGTCTCGCCCGAGGCGCTGTCCACGCCCGTGACCGTCCCGTCGGAGGCGGTCAGCAGCAGGGTGTCGCCCGCCGCCTGGATTCCCCCGTAGGCGGGCGTGTCCTCCTTGTGCCACACCTGCTCGCCCGATGCCGGGTCGAGCGCCTCCAGCTCGCCGATCCGGTCGAGGGAGGGCTGCAGCAGACCGGCGGACAGGACGGGAGGTTCGCCGCGCGTCGTCGCCGGGGCGACGTCGTGCCGCCACACGGTACGGCCGTCGGCCGGGTCGAGGGCGAACACCAGACCGGGCACCGCGCACAGCAGTTTCCCGGCCCCGTACGTGCACTGGGGAACTCCGCTGTCCTCCGAGACGGGCACCGTCGCCCAGAGGGCCGAGCCGGCCGGCGTGCTCTGCGCGGCGGCGGTCCGGCGCGGCGGGGGAGTGTCGTCGAACGCCTGGAGCGTGGCGAACCCGCCGAGCACGGCCACACACAGCACCCCGGCCACCAGGGCCGCCCGTCGGCCCGGGCGCAGGAAGGAGCGCTTCGGGGACACGTCGTCCGCCGGGGGCTCAGCGGTGGCTTCCTCCGGCGCGCCGGACTTCGCCCCGTCGGACGGCTCCCCCGAGTCGGAAGCCTTGCGCGCCTTGGGCAACTCCTGGGCGTCGGATGTGCGTTGCGCAGGCACGAACACCTGCGTGTCGTACGCCGCCGACACCGACCTCAGGTCCCGCATGAGTTCGTCCGGCGTGGGCCGGTCGTCGGGGTCCTTGGCCAGACAGCGCCTCACCAGGGGCGCGAGGGACTCCGGCACGCCCGTCAGGTCGGGCTCGTCGTGCACGACCTGGTAGGCGACGACGTAGGGGCTGTCGGAGTCGAAGGGGCCGCGCCCGGTCGTCGCGTGCACCATGAGCGACCCGAGCGCGAACATGTCGGCGGCGGGACCCACCTCGCGGGGGCTCCGGAACTGCTCGGGCGCCATGAAGGGCGGCGTTCCGATCAACTTGCCGGTCTCGGTGCGCAGTTCGCTGTCCCTGGGCCGGGAGATGCCGAAGTCGATGACCTTGGGGCCGTCGTCGGCGAGCAGTACGTTGCTCGGCTTGAGATCCCGGTGCACGACGCCGACGCGGTGGATGTCCCGCAGCGCCTCGGCCAGCCCCGCCATCAGGCGACGTGACTGGTCCGCGTCCATGGGCCCGCTCCGGTTCACCTGTTCCGAGAGCGTCGGACCGGGGATGTAGAGGGTGGCCATCCAGGGGCGTTCGCCGTCCGGGTCGGCGTCGACGACGGGTGCGGTGAAGGCGCCGCTCACCCGTCGGGCGGCTGCCACCTCCTGCCGGAAGCGCCCCCTGAACTCGGGGTCCATGGCGTAGCGGGCGTGGACGACCTTCACCGCGACCCGCATGCCGGAGGTGCTGCGCGCCAGGTGCACGACGCCCATGCCCCCGGAACCCAGGCAGGACTCGAGACGGTAGTGACCGGCGTACTCAGGAAGTTCCGCTTCCGCACCCGGTCCGGTGTTCCGCTGCGGCGTCATGGAACCACCCCCCCGTGCTGCTCGATCGCGCGCGCGACGGTCGGAGCCTAGTCGATGGTGTGTGCGGGACAGATGCGGCGTGGCCGTCTCCTTGTGCGAATTGTGCATTGATGCTTCATGAGTGATAACAGGAGAATCAACGTGGCCCCATGAAGGTCGTGGGGTGCAACGGGGGAGGTTCTCCATGTCTGTTGACCAGAGCAGAGCCGTCACGGACGCCGGGAAAGCGGCGGAGGTGACGGTCACGGCGGCCGCGCTCGCGGCGTCGTATCCGGTGGCGCCCGGCTACCGGCTGAACGTCCGCAGCGGTCCCGGCACCGGCTACACGGTCGTCCGCGTCCTGCCCGAGGGCGCCCAGGTCCGGATCAGATGCCAGACGCCGGGCACCCGGGTGACGGGCCCTTACGGCACCTCGAACATCTGGGACAGGATCGGCAGCGGCGAGTACGTCTCCGACGCCTACGTCCGCACCGGCAGCGACGGGTATGTCGCCCCCCGCTGCTAGACGCCTTACGCGCGGGACGCCGCCGGCCCCCCTCGACGGGGCGGGGGCGTCCCGCGGTCGCCTGGGGGAGGAGTCACAATCGAACCGTGAGCGCAGAAGAGAACCGCACGAACGGCGTCCCGGTCACCCCCGCCGGGCCCCAGCCCGAACCCCTCCGCTTCTTCGGGACGACCTGGGTCGACCGCTCCCGTGGGTACGGCGTCCGGCGGCTCGGTGTCGCCGTCGGGTCGCTGGCCGCCGCGGCCGCCGCGTGTTTCGTGCTGCGGTTCGCCTACCAGGGGCTCCAGATCGCCGCCGTCGGCGGCTTCGTCTCGCTGCTCGTCGTCGTGATGTTCGCCGTCTGCAGCGCCCTCGCCTTCGGCCACACCTGGTCCTCCTTCTCCACCCGCCCCGACCCCGACCGCCAGTCGTCCCTGCGCGGACTCCTGTCCATCGGCTTCGTCGGCTCGCTCCTCGCCTACTTCTTCCGCTCCCTCACCGAGGCCCCCGGCGAGAAGCTGCACCGCGCCGAGTACGAGCAGGCCCGCCAGGAGTACGACCGCCGCATCACCCGCCGCTCCGGCAACCCCGCCCGCAAGCGCCGCCGCCACGACGCCTGAGCCGTTCAGCCGGGGGAGAACCGACACCCCCCACCCCGTCCCACGGCGACCATGGCCGTATGACGACATCCGGGGCCGACCAGGTCACCCACACCGCCCGCGCCCACTCCTTCAACGCGGTCGCCGCGCAGTACGCCGACCACCGCCCCACCTATCCGCCCGCCCTGTTCGACGCGATCGAGGACCTCACCGGCCGCCCGCTCGCGGGCACCCGGGTGGCGGACATCGGCGCCGGCACCGGCCTGGCCACCGCCCGCCTCCTCGAGCGCGGCGCGCACGTCGTCGCCGTCGAGCCCGGCGAGGACATGGCCGCGGAGTTCCGCCGCCGCCTCCCCGGCACTCCGGTCGTCCGCGGCGACGGCAACGCCCTCCCTCTCGCCGCCGACAGCGCCGACCTGATCACCTACGCCCAGTCCTGGCACTGGACCGACCCCGCCCGCTCCGTCCCGGAGGCCCTGCGCGTGCTGCGCCCCGGCGGCTCACTCGCCCTGTGGTGGAACACCAGCGCCCTCGACGTCCCGTGGATCGCCGAGGCGTCCGCCCGGGCCGGCGAGCACTTCGGGCGGGACTTCTCCCGCGGGAAGGACGACCTCGACGCCCCCGTCGCCGACCCCTCCGGCCGCCTCGGCCTGAGCCGTCACCTGGTCCGCTGGAGCCGCCGCATCCCGGTCGACGCCCACCTGGCCAACATTGGCAGCCACTCCCTCTTCCTCGTCCAGGACCCCGGCCGCACCACCGCCTTCCTCGCCGAGGAGCGCCGCCACGTCCTCGAGGTCTTCCCGGACGGGATCGTCGAGGAGACGTACGACGTCGTCCTCCTCCTCGCTTCCAAGCCGCCGGCGGCTTGACGCGTCCGCGCCGCCGGGAGGAGTATTCATCACATGATGAATTACTCCTCCCGGCCCCCGGAGGAGCCGGCCGTCCACGCCCAGGACCTCACCGTCGTCCGGGGCTCCCGCACCGTGCTGCGCGGCCTCGGCTTCACGGTCCCCCGCGGCCGCATCACCGGCCTCCTCGGCCCCTCCGGCTGCGGCAAGTCCACGCTGATGCGCGCCGTCGTCGGCACCCAGGCCAAGGTCACCGGCACCCTCGACGTCCTCGGCCGCCCCGCCGGCCACCCGTCCCTGCGCACCCGCATCGGCTACGTCACCCAGGCCCCGTCCGTCTACGACGACCTGACCGTCCGCCAGAACCTCGACCACTTCGCCGCGATCCTCGACCCCGGCCGGGCCGCCGCCGACCGCCGCCACGAGAACGTCACCCGGGCCATCGCCGACGTCGACCTCACCGGCCACGCCGACTCCCTCGCCGGCGCCCTCTCCGGAGGCCAGCGCAGCCGCGTCTCCCTCGCCGTCGCCCTCCTCGGCACACCCGAGCTGCTGGTCCTCGACGAACCCACCGTCGGCCTGGACCCCGTACTCCGCCGCGACCTCTGGCAGCTCTTCCACAACCTCACCGAGGAGCGCGACGCCACCCTCCTCGTCTCGTCCCACGTCATGGACGAGGCCGAGCGCTGCCACCAGCTGCTTCTCATGCGCGCGGGCGAGGTCCTCGCCGAGGGCACCCCCGAGGAGCTGCGCACCCGCACCGGCGCCGACACCGTCGAGACCGCGTTCCTCCGCCTGGTCGACGAGGCCGCCGCGTCCGCCCGTACCGAGGAGTCCACCCGATGACCGCCACCGGCGCCCTCAGCCTGCCCCGCACCACCGCCACCGCGGCCCGGGTCCTGCGCCAGCTCCGCCACGACCCGCGCACCATCGCGCTGATGATCCTCGTCCCGTGCGTGATGCTCTTCCTGCTCCGCTACGTCTTCGACGGCAGCGCCCGCTCCTTCGACACCATCGGCGCCTCGCTGCTGGGTATCTTCCCGCTGATCACGATGTTCCTGGTCACGTCGATCGCCACCCTGCGCGAACGCACCTCCGGCACCCTGGAACGCCTGCTCGCCATGCCCCTCGGCAAGGGCGACCTGATCGCCGGGTACGCCCTCGCCTTCGGCGCCGTCGCGGTCGTCCAGTCGGCCCTCGCCACCGGACTCGCGGTGTGGTTCCTGGACCTCGACGTCATCGGCAGCCCCTGGCTGCTGCTCCTGGTCGCCCTGCTCGACGCGCTCCTCGGCACCGCCCTCGGCCTGTTCGTGTCGGCGTTCGCGGCGTCCGAGTTCCAGGCGGTGCAGTTCATGCCGGCGGTGATCTTCCCCCAGCTGCTGCTGTGCGGCCTCTTCACCCCGCGCGACGCCATGCACCCGGTCCTGGAGACGATCTCCGACGTCCTCCCCATGTCCTACGCGGTCGACGGCATGAACGAGGTCCTCCACCACGCCGACCTGACGACGGCCTTCGTCCGCGACGTCACGATCGTGGCAGCGGTGGCCCTGCTGGTCCTGACCCTGGGCGCGGCCACCTTGAAACGAAGGACGCCCTGACAGCCCGTCCGGCGTTTGAGGACGAGGCCCGAAGGGCCGATAGGGGGCTGGGGCGCAGCCCCAGGGACGGGAAGGGAAGGGGCGGCGGGGGCGAACCACCCGTCCCGCACCCCCACAGGCCCGTCCGCCCACCGGACACCCCCGCCCCCACCACCCTCCGGATGGGACAATCGCCCCAGGACGACCCACCCCCGGAGGGCACCCCCAGCCATGACCCAGAAAGTCGCAGTCCTCGGCACCGGCAAGATCGGCGAAGCCCTGCTCAGCGGAATGATCCGCGCCGGCTGGTCCCCCGCCGACCTCCTGGTCACCGCCCGCCGCCGGGAACGCGCCGACGAGCTCCGCGCGCGTCACGGCGTCACCCCGGTCACCAACCAGGAAGCCGCCAAGACCGCCGACACCCTCATCCTCACGGTCAAGCCGCAGGACATGGGCACCCTCCTCGACGAGCTCGCCCCGCACGTCCCCGCCGACCGCCTGGTCATCAGCGGCGCGGCGGGCATCCCCACCGCGTACTTCGAGGAGCGCCTCGCCGAGGGCACCCCGGTCGTCCGCGTCATGACCAACACCCCCGCCCTTGTCGACGAGGCCATGTCGGTCATCTCCGCCGGCCGCCACGCCACCGCGGACCACCTCGCCCACGCCGAGGAGATCTTCGGCGCCGTCGGCAAGACCCTCCGCGTGCCCGAGTCCCAGCAGGACGCCTGCACGGCGCTCTCCGGCTCCGGCCCGGCGTACTTCTTCTACCTGGTCGAGGCCATGACGGACGCAGGCATCCTGCTCGGCCTGCCCCGCGACAAGGCGCACGACCTGATCGTGCAGTCCGCGATCGGCGCCGCGACGATGCTCCGCGACAGCGGCGAACATCCCGTGAAGCTGCGGGAGAACGTCACGTCCCCCGCCGGCACCACCATCAACGCCATCCGCGAGCTGGAGAACCACGGCGTCCGCGCGGCCCTCATCGCCGCCCTGGAAGCCGCCCGCGACCGCAGCCGCGAACTGGCCTCCGGCAACAACGGCTGACCGGCTGACCCCGGCAGGCCGCGGCTACGTCACCGCGCCGCGGCCGCCCGCCGCACCTACCGGGCCGCGCCCGACGGAGCCGCCGCCACGTCCTCCGAGGCCGGCAGCAGGCCGATCGCCCGGTAGGCGGCGTCCACCGTCGGCCGCGCCATCCCCCGCGCCCGCGCGGCGCCCTCCCGCAGCACGCCCTCCAGATAACCCGGGTCGGCGCACAGCTCCTGGTGCCGCTCCCGCAGCGGCCGCAGCACCTCGATCACCGCGTCCGCCGTGTCTCTCTTCAGCGCCCCGTACCCGTCGTAGGACCCCGCCAGCCGCTCGGGATCCCCGCCGGTGCAGGCCGCGAGGATCTCCAGCAGGTTCGCGAGCCCCGGCCGCGACGCCCGGTCGTAGACGACCCCGGTGCCGCTGTCGGTCACCGCCCGCATGACCTTCTTCCGCACCACCTCCGGCTCGTCCAGCAGATAGACGATCCCCGGCCCGGTGTCGTCGCTCTTGCCCATCTTCGAACCGGGCTCCTGCAGGTTCATCACGCGCGCCGCCACCGCCGGACTGGTCGCCCGCGGCACGACGAACGTGTGCCCGTACCGCTGGTTGAACCGCACCGCGATGTCCCGCGCCAGCTCCACGTGCTGCGTCTGGTCGTTCCCGACCGGCACCTCGTCCGTCCCGTACGCCAGGATGTCCGCCGCCATCAGCACCGGATACGTCAGCAGCGACAGCCGCACGCTCCCGCCCCGCCGCTGCTCGCGCACCGCCTTCTCCTTGTACTGGATCATCCGGCGCATCTCGCCGTCGGTGGCCACGCATTCCAGCAGGTACGACAGCCGGGCGTGCTCGTCCACATGGCTCTGCACGAACACCGTGCACCGCTCCGGATCCAGCCCCGACGCCAGCAGCAGCGTGGCCGCCTGCCTGCTCAGCCGGCGCACCCGTGCCGGATCGTGGTCGACGGTCAGGGCGTGCAGGTCGACGATGCAGAACAGTGCGTCCGCCCGGTACTGGTCGACCGTGGCCCACCGCCGCATGGCTCCGAGGTAGTTCCCCAGCGTCAGATGTCCGGTCGGCTTGATACCGCTGAAGACCCGAGTCATCTCTTCTCCCCACTCCTGTCGAGCGTCGAGGCCGCCGTCCGGGACGGCCGCCCCTCGAGCTCCGGAGGGAGAAAGCAAAACGGCCGCCGAGGCGGCGGCCGTTGGGTGCATACGCAGGACGACCGCCGTCAGGCGGCCCACCAGAACTGGCTGTGCGTACGCGTCGTCATGCCCCTGAGACTACGCCCCGGGGGTGGGGCACCGCAGCGAGTTGACACGCACCTGGGGGATCCGTAGTGTTCTCCGAGTTGTCCGACGTGAGCACCGACTCCGGTCGGCCCCGGACAGCCATCCTGTGAGTACCACTCCTGATCGACGTCGGCGGCTTGTCCGCGGGCGCGTCATTGGCGTGCTTATTCATGGAATGAGGAATCCGCACCCGAAAGGGAGCAGGACCCCGATTAGGTCGGGAGCCGGGAATCCGCTAAAGTCTCACTCGTCGGAACGGCCCGCAACGGCCGGAAAGACAAACCCCGCTGACCGGGGGTCAGGTCGAGAAAAAGATCTGATAGAGTCGGAACCGCAAGACCGAAGGGAAGCGCCCGGAGGAAAGCCCGAGAGGGTGAGTACAAAGGAAGCGTCCGTTCCTTGAGAACTCAACAGCGTGCCAAAAGTCAACGCCAGAT